>JAFTWA010000036.1 GCA_017465565.1 Tyzzerella sp.
CGCATATTCAAGAATAAGGTTACCAAGAGCGACATCAGAAATAGCAATACCATGAGAAGATGTAATAACAAACTCATCCTCATTTGCACGTCCAACATTGGTTCCATTGATGATTTTTCCTACAATTTGGTATTCATCCGGTACACCGTCTGTATACTTACCTTCCCTTAAATAACTCTGTACCAATTCCCAATCATCACATACAAATCGATCAGCCCATGTATAGGTCTGTCCTTCCCATGCAGTACTTTCCAAAGGAATACCCAGCATTCCTTTATGTAACATTTCTTTGTAAATGAACGGTTTATCAGAACGTTGTGTTGCTGTAATAAGAATCTGTGAAGCATCAATTGCCGCCTGACGTTCTTCGTCATTTCGAATTGGAATAATCTCTACATCTGGAAGAAGTGGCTGCATTTTTGTAATATATGCATCAACGGCTGCGTCATAAAGATCCCCTATATAAATCTTCTTGATTTCAGGCACCACGATTTTCATAATACGTGCATTCCATCTTCCCTGCTCACCCGCACCGATAATCGTCATCGTATGTGTATCTTTTACTTTACAGTATTTTGCAGTAATGGCAGCCACGACAGCCGTACGAATTGCTGTTATCCAACGTGCGTCCATAACTGCTACTGGTGCACCTGTATTCACGTCATTCATTAGCATAAGTCCCCATGTAACAGGCAGACTCTTTCCTCTGTTTTCCGGATAACCACCAATCCATTTCATGCCACAATATTCTTTATCGTCATTTTCTTTCACATAAGAAGGCATGGCATTAATATAAGTCTGTGGACGTGTGTTAATATGAATCTTTGCCGGATTCTGCGCATCATCTCTGCCAAACGCAGCCATGGCTTTTTCTACTACGTCTATTACCTCCTCATATGGAATTTTAAGGCTTAAAATATCCTCTTGAGATAAAAATCTTAAAGTCTGTGCTTTCATCTTTATATCCTTTCCGAAACTGTTGTTCCCATTTATTATAATCATTATCGTCTTAGCAATTCTGTAAGTATATTTCCTTCCGCCTGCGGCATATCCACTCCCATGACCCTTGCAAGTGTTGGCGCAATGTCTATAATACTCCCAGCTGACACATAGGCATCCTTCTGGAAATCTGGACCTTTTGCACAAAATACAGGTTGTGGTCCCAGTTCAGGCATATACCCGTGAGTTGCTTTTGCCTCGTGGCAATCTCCAATTTCCACATTGCGCACCAAAGGTTCTTTTAAGGATTCACTAAACTGCGTATACCCATCAGTTTCTAAAACAAAAGAAAAATCCCCGTAAAGACCATAGCGTTCTCGCATTTCTCGCTCTGTCCATATCTTATCAAAGCCCCACACACCCTCGTCTGCAAAACCTTTCAGATATTGATACACTTCCTCTTGAAGCTTTCGGTCCTCCTTGTTTTTCAGATATACATGAGCTGACATTCCGCACGACACTACATATGCACGCCAACTTTCCAGTTTTCTCTCTTCATTGGCCGTCAAGAATCCGCCGCGTTCTAAAATCAGATTTGGCTTTACTGCGCGTGTATAGTTCATTTGACCGTGATCACTGATGATTACAATATTGGTGTTCTCATAGACTCCCGCCTCTGTCAATGCATCCGCAATCTTACCCAGCCACTCATCTGCATAATCAACAGCTTTCAGCACTTGTTCATGGAACACTCCATAACGATGACGTACCGTGTCTATGAAGCTATTATGAACGACTGCAAAATCAGGCTGGTATTCCTTTATCAGCAAACAAAGACACTGTGTCAAAAATTCGTCATAGGTATTTTCCTTGGTAGGACAGGCATGCCCTCTCTTTGTATCATGCGGAAAAGATGATTTCGCCTGTTCTATCACGCGAAGTGTCTCCTCATTCGCGCCCTGTCTTGCAAACACATCCAGATAATCCTCTTCCAATGTCGGAAAAACCTCATTGATTAACCAGTCAACATTTGGATTCTTTCCCATAGAAGGCCAATAGACAGATGCCGTTGTCATACCTGCCCGTTTCGCTGCCGCGAAAAAATCTTCCGTCGGACATGCATCACTCTCTAAAATCCACCCTTTTTTCCCATCCGTGTTAAAAGGCAAATAAAAATTTTCGCAAAAATGCGATTTTCCGGGATTACACCCGGAAGCAATCGCATAATGAGCAGGATAGGTAATGCTTGGATAAACACTTTTCACGCTACCCACTTTTGCACAATGACCCATGATTCGATTGAAATTAGAATCAGGTCTGGACATCAAATATTCAATATCCTCCTGTACCATAGCATCAAAGGAAATCAAAAGTATTTTATTCTTCATATTTGTAGTCTCCATACACAACATTGTGTTTAGTATTCTGCTTTTCGCTGTATATTGTACTTTTTATCAAGGGCATCATAGGCGTCATGCACTCTTTCTCTGCTTGTAACCAGTGAAAAGCTTCCGTCTTTTTGCCCTTCCACACGTACGAATCCATCATAAGTATCAACATAAGGAACAGTTCCTACCTTCGCATAACTTCCATATGTCGTGTTTGCTACATCAATACTTCCAGTTGCAACTGCAACTTTTGCACTGACTGCCGCACACCATTCGTCACTGCTTGAAGTTGGTCGACCATGATGATTGATCTTTACAACATCCACATTTAACGCTGATGGTTCCACACGTTCCAATATTTTATATTCTTCGCTCATATACAGATCTCCTGCTGTCAGATACGAGAATTCCCCGTAATCAAATCGAGCTACAATGGAAACAGCATTATCTGCCTCGTCTGTTTTTTGCTCGGAATAAGTACCAACCAAACCTTGTTGTGGTGCCAGGATGGTCATTTTTACATCTCCAAACCACATCTCATCACCTTCCGCAACAAAAATTTCTTTCGCACCATAATGTTTCGCAGCCTCTTCCATCCAAAGTCTGAAATTTCCTGTTCCATAGGTCAGCGAATAAATACCAGTCCAAATGTAATTCTCCACTTCAAAATTATAAAATACGCCGTCAGCAGCAACTGCACCATAATAATGGTCGCCATGCATATGACTCAGCATAAAATAATCTAATTTTTCAATGCCAAGCTTCTTCAAATTTTTTACCAAATACTGTCCGTAAGAGCCCATTCCTGCATCAATCAGCATCGTCTCGCCGTTCGGGAAAACAATCAGAACTGCATCTCCCCACTTCGTGGTATTTCCCGAGTCATTTGTAATGTAACAACCTTCTCCTGACATAAA
>JAFTWA010000007.1 GCA_017465565.1 Tyzzerella sp.
AACTTCTTGAGAATGGGACACTTTAGAGAAACTTGCAGCTGAAGGCCTAACTTCACACAACAGTAACTGTGAATTGAAAGATGAATTTCATTTTGTGATTTTCCTTATGCAGAAAAACTTGTATTCCACGCTAACAATTTTTGCGGATTTGTTGGAATCTAAGAATACTGCTCCATTTCGGTTATATTATTGTTCTTTTTTTAATCGTTTTGCTTCTTTTCTTGCTTCTTTCGCCGCAATCTTTTCTGCCTTGATTGCCTCTTTTTCTGCAATCCTTGCCTCTTTCTCTGCAATCTTTGCAGCTTTGATAGCTTCCTTCCCAGCTATTTTTTCTGCCTTAGCATTTTCTTTAGCCTCTATCTTCGCTTCCTTCGCTGCTTTCTTTTCAGCCCTCTTCTGCGCCCGGTTCTTTCTTGCTTTATGTCTGATTTTGCGGGTTGCAATAAAGTAAACCATAGAAATCAGAAGAATTCCTGATAAGGCTGCAAATCCAATCGCAGCATACCATAAATAATCCAGTGGGATGTCAGGCCATTTTGTAGCTGGCTCCTCCACAACCTCTTCGATTTCTGCGTATCTCTGGAAGGTTCCATCTACATTGTCATATCGATATAACACTTCTTCACCATTCTGGTCCAAAGCTGTCACAACACTGAATTCATCGTCAAGCTTCCAAGCATCAAATACTTTTTCTTGAATTGTAATCTGTGTTTTCTCATAATCAGCAAAGGCTTCATTTTCTTCATTCAATGGCATGAGATAAATATACTTTTCCGCCGCAATCTGCACTGCTGCAAATTCTTGAAATTCCTGTGTTTCTTCATTATAGATATAAAAACCAGCTGTCTCGCCATTTTGCAGACTCATTAGTTTTAGAGTTCCGCTTCCGTTAGTCAGAGCCTCGTATTCACGTCCGTTGTATGTAACCTTTGTACGGGTAAAGCCTGTTGGAATCTGGTCGTCTGTGAAACCTTCATTTATGGTATTTTCTGTGCCATTTATTTCAATCTTCTCTTTTTCACCACAAATAATAGTAATCTCATAAACCTTTGTGGAATCATTCTCTGCCATAACAACAACTTTCGCTGCGTTTTCGCCGAGTTTTAAATCTGTTCCGCCTGTGACACTCACCTTTGCCTTACTGCTTTCAGGAGTTGCCGAAATAGTTACTTCGGTCGTTTCTCCAGGAACAGTCACTGTGTAAGCTGTAGTTCCTGCACTGAAAGCCGGCGACAGTGTTCCCGGATAAATCTGTAGTGCGCTTAAGTTTGCATTGGAATCTCTGGTGTCCTGCGGTGTATCACTGGAAGAATTGTTGCTTGAAGATGTAGCCACTTTGCCGGTCACCTTCGCGGAACCCCTGCTCTCTTCTAACTGTATATAGTCGAAATTCCAGATATCTGCACTGGAAACAGAAACCGTATGCGTTCCCTCTGCAAGTATTTTAAATTTCATCGTAAATTTAAGTGCCGTCGTTGTTCCATCCGCAATACTGCCTGTATATGTAACAGAGCCTGAGCCGCCATTTATAAATGCACTGCCATTGGATGCACTGCCAGACACATACTGTAAGCCCGCTGTCGGATATAAGATTACCACATCTGCAGCACCAATTGCCCCCGATGAACTTGTAATAGAGCCACTCACAGTTACGGTACTGCCCACATTACCAGACGCTCCTGAAAGGGTTACCGTTCCAGACGCGGCATGTGCATCTATCCCCCATACTTGCACAAGCAGGCAGATACTCAAAAAGAGTACTCCTATTTTTTTTAAAGTCTTCATTTATTTTCTCCCCTATTGTTTAATACTCTGTATTTTTACAATGTGCTTCTGCACCATCAAGGTATCAACTGCCTGCACTCTTCCATCCTTGTTTACGTCGGCAGCAGTAGAATAAGCACCACTCAACTGACTGATTTTCACAATGTGCTTCTGAATAACCAATGTATCAAGTGCATTTACCTTGCCATCGCCATTTACATCCCCATAAATGACTACATTATATGTATTTTTCCAACTATTTGCTGAATCGTATACTCTCACCTGGTCCCCGGTTCCCACATTTCCACTCTTCACGGTACCTTTTGAATTTGTAATCTGTACCTTTCCATTCGATACAGAAAAATTCTTTTGGAAATTTGCTGCTGTAATTGGGAAACTGGTAATTCCAGTAATGGTGTTATTACTATTCATCTTATAAGTTGAACTGCTCACGCTCACACTCGCGCTTGAACCTCCACTTCCGCCAGAGCCAGAGGCCGCCTGTCTCACAATCTTGACTGTGTAGGTATCTGTTGCGCCACTCTGCGCTTTTGTGGTGATGATAAAGGTATTCGTTCCTACAGCCAGAGACTTTGTTCCCGTTCCAGAAACCTGTGTTGCCGAAACTACCGGTGTTGCCGAAATAGACACACTCGAAATGCTGTTTGGTACAATCACCGAATATGATGTGATGTTTGTGGCAAACGTTGGCGTCAGACTGTATCCCGAAACCGCCAATGCTTTCAGACGACTATTCGGATTCGCATCACTTGTCGGTTTTGGACAAGCCTCTGATGGCATGCTCTTATAAACCGGAATCTTGAACACCAGTGCAGCCTCTCTCGCACTCTCATCGTAACCTGATGCTACATTTCTTCCTTCGGTGGAAGCCCCCTGAACATTGGTCATATATTGATGCGTGAAAGCATCATAATCGCTGTCCACGTTAAACTTCTTCAGATACATGGTATCCTGTCCTTGATTTACATAACCGGTTCCATAATATTCAGCACCACCTATGATAGACTTTGTCCTGGTATTCCAAGGTCTTTTATAACTAGTCAGGGCGCTGTCTTGTCCGCCGGCCCACCATAGTCCCCTTGTAGTGGCAGACGAAAATCTACTATCTGCAAATGCTCCTATATTAAAATAATTATATAATCCTGGATATGTGGAATGGGTTCCCGAAATGTTATCAGAAGTACCCGTTCCCTGTTCCTGCATAATCATGGAACCAAGCATCAATGGGTCTACACCAGAGCTTGCCGCCGCTGACATAATCGTGTCCACATAGTTCTTAATCGTGCTGTCTGTCTCACTTTCCTTATATGTACCTTTGAGGAATGAGTTTCTTGATGTTACCATATTAACCAATTCCGCCCGCTTTGCAGCTATCTGGCTTGATGTCATGGAATCTGCTTCATAGCTCTGCTTCAAAAACTGGAAGATGTATGTACTATCCAGAAAATTTCTAGGATCCATGAAGTAAGCGACAATCTCCCTGGAAGCCGCATTCCACTTACTGCTGCCGTCAAAAGGAGTCCATGTATTTGTCTCCCAGTTATATGCACCTTCTTCGGTAGACTTCCATGAAGTCGGACTATCATACCAGATGAGACTCTTTCCTACTACACTTTCCTGGTCTACCACGTAGTCCCAGTCCATATTGACATGCTGTGCCTTAAACACCCAGTTTGGATACTGTGCATGCAATTGTCTCAATGCCGCTTTATAAGATTCTGGAAATCCCTGTGCCGTGAGATAGGCTTCGAAATCACCATCTGGAGTCACGGTTGTATCTGCCACAACCCTTTCTGTTACCGTAACACAAGCCGAAGATACCCAGCCTGTTTTTCCATTAATTGTAGCCTGATACCATAGCACCGGTGTTGGACGCGAATCGTAAGCTTCGTTCAACACTTCCCCTGAATCTCCCTGAACTAAATAACCGATTTCGTTACCATCTTGAACTTTCGGTTCCGATCTGAACGTCGCATTTGCAAGTGATACTGTAGCAATCTTCACAGTTCTTGCCCGTGCGGAAATTCCCACCGACAAGCATCCTACAAGCATCGCCAGCACAAGAAAATATATTAAAATTCGACTTTTTCTTGAGTTAATTCCTTTTAATTGCAATATTTTTCTCCCCTTAAACATAAAATCCCATTTTTTCAATAATATCTTACATTTTTCACCACAAAAAGTCAATGAAATGGCTCAAATTAAGAATAAAATAAGAGATATGGAATTATCTTCCATACCCCTCGCTTCTTACATCATTTTTCATCATCTCTCTGAAATTTTATAAACCATACACGGCCTTCCGCCTGTCTCGTAGTTCATCTCTCCCACAACCAGCCCTGTTTCTGCCAGGTAATTCATATATCGCCTTACTGTTACACTGGTCAAGCCGATTTCTTCAGCAATCTCATCCCCCGTAAGCCACACATCTTTATGCGCTTTCATATGTTCTATCATAAGATGCAGGGTTTTCTCCTGAATTCCCTTCGGGAGAATGTCTTCACTTTTCTTTCGCACATTATCCATGATAAAATCAATTTTCTTCTGGTTCAGTGTATCTAAATCTTTCAGGGCATTTACCTGGGCAATATATTTGTCGAGCGCCATCACAAACCGTTCATAAGTGAAGGGTTTTACCAGATAATCCACGATTCCAAGATGGAGCGCCTCTTCCAGAGATTCCCGGTCATTTGCCGCGGTCACCATAATAACATCTACAGAGATTTTGGCTTTTCTGATTTGCCTTAAAACCTCAAATCCGTCCGTGTAAGGCATAAATACGTCCAAGACAATCAAATCGACAACATTTTCCTTCAGAAAATCCAATGCACTTTTGCCATCTTTACATTTTCCCACAACACGAAACTGTTTATTTCGACTAACATACTGTTCGTTTATCATTGCAACCATTGGGTCGTCTTCTACGATTAACACTTGATACATGTTATTCCTCCTTCACTTCTATCATTTTGTAAAGCTTACTGAAAATGAAGTTCCTGCGCCTTCCTGCGATTCTACCGTAATCGTTCCTCCAAGGCTTTCCACCATTGTCTTCACCTGGTATAAGCCCGTTCCTCTGCCTTCGCCCTTCGTTGAATATCCATTTTCAAAAATATGCTCCAAATCCTGTTCCGATATTCCTGTACCTGTATCATCTGTTGTAATCAACACCGCTCCTGGTCTGGAATAAATTCCAAACAGCAATTCTTTTTGCACATCATATGCATCATTTTTTTCATTCATGGCTTCAAACGCATTATCTATCAAATTTCCAATTACCGTTACAAGTACCTCTGACGGCAAATTCATATCGGTATTAGAATAATAACATCCCTCTCTTAAAATAAATTTAACGTTTAACTCCGACGCCCTTGCTGTCTTGCCAATTAGCAGCGCCGCAACAGCTGGTTCATTTACTGCATTCATAATCTTGCTTATCGTCGCCCGCTGTACAATTGTAATATTCTCAATATACGAAACTGCTTCCTCATACATCTCCATTTGAATCAATCCAAGGATGACATGCAGTTTGTTAGTAAAGTCATGGTTATTTGCGCGCATAGAATCTACAAGATAGCGTGTTCCCGTCAAATCCTCCACCAGCTTCATATATTCCGCCCTATCATGCAAAATAGCGACTTCCCCTACCGTTTCATCATTTTCCCTGATTGGCACCTTATCCATCAGCACATTTTCACTGCACAATTTGACATTATCTAACTGCTGCCCAACAATATTTCGATCACCTAACATTGCTGAAGCCGCATGGTTGACAAATTGTACGGTTCCCTCCCGGTCAACTGCTATGATTCCTTCATCCAGGGACTCTAGAATATTATCTCTGACTTGGTACATAGCCGAAAAAACGTCCGGCTCATAGCCTAACAGACTTTTTTTAATCGTTCCCGACAACTCTGTAGAAATCAAAAGCTCCATTAGAATCGCAGCGATTGTTATTAGAATAAAAATAAAAGCCGTCTGCAGCGTTTCTCTATGAATATTCTGCATAAGCATAATTGCCATAACAAATCCGATATAGTTCCCGTCTGCATCATAGATAGCAGCATAAGCCCTCCGCTGTGTGCCAGAAGGTCCAATATCATTCGTCGCATAGTAGCCTTCTTCATCGGATTCAAATTCTGGAGTTGTCCCATCATAAACAGTTCCAATCAATTCATGGTTTGAATGATATAACCGCACATTATCTTTTCCCACTACTGAGATCACATCGATATTGTCGAGTGTATCCTTCAGCGAGTCTAAATACTCTGCCAGTATGGCTGAATCTTTCCCATCATCAATCAGCATCGGTGAGCGTGCAATGGTCTCGGCTACATTTTGTAGATTTTGATCTCTTTTCTGCGTCTCAAAATGAATATTAATCAATGTTCCCGCAACTCCCAAAAAGAGAGCAAGCGAAACAATCAAAATAATCTGTGAACGAAAAAAAATCTGCTGTATCCTTTTCAACGTGATTTTCTTATTTTTACCAGCCATAGTTTGCAGTCCTTTCCTTTATATTACTCTGACTCTATCATATTTTGTTACTTTTGAAAAACCTTTTGAAAGTAAAATAAATGAATATTTTTATAAAATTTTGTTTCTATTTTTCGTAAAATTGTTTTTCAATTTATGCCAAAGTATGATGACAGCAAAACATAGCATAAAGGAGAAATGAAATTATGGGATCAATTTTTGAATCAATTATGTTAATCTGTTTCGGTTTATCATGGCCTTTAAACGTAATCAAAGCCTACAAAGCCAGAACAGCAAAGGGAACAAGTTTACCATTTATTTTACTTATCATTACTGGGTATGTTGCTGGAATTACTGCAAAACTCATTACAGGACAAATCAATTATGTACTCGTTGTATATTTACTGAACCTTGCAATTGTTTCAATGAATGTTGTGGTATATTTCAGAAATGTTGCTTTAGATAGAAAAGGAGTTGCATAATGATGTATGGAAAAGAACACAAAAATTATTTGGCTTTAAATAACCTTGCGGAGCCAAATGGAATCGTAATATTTGGCGGAACTGAGGATAAGGAAATTCCTCTTTGCGAATTGAAGCAAGCCTTTGACTTGAAATCCAATATATATAACAGAAGTTTTTCCGGACTTTCTATCTATACGGCGGAAGAAATCTATGATACCTGCGTTGCACCTTTATGGCCTGAAACCATTCTGCTGCATATTGGGAATGCTAATGTCAATGATTTCGCTCAAAACCCAAGCGAATTTGTTCAAAAATATAGAGAACTGATTCAGCATATCAAAACCTCAGACACAAAATGTAATATAGCAATTATCTCACTCAGAAATTATGATAATGATGCAACGGTCGCCGAACTCAACAGGCACCTTAAATATATTGCAGAATCAGAGCGCTGTGAATTTGGTGACATTTCAGCCAAACGTGTATGGAATCCAAAACAGACAAAAGAAGTTGCTTCTTTCTTATATTCCACTGGATTTGTGCGTCCATTAAAGATAAAACGTCCTATTTATGATTTAGCTAAAATACTTTTTTGTTATGAAATTTAGCAATAAAAAGAAGAGTGGTCCCCCACTCTTCTTCTCTCCCATTATACTTGCACCCAGAATCCAAACTCAATTTCTTTTTCTGCAAGTCTGTATTTTTCAAGCAGCTCTGGTCCATGGGAATTAGAACCCACACCGGAGACTTTATAATCAATGCGGATATTGACTGCATGGTTGGTCTGTAATTCATCCCAGTGCATTGCTTTTGTAAGAGCCTGTGATGTGTACTTGGAAACATTCATTTCAAATACAGTGTCTGCTTTGAACTGTAACCCATTCTTCTGATTCAAAAGCTTGCATGCTGTATGATTTCCATGCTCCTGCGGCACAATGTATGGAACATACTCAGCTGCTGCTGTGCTTTCGAAAAATCCCGTGGTAGTATGCGTATGCATGTCACAATAGTTTTCCATTGGTCCTCTTCCAAAGTAAGCAAACGCTTCGTTTTCTTCTGGGGTCACAAATTCAAATCCAAGTCTCGGCAGCCAGATACAGTTTTCTCTCACATTTCCCTGAAGTTTTACATGCATTTTCCCTTCATTATAGAAGCTAAGGGTCAATGTATACCCCAAAAATGGCATTCTTGCAACTCCTGCAAGCGAACCCTTCATTACAATCTCGTTGCCCCTGCAGGAAACGTCATGCACGTTATTGAAAATGCGGTCTAGATTTTCTCCGTGGGAATTGTCCGTATGTCCCCATTTCACTTTCATTTTGCTGTCATTATCCATAGGAGCCCGCCAAGCAGTAAGCTGCATTGGAGAAAGAATCTTGTCTATTCCATTTTTGCGGATGGCAGAGAGTTCTCCCAGCCCCTTTGAAATTTCAAACTCTGCATCCCCTGTTGTCACCAGATAACGATACTCATCTTCCGCAATAGAAACGCCATCACATGCAGTTACCTTTTCTTGTTCCTTAACAGCAACTGGAAGCGCCAGTTCTCCCATTGCCACCTCCTCGCCAGTTTCGTCCAAAAGACGACATACAGCAAAGGCGCCAAGCTCGTAAGTTTCAGGCATATTAATAGGAAGCAGGAGTGATTCTTTTGGTTTCACATCCAATCGATACTCTTTCATATCTACATTCTTTCCGTCCACATTGATTTGTACCTGGAGCAGATATTGGTTCAGATTCGTAAAATCATATAAATTCGTCACACGAATCTGGTTACCTTCCAGTTCAAATCTTGCATACTGATACACATATTTCGTATGAAGTGAACCGGCGTTTAAACTTCTGTCGTGCATGACAATTCCATCGGCGCAGAAATTATTGTCATCCGTCAGTTCTCCAAAATCGCCGCCGTATTTCGGAACATTATTTTCCACATAAGTGTGGTCAGCCCACTCCCAGATACAGCCACCAATTAATTTTGGATATTTGTAAATGAATTCCCAATAATCCTTTACGTCTGCAGGACCATTCCCCATGGCATGGCTATATTCACAGAAAAAGAATGGCATATGCTTCTTCTCATTCTGCACATATTCTTCCAGTTCTTCCCATTTCGGGTACATACGCGAATGCATATCCGGGTGGTCGTAATAATCCGGATTTTGCATGCCATACCCATAAGCAGCGCGCGATGCATCACCATTATGAACGAGGCGTCTTGGGTCCTTTGCTCTCACCCATTCTGTTAGTTTCTGATTATTGATACAATATCCGCTTTCATTTCCTACCGACCATGAGAATACGCAAGGGTGATTTTTGTCACGCTCATAGGTGCGTTCCATGCGGTCCAAATAAGCTGGCATCCATTCTGGCTGATTGCCAATCCAATCCATATTACCGTCAATGCAATCGTAAGCCACTACTGTTCCAGAAGGATATCGTCTCACAAATCCGTGGGTTTCGAAATCTGCCTCCACCATCACATAGAATCCCATACGATTGCAAAGTTCTAAGTAAGCTGGTGTTGGAGGATAGTGAGAGGTTCTGATACAATTGATGTTCAGCTTCTTCATAAGCTTCAATTCTTCAATTAATTCTTCCTTCGTCATGGTATATCCATTCGCTGGATGTGTATCATGGCGGTTGACACCTTTCAGCTTCACTTCCACGCCATTTACAGTAAATGCGCTTCGTTCATTAAAACCATATGTGACAAATCCTACGCTCTGACGAATGAGTTCTCCAGCTGTTGCAAAGGTCAGTTCATACAGATACGGCTGCTCCGCATTCCAAAGTACAGGATTTGATACTTCAAAATCCACGCACGCCTCGGCATACTTTTTGTCCAAAAGCTTTCCATCCATATCGTATAGGCAAACCTCTGCTTTACCTTCCAACTTCACGCGAATCATATTGCCCTCGGTTACGATATCAATATCCCGAATGTGGCCCTGTGGTCTTGACAGGATATACACATCCCTGAAAATACCATTGTAGCGGAAGCAGTCCTGGTCTTCCAAATAGCTTCCAGAGCACCATTTACGCACCTTTGCAACCACCGTATTTGTTCCAGCCTTTACATATTCAGAAATATCAAACTCCGCCTGAAGTCTGCTTCCCTGCGAATAGCCCACGTACACTCCATTGATAAAGAGTTCCACATTTGTCGCAACACCTTCAAATACGATATAATATCTTTTTGTGGTATCTTTGATTTCGAATTCGCGTGTATAGACGCCCATCGGATTAGCATTTGGCACATACGGTGGCTCTACTGGAAATGGATAATTGATATTTGTATAATATGGCTTTTCATAACCCCTGCACTGCCAGCAGGAAGGCACGTCAATCTCTCCTGATGAAGTACATTTCGCATCAAAATCCCTTTCGTAGAACTCGAATTGCCAGATTCCATTCAAGGGAATCATCACATCAGTGCCTTCTGGTATGTAATACGCCCTCTGTTTTAGACGATTTTCCTGTATATATTGTAGATTTTCATATTTTCTCATACTTCAATCATTCTCCTTAATCATTCCTCGTCCGTCAAGTCTGCTCCAAACAGGACAAAGTTGTAATTATCCGTCCAAGTCGGCAGGTTCGGGTCATCCGTCCATCCCCGCATATCGCTAAATGTGTCTGGTCCCACCGAATAGCTCTCACCTTCTGGTTTATGATGCGGACCTAAGAGATTGCGGTTTCCTGAGAGCATCTGAATGACAATCCCATTTTCTCCATCTGATACCAACTCCGTAACATCCAACTCGAATGGACTAAATATCATATTTCCAGCAAACTGTCCGTTCACAAATACCCTGGTCGCCGGAGCGTTCAGATGCTCAAATTGTATCGCATATCTCTTATCGTGCTCTTTCTCCACATTTACCTTTTGCGACAGAGACATCTGACCAGAAAAGAACCAGAAACCTTGATGGGTAATATCTGTGATATCAACCACCTCAGCAGGCTTTGTCAGCGAAAATGTTTTCCCGCCATACAGGCATCTGCGCTCTCCCAAGGTATATGCTTCTTCCATTTTTACGCCAAAATTGCCAATAAGGTATATACTTTCCAGTTCTGTATCGTAGGTAAGTTTATTAAGAATACTCTCATGGACACCTGGAGTGAGTTTTGCGTAATAGAGCTCAGGTGACTGTGTAAAATAGCATCTGAGTCTAATTCTGTTTAGACCTGCTTTTAAATATGTTCCAATGGAACTGCGCCTGATTGCATGGTCGATAAACATTCCATCATCTTCAAACGTATAAGCTGCATCATTTATGGTGATTTCGAATTTCTCAGGGTCTTCCATGCACAAGTTTATGCTTTCAAAATCAATGTCTTCTGCAATCCCAAAAGCAAACTGCATTTCCACATTGCACGGTCTCTGCAGCTCCAGTACTTTGTTGTGAAGATTGATGACTGCTATTTCTGACTGCCATTCTCCATCATCGATACGATAGGTACACTTATCCAGTGTGATGGCATTGTCATCACGAGAAACAATGTCAAACTTATTTTTCAGTGTTATCGTCTCGATTTGTTTTCTCTCAACTGCGTAACATCCTTCTGGCTTACGGCCTTCTTGCGCCGCGAAACCATCTTCTGATTTATACAGCATTAATACTGCACTTCCATACTCCGCGAAATCTAATGTAAATATGGTTCTGCCATTGGAGGTAGACACTGCCAAACTCTCCTCAGATTCCTTCACTACATCATAACGAGCAACTGCATAACTGCCGCAGATATCCACGGTAACCGTCTGCTCCTCTTTCCCATTGTTGGTCATGTATAGCAGTTTTTTGTCTACATCCATTTCTTTAAGTGTAATGTGTACCTCTGCACTACTTCCATTTTCACCATATACATCAATGGTCGCTGCGGATGCACATTCCATTTTTAATTCAGCTAAGCTATTACACCTTTTTACAACCGCACATAGAGCCTTGATATTCTCTGTCCTTCTTCCATTTTCAAATTCAGGAAGCCGTCCAACTGCATACAGTTTTCCACCTGCTTTTGCAAATGCAAGAAGCATATCTACTGTGCTCTTCGTAAGATTGATGAGATTTGGGAGCAGCACTGCGCTGTATTTACAGCGTCCCACCTGTATAAATGGTGCATCTGCCACATTCACACTGCCATGGCGCCTTAGAATCGTCTCATCGCCGTAATGGTACAGAATGTGCTCGTCATTTAACCCCTGCGCAAGCTTCTCAAACTCAGCATTGTAGCCCCTTGCCTTTGCTCTGTCGAATGGATTATATAGGATACAAGCGGAATGAATCGGATGAAGCACCAGTAATGGTGCAATATCTTTTCCTGAATCCAGCAAAGCCCCAAGGGATGTAAAGTAATCCGCAAACTCCGAATACACATGCTCAAACCATGGAAGCTGGGTAAATAATGATGCCGGATAGTCTCTTTTTCTCGCTCCGCGAAGGCTGTAAGCCTCTAAATGCGGACACAGAGAAGTGACACCATTTACGTACTGCCACTGGGCCATCCACTTGAGTTCATTCAGACTCACATCCCAGCCACAGAGTGCAAATGTCTCTGTGAGGGTCTTTTTCCCAAGCTGGGCCGCCACGCTGCCAAGCTGTTTTGGCATAAGTGGTGACAGAATACGTCTCCTTAGATGGTCGATGCCTGGTTCATGGAAATACTCATAGCACGCCATCGCTCCTCCGGTATAATCCATCTGCATACTCAAGGTATTTTCACCCATCACGTGCCCCGTCAGTTTGCAGTTATGCTCTGTGCACCAGTCATACATCTGTTTGATAAAGGATTCTTGAAACAGTTTTGCCACAAGACATCGAAAATCATTTCTCACCGCCTCATAACCTTCTTCTTCGAAAAATAACAGCGGCAGATGTTCCTCAAGCTCATACCCATATGCGTTCTGAAATTCTTCTGAAAAGACGAATGACCACGGTGATTTACAAAACTGAGGCTCGTCTGTAAAAAATCCTTGGAGTGAACTGCCAAATCGTTCTCCGAAGCGTTCATAGTATTTTTCATGGGTAAATTCCAGAAAATATCGGATTGTTTCTTTATTAAATACATCCACATAATACGGATTGACATCATAGTAAAACACAAGCGCATCTTTCTCCAAAGCATTACTTCTTGCGAAACCGTCTTCTGTTTTTCGGAAAGTTGCAATCATATGTTCCTGTGGAAATTCCTGACCATCCCAAATCAGATATTGTAAGGATTTCTGCTGGTGCTCTAGTCCCAAATCCGTCACTAGACCATCGGCAAAACCGCTTGGCCAGCCATTTTCATCATAGGCCCATGCCTGCATACCAAGCTCATCTGCTTTGTCAAGACAGGCCTCTATCATCTGAAACCACTCTTCGCTCATATAAGGAGTTCGAAGTCCGGCTCTTGCATGCATAAAAAAGCCTTCAATGCCTTTTTCCTTCATTTGCTCAATCTGGCGAATCAGTTCTTCTTTTTCCAGCTTGTCATTCCAGCTCCAAAATGGTTTGATGCTGTTTTTTGTTCTATCTTTCATAATTTAAAATATCCTTATTTATGATATCCTTTTTTTCTTAACCAATCTAAAATTTCGTCCGGATTGTTGCAGGTAATGAGATAAGCACCTCTCTCAATTGCCATATCTACATATTTCTCTTTTCTCACACCTGCACCTGCCCAAGGCTGAACGCCCCTTGCTGCCATTGCGTCACACTCTTCCTTCGTTGCAATCGGTTCCCTCTGGTCTCCCTCTTTCGTTGTAAACATACAACAACAATATGGGTATGCATATGGGTCTTCTGTGATTTCTCCAAGGTGTTCTATCGGATAATAAGAGTGCAGACGATATTTCTTTCCATATTTTTTATAAATATACTCGTGCAGCTTTCCACTCCATGTGTTGATTACTACACGGTCTGTAAAATCATAATCATCGATAATTTTCAGTACTCTGTCGCAAGTCTCGTAAGCAATCGCTTCGTGTCCTTCTGTTGGATATTCCTTTAATTCCACATCCAGTGTCATGGTTGGATGGTCCTTAATCCAATCCATAAATTCTATAAATGTAGGGATTTTACAATCCTTAAATTCTTCACTGAAATGGCTTCCTGCATCCAAAGCTTTCAGCTCAGCAAGTGTTTTTTCGCAAACCAATCCTGTATCATTCGTTGTACGGTCTACAGTAGCATCATGAATAATCACAAGCTCATTATCCTTCGTCACACGTACATCCAGCTCCAACTGGTCTACGCCGATTTCCGCTGCAGCTTTAAATGATTCCATTGTGTTTTCCGGATATTTTGCAGGCCATCCTCTGTGGGCTGCAACATAAATGTTTTGCGGGCTCTGTGTCCAGTAATTCATAGTCTTTTCCTCCTTCAAAATCAGGCAGGCAAAAGTGCCTGCCCTATGTCATATTAATCCAATATTGCTCCATGGTCACGTAAAATTGTTTGCATTTGTGCGATATTTACGTCTTCCACATTTATTCCATTCTTTACAGACAGCGCAGAAGCTGTACCTGCCGCCTGCCCCATAGCCATGGCGCATGGCATACAGCGAAGTCCGCCTGCTGCCTGTGACTCACTGGAAATTGTCTTTCCTGCTACAAGTAAATTTTGACAGCCATTTGGCACCATGCTTCTATAAGGTATGTAATACGCATCTGCAATTTCAATTTTGAAATTACCTGACTCTGCCTCTGAACGCGGATGAACGTCCATACCAAATCCGTAGACCGCAATACGGTCGTTGAATTTCGTTCCATTTGCGATGTCTTCCACTGTGATTTTGTATTTCCCATCAATGTGACGGCTTTCTCTTACACCTAATACAGAGCCAACACTAGCAAGATTACAATTTTTAAATGCCGTTTTACCACGCAAATATTCATAAGCTGTAAGCACTTGTTTTCTTGCCTCTTTGTGAGCCTTACTCATACTCTTAGAATCCGTCGCATCCACATTAAATACACGATGATGATTCACTTTATATCTTCCTGGTGTAGGAGTACGGTAAGCTTTCACTGGTCTTCTCGGACCGCAGAGATACTCCTCGTCATTTACGTTATCAACTTCAAACATAAGCGTTCCTGGTTGTGGAATGCCTGTTTCTTCGTCACCCTTATGGGTCTTTACACCTGCTGCGTGTGCCACATCCGCATTTCCTGTGCAGTCAATGAACACATCCGCCGAGATTGCTCTGAGACCTTCCAGTGCACTTACGATAATTGTTTTAATCTTGTTATCTTCACAGATACAGTCGCTAAAACGAGTATACAATAATACTTCCACCCCAGCTTCCTCCGTCATCTCATCTAATACAATCTGAAGCATGTAGGAGTCAATCGGAGTCACGTGTCTGTGATATTTTTCGAGGTATGATGTGTAGGCACTTGGAGAATCTGTTTCCTCTGGCGGAATCGCCCCGGAACATTTTTCCAGACGCTCTACAATCTCACGATATAAGCCGCCTACAATAAGGCGTTCCCCCTCACGGTCATACACTGTCATGAGCGGGCCAACCATAGCTGTTGTAGCCATACCGCCAAGCATTCCTGTCGCTTCTACCAGCAATACTTTTGCACCATTGCGCGCTGCTTCTACCGCTGCACACACACCTGACGGGCCTCCACCGAGAACTACTACATCATAATGTCCATAGGATTCAAGTTCCTTTTGAAAAAGTACTTTGTTTGTCATGTCTATTTCAATCCCTTCTTACTCTTCCCAATCTTCATCTGGAAATTCTTCTTCCACAGATTCATCGATCACGTCATCTTCTGTGGTAATGATTTCTTCGTCTACATCTTCCGACATATCGCCTTCTAACTCTTCATCTAATTCCATTTCATGGTCTTCTAAATAGTCGCCATCAGGCATGTCATACGAATCATCTTCCGTAGTATCGTCTATATTAGTCTCGTTGTTATCATCCGTAATATTTTGTTCACTATTTACTGGATCTTTTTGCTCATCCTCAGAAGAAGATGTGCAGGCTGACATGCAAAGGCATGCTATAACCAGTAAGCTTATGCTTAATAATATATTCCATTTTTTCCTCATATTTTGTCACCTCGTTTTGGGTTGTAAAACTCTTATAACCGACCCCGAAGGGTCGGCTATGTGTTTTATTACTTTTACTGGTTTTTAAACGTAATCTTAATAAACTTACCTTCTAAACTCACCTCTGTAAACGGTTGTTTTTCTGGATAGAAATTAACTATTTTTTCTTTGTTTGCTTCTGCCACGGCTTCAGAATCACATTCAATATAAACTGAATCCTTCTTATGGAATCCAAGATTCAATGAACTTGTTAAACTTCCCACTATTTTGAGAGCCGGATTCTCTGTTGTTCTGCCTGACAAACTATTGTATCGAATTTCATTTCCCATGACAAAGTCTTTAAATAAGGTAACCTTGCTTGTTGCTCCTGCAGCATTAAGGAATACTCCTTGAACTGTTCCACCTGCTGTATTCCCGCTAATTTCTCCTGCCTGCAAGGTGATTTCGTTGTTACCTAATGCACATATTGCACCACCATTATTAACACAATGATTTTTTTCACCCTCACCAGTACCGCCAATCTTGCCACCAGTCATCTTAAAATCAACATGCTCCGCCAAATAGACACCGCCACCATTGGTTTTCGTTCCTGTCGTAGTATTACCCTGGATTTTACCATTTTTCAACTCAAATACACCAGCTAAATAACTATCATCTTCCTGTTTCACACTATCTACATAGACCCCTGCTCCGTTTTTAGTTGTAACGTTATTTGAAATGAGTGCATTTGCTCCATTCATTATAAACTTTGCTCCACTTGCAACATATACACCTGCTCCTATACTGTTGCTTGGTGCTTCCGAAGTTCCGTTTCCAGAAATTGTTCCACCTGTCATTTCGAAAAGTTTACTACTTGATGAAGGTTCACCTACATATACACCGCTTCCCATGCCAACTACAGTTTCACCGTCGACCTCAGTTCCTGTTGCAGCGTTTCCTGTGATACTTCCGTTTTCCATTTTGAATGTACCGCTACCAATAATGTACACTCCACCACCATGAACGGCAGTATTTGATGCAACCACTCCGCCTTCACTCATGACACAGCTTTTTGCTCTATTAACGTATATACCACCGCCATTTTCTGTAGCGTTATTACTTTGTATTGTTACATTCTTTATGCTGACATTTTTATTTGTATCTACATAGATACCGGCTCCATTTGCAGCTTCATTTCCTGTAATTGTTCCTCCATGGAGATTAGTAGTGAATTCTGTATCATTGCTTTCGCTCTGAATATAAATTCCGCCTCCTTTGCCGTCAGCAATATTGCCTGCAACAGTTCCGCCCATCATAGAAAATACACCTATTTTATTTACTAAAATTCCAGCCGCATTTCCTTCTGTTGTGTTATTTTGAATCTTTCCATTCGTTAAGTTAAATGTACCAAATACCGCAACACCTGCACCTGATTTTGTTGAATGGTTGTTTTCAACGGTTGCAGTTGCTCCATTCATTTCAAATCTTGCACCGCTTGCTACATATACACCTGCACCATAACTATTCTTTGGAGATTCTTCTGTTCCATGACCTGAAATTGTACCACCTGTCATTTCGAAACATTTACTACTTGATGAAGCTTCACCAACATATACGCCACTTCCCATGCCAACTACAGTTTCACCGTCGACCTCAGTTCCTGTTGCAGTGTTTCCTGTGATGCTTCCGTTTTCCATTTTGAACGTACCGCTGCCAATCACATACACTCCTCCACCATTCACAGCCGTATTGGATGCAATGGCACTTTCTTCGATCATAACACAGCTTTTTGCTCTATTAACGTACACACCGCCGCCATTTTCTTTAGCTGTGTTACTTTGTACAGTTACATTCTTGATACTAACATTTTTGTTTGTATCTACATAGATACCAGCGCCATTTGCCGCTTCATTGCCTGTAATACTTCCACCATGCACATTAGTAGTGAATTCTGCATCATTGCTTTCGCTCTGAATATAAATTCCGCCACCGTTACCGTCAGCTTTATTACCTGCAACTGTTCCGCCTGTCATAGCAAATGCACCTATTTTATTTACTAAAATTCCAGCCCCATTTGCTTCTGCAGTATTA
Source organism: Tyzzerella sp. (assembly GCA_017465565.1). Taxonomy (GTDB): domain Bacteria; phylum Bacillota; class Clostridia; order Lachnospirales; family Lachnospiraceae; genus Faecalimonas. The sequence goes on from JAFTWA010000007.1 coordinate 17,848, forward strand.
TTTTGAATCTTTCCACTCGTTAAATTGAATGTACCATATACTGCAACACCTGCACCTGATTTTTCTGAATGGTTATTTTCAACTGTTGCATTTTCTCCAGTCATCTTGAATACGGCGCCACTTGCAACGAATACACCGCCACCGTAAGCCGCAGTATTCTTCTCAATCACACCGCCTGTAACTACATTCTCGGCTTCCTCAACAGTAGTTGCAATGTAAAGTCCACCACCGTTTCTTTCTGCAGTGTTATTCTGAATGGTTCCATCTTCCATCGTCAAAATACCACTTGCGTGAACATACACACCTGCGCCATCTACAGTTGCAGTATTTTTCTCTATCGTTCCGCCTGTTATGCTTGTATTCACACTTTGAATAAAGATACCACCACCACTTTTTCCAGCAGTATTACCTGTAACTGTTCCGCCACTCATGGTAAATGTAGCATCCTTGCTTACTAAAATTCCAGCCGCGTTTCCTGTTGTACTGTTACCCTGAACAGTGCCCTTATTCATGGTAAATGTACCAACTACCGCTACACCTGCTCCGGCTTTCTGTGATTCATTATTTTGAATCGTACCGTTGGTAAGAGTAAATTTTCCACCTGCTCTAACATAGACACCAGCACCAGATTCCGTTGTAGTGTTTTCTTCAATTGTTCCATCTTTCATTACAAAGTTACCAGTAGCTCCAATATATACACCACCACCACCGATACCATCATCTTTTTCAGATACAAAATTATGATTTCTGATAGTTCCATCTATCATGGTAACGCTTCCGTTGACTCTCATACCTCTTCCAGCATATCCATTACCTTCTACCAGTGACTCAGCACTCTTCAAAGTAAATGTAGCATCAATATGAACATCGATTAGTGGCTCTGCATTGTCTTTCATACGATATACTTTCAGATTATTTGCTGTTGCTTCTGCACCAGTATTGACAAAGACACCTTTGGCTTTCGCATTGATTACCCCATTCTTGAGATATGATGTACTCGTTCCTTCAACACTCACACCAGTACCTTTTGTAGAATCTATCGTGAAGTCTGTGAGATTACCAATACTGTCCTCTATCCATGCACCAACATTGCCCGAATCTGCTATCGTAAGTGTCTTGATTGCCATATTAGCATTATTCTTTATGCTAATCGCTCTGCTTGTTGTCTTACTGATTGCTACGGTATTACCATTGATTGTACCACCGTCGCTTATCATACCGCCTTTTCCAGTTTCTTCAATCGTCAAATCTCTGACTGTAACTGTTCCGCGATAAACAGCAAAACCTTGTTCACCTGCCTTTGTAACACTTGTATTTTCAAATGTTACATTTGCATTTTCACCAACATAGATACCGTTAGTCTTTGCATTTGAAATCTTACCATTTTGCAGCACCATTTTTTCAGAGTTTAATAAGTATACACCCTGTTTTGCTACCTGGTCGATTTCATAATCTACAAGTTTAAGCGAACCGCCGTCTGCATAAACACCTGTGTTTCCTGCATTGTTTACTTTGAGTGCTGTCATGGTTCCCTTACAGTCTTCCAGTAAGTTAACTGCTCTACTTCCTGTATTGCTGATTGTTGTAGTATCACAAGTCACAGTTCCGCCCTTGCTCACGATACCGCCTCTCTCAGTCTTATCAATGGTAAGCTTTTTGGTTGTAAGCTTTCCGCCATAGTTTCCAATCGCATGGATACCTGAATTCTTGATGGTTGTATCCGTAAAATTCACAACTGCCTTCTGACCAAGATAAACACCATTATCGGTTGAACCGTCAATCGTAAGATTCTTTGCTGTCAACTTTCCTATCGACATAGCAAGCCCGTTCTGGCCAGACTTTGTAACACTAGAGTTTGAAAGTTCTATTGCCACCGCTTCTTTTGAAATATTGATACCAGAACCCGCCGCATTTGAAATACTGATATTCTTAGCAGTTACAGTTCCGCCAGTCACTCCAAGACCACTCTTTTCAACTTTATCAATCACGATATCTTCAAGTGTGGTAACTGATTTCTTTCCAGCTGTAATAATACCGGCAGCCGCCATATTATTAATCTCTACGTTCTTGATTATCGCTGTACCATTGTTATTTACAATGGCGCGGTATGCACCATCTCTGATTTTAGTATCTTCTACTGTTACTTCTGAATCAAGAACATTGATAGATGGCTTTCCTGTCTTTTCAATCACACAATTCTTGAGTGTACCAGTACTTCCCTTTGTGGTATTGATTCCATAAGTTACCATATCGTGTATGTAAAGTCCATCTACATTTATGGTTGCACCACTGATGGAAGCAATTGCAGATTTGTCTGAATTGCAAATCTCTACCAGCTTATCTGTTTCACTGACAATATTTAACTCCCCAAAATTATAGAAAGCATTTTGAGCAGAATTACTGAATTTTCCGCCTGTAATATCTATTTTCCCATAGTTATATACATGCGATCCTGTAGTGCCATCTACAAGAGTATCTCCGCTGATTTTCATATACGTATCTGTAGCAAGTGCGATACCTGTTTCGATAGTGTTTGTAATCTTGCCACCAGTCATGTAAACTTCGCCACCAGTTGCCACATAGATACCTGTATGCATTGTTCTGTCAATCGTGATATCTTCGATTTCCACTTTACCTGCTGTCTGGATACCATATGGCATTCCATACAGAATATTCCCCGAAAGACAGCTAAGCTCAGCTCCAACACTTACATTGATACCTGTTGCAACACCGTTACCATCGATTGTCAATCCATCTAAGATAAGATGAGCGCCCTTTGAAACAACACAAAGATCTTTTTTGGCTTCTGCATCTAATTTCATAAGGATGCTTCCGTTTCCGGTCAATGTCTTTGTTCCATTGATTGAAAAAGGTGTGCTTGTATAAATATCTTTATTTATAACAATCGTAAGTGTTTCTTCTTTCTGAAGCAGTTCTCTGAGTGCTGCTTCATCTGATACTTCAATCTCTTGTCCTTCAACAATATTATTTTGTTCCTCTGGCACTTTGTTTGAGCTGACATCCTTCGATAACACCCCATAAATCGTACCCAAAGCACAAATAGCAACAATTGCAAGACAAACAATCAAGGAGAACGGAAATCTCTTTTTTGGTTTCATCATTTCATTATCTTTTCCCATGATTTTTCTCCTCTCACATTTACTCTACTTTTAAATAACCATTTTCTGCGCCAGTGGTTCCGTAATAATCTGTAGTACGATCCTTTGACACGTAAACCTCATAGGTTCCATCTCCCGTTGTGGATACAAGAATATCTCCATCCAAAGCGGTTGTGAGTGACAGAGCTCCTGTCACGACATTTTTAAAATGCTCTACTTCATCACGCACATAAGGTGTGGTTGCTACATAAATTTTTGGATCTACAGCCGCTCTCCACAAATCGCTGCTCTTTGTTTTATCTGAGCCATGATGTCCTACCTTACTTACGTCTGCTTTCAGCTCACTTCCATATTTTTCAACGAGTGCGTCTTCTGTTTTGTATCCATAATCTGGATTGTTACCAATATCTCCGTTCACCAAGTAGCTAGACTCTCCATAAGTGAGTTTCAAAACCAGCGAACTTTCATTTAGATTAATATTAGTATCTGTACCAAAACCGATTGGTGGATTATAAACCTTTACATTTACATCTTTGCCTAAGGTAAAGGTATCGCCTTCAGACACATTTGTACATGGAATGCCTAGTTCTTCCACTTGTTTCATGAAATCGATACCCTGTCTTGCTGAACGAGCCATTACCTCTTCTGGCGGCAAATAAATATGTCCGATTTCAATATAACGTGCAATGATAGAAAATCCACCTACATGGTCTCCATGTCCGTGGCTGAGAATAAAATGATCCAATTTCTCGATGCCCAATTTCTGCAGTTTTGCTACAATGGATGCACCTTCTGCCTGATGTCCACAGTCGTTTAAAACAGTCGTTCCATCTGGCAGGATAAAAAGGATGGCATCACCGCCCTGGGTACTTGTACCTGTCCATGTAGGTAAATCATAACCTGAGCAGAGATAATAGACTGCCATTTTCCCCTCGGTTAAACTACGATCGAATATATTATAGTCTCCTTTGAATGCGAAGCCCTCTTCTGAAACCGCATTTGCTTCGCCTTCAGACTCTGCATCGTTTCCGCCCTGTCCGGCCTTGCAGCCAGACAGAGTCAGAAGCATGGTCAACATCAACAAACATATTCTCCTCAAATATTTGTTTTGCTTCATTCCAATTCATCCTCTCAAATTGATTACTTACGCATCTGTAAGATTTTAATAGAGTTATTAAGGTCATCGGTAGCGGTGCTGATTACTTCATCTATGTTCGCATCTGGGTTTGTCATAACACCGTCTAAAATCGCATTATTAACATCTTCTAATTTATTTGTTAAAGATGCTTTTGGGAATTTCATGTCTTCATTTACAACGCTGAACATTTCTTCCAATTTCGCTTCAGAAGGGAAGTTTGCATCTCTCCATGTAGTCCACTCTTCACTTGTTAGAGCTTCCTGAGTATATGGTGTGTATCCACGGTATGTGCTCCAGAAAATTTGATTTTCTGGCTTTGCAAGGAATTTCATGAATTCATATGCGCCCTGCATTTCTGTCTCGTCGCCAGTGTTTGCGATGAACACACCTGTTCCTTCTGGCATTGCAACACCTTGATGAGCTGCTGTGTCATCCACTCCCTTGTAAGGAATAAATGCCCACTCGAAATCTACTGTTACATCTTCAAATTCGTACACATAAGAACTTGTACATGACCAGAATAAGGTTCTTCCGCTGATAAATGGAGAAGCTCCTTTTGCAACACCTGTCAAATCTTTCATAGCTACTCCGCTTTCAAAAAGTTCTGCATAAATTCCAGCAAGCTTCTTTAATGCGTCATTTGTTTCGCCCTCTGTATATAAACATTTTGTGACATCTCCTGAATGTCCATTGTCATTGTCATAGGTGTCTACGCCTTGGTAATGCAGCATCTCTGTAATTTCAATTCCAGTACTTGGTACATATCCATATTCTGTGAGACCTTTATCATGAGCTGCTGTAGCTGCTGCTGCCACTTTTTCAAAGCTTGTCAAATCATCCAATGTATATCCTGCCTGTGTTAACACATCAACGTTTACCATCCAACCTTTTGCACTAACACCAACTGGCAGACCAACCATATTGCCTTCTGTATCTGTGTAAGCAGCTTTTACACTCTCTAACATACCGTCTAACCAGTTTTCGCTGTCATTATCCAAATATTCCTGAAGTGGTTTTACATAAGCAGCTTCTGCATATTCATAAATCGCACTGCTTTCACCCATGAACAATGATGGATAATATTCCTGTGTTGATGTAGCCAGTTTTTGACGGAATCCTGATGCATTTAACCCGCTTTCCTGTGTAATCGTATAAGTTCCGTTTTCTGCATTAAATTTTGCAATAATCTCATCCAGTTTTACAGCAGAAGCTGTCTGATATGTACTCCAAAGAACAAGTTCTGTCTTTCCGCCTGAACCTTCGCCAGAACCTTGTTCATCTCCACTTCCGCTTCCACATCCAATTAGGCCTGAGCATGCAAGCACAAGTGCAAGAATACCTGCTAACAATTTTTTTCTCATCATAATAATTTACCTCCATAAATTTTTTATTATCTAAAAGACACTTCCGGTCTACTTAGCTCTTTACTGCGCCGGCTGTCATACCTTCCACGATTTGATCCATTCCAAAGAAATATACAACCAATGGAATGATTGATGTAATCGTTGCGGCCGCCAATGTAATACCGCCGTGGTTATTCATACTAATTTGTGCAACACCCGTCTGAACAGTTCTCAGCGCATCCTTTGTCGTAACCAGATATGGCCACATATAACTGTTATAAATATTTACAAATGCTCTTAAAGAGAATGTAACAATCATTGTCTTACAAAGCGGTGTCAAAATCTGAATAAAGTATTTGATATCTCCACACCCATCTATGAGCGCCGCTTCTCTAAGTTCTTTTGGAACGGTCTGCATGTATTGTCTAAACAGGAAAACTGCACTGACACCAACTAAGCTTGGAAGGGTTAATCCTGCATAGGTATCAATCAAACGCCATTTTACAATCATCTTAAAGAGTGTAATCTGAATTACTTCCCCTGGAATCATCATAACACTCAAGAGCACAGCAAATAACACGTTCTTTCCCGGGAAATTAAAATGGGAAAATCCATACGCCGCAGCTAGTGCTGTAATCAATTGGCATGGTAATATGATAATCAACATCACAAACGAGTTTTTTAAATAAGTGCCTAAATTCAAGTACTGAAATCCCTCAATATAATTTTGAAACGTTGCGTTTGCCAGAGTAATCTCTAACGGACTTGCCATAATATCCGACTTTGGCATAAAGGATACCAAAAGTGCAAGAATCAGTGGCGAAACCATAACAATTCCCAACAAAATCTTAAATATGTCAAACATCACTGCTTTAATTTTCATAATCGTCTTCACCTCACTTTTTTCAAATTATTGATAGTGTACAAATTTCTTTTCAAACGCAAATTGGATTCTGGTTACTGCAAAAATAATCACGAATACTACGATTGCAAGACAACATGCGTATTCATATTCACCATAATCAATCGCTCTTTGATAGATATCCCACATAAATGTGGTTGTAGACCCATTTGGTCCACCACTCGTCAATAATCTGATCTGTGTGAAGGCCTTAAGCGCTGACAGAATGTTTAAAAACAGTACGAAGAAAATCTGTGATGATGCCATAGGAATCATAATCTTGACTGCTCTTGTAAAACCACTTGCACCATCCACTACGGCTGCTTCCTGGATATCCTCTGGCACCCCTCTAAATCCTGCCAGCAAGTATAGGTAACTACCTGAAATATGTGTCCAGATGGTAACAATGGCAACAATCCAGAACGCTATATTTTCGTCTGCCAACCATGCCGTATCCGTACCAGTCCATGTATTTAATAGTCCACCGTTTTTGATTGCGAATCGAAAAATAACAGAACTTGTTGCATGAGCAACTGCAATTGGAAGCGCATATAGCATCTGAGAAACCTTTCCCATTTTTGTTTTTTTGGTACTGAGCAGCGCAAAAAGCATTGCAAAGAAGAATGTTCCGATAAATATCACTACAGCAAATTTCATTGTAGTACCCAAGGTTTGCCAAAATGCCTTATCAGCAAACATCATCTTCCAAAATGTAGTTCCTGCCCACCCTTGCCATGAACCATATTGATCCGTAACAGAAAATGAAGACAGGATTGTTTTAAAAAACGGATAAAAGCTGAATATAACGCTTCCTATAACGGTTGGTAATATCAGAAAATACGGTAATAGCTTTACTTTTTGTTTCTTCTTCATAATCTTTGGAACTCCTTTCTTTACCGCTTTTTAGCATTCAAATTTATTCCAAGGCACATCTACGGTGATTCCTTTTGTAATCATGTCGTAAATATGGCTCAAGAGCGGGAATTCTGCCGGGTCAACACCTCTATTCATTAACGCTTCAATTACAACCTGTGTAATTGCAACGGATTCTAATGTAACGCCACTGAGTTCTTCTCTCGCTTGTTTAAATGTCATTCCACGGCCGAGTAAAGTTCCAATCATTCTTGTTCTGCCGCCGAATACGGTTACATATAAGTCACCAGCTCCGAAGAGAATCTGTTCTTTTTGTCCACCTGTCATTTCAATCAGCTTGTACATTTCTTTTGTACTCTGTGCAAAAAGTCCAGCCTGTGGATTATAGTCTTCCTTGCAGCCCACACCATTCTTAGCTTCTGTAAGACCGATTGCCAATGCAACACCAAGTGCATATGCATTCTTCATTGCAACTGCTGTCTCTACGCCAATCACATCTGTTGTTGCTGTGATGTGATAGTAATCTGTAGAAAGCATGTTTTTAATCTTTACAAGGTCTTCCATGTTGTTTCCGCAGAATGCAACCACTGTGTGATGTCTGTCTGCCAATTCAAAGCTGATACATGGTCCGCCTACCGCATTTAAAGAAAGACCATCGCAGCCTGGCTTCGTAGCAAGGTAATCTGGGAATGCTGTCAATGTACCATCCGCTTCACTATGTAATCCTTTTGTAATTGATAATACTGGTAAGCTTTTTGGAATCACTGGTAAAACGTTCTCTGCAAACCATTCCACCCCAAAGCTGCTAACGCCGCCGATTAATAAATCTGCATCCTTTAACGCTTCGGAAAGTTCTTCGATTTGATAGCAAGTCACTCCTTCTGGCAACTGTCTTTTTAAGGTTTTGTGATATCCTGTTTCCTTTGCCTCTGAAATGATTTCTCTGTCGAGTGGGGTTCCTACTAATCGAACCACATGTCCATTGTCCACTGCTGGCATACACATTGCTGAACCCATCATTCCAGCTCCTACAATTGTTACGATACTCATTTTCTTCTACCTCTTTCCTTTTATCTTTTATTTGTCATTTTGATGAAATATTTTTTATATATCATTTGTTTTTTCATCACACTTCACAAATTTATCTTAAAATGTAAGATTTAAATAAGCAATAATTTCGCCCTATTCAGTTCATTAGATAGTGCAATGCACAAAAAAACATTCTTTTTTTAAACAGAAACGAACATAAAATGTTCTTTTTATTTGTCCAAATGAAATTTGATGTCTTTGTCACATATAATTCCTGTTATATTTTTTACGTTACACACAGAAAACAAAAACTCTTTTCCAATCTTGGAGCTGTCACCCACGAAATAACTTTTCTTGGCACGAGCTATCATCGACTTACGAACCTGAGTTTCAGACTCAGAGAAGTCCGTGATATTTCCATTTAGCTCAACTCCCTGTGATGAGAAAAAGAAAATATCTGCACTGAGCGCCGCAATGGAACTTGCTGCTAAGGTTCCCACCAAAGAATGGGAGCTATTAATTAATCTTCCACCTGTACAATATGTCTTTATATTCTTCTGAGAAAGAATCGATGCCACTTTGATACTGCTTGTAATAACAGTGAGGTTCTGCTTCGGAGATAAGAGTTCTGCTATATACGATACTGTCGTCGATGCATCTAAAAATATGGTACTCCCATCTGGAATAAGCTTTAACGCTTCTTTTGCCAAGCTTGCTTTAATAGAATTGTTTGAATTTTGTCGCACCACATAAGGAACATTGCGGTTGTCATGAGAGATAATGGATGCACCGCCGTAGTTTCTAATTACAAGCCCCTGCTGCTCTAATTTTTTCAGATCTCTTCGGATAGTAGCTGGTACTACATACAGCGTATTTGCCAAATATTCTGTAGTACAATATTTCTCACGTTCCAATATTTCCAAAATCTTCGTCAAACGTTCATTCATTGCTACATTTCCTCCGTTATCTAACGTTTATTGTCGTGCCATGCTCTGCACTCTCATACATTGCAAACATAGTCTCCATCGTGTTTCTTATATCTTCCACAGTAAATGCTTTTTGATTTGCGTATAAGTCGTAGAGCAGGCGGCCATGTCCTGACCCCCAATACTCTTTTCCGCTAAACTTGTGGTCATCACGACAAACAAACTGCTTATCCCGGTAAAGCTCACCGTTTATGTACTGGAAGGAAGCATGTTCGAATTCCAACTCAAGCTGTGGCTTTTTCGTCTTCCCATACGCATTGGTCGCATAGAAAATTCCAGTCGCTCCATTTTTAAATTTCATAAAGGCATCCACAGTATCTTCTACTTCAATTACGCCCTGCAGTGATTTATTTGACATAGTTGCATTTACAGACTCTACATTTCCTGCCAGATAAATCATTAAATCTAACGTGTGCACTGACTGATTGATAAGGACACCGCCACCCTCATAGGCTAAAGTTCCGCGCCATGCTGCACTGTTATAATAGCTTTCATCTCTGTGCCATGTCATAATTCCTTTTACAGATATAAGTTTTCCTAGTTCCGTATCTGTATCTAGAATTTGCTTTAGCGTTGTTACGCATTTGTTTGTTCTATTTTGCATCACTGGATACACTGGCTTCCCTGCGAATTCTCGAAGAAGCGCCGAAAATTCTTCCTTCTTCATGGTTATCGGTTTCTCTGATACTACCTGTTTTCCAGCTACAAGACATTTTTCAATCATTCCATAATGCAAATAATGTGGTGTGCAGATGTGAATGCTGTCTATTTCCTCATCCTTCAAACAATCGTCCAAATCATAAAACACTTTACAGTGATACTCTGCTGCACCTTTATCTGCACGCTCCTTATCAATATCACAGATTCCGTATAAATCTACATCTGGAATACCAGCCAATGCCTCTGCATGCACAGGACCAATTGCACCATACCCTACAATACAAGCTCTCTTCATCAGTCACACGCTCCTTTTTCTGTAACTACTTTTATGTCAACATCACCGGATAATACTGGCAAAACAGTTCCCTCTAATGCCTTTCCATTCACGGTGATTTCTTTTATAAATGGACCGTTGTTTTCATATTGAATATGATAAATACATCCTCTGAACTCTTTTACAATACTGCATGTCTTCCAGCTTGGCGGCAGACATGGATCAACGCGAAGTCCTTCCATTTCTGGCTTCAAACCAAACACATAGTTAATCATTGCTTTTTGGAACCATTGACCTGCCGCCGTTCTCCAGCTCTGTCCTGGTGTGCCATAACGATAGCCCGTCTGCTCTCCAAAATAAGAGTTACACATAATATACGGCTCTGCTCTTCCTGCAACTACTTTATTGCGGAATGGTAAGATTGTTTCAATATCCGCTTCCACCTTGTCAGCACGCTTTAGCATGGCATCTGCTGCAATCTTCCATGCAATCGTATGTAAATAAACACCTCCGTTTTCATGGACACCTGCTGGCTTTGTTGTGACACTGCCGATTCCAGCATCATATTTTGTATATGGCGGTATGGAGATGACAGTTCCAAGAGGAGAGGACAAATATTTTTCCACCGCATCCATTGCCTGTACTTCTCGTCCATTTTGTGAAACTCCAGATAAAACAGACCAAAGCTGCGGAATAAGGAACATTTTTCCTTCTTCACATTCCTTTGAACCTATCTTTCTGCCTTCATCATTGATGGCATCTAAGTAATACTCGCCGTCCCAGCCATGTGCTTCGATAATGACCTGCATTTCTTTGCCACGCATGCGAGCCTGCTCAGCATCGTCAGGCCTTCCATATATCTTGGCAATCTCAGCGAACTCTTTATTCGCGCGATACCATGCAATACTAAGCCATACACTGACACCTTTTCCCTGCAGCCCTGCTGTGTTCATACAATCATTCCAATCGCCGCCCCAGATACGAATCAAGTTATGGTGTCCTCTGAAATGATATAAGAAATCGACAGATTTCTTCAAATGCTCGTAAATAGTTTCCTTCGTTCCATCATTGTATGGAACCTCAATATCTAAAATCGACTTGTCTCCTAATTCTTTCAAAATAGAAAATGCTGTGAAATTAAGCCAGACTGTATTATCCGCAAAATTTTGGTCTTTAATAGCACCTTCTTTGAATGTTCTTGGTGCATATCCATTAGAATACTGGTAGGTCAGAATACGTATGAAACGTTCCAAAGCTTTCTTGGGATTTACAGCCGCCAGACAGTCTGTGTCGCTTACGATATCGCGGTATCCGTTATGGCGTACTCTCGCCCAACGCGAACCAAGATTTGATTGATGCTTCAGCCACTCAAACATATGATTCAGTTCTTCGTCTGGCGTACAAATAGAAACTTGTTTTGTTTCTTCTGCAAACTTTTTCAAAACAGCTTGTTTTTCTTCTACAAATTTTTCTGGTGCAGCAAATCCCTTTTTCATGGCATGCATTTCTTCCTCAGAAAATGCAATCCCACAAACAAAGATGAGTTCCTTGGTTTCCCCTGCTTGTAACATCATTTGCTTTTCTAATGCAAATCCTAATTTCTCACCACAGCCATCTGTATTTGAACAGCCGCCTCGTTCCAATATAACAGGATGCGCAAAAGAGCCATATTGCCCAATGATTGCATTGTGCGTACAATCGAAACCATCTACTGTCTCCGATGCTGCCATAAATCCATAGCAAAGTTCCTTTTTCATTCCAGCAAAGTTTTTTCTGCCCGCTGATACGATTCCATTTAAAGACGTATCAAATTTCGCTACGCCCACGTTATATCCCTGACGTGTATACGCTTCATCAAAGTTTGAGCCGAAAAATACAATTGCACGAACGTCACGTCTTCTGTCTGTCGTATTTCTTACTTTCAGACTCCATAATTCACAGTTTGCATTTCTTGGAACAACCGTACAAAACTCAGATACAATACCATCATGCTCAGTGTGAATTGTAGAAGCACCTCTCTGATGTAAACAGAAGTACGCATCCCTCTTTTCATTTACAGGCAAACCACTGATGCCCCAATGCGCCTCATCTTCCTGCAGAAATGCACCTCGCTCCTTTACAAGCCCGATACGGTTCCCCATAGAATCCTGCACGAAGCTTTCGCCTGCACCAGTCTGTGAGGTGAAAGTGATATAAGAATCATTCCAAAGATAGTTGTACCAATTTCGCGGAAGATTTGTTTCTGTAATGTAAAAATCCGAAGTGTGTTTATCAAAATATCCGTATTGATTGTTCATCATATTACTCAAATCCTTTTTCTTTCAAAAATTCATAGCTTATTTTCAAAGACTCAAATGGGTCTCCATCGCACTTATCCTGCTCTACCAAAGCAAACTCGGCGCTGGATTCTTTGGATGCTGCAATAATCTCATCCCAGTTGAGATTCCCTTGTCCTACTTCCGCATAGGCTATTTCTTGTCGATTTATCACTTTTAAATCCTTATAATGAATACAGGCAATTTTATCCTTATATTTTAAAATGAATTTCGCTGGGTTTACGCCCACCGTAGCCAACCAATATACATCTAAAATAAGTTTGAAATTGTCATATGGCATTCTCTCAAACAATTCTTCAAATAAAAATCTGCCATTCCATTTCACAAATTCGAAATCGTGATTGTGATAAGCAAACATTAGGCCATGTTCTGCAAGTTTCTCACACACTGGGCCAAATTTCTTTGCAAAATCTTCCACAAGTTCCAATCCATGCCCATTTCTGAAATCTTCTTTATAGTTTGGCATTGCGCCGAGCCCGCACACTTTACAGCCAATGGTTTTGTGAAATTCGATTTCTTCCTCTAAATGCTCTAAATATTTATCCGGTGCCCTGTGTGTACATGCGCAAATGAGCCCATATTTATCTAAAACTGCCTTGACTTCTTCTCCTGTAAAATCACCAATTCCGGAGAGTTGTACTACTTTGTATCCCATTTCACTTACTTTCTTACAGCTCTCATCGAAATCTTCCAATGTTTTACAAAATTCGCGAATCGTAAAGAATTGTGCCCCTATTCTGTTATCCATGTCTCATTCCTCTTTTCTTAATACGAACCTTCTGTGTCTGCTGTCTGTGCTGCGGCTACTTTCTTCACCATTGTTGAGTTTGAGATTCTTTCTTGAAGAAGGTCATAAAACTCGTCGTGTGGGAAATTCTTCACATCCACTGTTTTACCTGTCCATGCTGAATAGTGCATTGCATTGGAAATGGTAAGCCCATTAATTCCTTCGTATCCTGGTGCAAGAAGCTCTGTTCCATTAAGAAGCGCGTTTGTTACATTTTTGAAAATTCCAACATGGTTTTCTGTCTCACCTGTAATTGGAATTTCACATTTCCAGCACTCTGGTTTTCCAAAGATTGCTTTATTTGTTTTGTTAAATTCTCTTTCAGAAACCACATTTCTATAAAATGTCATACCTGTTTTTTCCACAATCAGTTTACCCATGTCACAGGCAATTTCCAATCTGTTAGTTCCTGGAAATTCTCCTGTGGAAGTAATGTATGTACCTGTTGTTCCATTTTCATATTCAAAATAAGCGGTCACTTCATCTTCTACTTCGATGTCGTAGTATTTTCCAAAAGAAGCAAAGGCTGTGATTTTATCTGGCATGCCAAACATCCATTGCCACAAGTCAAGCTGGTGCGGATTTTGATTGATTAATGTTCCGCCACCTTCTGTTTCCCATCTAGAGCGCCAAGCCGAACTATCGTGATATGCCTGTGGTCTGTACCAGTCTGTAATCACCCATGAAATTCTCTTGATATGTCCTAACGCGCCGCTTTGTACAAGCTCGCGAACCTTCTGGTACACAGGATTTGTTCTTTGGTTGTACATAATACCAAATAATTTCCCTGACTTTTCAGCCGCCTCATTCATTTCAAGAACCTGTTTTGTGTAAACTCCTGCTGGTTTTTCTGTGATTACATTAAGTCCGTATGAAAATGCCTCTTCTACTAATCTTGGATGGTCATAGTGTGGTGTCGCTACGATAACAACATCACAAAGTCCACTCTTGTAAAGGTCTGTCTCATTGTCAAAGATTGCTACATCCGAATGATTTTCCTTCGCTGCCTTTCTTCTTCCTTCATTACTGTCACAGATTGCTGCGAGTGTCATGTTTGGCACTTTTCCTGCAGCTACATTTTTGCAGTGTGCTGTTCCCATGTTTCCGTATCCAATTACTCCAAGTCTTACTCTTTCCATTTCTCTGTATCCTTTCTTAAATTCTATCTAAAATTTCTAATAATGATTGGTGTGCAAGTTTAAATGCTTCTTCACCGCCAAACACCTTATCCTGCGCTTTCGCCTCAATTTCCAAATCCGCAAATCCTTTGAAGTTACCCAAATGTGGTTCCAAACTCAAGAATCCATCATAACCAGTCGCAAATAAATCTCTTAAAATGTATTCCACATTTCCATCGCCATGTCCAGCTGGCACAACAGCGCCTTTGTGACTCTCTGCATCCTTGATGTGCATGTAAGCGATATATGGTTTCATCATTGCATAGGCTCTCTTTGTATCTTCATCCGACTGCACAAAGTTCGCAGGGTCAAAAATCGCTTTGAAGTTTGGTCCGTAGAATTCCTTCATCAGCTCTAAACATCTGTCTGCTGTATCGCCATAGATATGCTTTTCATTTTCATGAAGAAGAATGACATCCTCTTCTTTTGCATAGTCAATCATGATTTTCATGCGTCTAAACACTTCTGTTCTCTCTTCTTCTGTCCATTCTGTATCTTTCTCATGGTAAAAGCTGAAAACACGAATATATTTTGTATCCAGAATTTTTGCCGCTTTTACTACATTTTTCAGCACCTCAAAATGCGCCTCAAAATCTTCTGTCACTTTGATTTTTCCAATTGGTGAACCGATGGAAGAAACTTTAATTCCGTACTCATCCATGAGTTTTTTCAAATCATACATTTCTTCTTCTGTAAGTGACGAAATGTTTTTCCCATCGATTCCGCGTGGTTCAAAATAATGTATTCCAAATTTATTTAATGCTTCAAACTGCTCTTTTGTGATTTCGGTAATCTCATCCGAAAATCCACTGATTTTCTCATGTCTCATACTCTGATTCCTTTCTCCTCTTTATTTATCATCTTTTCAATCATGTTATCTCATTTTTTGCACTGAAACTATACGTTTGTTGTTAAAAACATTGCATTTCTTGGTGTTCTGTATTAGAATAAATACATCAAAAAGTTAGAAAGAAGTGAGACCCATTACCACGCAAGAAATTATTTTTAGAATATCAGGAGATTATTTTAAGGTTTCTGAAAGAATTGAAGAGACTACTACGAATGATAATTTTTATCTTCATGACCATGACATCTATGAGATTTTATTTTTTCTGGAAGGAGATGCGAAATTTGTAATAGAAGGAAAAGATTATTTCTTAGACTCGGGAGATATTGTGATTGTTCGTAAACATGAAATGCATCGTGTTTACCACAATAGCGATGCAAAATATCATCGTGCGGTTCTTATGGTAGAACCTGAATTTTTTAACATTCATAACTGTCCAAATTATGAGGCACAATTTTTAAATTCTCAGCTTGGAATCGCAAATCGAATCAAGTCGGACCATGTGCGTTCATGTGGATTGTACGATGCCTTTAAGCGCCTCAGAAGATATTCCAAGAATTATACACCGGAAGACGAACCTGTCGTTGTAGCTATTATCATAGAGATTTTATACTTGATTAATCGGGTAGGGCGATTCTCATCTTCTGATGAGCATGACAGCCAGGTCGTGCAGGTCATTTCTTATATCAATAACCATTACACGGAAGACATTGATTTAGAAACTTTAGAAAAGAAGTTTTTTACTTCAAGATATCATTTATGTAAAATTTTCCGAAAAGCAACCGGTCTGACCATACATGACTATATCCGCCGCAAGCGCCTGAGCAGAGTCCGAGAGCTCCGACAAAGTGGAAAAAGCATCAGCGATGCCGCGATGCTTTCTGGTTTCAGTGATTATTCTTCTTTTTATCGTACTTATAAGAAATTGATGGGATGTTCTCCAAAGGATTATGTTGATAAAGTTTATATGGATATGTAATCTGAAATAAGGGGATGGTGTAACTGCCAAAAACGCTACACCATCCCCCAATTTTTATAATGATTCCAATGCACTTCTCAATCGTCTGTATATTTTATAATGTCCAGCCTCATTTGGATGCAATCCATCTGGTGCAAAAAGCTCTCGATTCCCGTTAACCTGTGGCTGTATTCCACTTGTGGCATACAGGTCCACAACCGGAATTGCATAATATTCTGCCACTTCACGTATTGCAGCCACGTAATCTCGTAAACAGTGTCCGCCACGTTCTTCATCTACTCTGTGAAGCGGAGTCATGAACACAATTTCCGCATGTGGATAGCGTCTCATCAATTTACGCATCAATTTATTGCAGGCTCCATAAAATGTATATGGGGTGAAATCGCCCATTTGTCCCAATGGTGCATCACCGTGGCCAAAATCATTGGTGCCGCCGAACACAACAACCACATCTGCATCCTCGTCCATCTCCTCCACACGCGAAATAAAATCCTGTTTATCCCGTGGTTCTTCGTAATAATGCTGGATAGCGATTCTGGTTCCACCAATTCCATAGCCTCTTGCCTCTGCCAACCCGCATTCACGTTTAAGCAGACTCCAATAAACATCCTCTTTATTCTTCAGGGTACTGCCGTATGTGATACTGTCTCCTAAAAAATTTATCTTAAGACCTTCCAGTTTCATCTTGTCACCTCTCCGTCTTGGCATAAATCTATGCTTCTGGCAAATACACGCCATCGTTTTTCAATGTATCAATGAGTTTCGACACATTTACTTCTTTTGTCTTCACATTATCCACTGCAGCAATCGCCGCTGCTGTTCCAGCTGCCTGTCCCATTGCAAAGCATGGTGGCATCACACGGATTGCAGCCATAATTTCACTTTCTGTCGAAGCACATCTTCCCGCTACAAGGAGATTTTCAAATTCTTTTGCAATCAATGAACGATATGGGAAATAATATGGTTCATTCGTATTACGTGCCACATATGTAACGCCATTTGGTGTGTGGATATCAATAGAATTCGAACAACAGAAAACTGCATCCTCATATCTCACAGAATTCACAGCATCATCTACTGTCATCACATATTCGCCAATGATATGTCCGGATTCCCTGATACCAAGCTGGTCTGCTGTTTTAGAAAGCTTAATATTTTTGCACCCGGCAACGTATTTCTTCAGGAATTCGATGATACCAACTGCCTGCTCACGGCCTTCCATCTCTGCTGCTGTTACTTCTTCACTAGAGTATGCATCCACATCATCAATCTGTGTCATATTTACCAGCCATTCTCCATTGATTGCTTCGAAAAGCTGGATTTTTGCACGGTTTGAAGGGAATTCCCCTCTCTTTCTGGCTTCAATGATGACATCCATGTAAAATCTCTTTTCCATAGTCTCTGCCGGAATCATGTAGGCATCCATCTCTGCCTTATCCACGCCTGTCACAGTGAAGAATAAGGTAGCTGACTGTTTGTGGCCATCTGCATTGCCGTATTGCATTTCCACGCCGCTTGCTTTTGCCACAACGGCATCACCAGAACAATCCACGAATACCTTCGCATTGATTTTGTAAATACCTGCCTGTGTCGCATAGTAAGCTGCTGTCACTTTTCCGTTTTCCGTATCACAACCTACAAATAACATATGGTAAATTACGTTTACTCCACTTTCTTTACACATCTTTTCTGCCACAGATTTGTAACATTCAATATCAAACTGCGAAAGATTCTTATGCCCTGTTGTACGATAAGAGGAGTAAGCGGTACAGATTGTACCCTTTGATGGATGTACAGCACCGCCTTCTGCCTCCATTCTTCGAACAAATTCGTCAAAGAAGCCGACAATTAACTGTTTCTTTCCTTCTGAATCATAGGAAGTCATAAATGGTCCCACCATCCCTGCAGTTGCCGTTCCTCCCAGATATCCGTTTTTGTCTACTAAAATCGTATCTGCTCCGTTTCTCGCAGAGCATACTGCTGACGCCAGACCTGCGCATCCGCCGCCTGTCACCAGCACATCACAATTTAATTCTTTTACCACTGGTAAATTAATAGAACTCATTCCTTATGCCTCCTCACTATTCCAATAAATCATCCTCAATAATTACGTCTTCCCCGATATTTTCATCTTCCTGAATAATTACATTTTCCTCAGGATCTTCAATCAGAGTACCGTCTGACTCTCCTTCTTCCCAGTTATAATCATCATCATGCTCTTCTGTATCAGGCATACTGCTGCCATCGTCTTCGGTATCTTCTACATCAGGCACGATGTTATCATTATCAGCATCTTGTTCTGTGCTTACTTTGTCTTTTTGGTCGTCAGTATCATCAGAAGATGTGCAGGCTGACATGCAAAGGCACACCATAATCAATAAAGCTGTACCTAAAATTACATTCCATTTTTTTCTCATTTTTGTTGCCTCCTTTTAACGCCTAAAGCACTTTGCTCTTATGGCCACTTCGTCGACGGTTCTGTCCATCTTTCCTTAATCTTAAATGCCACACTTTTCGGCTGACGCTGTCTTGTGAAAATACCTTTTTTATTTCCATCCATACGTCTGAGACCAAAGGATGTCATAAAATCAGCAAACGCCCATAAATGTTCGCCTATCACAAAATCACAGTCATCAAGCGCTCTATTGTTCTCCTTGTAATATTCTATCTGATATTCTTCAGAGAAAATAACTTCTGGCAGCTTATGCATACCTACAACGGTATCTGTACCATATTCCGTAATCATAACAGGCTTGTGATATTTTTCATGCCATTCCTGGAATTCCTTCGTAAGTCTCGGATAGATAGACTCCAAATTTGCCAAGTCATAATACCATGAATAATATCGATTTAAACAGATTACATCAAAGAGATGCGCCACTTTGTCACTGGTTATAGAGTGATGCGTTACATTCGTGATAGGTCTTGTATCATCTAAAGCGCGTATGTGATCTACGACCTCTGTAAAATATTCCAATGCATTTCCATTTTTCGTCTGTGCCTCATTTGCCACACTCCACATAATCACACAAGGATGATTCTTATCGCGCTCATAGAGTTCCGTGAGTACATCCTTGTGATGCTTTAATGTTTCTTCGTCAGCATACCCCGGTTGAAATACAATGGTGTCGCACCACAAATTAAGGCCCACTGCCGGCACCTCATCGATAATCAAAAATCCTTGGCGGTCTGCCATCTGCATAATCTCTTCAGAATACGGATAATGGGAAGTTCGGAAGGAATTCGCCCCCAGCCACTTTAACAATTCAAAATCCCGGACATTTAAAGCCTCGTCCAGGCCCCTTCCTCTGATGTCGCTATCTTCATGCTTACCAAAGCCTTTTAGGTAAACAGGTTTTCCGTTCAGTAAAATCTGCTTCTCCGTCACCTTTACTGTTCGAATCCCAAATGGCAAGGTGTAATGATCCTCTCCTGCCCGGATATCTAATCGATACAGATAGGCAGCTCTCACATTCCAAAGTTTCGCATTTTCCACCACAATTTTCCCTTCCATATCGCCAGCTTTGGCTACAAGAGCACCTTCTTCATCCAGAAGTGTAATTTCGATATCTTTTGTATCGCCTTCCACCAAAACGCTGTAATTGACAATTCCATCACCGCCGATAATATCTGTGGTTACCGTCACATCCTTGATAAATGTTTTAGGTGTTGTATATATCTTTACAGGTCTGTGGATACCAGAATAATTAAAGAAATCAAATTCATATATCTGTTCCTTTTCTCCTTCTGGATAATATTCGGTATTTGCGTCTTGTATAAGCCCGAAAGGCAGACAACTATGGTCTAACATATTGCTTACTGCTACGGTAAGTCTGTTCTGTCCTGGATTCACGCATCCATTTAGTTCTGCTTCAAATGGAAGAAAACCACCTTTATGACTCGTTACTTTTTGCCCATTTATGTAAACAACTGCATGGTGAGTGACACTGCCAAAGCGAAGTACCATTCGCTTTTCCATCCAGTCAAGCGGAATGGATAATTCTCTTTCATACCATACCCAGCCTGTATGATCTCGCAAGGATTTATCCGTTGTAATATCATTGTAACTGGCAGGAACAGGCATCTCTATCGCATCCGCCAATGGCTTTTCAAACCACTTCTCGTCCACACCTTGACCTAGTCTGCTTTCTTTCTTAAATTTCCAAATACCGTTCAAATTTTTTACTTGTCTTATTTCATTTTCGATTGGATATAACATTATCTGCTCTCCTTTTCGATTTGTGATGTCATATAACGTCCCGTTTCCAGCATGAATTTCAATCCATGAGGGACTAACTTTTCAGGCATGAAGCGCAAGAATCTATCCGCTTCAAATGTAAAATCGCCCTGATATTCAATATCACGCAGCGCTTTTAGGACTGCATCAAAATTGATATTTCTCATGTAAGGAAGCGTATGAAGATCATCACATAAATTATTGTCATGCACATGAAGCGCTTGGAGGCGTTTGTTTCCAAGTGTATGAATCATTCTCTCTATATTTTCTCCAATCACAGCCACATGTCCTATATCGAGACAGCCTACAATCCATTCACTGTCCACCTCATCCATGTAGCTGCAGAATTCTTCTGCTCTGGAGCATGCACTGTCCACCATGCGATGTGATTTATTTACCACCTGATACATGTTCTCCATCGCTACCTTGATATTGAATTTTTCACAGTATGGGATGAGACTTTTGTAAAATTCGATGTTGATTTTATGTAGTTCTTCCGCATGCTCACTATAAGTTAGATGATGGCATGGATGTACCACTATGATTTTTGCTCCAAGTATGGAAGCAGCTTCTATAGAACGAAGAATTTTATCCATAATCTCTCTCTGGTCCTTCTTTCCATTCGTAAATGGAGCGTGGGCCTGATTGCATACAATTCCTAATTCATCTGCCAATGCACGAAGTCCTTTCGCATACTCACGATAATTGTCACCATTTAAAGGTTCGTCCGGGTCTTTTGAAGTCATTTTGAGCATAGAAAAATCATACGCGTCAAACCCTGCTTCGTGTAACATCCGTATTGCGTCTGCATCACTATAACTTGTGCCTAAAAATTGTGTTTGTGTTGATACTAACATAAGTCTTTCCCTTTCATTATGGATGTTTAAATTCTTATAACCGGCTCTTTCGAGCCGGCTATATATTTTGTTCTATTTCTTTGTTGCCTTAATGTAACTGCTACCGTCTTCATGACTAAGTGTCCAGCTTGTTTTAAACTGAGATATCTTAGCATATATTTGTGCAGCTGCTTCTGCATTGTCACATTGAATATAAACTGTACCAGTATTATGGAAACCAAGATTCAATGTATAACCTAAACTACTTCCTTTTATTATGAGAGCCGGATTATCCGTTCCTCTAGTAGATAAACTATTGTATCGAATTTCATTTCCCATAGTAAATGTTGTGTACAAGGTAACTTGGCTACCACTTTTAGCATTTTGGACAAATACACCTTGAACAGTAGCTTTACCTGCACTATTTCCACTAATTTCTCCTTTACCTGTCAGATTGAGTTTATTGTTTTCAATCGCATAAATTCCAGCACCGTTTTGGTTATTAGTCGTGTTTCCTAAAACTTTACCGTCTTTTATGGTAATCTCTGTGCCTTTAACCATGTAAATTCCAGCACCATATCTATTGCTATAGTTCTCTTTAATCTCACCGGCATTGATTGTAACACTACCTGCTTGATGGATTCCTCCTCCATCATATTTAGAGGCATTGTTTTTACAGATTACTCCACCATCCATGATGAAACTGCCAGTTTCAAGAACACACACACCCGCTCCAAAATTCGTTGTATCATTTTCTTGAATTGTTCCAGCTTTCATAGTAAATGTACCAGCTACTGCAACACCTGCTCCATCTTTTGTTGAAAAGTTCTTTTCAATAATTGGAGCTTTCTCCATGATGAATTCCGCACCACTTGCAACATATACACCAGCACCCACACTATTGCTTCTTGCATCTGCAGTTCCATGTCCAGAAATGGTTCCGCCACTCATTGTGAAAGGTTTTTTAGCCACAGTAGCAGCTACACATACACCGCTTCCTTTTCCAGTAGCAGTATTGCCTTGAATACTTCCACCTTTCATAGCAAATATACCCTTATTATCAGTATAAATTCCACCGCCGTTTACGGCTGTATTAGCTGTAATTGTTCCACTTTGCATAGTGATACTTCTAGCAGAATAAGCATATACACCGCCTCCATTTTGTGTTGCAACATTATTTTGAATTGTCATGTTACTCAGGATAACATCTTTTGTTGTGTTGATATATAAGCCACCACCATTTCCGTCTGTTATAGTTTCGCCATCTACTGTTCCAGTTGCAGTGTTATTTTCAATGCTGCCACCTGTTATAGTTGTATTTGTACTTTGGGTAAAAATTCCACCACCATTCTTTCCAGCTGTATTATTTGTAATAGTTCCGGCACTCATGGTAAATGTACCCTCTTTTCTTACCATAACTCCGGCTCCATGATTACTTGCCTCATTGCCCTGAATAGTTCCACCTTTCAGAGTAAAATTACCATATGTTGATACACCTGCTCCTGATTTAGAAGCATTATTATTTAGAATGATACCATCATTCATAGTGAAACTTCCGCCTTCAACAACATGTACACCTGCTCCATCGATCGCAGCATTATTACCTTGGATTGTTCCACCATTCATGGTAAATGGTTTACCTGAAACAGTTGCATTCACACATACACCACTTCCATACTCAGTAGCAGTATTCGATGCGATAGTTCCATCGTCCATAGTGAATTTACCTTTATTATTGGTGTACACACCGCCACCATTTGTTGCTGTATTAGATGCAATCGTTCCACTTTCCATAACAAAGTTTCTATCCATCTCAGCATATACACCACCGCCATTTTTCGTTGCTGTGTTCGCTTGGATTGTTACATTCTTCAGGCTGACATCTTTATTGGTGTTGACAAAGATACCACCACCGTTCACTGCCGTGTTTCCTGTAATTGTTCCACCATGTATATTATTTACAAAACTGTTATCAGAACTTTCACTTTGAATATAAATTCCACCACCATTACCGTTTGTTGTATTGTTTGCAATGCTTCCGCCTGTCATAGCTATGAGACCAGTTTTTCTTACCATAACCCCGGCTCCGTTATTCGTTGCCTCATTGCCCTGAATGGTTCCATCTACCATAGTAAACGTTCCACGAACCGATACACCGCCTCCACATTTAGTAGCAACGTTATTTTGAATGATTCCTTTATTCAATGTAAAACTTCCAGTTTCCAGAACATGCACACCAGCTCCATCTACCGCTGTCTCATTCTCTTCAATGATTCCATCGTTCATCGTGAAGCTTCCGGCAACAGTTACACCAGCTCCCTCAATGGCTGCCTCATTCTTTTCAATGGTTCCGCCATTCATGACGAAGCTTCCCTGTTCACCGACATATACGCCTGCTCCCATTCTATCCTTCAAGTTATCCTTTAAGTAGTTATTTTTAATCGTACCACTATTCAGAACAAAGGTACCATTGACGTTCACGCCTCTTCCAGTATATTCTTGACCATCTACCAGTGATTTTCCATTTTCACCATTTTTCATGGTAAGCATACCAGTTTTATTGATGTCAACCAATACGTTTTCGTTTCCTTTCATTCGGAGAACTTGCACATTTTCTGCAGTTACTTCTGCTTCTCCACTTATGTAGATACCTTTCACACTCGCATTGATCGTTCCGTCTTTGAAAAGCACATCTTTTTGTTTAATAACATGCACTGCGTTATCTTTGGTTGTGTTAATTGTAAAATCTGAAATTGTAGCCGCACCAGCTTCCACATAAATACCCTGGGCACCTGCCTCATTGATTGTAAGTCCCTTCAGGTTAGTTGTGCTGCCCTCTAACAGATTCACAGCCCTGCTTCCAGTTTTGCTGATAGCTATGGTTTCACCTGTTATCGTTCCACCACCATTTGAGATTCCTGCGTTGGTTGGTTCTACAACTGTTATGTTTTTCACTGTAAGCGTTGATTTACCAATTTCAATACCGTGTTTTTTTGGCTTTGTAATCGTTACATCTTGAACATCAACACCCTCTGAGTTGTATGCAAATACACCGTTATGTCGTGAATCAGTAATCTTTCCATTTACAATTGACGAACTGCCAGACTTATAAACATGAATTGCAGCTTCCTTTACCTCAGACGTACCTGATGTACTAATTTCAAAATCGGTAAGCTTTAATGTACTTTCCTGCTGCCAGATACCAGCTCTTCCTGCATCTGCTATAGTAAGCGCCTTCAACGTAGCCGTACTATTTTCTACCAGATTCACTGCTCTACTCTTTGTCTTGCTAATAGATATTGTATCGCCATTTACGGTTCCGCCTTTGCTTACGATACCGCCTCGCTCAGCTCCCACAATGGTCATATTTTTTGCAGTAACTGTTCCACCATAGTTTCCTACAGCGTGTGCGCCTGCATTTTTAATAGTTGTATTTTCAAAATCAGTAGTGATGCCTTTTCCAACATAGATACCTGTATTTTTAGAATCACTAATCTCAATATTTTTTGCTGTTACAGTTCCAACAACAATTCCAAGCCCGTATCCTCCAGAATTGGTAACCTTCGCATTTTCAATTTTGGTCTTTGATTCTTTCGATGTGATGTTGATACCTGTACCTGCTGCTTCGGAGATTTCAATATTCTTAGCAGTTACAGTTCCGCCTGTAACTCCGAGACCACTCTTTCCTACCTTTACAATCTTAGCACCATCAATCGTAGTTACCGATTTCTCTCCAGCAGTAACAATACCAGCACCTACCATATTGCTGACATCCGCATTCTTAATTGTCACTTTAGAACTGCTGTTAACAATACCACGATGTCCGCCTTCTGAAACAGTGATATTCGTAAGCTCTGCCTCTGATTCTTTGGCTACCGTAATACCTGCCAGTGTCGGCTTCTTAATTTCGACATCCTCCATTGTTACCTTTGAAGTTGAAATATAGAAAGCAATACTTCCTGTATTTTCCACCAGGCAGTTTTTAATTGTACCTGTACTATTCTTCTCCAGATTCATGGCATGCAATGGCACATCGTGAACATAGAGACCATCAATATTCAAGATTGTTCCTTCAACAGAACTGATTCCAGATCTGCCTGAATCAAAAATTTCTACTAACTCATCAGATTCACTGATAATATTTAATTCGCCTTTATTTTGAATGGCATTTGAATTTTCATAGGAACCACTGAATTTTCCACCTGTGATATCCATTTTGCCATAATTATAAACAAGGTATGCTGCAGAGTCTTTAATTACGCTGTCCCCGCTGATTTTCGCATATCCACCTGAAGCAAGTGCAATAGCAGTCTGGACACTGTTCGTAATCTCTCCGCCATTCATGTAGACTTCTCCGCCGAATTCTACATAGATACCTGTGTGCAGGTTTCTGTCAAGCTTGGTATCTTGCAGTTCTACTGTTCCTGAAGTCACGATACCATATGGCATTGCATACACAATCTGACTAGAAAGGCAGCTCAGTTTACCACCTTGTTTTACTGCGACACCTGATGAAACACCATTTCCATCAATCGTCACTCCATCTAATATCAGCTTCGCACCCTGTGATACAGAGCAGACTTCACTTTTTTCCGGAGCATCCAATTTCATAATGATGCTTTTCGTGCCAGTTAACGTCTTCGTTCCATTGACTACTAATTTTTCTCCCACATAGATATCTTTTGTTACAACAATGGAAAGAGTTTCCTCTTTCTGCAGTAATTCTCGAAGTGTCTGTTCATCTGTTACTACAAGGTCTTCCCCTTCCGATACTACGATATCATTCGGTTTCTTTTCCTCTTGATTTGTACGTGCGACTTTTGATAAGGCAACCCCAATCGTACACAAGGCGCAAGCGGCAATGATTACAATACAAATAATCAGAGGAACCAGAGACTTCTTTTTCTTGTTCATCACTTCATTATTTTTTTCCATGATTCTTTCTCCTCCCTTGCGCTTACTCTACTCGCATGTGACCATCTACAGTATCAAGCGTTCCGTAATAATCTGAGGTACGCTCCTTCGCTACTTGCACATCATAGGTTCCATCTCCTGTCGTATATACAAGAACATCTCCATCCAGTGCGTTTGAGAAGGTCTTCGCTCCCGTAAGAGCGTACTTAAAGTATTCAACGTCATCACGTACGTAGGCTGTTGTAAATGCATAGATTTTAGCGTTTACTGTCTGTTTCCAAATGTCACTGCCCATTACTTTATCCGAGCCATGATGTCCTGCTTTACATACATCCGCCTGAAGCTCATTTCCATACTTGGCAACGAGTACTTCTTCTGTTTTTTGCCCATAATCTGGGTTATTTCCAATATCTCCAGTCATTAAGAAGCTAGAGTCACCATAGGTGAGTTTCCAAACCAGTGAGCTTTCATTTAAATTGATGCTTGTGTCTGCACCAAAGCCAACTGGTGGATTAAAGAATTTCACACTCACATCATCCCCAAAGGTGAGGGTATCGCCTTCCTTCAAATAGGTAAAAGGAATACCCATTTCTTCCACTATCATCGTGAAAAGTTTTCCCTCTGGGTCAGAGCGTTCCATTACTTCTTGAGGTGGAGCATATATCTGTCCAATCTCAATATGACGTGCCAGAATTGAAAATCCACCTACATGGTCTGTATGCCCATGGCTAAGAATAAAATAATCCAGCTTCTCGATACCTAATTGCTGTAATTTCCAGACAACCTGTGGTCCGTCTACCTGGGTCCCACAATCGTTTAATATAGTTGTACCATCTGGCAGGATGAAAAGTACTGCATCACCGCCATAGTTTGTTCGTGTCCACGGAGCGAGCTCACCACCTGGACAGAGAAAATAGCAAGCCAGCTTCCCTTCCACTAAAGCGCGGTCATATAATGTGTCATAATCTCCCATTAATCTGCTGGTTTCCTGAGAATCTGAATCAGAGCTGCTAACAGCACCTTCATTCGTATCATCCTGGCCAGCATTGCTTCCAGACACTTTTTCCGTTCCCTCCTGCCCTGCATTACAGCCAGACAGGGCAAGGAGCGTGGTCAACATAAAAAGACAAGCTATTTTCCAATATTTGTTTCGCTTCATTTCCATTCTTCCTCTCAAATTTATTGCCCACGAAGTTGTAAAATTTTAATTGACTGATTGATATTTTCTGTTGCGGTTTTAATAATTTCTTCCAAATCAGCGTCTGGATTTTCAATAATACTACTTATAATCTGTGTATTTGTATTTCCTAACTTGCCGATGATTGATGTATTTGGGAAATGTAATGCTTCATTCCCTGCTTTTAACATTTCTTCTATTTTTGCTTCTGACGGATAGTTTTCATCTCTCCAAGTAATCCACTCCTGACTTGATAAAGCTTCTTCTGTATATGGAGTATATCCACGGAATGTGCTCCAGAAAAGTTGATTTTCTGGTCTTGCAAGGAATTTGATAAATTCATAAGCACCCTGCATTTTCTTCTCATCGCCACTATTTGCTATGAAAATTCCTGTTCCCTCTGGCATTACAGTATTTTGGTGCTCTGCATTATCATCCACTCCCTTGAATGGCATAAACGCCCATTCAAAATTAACATTTACGTTTTCAAACTCATAAACATAAGAGCTTGTACATGACCAGAATAATGTTTTTCCGCTTGTGAATACGGATGCGTAACTATCAGGTCCGCTTGAGTTTTCAACAGCCACTCCGCTTTTAAACATATCTGCGTAAATCTCAGCCATCTTCTTTAATGCCTCAAGTGTCTCACCTTCTGTATACATACATTTTGTAATTTCACCTGAATGTCCATTGTCTCCATCAAAAATATCAACACCTTGATAAAGCAGCATATCCATAATTTCAACACCACTTGATGGAACATATCCATATTGGCTGGCACCTTTATCCTTCGCCGCTGTAGCCGCTGCTGCTACTTTTTCAAAGCTTGTTAAATCGTCCAATGTATAGCCTGTCTGTGCCAATACATCAAGATTTACCATATAACCTTTTACGCTGACACCAATTGGCATACCAACTAGATTTCCATCTTTATCTGAGTAAGCAGTCTTTACACTGTCAAGCATTCCTGCCAGCCAGTCTTCATTATCTTCATTCAAGAAATTTTGCACTGGTTGCACGTATGATGCATCAGAATACTCAAAAATTGAACTGTCCGTGCCCATGAACATAGCTGGAAAAAATTCTTTATCTACCGTTGTAAGCTTTTGACGAGTCTGGTCTTCACCAAGACCAGCTTCCACTTTCACTTCATAGTTTTCATTTTCTGCATTAAATTTTGCCACAAGCTCATTGAATTTTGTAGTTGACTCTGTCGTATAAGTACTCCAAAGGCTTAATTCAATTTTGCCATTTGAATTTTCGCCTGAACTTTGTTCGCTTCCACCTGAGCCTCCGCAGCCTACTAATGCAGAGCATGCAAGTGTAACTGCAAGAACTCCTGCCAATAATTTCTTTCTCATCATAATAACTACCTCCATTATTTTTTATTATCTAAAAGACTTTCCGAGTCTATTTAGCTCTTCACTGCTCCAGCTGTCATTCCTTCTACAATTTTGTCCATTCCAAACGCATATACAATCAATGGGATGACAGAAGTGGTAATGGCCGCTGCAAGTGTCAGCCCACTATGACTGGTGGAACTAATCAGTGCAACACCTGTCGTAACCGTTCTCATACTATCCTTTGTTGTAACAAGGAATGGCCAAAAATAACTGTTATAGATTGTTACAAAAGTTCTGAGTGAGAACGTAACAATCATAGTCTTACAAAGTGGAACCAGAATATATCCAAAATAGGCATTGTATCCACAGCCGTCCATGGTTGCCGCTTCCCAAAGCTCCTTTGGAAGAGACTTCATGTACTGTCGGAACATAAATACCGCTCCTACATTTGTCAGGGATGTAATAGTCAAAGCCGCATATGTATCAATCAATTTCCATCCTGAAATCATCTTAAAAACGGTTACCATAATCGTTTCACCAGGAATCATCATAACTGCAAGCAGAATCGTAAATAACGCTTCCTTGAATGGAAATTCAAAATGTGAAAATGCATAAGCTGCTAACAAAGCTGTAAGAAGCTGGGCCGGCAGACAAATAATCAGCATAACAGCTGTATTTTTTAAATAGATTCCCAAGTTCAAATACTTGAATGCCTCGATATAGTTCTGGAAGGTTGCATGTACAAGTGTCAGTTCAAAAGGACTCGTCATAATATCTGCCTTTGGCATGAACGATACAATCAGGGCGATAATCACTGGGGAAACCATAGCAATTCCTATCAGAACCTTAAATATATCAAACATCATTGCTTTTATTTTCATAACAATACTTACCTCGCTCTCTTCGGATTATTGGTAATATACCATTTTCTTTTCGAATGCAAATTGTATTCTTGTGAACACAAAAATAATCAGGAACGTTACAATCGAAACGCAGCATGCGTATTCATATTCTCCGAATTTAACTGCCCGCAAATAAATCTCGTACATGAGCGATGTTGTAGCCCCTGACGGTCCTCCACCAGTCAACAGCTTAACTTGTGTAAATACTCCCAGTGCTGAGATAATATTCAAAAACAATACATAAAAAATCTGTGGTGATGCCATTGGGATCATAATCTTGACTGCCCTTGTAAAACTATTTGCTCCGTCCACAATCGCTGCTTCCAGAATATCCTCCGATACGCCTCGGAAGCCTGCCAAAAGATATAAAAAGCTGCCTGAAATATGAGTCCAGACTGTAACCACTGCCACAGCCCAAAATGCCGTATCAGCCTTTGTCAGCCATGCAATATCGGTTCCAAGCCATGAATTAAGAAGTCCCCCTTCTCCTTTAAAAACAAAGAGGAAGATGACAGAACTTGTTGAATGTGCAATCGCAATCGGAAGTGCGTATAACATTTGGGAAACCTTTCCCAATTTTGTGTGTTTCGTACTTAACATTGCCAAAATCATCGCGATAACAAATGTTCCAACAAATGTGATTAAGGCATATTTCAGCGTTGTCACTAAAGTCTGCCAAAACGCATCATCGGCAAACATCATTTCCCAGAATGTAGTTCCTGCCCATCCTATCCATGCACCAAACTGATCCGTAACTGAAAACGAAGATAGGATTGTTTTTAAAAATGGATAAAATTTAAATATGATGCAGCTTACAAGTGTTGGTACTATTAGAAAATAAGGATACAGTAATTGTTTTTTTTGCTTTTTCATAAACCTCTCCAGCCCTTTCCTTTTTCTTATTTTTAGTGTTCAAATTTTTCCCAAGGCACATCTACGGTAATTCCTTTTGTAATCATGTCGTAAATATGGCTTAAGAGTGGAAATTCTGCTAAATCCACGCCTCTATTCATTAACGCTTCAATTACAACCTGTGTAATTGCAACGGATTCCAATGTAACGCCGCTGAGTTCTTCTCTCGCTTGTTTAAATATCATTCCACGGCCTAACAAGGTTCCAATCATTCTTGTTCTTCCGCCGAATACGGTTACGTATAAGTCACCGGCTCCGAAGAGAATCTGCTCTTTTTGTCCGCCTGTCATTTCAATCAGCTTATACATTTCCTTTGTACTCTGTGCAAAAAGTCCGGCTTGTGGATTGTAGTCTTCCTTGCATCCCACACCATTCTTTGCTTCTGTCAGACCGATTGCTAAAGCAACACCAAGTGCGTATGCATTTTTCATTGCAACTGCTGTCTCTACGCCAATCACATCTGTTGTTGCTGTGATATGATAATAATCTGTAGAAAGCATGTTTTTAATCTTTACAAGGTCTTCCATGTTGTTTCCGCAGAATGCAACCACTGTGTGATGTCTGTCTGCAAGCTCAAAGCTGATACATGGTCCGCCTACTGCATTTAAAGAAAGGCCATCGCATCCTGGCTTCGTAGCAAGGTAATCTGGGAATGCGGTTAATGTGCCGTCCGCTTCACTATGTAATCCCTTTGTGATAGACAATACTGGCAAGCTTTTTGGAATCACTGGCAATACATTTTCTGCAAACCATTCCACACCAAAGCTGCTAACTCCTCCGATTAACAAATCAGCATCTTGTAGTGCTTCCTCCAACTGCTCGATTTGATAGCAGATCACTCCCTCTGGCAGCTGTCTTTTTAAGGTTTTGTGATACCCTGTTTCCTGAGCCTGTGAAATAATTTCTCTGTCGAGTGGTGTTCCTACCAAACGAACCTTATGTCCGTTATCAACAGCTGGCATACACATTGCTGAACCCATCATTCCTGCTCCTACGATTGTTACAATACTCATTTTCTTCTCCTTCTTTCTTTTTTAATTATTCATTTTTGTCATTTTGACGAAACAACTCTCATATATCCTCTGTTTTTCATCATGATTCACAATTTTATCTTAGAATGTACAATTTAAATAATCAATGATTGTGCCCTATTCAGTTCACAAGAAGTGCACTACTCTAAAAACAATCTCTTTTCGAACACTATTCTTCCAATTGAAACACAATCTCTTTGTCGCATATAATTCCGCTTATGTCCTTCACATTACACACTGAAAACATAAATTCCTTACCTATCTTAGAGCTATCCCCCACAAAATAACTTTTCTTAGCATGGGCTATCATAGACTTACGAACCTGCGTTTCAGTCTCAGAAAAATCTGTGATATTTCCATTCAACCCTATCCCTTGTGACGAGAAAAAGAAAATGTCTGCACTCAGCGAAGCGATTGCACTTCCTGCCAGAGTTCCCACTAAAGAATTGGAACCATTCACAAGCTTCCCACCTACGCAATACGTGTTTATATTCTTCTGTGAAAGAATCAATGCCGCCTTAATACTGTTTGTGATAACGGTAACATTTTGCTCTGGAGATAAAAGTTCTGCTATGTAAATTACTGTCGACGATGCATCTAAAAATATTGTGCTCCCATCAGGGATAAGCTTTATCGCTCTCTTTGCAAGACGCGCTTTCGCAGTATTTCCTGAATTCTGCCACACTACATAAGGTACATTGTGGTTGTCATGAGAGATAATCGATGCTCCACCACGTTTTCTGCTTATGAGACCCTGTTGCTCTAGTTTTTTCAAATCTCTTCGAATCGTAGTTGGCACTACATACAACGTATTAGCCAAATGTTCTGTAGTACAATATTTCTCACGTTCCAATATTTCTAAAATCTTCGCCAACCGCTCATTCACTGCTTCTTTCCTCCTAGTTTTCTATAATAACTTTCCTTCCATGCTACTACAATTTACACAAAATAACTATTTGATTTTTGACCAAAACATTGCATTTTTTGAACTTTTGTATTAAAATAAACACATGATTAAAGGTACGAGTGAGGAAAAAGAATGCAAGGAATTGATTTTAGAGTGGGTGAAACAATTGAGGAATCTGTATCAAATGACAATTTTTATCTTCATGAACATAATAGTTATGAGATTTTATTCTTTTTAGAGGGAGATTCAAAATTTGTAATAGAAGGAAAAGATTACTTTTTAGAACCAGGAGATATTGTTATTATCCGAAGCCATGAAATGCACCGTGTTTATCACAACAGCAACACAAGATATCGCCGCGTTATTCTTCACGTTAGACCTGAATTTTTCACCAATCATAATTGCTCTGATTACGAAGCCCAATTTCTGAATTCTCAGGCAGGCATTGGAAATCGAATCAAATCAAATCTAACACGTTCTAGCGGACTATATAACGCTTTTATGCGTTTAAAGGAATATTCTGGAGATTATACTTTAGTAGAGGAACCGGTTGTACAGTCGATTATTATGGAGATTTTATATTTGATAAATAGAATCCATCGATTTTCTACTCCTGATGTACGTGGCAATCAAGTTGAAAAAATCATTGCTTACATCAACAAGCATTATACGGAAGATATTGATTTACAGATATTAGAAGACAATTTTTTTACTTCAAAACATTATTTGTGCAGAATTTTCCGCAAGGCAACCGGACTTACCATCCATGATTATATCCAGCGCAAACGCCTCACTAAAGTCAAAGAACTTCGCTCCGAAGGAAAAAGCATCAGCGAGGCTGCGATGCTTGCTGGTTTTTGTGATTATTCTTCTTTTTATCGTGCACACAAAAAGATAACTGGTCAGTCACCTAAAGAAAGCTTTTAAAAAACAAATTTGGGACGTAGTAAAATTAAATTTTACTACGTCCCAAATTCACTTTAGTGGTGTCCCCAAATTGCAAACACCCCTGTCCCTTTTTTTATTTCTGTGCTAAATAAGCATTTCTTCCATCTTCGTAAAGGTTGTTTCCTTCGCTGTCGATGATAACCACAAGTGGCATATCTTCCACATATAATTTACGAAGTGCTTCTGCTCCTAAATCTTCATATGCAATAAGCTCGGCGCTCTTGATACATTTTGCAAGTAATGCGCCAGCTCCGCCGATTGCTCCAAAGTAAACGCCTGAGTATTTCTTCATTGCATCTACTACTTCTGGAAGACGGGCTCCTTTACCAATCATACCTCTTGCGCCAACGCTCATCATGGTTGGTGCGTAAGCGTCCATACGTCCGCTGGTTGTTGGTCCTGCTGATCCGATTACCTGACCTGGCTTTGCAGGTGTTGGTCCTACGTAATAAATCGTAGCGTCTGTTGGATCAAATGGAAGTTCTTCTCCTCTTGCAAGAGCTTCGCACATACGCTTGTGACCTGCGTCACGAGATGTGTAGATTGTTCCTGTCACGTAAACAGAATCTCCTGCTTTCAGAGTCTTTGCTAATTCTTCTGTTAAAGGTAATGTAATGTGTTTTTCCATCTTAGATCACCTCCGATTTATGGCGAGTTACATGGCAGTTAATATTGATTGCACATGGCATACCTGCAATGTGAGTTGGCAATGTTTCAATATTAAGACCGATAGCTGTTGTCTTGCCGCCAAAGCCTTGTGGTCCAATTCCTAACTCGTTAATCTTTTCAAGCATTTCTTTTTCCAAATCAGCGTAGAATGGATCTGGATTTTCTGAATCGATTGGTCTCATTAACGCTTTCTTTGCTAATAATGCAGCTTTATCGAATGTTCCACCGATACCTACACCAACTACCATTGGTGGACATGGGTTTGGACCAGCTGTTTCAACAGTTTCAATAATGAAATCTTTGATTCCCTGAAGTCCTGCTGAAGGCTTGAACATGCGAATTGCACTCATATTTTCACTACCGAAACCTTTTGGTCCTACAGTGATTTTCACTTCTTCACCTGGTACGATTTCTGTGTAAAGCATTGCTGGTGTGTTATCACCTGTGTTTCCACGGCGTACTGGGTCACCTACTACTGATTTACGAAGGTATCCGTTTGTGTAGCCACGTCTAACACCTTCATCTACAGCCTCTGCAAGATTACCTCCTACTAAATGTACATCTTGACCAATTTCAAGAAATACACATGCCATACCTGTATCCTGGCAAATTGGAACATTTTCTTCATCTGCGATTTCAAAGTTTGTGATGATTTTGTCTAATACACCCTTTGCAATGTCCCAGTCTTCACATGCTCTGCAATTCTTAATTGCACATTTTACGTCGCCTGGAAGATGTGTATTTGCTTCAATACATAATCTTTCTACAACATCTGTAATCTGCTGTACGTTAATCTCACGCATATCATTTTCCTCCGGAAATTTCTAATTAAAATAAAATACCAATAAACTGACTTGCTAAAACAACCATTACCAGCGCAACTGGATATGTAGCTGCATATGCGGATGCAACATCATCTGTTCCTGCTACACGGATAAGTGTTCCAAGAGCTGGTGTACTTGTCATACCACCGCAGATAGAACCAAGTGAATTTAGCACGCTTAATTTCAATACTTTTGCAGCAAAGAAATAGCCTACAAACATTGGAAGGATTGTCATAAGTGCTCCGTAAATAAATAACATTACACCTTGTTCTTTTAAGATTTCAACAAATCCTGCTCCTGCTCCACAGCCTGCTCCTAAAAGGAACATTGCAAGACCAAATTCACGCATCGTTTCCAATATACGTTTTTCCACTTTCAAGTTCACTGGGCCGATGTGTCCAAAATGACCTAATACAAGACCAGCAAGAAGTGGACCGCCTGATGTGCCAAGAGAGAATTCTCCGCCGCCTGGAAGTGGAATCACAATTTTTGCTAAGATAATACCTAACACAACTGCTAATGCAAAAGGGAAAAATCCCATATCGTCAATGTCAATCAGTTTTTTCTTAGTTTCTTTTACTTCTACACTTGCCACTGCTGAAAATTGTGCACGTTCTGCTGCCATATCTGTTTTCAAAATACGTGGCATCAATTGTACGAAAAGTACAACACCAATTACACCAAACGGATAAGCAATTCCATAACCAACAGAAGCTGCATCTGTGGTCGCTTCAATTGCTGCTGCAAGTCCCGGTGTACTTGTAAGCGCTCCTGTCATCATACCAACACTGATATCTGTTGGTATACCAAAGATTTTAATGATTGCAACACAGGTAAGAGCACCTGTGATAATAACCAATAATCCTAACAATACATACGATTTTGCATTTGCTTTGAAGTTACGGAAAAACTTAGGTCCTGCGATGAAGCCTACTGATGTTACAAAGCAAATAAGTCCTAAATCTTGAATTTCTTTTGGAATCACAACACCAAAATGGCCAAATACCAGAGCCACCAACAAAATGCCGGCAGTTCCTAAGTCTAATCCACAAATTCTAATACGTCCTACTGCGTATCCAATTACTGCAATCAAGAATACCATCATCATGGTACTTGACAGTACGCTTTCCTGAAACCATGTAATAATATCCATTTTTCATTTCCTCCTATATTACTCCTACAGGACCTGTCACTGGCAGCTCCCTTCGGATGCTTTGCAAGAATAATTCCAACATTAGATAAGAATGTCTCATCTAATGTTGGAAATCAATAACTAGTTTAATCTTGTCACGCCTTCTGGTCTATAGTCTGGCAATAACTTAGGAGATACTACCTGTGGCTCAATACCAGCATCTGCGAGCATCTTAGAGAAATCATCTACATGAGAAAGTGTTAATTCCTTAAGTTCAACCTCTTTACACTTAGCACCTGCCTGCTGTCCGGCATTGCGGCCAAATACGATGATATCTAATAAAGAGTTACCCATAAGTCTGTTTCTTCCGTGGATTCCTCCGATTGCTTCCCCTGCTACGTAAAGGTTTTCAACCTCTGACATACCGTTTACGCCAACCTTAATACCACCGTTTTGGTAGTGAAGTGTTGGGTAGATAACGATAGGTACTTCTCTCATATCGATACCGCATCTTAAGTACATACGGAGCATACCTGGTAATCTCTTTTCAAGAGTACCTTTACCATGAATCATGTCGATCATTGGAGTATCAAGCCAAATACCATCAGCTACTGGTGTTGGAACACCTTTTCCTCTTTCTTTACATTCGCGAATGATTCCTGATGCTGCAACATCACGTGTTTCCAATGGATGCATAAATACTTCACCATCCACATTTACAAACATAGCGCCCATAGAACGAACTTTTTCAGTTACAAGTGCACCGTAAATCTGAGATGGGAATGCAACACCTGTTGGGTGATATTGTAATGTATCCTGATATAACAACGGAGCACCTGCACGGTATGCAAGCACAAGACCGTCAGCTGTTGCACCATAGTGGTTAGATGTTGGGAAACCTTGGTAATGCATACGTCCTGCACCACCTGTTGCAATGATCACTGTTTTTGCTCTTGCAACTAAGATTTCGTTAGTTTCCATGTTGAGAAGTACAGCACCTGCTGCTTTTCCGTCTGTATCCTTGATGATTTCGATAGCTGCTGTAAAGTCTACAACTGGAATTCCTCT
Organism: Tyzzerella sp.; assembly: GCA_017465565.1. Lineage (GTDB taxonomy): Bacteria > Bacillota > Clostridia > Lachnospirales > Lachnospiraceae > Faecalimonas. The sequence goes on from JAFTWA010000007.1 coordinate 55,201, forward strand.
GTTGAATACTTCATCACGGAGAACTCTCATGATTTCAGCACCTGAGTAGTCAGCTGCAGCATGCATTCTCTTGCGGGATGTTCCACCACCGTGAGTAGTAATCATGTTACCATTTTCATCTTTATCAAATAATACACCTAATTTGTCAAGCCAGTTGATTGCGATTGGACCATCACAAACAAGCTTTTCAACAAGTTCAGGTACGTTTGCATAGTGTCCACCACCCATTACGTCTAAGTAATGCTGTGCTGGTGAATCGTTTTCTTTGTCAGCAGCCTGGATACCACCTTCTGCCATCATAGTATTAGCATCACCGATACGAAGTTTTGTAACGATCATTACGTTAGCACCAGCTTCGTTTGCTTCGATAGCTGCTGAAGAGCCAGCTCCGCCGCCACCGATAACTAATACGTCTACATCGTAATCGGGATTTGATAAATCAATATCCATTCCTTTTACTCTGCTTTCGCCCTGAAGAATTTCTACTAATTCTTTTGGCGCTTTTTGTCCAGCATTTGGACCAACTTTAATTTCTTCAAAACTATCAAGATTATAATCTGGATGGAATGCTTCAAGGAGAGCTGTTTTTTCATCTGCTGTCATACGTCTTGGTTCGAAACCGATACGTGCTGCTCTACCTGCTTCAACCTTTTTAATGGATTCCATCATCTCGGCTGTATATGGTAAACTCATGTCTCTCTCCTCCTTATTTCTCAATTTCTCTTGTGTTGTAAAGTTCTTTTAATTCTGATAATGGTTTTGCCATAATTGCTTCAATCATAGCCTGGCATTCACCATCTTCGATTTCTTTTACTCTCTTTGTCAGGTGCTCTGCTTCTGGTCTGATGTATTTTCCTGTAAGTCTTCTTGCAAGAAGCGCAACCTGTGGATGAGAGATGCCTGCTGGACAACGTGATGAGCAAACGCCGCACATTACACAGTCAAATGAAAGCTCTGCGCATTTTTCGAACTCACCTCTCTGAGCGTGAGCGATGTACTGCATAACGTTAAGGTCCTGTGTACAAGCCTTTGTACAAGCGTTACATCCGATACAAGCGTAGATTTCTGGATATAACTGCATCATCACCTGTTGTGTAGGTTTAATTTCTGTAATGTCATAAACCTTTTTCTCTAATGGGAAGAATGGTAATGTAGCTACACACATGTCGTTTTCTACCTTTGTAGAGCATGCTAAACATCCTGTTAATTCATTCTTTCCTTTGATTCTATAGATTGTAGCACATGCGCCGCAGAAACCATTTCTACAGCCACAGCCACGAACTAATTGGTAACCAGCATATTCGAAAGCTTCCATAATTGTTAAATTTGATGGAACTTCATACTTTTTACCATATAAATATACGTTAATCATATCTGCCATTTTAATCCTCTCCCTTCTCTAGTACTCAGGCGGTAATTCACCGATTTCATCATAACGGAATACTGGACCATCTTTACATACATATTTAGATCCAATGTTACAACGTCCACATTTACCGATACCGCATTTCATACGAAGTTCAAATGTTGTATAAATTTGCTCATCTGTGAATCCTAATTCTTTCAGTCCTGCCAATACGAATTTAATCATAATCGGAGGTCCGCAGATAAGAGCAACCTTGTTTGTGTCAAGATTTAATTCTTTTACATAAGCAGGTACAAATCCTACATGTCCATCCCATCCTTCTTGTGGACGGTCAATGGTAAGATGTACGTTGATACCTTCTGTTTTCATCCAAACTTCCTGAATTTCCTTTAATTGAACCAAATCGTCTGCAGAACGAGAACCGTAAACAATATCTACTGTTCCGTAATTTTCGCGGTTATCAATAACATAATTAATAACGGAACGAAGTGGTGCAAGACCAATACCACCGGCAATAAAGAGAAGGTTTTTGCCTTTCAATTCTGTCTCAACCGGGAAATGATTTCCGTATGGTCCACGCACTGTGATTTCATCACCTACTTCTAAGCTGTGAAGATAATCTGTGAGCTGACCACATTTTTTAATACTGAATTCTTGGAATTCTTTGTTTGTCGGTGAAGATGTAATAGAAAACATTGCTTCACTAACTCCAGGAGCACAAACCATTGCGCATTGTCCTGGCATATGTTCAAATAATTTTCCACCTTCTGGAGCATTTACACGAAATGTTTTCACATCTGGTGTTTCCTGGCGGATATCTGTAATGATTCCTACTTTTGGAATTAATGTATCCAATGTATAACCATCATGACAATGACATTCGCTCATTACATTTCACCTCCCTGATTCTCAAAAGCCTTAATGACTTTCACAATATTAAGTGCTGACGGACACTTTTCTACACAACGTCCACATCCAACACATGAATACATGCCATCATTGTTTGCCGGGAAGTAAACAAGTTTGTGCATGAATCTTTGACGGAAACGCTGCATCTGGCTTGTACGGTTATTTCCGTGAGCCATCATTGTGAAGTCAGAGTACATACATGAATCCCAACAACGATAACGTTTTACGCCATGGCCTGTATCATAATCTTTAATATCGTAGCATTGGCAGGTTGGACATACAAATGTACATGTTCCACATGCCAAGCATGGTTTGTATAACTCTTCCCATACAGGAGAATTGAATTTATCTAACAGAACATCTCCGTTCCATCCATCTAATGAAAGGTCTGAGTATGGAAGTTTTTCTACAATCCCACGAATTGCTTCTTTTTCCGCTTCCACTTTTGCTTCATCAGCATCAACAAGAAGACTTGCTACTGCGTTTGTAAGAGCTTCCCCTTTTTCAGTTAAAGCTTTCCAGTATAATTCTCCGTCAATCATCCATGTAGCTACGTCAGCCACAGGCTCAGCAGCATCTACGCCAAATACCTTACAGAAACATGTTTCCTCTGGTTCATGGCAAGCCAGGGCTACGATGGTTCCGTGGGCGCGTCTTGCTGCATAGAATGTATCAACAGGATCTACTAAAAATACTTTATCAAGTACTTCTACACCTTTCACATCACAAGCTTTCATACCAAATACAACAAAGTTCTGGTCTTTTAAAGCTTCTGGTTCGATTTTGATTTTTTTGTTTTCTTTTGTAACTGTATATAAGTTCTCGCTTTGTGGAAAGAAAGCATCTTTTGGAGATTTTACACTCTTTAATGTGTCTAAATCTACGTTTGCTCCTTCTGTCCATGCTGCGAAATTTACTTGACCGTTATTGTTAACTGGTAAATATAATTCCTGTTCTCCGGCAATCATTTGGAATAATGCCGAAAGATTTTCTTTTGCTATCTTGTACATACATTATCCCCTTTCTGCCACGATGCTTGGCTCGCAATCATCGAATGTAAAGTTTGTAAGTGGTCCTCTTGCTTCTGCGTCAGCACCTGCCTGGAATTCACCGTATAATTCATTAATATCTTTAATGTATTTACGGTTAAATAAGTGAAGACGGATGCCTTGTGGACATACTCTGCTGCACTCTCCACAGTCTGTACATCTTCCAGCCACGTGGAATGCACGGATTACATGGAACATTTTTTCTTCGAATGAATCAACGTTTGCTTTTTGGGCACTGTCAAATTTTGTACTGTCAAATACACATTTACGGCAGCTGCATGCTGGACATACGTTGCGGCATGCATTACAACGAATACATTTGCTGAGTTCTTCCTGGAAAAAAGCAAATTTTTCTGCTGGGCTCATTGCTTCAATCATTTCGACCTCAGCAAATCTTTCTGCATCCTTTGTATCTCTTGATTCACCGATAATTTCATCATAAATCATGTGGTCTTTGCCTTTACATACATGGCATCTTTCCAGCATTGCATCTGCATAGGCACATGATTTTTCACCATAAATAGTCTGGAATGTAAGTGTATCGCATGCATCAGACATTTCTGCACCTGAAACACTTTCAATACCTTTGATTCCTAATTTTTTCGCTTTTTCGATATCCAATTTACCTTTACATCCAACACCTACAATGTAAGCCTTATCTCTGTCGACACGGTGTTCTTTGATTAATTGGTTAAAGCTGTATGTATCACATGGTTTTAAGCAAACCATAGTTTTGCCTTCTAATTTAGAAGCTTCAATCATGTATTTGCTAAGGTTCGCACCACAGAATCCGTTATAAACGAAATCCTTTAAGTCTTCTGCTTTCTCGAAGTAAGCTGGTTCTGGATTGTATGGAAGATCGCCTGCTTTCCAGCCAAGAACACGTGCTACTTCGCCACTTTCGAGAAGCTCTTTTGCACGGTTAATTAATTCTTGCATCTCAAATCCCCCAATCTTACGTTCTTACCGAGAGAATGAATTTTTTCTACAAACTCGTTCATTGTTTGAGAGAATTTCACACCCTCAGCTGCGGATACCCATTCTACGCGGGTACGCCCGTTTTCTACACCGATATAATCGAGCATAGAGAATAATAATGTCATACGTCTTCTTGCGTAGTAGTTTCCTGTTGTGTAGTGGCAGTCTCCCGGATGACATCCACAAAGGATAACACCGTCTGCGCCTTTTTCAAATGCTCTTAAGATGAACATTGGGTTTACACGGCAAGAACATGGAACACGTATAATCTTAACGTCTGCAGGATATGCCAAACGGCTGCTTCCTGCTAAATCTGCGCCCGCATAACTACACCAGTTACAGCAGAACGCTACAATTTTCGGTCTGAATTCGTTTGTTTCTATCGACATATTGCATCTACCTCCGCTATAATCTGTCTATTTGAGAATCCTTGTAAGTCCATAGCTCCTGAAGGACAGGTTACCGTACAAGCACCACAACCTTGACACAACGCACTGTTTACAACAGCGATACGACGTGTCTCACGGATACCATGGTCATTTACTTCTTTCTCTTCATATGTAATAGCTCCGTAAGGACAAACATTTGCACATGTAGAACATCCATTACACATAAGTTCGTCTGCCTTCGCTGTACATGGGTTTGTCATTAACTTGTCTTTTGCTAATAAACCGATTGCTTTTACAGCAGCTGCGCCAGCCTGCGCTACTGTTTCAGGGATATCCTTTGGTCCCTGACATACACCTGACAAGAATACACCAGCTGTTGGCGATTCTACCGGACGGAGTTTTGCATGTGATTCTGTTAAGAAGTTGTTTGTATCGATACTTGCTGTAAGCATGGTAGCGATTTTACGAACATCTGGGTTTGGTTCAATTGCTGTTGCGAGAACAACCATGTCAGCTTCTTTCAAAATCTGTTTGTTATCTAAAAGGTCAACACCTTGTACAAGGAGTTTTCCGTCTGGCTGTGGAATGACCTTTCCAACCTGACCTTTGATGTAATTTACACCATAATCTTCCACTGCTCTTCTGTAGAACTCATCGAAGTTTTTACCTGGTGTACGAACATCAATATAGAATACGGTTACATTGACATCTGGATATTTATCACGGATTAACATTGCATGTTTTGCTGTGTACATACAACAGATTTTAGAGCAGTAGCTCTTTCCTCTGCCATCGGAACAACGGCTGCCTACACACTGAATGAATACCATTTCCTTTGGATGCTTTCCGTCAGAGAGGCGTTCTAAGTGACCCTTTGTAGGACCTGCTGCATTCATCACACGTTCTAATTCGAGAGATGTGATAACATCCTTACTTTGGTTGTATGCATATTCATCATAGTTATCAAGCTTGATGGTATCGAAACCAGTTGCAACTACGATTGCACCATATTTTTGTGTTAAAATTTCATCCTTTTGTTCGTAGTCAATAGCACCTGCCTGGCATACTTTTGAACAAATACCACATTTTCCAGTTTTCATCTTGATACAAGCTTCTGTGTCAATTACTGGAACATTTGGGATTGCCTGCGCAAATGGTGTGTAGATTGCACTTCTTGTATTTAATCCACGGTTGAATTCACTTAATGATTTCTTAGATGGACATTTTTCCTGACATACACCACAACCTGTACATTTGCCTGCATCTACAAATCTGGCTTTCTTTCTGATATCTACCGTGAAATCACCTACGAAACCAGATACCTTTTCTACTTCACTATATGTATAAATTGTAATCTTCTCGTGAGCTGCAGCCTCTACCATCTTAGGTGTGAGGATACATGCTGAACAGTCAAGTGTAGGGAAGGTTTTGTCTAATTGAGACATTCTTCCACCGATACTTGGTGTCTTTTCAACGATATCAACTTCATATCCTGCATCAGCGATATCTAATGCAGTCTGGATACCTGCGATACCACCACCGATTACTAATGCACGCTTTGTAACTAAGCTTTCGCCTGGTTTCAGTGGTGCGTTTAAATTTACTTTTGCAATCGCTGCTCTTGCGAGGATTACAGCTTTTTCTGTAGCCTCTTCCACGTTTTTATGAATCCATGAACAGTGTTCACGAATGTTTGCGATCTCTACCATGTATGGATTTAAGCCAGCTTTTTCCGCTGCGCTTCTGAATGTATTTTCATGCATACGTGGTGAACAAGAACATACTACGATTCCTGTAAGATTTTTTTCTTTAATTGCTGCCTGAATTTTTGCCTGTCCTGCTTCAGAACACATATATTGGTAATCTTCAGCATGGACAACGCCTGGTTCTAAAAGAGCCATTTCTGCTACTTTTTTAACATCTACCGTAGCAGCGATATTGCTGCCACAGTGGCAGACAAATACTCCTATTCTCTGCATGCGACTTACCTCCTATATCTTCTGAATGCGCTGACTAAAAGTTGTTGTGGCAAATCTTCATCAAGAAGTTCTGGCACTTCATCTGGTGATAAATAGGTAGCACCTTTTTCACGAACAACTAATTGTCTTGCTGCGTCAATTAATTTTGCTGGTTTCACATCTCTTGGACAACGTTCTAAACATGCAAAGCATGAGAGACATTTCCAAAGTGATTTTGAATTCACCAAGCTTTCAATATCTCCGTTTTGCACGTAAGATACGAATTGGTGTGGTTTAATATCCATCTCATTGAAGGATGGGCAGGAAGCAGAACATTTTCCACATTTCATACATTTGAGTGGATTCACGCCGCTAATCTCTTTGATTTGACTGGCCTTATTTACGTGACTCATTAGATTTCTACCTCCTCTTTTACTCCGAGTGCTTCAGCCAAGAGTTCTGTGAAATATACAACAGGAATCTTGCCTTCTGTACTCTTATTCAAATTGTACATGCAAAGAGGACAAGCTGTAATTAACATTTGTGCACCGAAGCCTTCAGCACTGTCTACAATCTTGTCACACATGTTTTTCGCCATATCTTTTTCTTTTAATGATATGTATCCGCCACAGCATTCGTTGCGGTATGGATATACAACTGGAGTAGCTCCAATTGCGCGGATAAAATCTTCAATAATGGTTGGATTTTCCGGATTATCAAATCCTAAAATCTTTCCTGGACGAAGAAGTAAGCATCCATAGTATGCTCCAATTTTCTTTCCAGTAAGTGGATTTACCACTTTTTCTTTCAGCTTATCAAAACCAACTCTGTCGCGAAGCACTTCTAAGAAATGTAGTACTTCCGTCTCGCCAGCGTATGGTTCGCTAAGCTCCATGTAGTTGTTTGCTCTTGTGCGGATATCCTCCACATTTTTCATGTCATCATTTACGCGTTTTACTACGTGGTGGCATGCTGAACAAAGTGTTACTAAGTCCTGACCCTTCTCTTTTGCTGCATTCAGTGTACGAACAGAAGAAAGCTTTGAAGCAATTTCGTCAGTGCCGAGTGGATAAACGCCACCACAACACTGCCAATCTTCCACTTCTTCTAATTCAAATCCGAGTGCTTTCGCAGAAGCTCTGGCATATGCGTCCAGATCTTTCGCCTTATTTTTGAGGGTACATCCTGGATAATAACTGTACTTCATATCAAATCCCTCTCCTATTTTTATAGCATTCTAGTATATTAGATTTCAATTTGTGAAATAACTGCTTTTAATGCATCTGCACTCTTTTGAAGTTTTTCAATTTCTTCATCTGTTAAATTAACATGTACTTTGCCTTGGTGTCCATTTGGTCCAACAAGTGATAAAGTACTTAAGCACACATCATCAATACCGTATTCTCCATGCATCATAGTAGAAACTGTAGCCATTGAATCAGAAGCTGCAACAAGTTTTTTGCACAATTGAACTACTGATGCTGATACAGCATAGAATGTTGCACCCTTGTTTGCAATAATCTTTCCGCCTGATTTTCTAACGTATTCAATCATCGCTTCTTTATCCACTGGTTTAACATCTCTTCCCAGCTTCTTCATGGCATTTGGATATTCATCAACTGGCACTGCTGAAATATGTGCGCAGCTCCATGGAACGAATGATGAATCACCGTGTTCCCCGAAAATATATGCATGAACGTGTTTTTGTGCGATTTCAAAATGTTCTGAAAGACCGCAGCGAAGTCTTGCTGAGTCTAAAACTGTTCCAGAACCAATAATCTGATTTTCAGGAATTCCTGAAACCTTCGTAAATACATATGTCATAACGTCAACTGGATTACTTACGATAATGTAAATTGCATTTGGTGCTGCCTTTGCGATCTGTGGTGCAATACTTTTCAAAATATTTACGTTTGTCTGTGCTAATTCGAGTCTTGTCTGACCTGGTTTACGCGCAATACCCGATGTAATAATTACGATGTCAGAATCTGCTGCATCCTCATAATCTCCTGCAACAATAGAGATTGGGTCTCTGAAGCATGTACCTTGGATAATGTCCATTACTTCGCCTTCTACCTTTTCTTTGTTAACATCAATCATAACGATTTCTGATGCGATATCGTCATTTGATAAGGTATAAGCGATTGTAGATCCTACACTTCCGGCTCCAATAATAGTAATTTTTCGTTTCATAAGTTCTCCTCCTGCATTGTCTTTTTTTTAACAATTGTTTTTCTAAAAAAATGAGTTCGTACAACTCACTGAGTCATATAATAACATATCCCTCTATTTTATTCAATCATCAATATACCAATTTTTGATAAATTTTTATCAATTTTTTGTGCAGTTTATAGATTACCTCTATATTTGAACTTCAAAATCATCTCATTAGTAAGGCTATTGCTAACTTCCGTAACCGGAATCTCTTCCCGTTCAAACCACTCTGCCAATGCCAGTTCCTCTTCATCCAGTGTAATTTCATCACTTCCATCCACTTCTACATAGAAACCAAACAGCAGTGTGTCTGTCACGGACCACGGCTGGCTTTTGTAATATGTAATATTTTTAACCTTTAGCCCAACCTCTTCCATGACTTCTCTTTTCACAGTTTCTTCGATACTTTCGCCAATCTCAGCAAATCCTGCAATGAGGGCATACCTTGTATGTTCCCGCCCTGCATATTTTGACAATAACAGACGATTTCCATTGGTCACTCCGACAATGACCGCCGGGCAGATTTTCGGATACTCCATCTGTCCGCATTCTTCACAGCGGACCATTCTTTCTTTTTCGTCGTGTTTCATCAGCTTGCCACATTTTCCACAATACTTATGGCTCTTGTACCACCCATAAAGCTGGGAAGCCGTAACTCCTGCGAATGCAAGATACTGCGGATTAGCTGTTCTTAATTCTTTTCTTCCATACAACTGATAATCCGTCATCTCAATATCATCTAAAAGATAGAATCTCATATCATCAATGGAAAATAAAAATGTATATTCTTCATATATAAATGGATTCTTCTCTTCCAGTTCCTGAAATGTCGGAAAAGAAATCTCGCCTGCTTCTACTTTCACTGCAAGCTTACCTTTGTTAAAGACCATTGCAAAACTATCGCCAGATGGTTTTTCTGGTCTATATTCATTATGATACACGTGGGGTGCAATATCTTGAATCATCTTATCTCTCCTTTCTCACAAATTTATTCTACCACATTCGATGTAAATTGACATCCATTTTTCTTCTCTATATAATAAGCATATGCTTACAGTATACGGAGGATGTTCTTATGAAAATTGTTTTTTTGGATGTGAAAACCATCGGAGAGGATATCGATTTGTCTGGTTATGATAAAGTGGGAGAAGTGGTAAAATACGACTTCACAACTCCAGAGCAGATGCCTGAACGAATCAAGGATGCAGATGTGATTGTGCTTAACAAAGCACCTGTAAATGAAATGACTATCGGTTCTGCTGAAAACTTAAAATTGGTATGTGTAACTGCAACTGGCACAAATAATCTAGACAAAGAATATCTAGATAAGCATGGAATCGCATGGCGCAACGTGGCTGGCTACTCTACAGAATCTGTAGCACAGCACACCTTTGCAATGCTCTTCTATTTGTTAGAAAAATTAAGCTACTATGATGCTTACGTAAAAGAAGAACGATATGTAAATGATACGATATTCACTCACTTTGCAGAGCACTGGAATGAAATATGTGGCAAGACCTGGGGAATTATCGGACTTGGAAATATCGGACGCAGAGTTGCTGACATTGCGAAAGCGTTTGGGGCAAATGTAATTTACTATTCGACTTCTGGGAAAAATAATCAAGAAGGATATACGAGAGTAGATTTTGATACGCTGCTCAGTACTTCTGATATTGTTTCTGTTCATGCACCGCTTACAGCCGAGACAGAAAATTTGATGAACAAAGATGCCTTTGCTAAGATGAAACCAAGTGCTATCTTCTTAAATCTTGGCCGTGGAGCCATTGTGGCAGAACAGGATATCGCAGATGCACTGAATAATGGACAGATTGCCGCAGCCGGGCTGGACGTACTATGCGCGGAACCGATGAGTGCTGAGAATCCATTACTTCATATCAAGGATAGTAAGAAGCTTCTTATTACACCACATATCGCATGGGCTAGTACGGAAGCTAGAACAAAGCTTATGGATCTTGTACTTAAAAATATTAAAGATTATTTCGCATAATCAAAAAGAATCTCACTTCAAGCGTGAGATTCTTTTTATATGTAATCTTTCTTATATCATCTTTTCTTACACATCTCCAAGTGCAAATTTTTCGTGAATTGCAAGTGTCGCTCTGTCCACATCTTTTTCATCAATAAGTACTGTAATACGAATTTCTGATGTGGAAATCATATTGATATTGATTCCATAGTTGTACAGTGCCTCAAACATCTGCGATGCAACACCTGGATTACTCATCATACCAGCTCCAACAATTGCAACCTTTGCAACCTTTGCGTTATGCTTGATTTCTTGAATGGTAAGCGACTCTTTATTTTCTTCCAAGACGCGAAGTGCATCCTGCAAATCATCCTGTGAAACAGTGAAAGAAATATCCTTCGTTCCCTCACGTCCTACTGACTGCAAAATAATATCAATATTGATATTGTTCTTTGCTAATCTGTGGAAGATTTTAAAAGCTGTACCCGGCTTATCTTTTACCCCGATTACTGAGATTCTCGCCGTATTCTTATCTGATGCAACACCAGTAATTAACATTTTTTCCATTTTTACTACCTCCTTGACAACCGTTCCTTCTGTTTCGTTCAAACTAGAGCGTACCACCATCTGTACGCCATATTTTTTTGCCATCTCTACTGAACGGTTATGCAGGACCTTTGCGCCCGATGTGGCAAGTTCTAACATTTCATCATATGTAATCTCGTCCAGTTTTCTCGCATTTGGCACGATTCTAGGGTCTGCCGTAAATACACCATCTACGTCTGTGTAGATTTCGCATTTATCTGCATGAAGTGCCGCTGCCAAAGCTACTGCCGTTGTATCCGAACCGCCACGTCCAAGTGTGGTATAATCCTCATGCTTGTTTATACCCTGGAAGCCTGTGACAATTACAATTTTTCTAGCCTCTAGTTCGTTTGTAATACGCTCAGAATCAATACGTTTGAATCTCGCATTCCCATGACGTGAGGAGCTGTTCATCTTCACCTGAAATGCATTCAAAGAAATAGCAGGAACATCCATCGCCTGCATTGCCATGGCCATCATTGCAACGGAAACCTGCTCGCCAGTGGTAAGAAGCATATCCATCTCTCTCTTAGAAGCATTTGGGTTAATCTCCTTCGCTTTCGCAAGCAGTTCGTCCGTTGTTTTTCCCATTGCGGAAAGAACTACAACAACGTCATGTCCTTTTTTATAATCCTCTATGCAGCGTCTGGCAACATTGAAAATTCTTTCTTTGTTCGCAACAGAGCTGCCTCCAAACTTCTTTACGATTAACATCGTTTCCTCCTAATTGTTCAATAAATAATCCATCAATTTATAACCATCTTTCCAGACGATACCGCTGGCCTCACCTGTTTTTTCGGTATACATTTCCTGACTACCTAGTTTTTTCTGATTGTCATACAAGAGGTATGGAACTGGTCCAGTCGTATGAGTGCGCACCCGGATTGGCGTTGGGTGGTCTGGTAAGATTAAGATTCGATAATCTTCCTCCGACTCATCCATTGCTCTTATGAGTGGCTGTACAATCAGGCGGTCGATATTCTCAATCGCCTGTATCTTTTCATTTACAAGTCCCTGATGTCCCATCTCATCCGGTGCTTCTACATGGATATAGACAAAATCATAGCCGTCATTTAAGAGCGCATTTCTCGCCGCTTCCATCTTGCCTGTATAGTTGGTGTGTAAGCCGCCATTTGCACCTTCCACAATGATATTATCCATTCCTGTTCCCACAGCGATTCCTTTTAATAAATCTACTGCAGAAATCATTGCCCCGCGTTTTCCTGTCTTTTCTTCAAAATTCTGAAGCGCTGGTCTTGTGCCTGCTCCCCAGAACCATGCTGAGTTCGCCGGATTAAGCCCTGCCTCCTTACGGGCAATGTTAATTGGATGATTTACCAGAATCTCATAACTCTTTTTCATCATTTCCCGAAGCACTTCATCTTCTGGAAGATACTCGCCAATTGTTCTTGTTAAAATATCATGCGGCGGCGTAAGCTCTACTACTTTTCCATTCCTCCACACTAAAAGATGACGGTAACTCGTTCCAACATAGAACTCGTATCCCTCTTTTTTCAGACCCTCTTTCAGTGCTTCCAAAAGAACAGCCGCATCTTCTGTGGAAATCTCACTGGAGCTGTGGTCGATAATCTTCTTTTCTTCGTACACCTCTTCCTCTTCAGACAGGGTTACGATGTTGCAGCGCAGAGAAACGTCTGTTTTTTCCATATCCACTCCAATGCTGAGTGCTTCTAGTGGTGAACGTCCTGTATAATAAATCTTCGGATTGTACCCCATTACAGACAGGTTTGCTGTATCACTTCCTGGTGCCATTCCTTCTGGAACCATGTATGTAAGTCCAACCTCGCCGTCCTTTGAGAGTGTATCCATACCAGGCTTAACCGCCACTTCAAGTGGTGTCTTTCCGCCAAGTACCTCTAACGGCTCATCCGCCATTCCATCTCCTAATACGATAATATATTTCACGCTATCACGTCCTTCTTACCGGTTATTCTACTCGAATCATATGACAGATTTCTGGGAACTGTGCTGCACATTTTTCATAGCATCCTTCACTCATTACTTCTGTCACAAATCCAAATTCATTTTCTTCGCCTTCTAATGTTACTACTTCAATTGCACCAAACACTTCTTGAAGTTTGTCTTTTAGTGCAGCTGCTGTGCCATTTACACGAACGAAGAATTTCTTCTTTGTTTCTGACTTTTCTTCTAATTCTAATTTTTCTGTTGTCCATGTAGACATCATGCTGCGGTTTGGATTTTTTGCCGCTTCTACGATGTCACCAACTACGGCGCTGGCTGTTGGAAGCTTTCCTGCACCGCTTCCATAGAACATGGAATCACCAAGCATATTTCCTTTTACGAAAATCGCATTGAATACATCCTCGATGCTATAAAGCGGATGACTCTTTGATACCAAACATGGTGCAACGATTGCACAAAGCTTTTCGCCAGAACGTTTGCAGGAAGCAAGAAGTTTAATCTTCATACCCATTGCCTTTGCATACTGAATATCTTTTAATGTGATATTTGTAATACCTTCTGTATAAATGTCTTCAAAGTCAACTAATTTACCAGAAATGATAGACGAAAGAATTGCAATCTTTCTGCAGGCATCATGTCCTTCTACGTCAGCACTTGGGTCGCGTTCTGCATAGCCCATAGCCTGTGCTTCCTTAAGAACTGCATCGTAATCAGCATTTTCGTTGTACATCTTACTCATCATGTAGTTTGTTGTACCATTAAGGATACCTGTAATTTCTACGATTTCATCCCCTGTTAAAGATGATGTGAGCGGACGTATAATTGGAATACCGCCGCCAACACTCGCTTCATATAAGAAATTAATATTCTTTTCCTTTGCAATTGCAAGAAGCTCTGCACCGTGTTTTGCAACAAGTGCTTTGTTCGATGTTGCAACACTCTTACCTGCAAGTAAGCTTCTCTTAACAAATGTATACGCTGGCTCAATGCCGCCCATTACTTCTACTACAATTTTTACCTCTTCATCATTTACGATTTGCTCAAAATCATGCACGATTAAATGCTCTGCTAGTGTTCCTGGAAATTCACGCAAATCTAATACATATTTAATATCCAGTTCTTCTCCAACTCTTTTATTGATTAATTCTTGATTTGTTTTTATTACTTCTACTACTCCTGAACCTACTGTTCCGTAACCTAATACTGCTATCTTTATCATAACGTTAACTCCCTGCCTAAAATTTTCAAGTATTGAACACCTTGATGTTCCTCTAATTCCTCTATCATATCCGACAGATTTCCTGTCGTAGATAACACTTCCATACTAAGACTTAAGGTTGCAAGCCCGTTAATTGGAATACTCTGATGGATGGTCAAAATATTTGCCCCATATTTTGCGATTGTCTGTAAGACATCCGCAAGTATTCCCGGCCTGTCATCCGCCTGCACAAGTAATGTGATGGTCTGCCCCTTTTCATGTTCATGAAATGGTAAAATATCGTCTTTGTATTTATAAAAAGAACTGCGGCTGATTCCAACCTGCTCGGTTGCTTCCTGCACCGACATATTTTCATCGGCACTCAGCAGTCTTTTTACTTCTACTACTTTTAAAAGTACCTCTGGCAGCGCTTTCTTTTTCACCACGAAATATTTTGTCTTATCCATGATGCGCCTCCTTGTTTTGTTCTTTTAAATATGCATTCATAAACAAATCAATGTTTCCATCTAGCACACTTGACACATTTCCGATTTCCACATTGGTTCTATGGTCTTTTACCAAGGTATATGGCTGCATTACATAAGAACGAATCTGATTTCCAAAACCAATTTCTTTGATTTCACCACGGATATCAGACACTTTTTCAGCCTGCTCCTGTTCCTTCAAAAGATAAAGTTTTGCTTTCAGCATCTGCATCGCTTTTTCTTTATTATTATGCTGTGAACGCTCATTTTGACATTGTACTACGATTCCTGTCGGAAGATGTGTAATACGAATGGCAGAAGATGTCTTGTTGACATGCTGTCCGCCCGCCCCGCTTGCACGATACGTATCAATCTTAAGCTCGTCGTCATTAAGCTCAATATCAATATCATCCTCGATATCAGGGACAACATCACAGGATGCAAATGATGTCTGTCTCTTTCCTGCCGCGTTAAATGGTGAAATACGAACCAGACGGTGTACACCCTTCTCTGATTTCAGATATCCATATGCATTTTCACCATTTACCTGAAAAGTAATTGCCTTCAGTCCTGCCACATCTCCATCAAGGAAATCCAGCACTTCCACCGAAAATCCTTTGCGCTCTGCCCAGCGGCTGTACATACGGTAAAGCATGTTCGCCCAGTCACAGGACTCGGTTCCACCCGCGCCTGCATGGAGCGTTACAATTGCATTGTCCTTGTCATACTCGCCCGAAAGGAGTGTCTGTATACGAACCTCCTCGTAGCAATTTTCAAAGGCTTCTATTTCCTCCGAAATCTCAGGAATCAGGCTCTCTTCATTTTCTTCATAGGCCATCTCAATCAAAATACCGATTTCTTCATGGCTTTTCATAAGCCCTTCTACAGTCAGGACAAAATCTTTCAGGCCCTTTAATTCCTTCATGATTTTCTGTGAGACCTCTGTATCGTCCCAAAATCCCGGTTCTTCTATTTTGCGTTCTAATTCTTCCACCCTTTTTTCTTTTCCAGGAAGGTCAAAGTGAATCCCTCAATTCCTGGAGCGGTGCTTCATATGAGTTTAATACACTTTTAAACTGATCTAGTTCGACCACACTCTCACCTCTTTACATCTATTTTCTGCCACAGCACTGTTTATATTTCTTACCGCTGCCACATGGACATGGGTCGTTTGGATAAACCTTCTTTTCCTCACGTTTCTTCGGTGCACGTGCAAGACTTTCGTCTTTATTTGTGCCGGTTACTTTCGCAACCTCTTCTCTTTCTACCTTCTGTTCGATGCGTACATGGAATAACATACGTACCGTCTCTGCTGAGATTGCCTCTGTCATTTCACCGAACATATCGTAGCCTACCATCTTGTATTCTACCAATGGATTCTTCTGACCATATGACTGAAGACCAATACCCTGACGGAGCTGATCCATATCATCAATGTGACCCATCCATTTTGTATCGATTACTTTTAGAAGAACGACACGCTCGATTTCACGAATCTGTTCTGCCTCTGGGAACTCTGCTTCTTTCGCTTCATATCCCTTGGCAGCGCGTTCCTTTAACATTTGCTTCAATTCCTTTTGTGACATCGCTTTTACTTCTTCTGCCGTAACTGGGCGAAGCAGAAGATGATTAAACATGTCGCGGTTGAGTGCGTCTAAATCCCAGTGTTCTGCGCCCACTTCCGGCGAAGCATATTTGTCTACCGTTGCTTCCACAAACTCTGCAATCATATTGTAGATAACGTCACGCATACTTTCTCCGTCGAGTACACGGCGTCTTTCTTCATAAATAATTTCTCTTTGTTCATTCATAACCTGGTCGTATTCTAACAGGTTCTTACGAATTCCAAAGTTATTGTTTTCGATTTTTTCCTGTGCCTTTTCAATTGCACTAGAAAGCATCTTGTGCTCAATCTGTTCGCCATCCTCTACACCGAGCGTGTTGAAGATACTCATGAGTCTTTCTGAACCAAATAATCTCATCAAATCATCCTGAAGTGAAATGTAGAATCTGGATTCACCCGGGTCTCCCTGACGTCCTGCACGTCCACGGAGCTGATTGTCAATACGTCTTGATTCGTGACGTTCTGTACCGATAATCTTAAGTCCGCCTGCCGCCTTCGCTTCTGCATCCAGCTTAATATCGGTACCACGACCAGCCATGTTAGTTGCAATGGTAACTGCACCATGGACACCAGCCTGTGCTACAATTTCAGCTTCCATCGCATGGAACTTCGCATTGAGTACATTGTGCTGGATTCCGCGTTTCTTGAGCATTCTGCTGAGAAGCTCTGAGGTTTCAATTGTGATTGTACCAACCAAAACTGGCTGCCCTGTTGCATGAGCTTTTACAATTTCATCGATAACGGCTTCAAATTTTTCTCTCTGTGTTTTGTACACTGCGTCATCTAAGTCTTTTCTCTGTACAGGAACATTTGTTGGAATCTCAATAACGTCCATTCCATAAATATCACGGAATTCTTTTTCTTCTGTGAGCGCAGTACCTGTCATACCACTCTTCTTTTCAAATTTGTTGAAAAGATTCTGGAACGTAATCGTTGCAAGAGTCTTGCTCTCACGTTTTACCTTTACGTGTTCCTTTGCCTCAATTGCCTGGTGAAGACCGTCTGAATAACGACGTCCCGGCATAATACGTCCTGTAAATTCATCGACAATCATAACCTGTCCATCTTCTGACACTACATAGTTCTGGTCCCTGAACATCAGGTTATGTGCGCGAAGTGCCAAGATGATGTTATGCTGAATTTCAAGATTCTCTGCGTCTGCAAGATTCTCAATGTGGAAGAATTGTTCTACCTTCTTCACACCCTGGTCAGTCAGGTTCACACGCTTTTCTTTCTCATCCACGATAAAATCACCAGTTTCGATAATTTCTTCGCCAAGAATTGCGTTCATCTTAGAAAATTCACCGCTTGCCTGTCCTCTTTGAAGCTGTCTTGCAAGGACATCGCAGGCTTCATATAATTTTGTAGATTTCCCGCTCTGTCCTGAAATAATAAGCGGAGTTCTTGCTTCATCGATTAATACCGAGTCGACCTCATCGATGATGGCATATTTTAATCCTCTTTGTACTAATTGCTCTTTATAAATTACCATGTTGTCTCTCAAATAATCGAAACCAAGCTCGTTATTTGTAACATAGGTAATATCACAGTCATATGCTGCGCGGCGTTCCTCTTTCGTCATATCATTGAGTACTACACCAACTGTCAGCCCTAAGAAACGGTGCACTTCTCCCATCCAGTCAGCGTCACGCTTTGCGAGGTAATCGTTAACTGTTACGATATGAACGCCTTGACCTGTAAGCGCATTCAAATATGCTGGAAGTGTAGAAACAAGGGTTTTACCTTCACCAGTTTTCATTTCTGCAATACGGCCTTGGTGAAGAATGATACCACCAATGAGCTGCACACGGTAATGCTTCATTCCAATGGCTCTCCATGCTGCCTCTCTTACAACCGCATACGCCTCTGGAAGAATATCATCTAAGGTCTCACCATTTGCAAGTCTTTCTTTAAACTCTTTTGTTTTATCTTTCAATTCATCATCTGTCATCTTCTGCATCTCAGCATCCATTGCTTCAATGCGGTCAACAATCGGATAAATTCGTTTCAATTCGTTTTCGCTATGTGTTCCAAATAATTTTTCGAATAAGCCCATTTTTTACTCCTTGTTTTTCTAAAATTTACTCTAAATTCCATTTTAACATCTAATTCTTTTCAGTTCAACAAGTTTACGGATTCTTTACATATTCCTCACAGTTTAGTCACAGCATCATACGGTATCTTTCCGCCAAACAAATCCAGGGCACTTCCAATTGTAAAATCCAGTTTTCCCCCACTGACCTGCTCAAACTCATGCAAATCTTCCATGCTTCCGATTCCACCTGCATAGGTGATTGGGATTTTCCCCCACTCAGCCAATATTTTCACCAATTCTAATTCCACGCCAGAAGACTTTCCTTCCACGTCTACACCATGCACAAGGAATTCATCACAATATTCCGCCAGGGATTCTAACAGAGCTTCATTTACCTCCACATTGGTAAATGTCTGCCAGCGATTTGTCACTACAAAATATTTATCGTCTTTTTTACGGCAGCTGAGGTCCAACACCACATGCGCTTTACCAACTGCCTCTACTAATTTCCGCAAATTCTCCCAATAGATTTCACCATTCTGAAATACATAAGAGGTTACGATTACGTGGCTTGCTCCTGCATCAATATACTCTTTTGCATTTTCTGCTGTAATGCCCCCGCCGATCTGCATTCCCCTTGGGTAAGTCTTTAGTGCAAGCATTGCCTGCGCTTTCGTCGCCTCATAATATTCCGAAGTCTTAGGATTTAACAAAATGATGTGTCCACCCAAGATTCCGTCTTCCTTGTATTTCCGGGCGTAAAATGACGCACTGTACTCCGATGCAAAATTCGTGACAGCCTGGTCGCCCTTGTCCTTCAGGGAACCACCGACAATCTGTTTTACTTTTCCATTATG
The DNA here is from genome assembly GCA_017465565.1 of Tyzzerella sp. Lineage (GTDB taxonomy): Bacteria > Bacillota > Clostridia > Lachnospirales > Lachnospiraceae > Faecalimonas. The sequence continues at coordinate 74,779 of JAFTWA010000007.1, forward strand.
AATATCAATACACGGTCTGAATTTCATTTCTTTTCACCTCAGAAAAATATGTACTAGTATAGCACGTTTGTCCCACGCGGACAAGTGTTCATTTTAGAAAAACAGAAAAGGAACGCTTCCACGTTCCCTTCTGTTTAACGATTATTGTTATTGTTATTTGTATTACCATTGTCATCGTTATTGCCTGTTAAATCTTCTGTCATGTCTTCCACACCGTCTCCAATAGCATTCGCGCCATCATCTACTGCGTCGCCTACGTTGTCGAGGACGCCATCATTTTTTGTGCCATCTGCCGAGCCGCCATTGCCTGTGCCATTTGTAAAACCGTTTCCCGTTCCGTCTGTAGCATCGTTGGTGTTTGTATCATTCTGTTCTGTCTGTGTATCATTGGCTGCATTATCATTTGCGTTATCATTTCCACCACCGCAAGCAGTTGTTCCAAGAATCACTCCTAAACATAACATTGTTAAAATTGCTTTTTTCCACTTTTTCATGTTTGTCTCCCTTTCATGTAAATATACTATTTTCTAAGAATTACTTCTTGCTAATAATATTTACAATCGAGACAAATATATACTTCTCAAAAAATGGCATTTTTTAAAACTGAATCACATCTTTCATATCGTACATACCAGGCTCTTTTCCTTTTAAGAATTTCCCGGCCTCTACTGCACCCTTTGCAAACACTGCTTTTGAATGTGCTGTGTGCTTAAATTCAATCACTTCGTCTTCCCCAGCGAAAATCACTTCGTGCTCACCTACGATGGTTCCGCCGCGGACTGCCATGATACCGATTTCTTTCTTTTCACGTTTCTTGCGCACCTGGCTTCTGTCATATGTATAAGCATATTCCTGATTTAAAACTTCATTCATAGAATCTGCCATGGCAAGTGCTGTTCCACTTGGTGCATCCACCTTGAGGTTATGATGCTTTTCTACAATTTCAATATCAAAGCCTGCTGGTGCAAGCACGCTTGTTGCATCCTTCAGGAGCTTCAAAAGCATATTTACGCCAAGTGACATATTTGCTGATTTCAATACCGCCGCCTGTTCACTTGTCTCTTTTACCTTTTGAAGCTGTGCTTCTGATAAACCTGTTGTACAGAGAACAACTGGCATTTTCTTTTCTGCACAATAATCAAGTAATCCATCTACTGCTGCTGCATTTGAAAAATCGATGATAACGTCTGCTTCTACATCGCATTTTTCAATACTTTCAAATACTGGATACTCATTTGCAATTCCCATATATTTGTCGATTCCAGCCACAATCTCTGCACTTGAATCCTCTTTCACAATTCTACTGATGGTCTGCCCCATTTTACCGTTGCAGCCATGCATAATTAATCTAACCATAATTATCGTCCTTTCATACTTTGTCATGATAATAGAATAACACTATGTTTTATAAAAAGCAATGAACCAACATTTTATTTATCATAATGCATTACTACATTTCTAAGTGATCTTGATACTTTTCATCCACAGCAAACATCTTAATCTCTATGGAAGGAATGCCACATATCTGAATGTCAAATTCTTGATTCAACTTTTTTGCTTCTTCTTCATCCAGCCGAATTCTATCCTCGTATGGAATCGATGTTACAGCCAATGTATAATAGGCAATCACATCTTTATCAATAATATCTCCTTGTTCATCATACTCTTGATTAAACACAACATATGTAACCCCGTTTCCCTCTTCTGCATATTCTAATGCCTCTTCAACTAGGAATTCATTAAATTGTTGAAATGATTCACCTGCATTGAATTTTGATAACAAAAAATCCTGATGCTCGCATTTACTTAATTCGCAAACATCAGGATTAAAGTTTTCTAAATACTTTCGTTTATCTTCGTTTCTTTCCTTCAAATAATCTCCCTGCTTTCTCACATGACTCTATAAATTCTTTCGTCACTTTATTCTGATTAAATTCACGCACGAAATCGGAAGCCTCTTTTGCTGGAATAACCGAAACCTTATTTACTGGTTTTGATAATACTGCCATATTCTTACCTTTCCTTTCCCTTACGCCTTTGCGATTACCTTTTTTGCTCTCTTTCATTATAACATTACCAAACTTTCTTTTCAATTGTGAAAGAAGTATATGCACAAATTTTCTATTTTATCCACAATTGTGGATAACTGAAAACAAGTCCACCGCGAAGATGGACTTGAGTCTTAATTGTAGTTCTTATAAAATTCCAAAATCACGCATTGCTTTCGCAAGTTTTTCTGTGTTTGCTTCTGTCAGTTCTGTCAGTGGCATACGAAGTCCTCCAACCTCATATCCAAGAAGATTCATTGCCTTCTTTACTGGAATTGGGTTTACTTCACAGAATAACTGTTCAACGAGTGGAATTGCCTTTAACTGTAATTCCAAGCTTCCTTTTACATCACCAGCCAAGTATTTTGCACAGATATCATGTGTCTGCTGTGGTGCAACGTTTGATAATACAGAAATAACACCGATTCCACCAAGTGACATAATTGGAACGATTTGGTCATCGTTACCTGAATATAAATCAATGTTGCCATCTGTTAAATTCATAATCTTAGCAATCTGGGAAATGTTTCCAGATGCTTCTTTGATACCTACAATATTGTCAACATTTTTCACGAGTGTTGCTGCTGTCTCAGGTGCAATATTCACGCCTGTTCTGCTTGCTACACTGTACATAATGATTGGTGCTTTTGCTTCTTTCGCAATCGCTGTGTAATGCTGCACAAGACCTTGCTGTGTACATTTGTTATAGTATGGAGTTACTACCAACAAACCGTCAGCGCCTGCCTCCACTGCTGCAACTGATAATTCAATCGCTGTATGAGTGGCATTAGAACCTGTTCCTGCCACAACTGGAATTCTTCCTCTTGTGAATTCTACAGCTTTTTTGATACATTCAACATGCTCTGCTTCTGACATTGTAGCAGATTCGCCTGTAGTTCCACAGATAACAATACTATCTGTTCCGTTGTTACATTGAAAATCAATGATTTCTTCTAATTTATTATAATTAATACTTCCGTCTGCATTAAATGGTGTAATAATTGCAACACCAGCTCCTGTAAAAATAGCCATGATGTTCCTCCTTAATTATTTATGAACTCTTTTTCTCCACAAAATTTTAGCACTATTCCCACTTATTGTCAATCTATGACGGAGCAAACCAACTTGTTTATTTGCTCTACAGATTCCTAGAATGCTAACATAATTTTATTTACTTCACATAAACTACTAACACCGCTAAAAGTTGCAAATCGTGATTGACACAGTTCACTCTTTCTTGTATACTACGTTTAGTGGTTGCGCTACGTTGCTTGCGAGGCGCGTGGCCGAGGGAGTTCATGCGTGAACTCCTTTTTTACTACAATTTTTAGAAAGGAATGGATTATGAAACAAAAGATATTTTTAACTTATCAACAGCAAATCGATAAACTCAAAGAAGAAAAAAATTTAACCATTCCAGACTCTGACTATGCGAAGTCAGTATTAAAAGAAATCAGTTACTATTCCCTAATCGGAGGGTATAAAAATCTTTTCAAATCAGGCCCTTCAGGAAAATTTATCCACGGAGTCACATTCAATGAATTGGTTTCTTTTTACTACTTTGACGAGGAACTCCGAACACTGTTTTTGAAATATCTTCTCCATGTCGAACGGCGTATAAAGTCCATGATTTCATATTATTTCTGCGAGAAGTACGGCGAGTCACAAACCGAGTACTTAAATATTACAAATTACACAGTAAGCAAAAAGAATATTCACGATGTCAATCGCCTAATCTCTTCTTTAAATAAAACAATCACACTTCCTAGTCACTATTCATATATTACACATCACGCAACCAAGTATAATAATGTACCATTGTGGGTTGCAACAAACGCCATTACATTTGGCCAAGTTTCAAAGCTATACCAATATCTTCCTAATGATATCCAAAGTAAAATCAGCAAAGAATTCGAACACATTTCTGAACGTCAGCTTCATCAATTTATACGTGTTCTGTCAAGTTGCCGAAATGTATGTGCACATAGCGAGAGATTATACTCCTTCGCAGTTAAAGAAAGTATTCCCGACACAGTGCTACATAAAAAACTTAAAATCCAACAGAAAAAAGGTCAATATCTTTTAGGGAAAAACGACTTATTTTCGGTTGTTATTGCTCTCCGTTACTTGATAAATAACCATGAATTCACATCATTCAAAAAGTCTTTGAAGAAATTAATAAAGACGGTTTTATATAACTGTCCTCATTTGACTGAAACGCAACTGTTATCAAAAATGGGATTCCCTTCAAACTGGGATTCCATAACTCGATTTAAGAAATAAGGTTAATTCCGCCCTTCAAAATCCTCCTCGATATTTTTTGCCCAATCACTCGTAAGTGGTTGTTGCATACGTACATTGCAAACAACCTGCGCTACTGTCTCATACAACACCTTTGTCCCCTGTTCATCTGCATGATAATTTACTGCCCTCTCTTTTACAATTCCGATTTTGGCAGCTGTTTCCACCGCATCAATATTGGCTCCAATAAATAAAAACTCCCATCCATATTTTTCTTTTTGGCGTTCAATCATCTTTTTAACGGTGCTACTATCATAGCGATGACTTGCATTTTCCATACCGTCTGTTGTAATCACAAATATAGTCTGTTCTGGTACATCTTCTGGTCGCGCATACTTATGAATGTTACCTATATGCTTGATTGCGCCTCCAATTGCGTCAATAAGTGCGGTGCATCCGCGAACCGTATAATCGGCTTCTGCCATTATCGGCACTTCTGATAACTTCACCCTATCATGTAATACTTCACTCACATGGTCAAATAACACAGTTGAGACATAACATTCTCCACTCTGTCTCTTTTGCTTTTCAAGCATCGCATTAAATCCACCGATTGTGTCCTTCTCAAGCCCTGCCATAGAACCACTGCGGTCCAAAATAAATACTAATTCTATAATGTTGTTCTTCATCTTCATAACCCCCTAGTTTTTCTTTCTGTTTATATAATAGAGGTTATCTGATGACTAATGGTCGCTTTGAAAGCGACAAAAAGAACGCAGCTTTCACCACGTTCTTCTCTAACCTACATTCCTAACAAACTTTGGTCAAACATAAATAGCGCTTCATTGATTTCAAAAATGTTGTAATTTCCACTTTGTATAAAATATTCAATGATAAGATCAAATTTGTTACTGTGAGAAAGTGCAAATCCAGCTTTCATCAACATATCTTTCGTTTCCTCAAGATTCAATTCTAGCGCAATTGCAAATGCAATGGCAGTTGTTTTGCTCGGCGAATAATGTACATTATTCCGAATCTTAGAAAATAATTTGCGGTCTACGTTTGCCTTTTTATAACACTCAGAATCCGTCATGCCTTTTTCATCAATTTTGCGAAGCAGCATCTCTGAAAAGCTTTCATCAATCTCTCCCAGTTTGTCTTCCAGACTGAATTTTGCCACCTGTTTTGGCATAGCAAGGCTTAGTTCTTTTACTGGCTCAACCTGTTGCGTTACTGGTTCATCTAAAAATGTCGTTTCAAAACAAACCTCTTCTGCCTCTAGAATCTGGCTGCATTGCTCGCCACGCATCCGTTCAAAATGCGCATCTGTATGCGTCTCTACATAGTGGTCATCAATATACTCTTTGATATCCGCAAATAATTTCTCACTTATCTTATATGCTGCTTTATCAAAAATAACTACATAGACCAGCATGTCATTTTCCAGCAAAAATGCGCTGATAACATCAATCGCCACTCTCAGTGCCTGATCTTTTGGATAACCATAAACACCACTCGAAATCAGAGGAAATGCAACAGATTCACACTCATATTCTTTTGCTAGTTGTAATGATTCACGATAGCATGACTCTAGCAGTTCTTTTTCACCATTGGTGCCACCTCTCCATACTGGTCCGACCGTGTGGATCACATATTTGCATGGTAATTTGTAGGCACCTGTGATCTTCGCCTGGCCAGTTTTGCATCCTTTTAATTTCATGCACTCCAAAAGCAAACCTTTGCCCGCGGCTCTATGTATAGCACCATCTACACCTCCGCCACCGAGCAGGGAGTTGTTGGCGGCGTTAACGATGGCGTCACATCTGAGTTTTGTAATATCTTCTCTGATAATTTGAATTGGCATGGTTGTCACTCCATTTCTCTTAGGAATTGTTCCATTGATTCAGCTTTGACTGCAAGTTTGTTCCATTTTTTCAAAATATCTAAATTCTTTTCGTTCATAATTCTTTGTTGAAGTTCTTCTGATACAGTACCAAGATCTTTTAACAGTTCCAAAAGCAGTTCGGTCCTTCCTTCTTGATATAAATCTTCCAATGCCTTACACATATCTACTCCATCCTCCATTTTTTCTTTCCATCCAGAAACCGCTCCCATTCTACAAACGCTATTACCTGAATTTTTGTTTGACACTAGAAATAACTATACACATATATATTATCACAAAAATAGCACTTATTGTTGCTGTAATATAAACACCTTTTACAAAACATCTGCAAGCTATTCCACCCCAGATTAGAAATACAATTATTCGTGCCACTTTATGTCGTAATTTTGATTCTCCACTAGAACACAATACCAAATAGAAACTGAGTAACCACAATAACGTAAACAAAATCTTATACATAATAAAAAAACTACTTATCCACAAGTCAACTAACGCTATACCTCCTACTATTATTGCCATTATTCCTATTACATTCACCATATTCCCTATTATGAATATCATCTCTTATCTCCTTTTAAAATTTCATCCACGGATACATATCCGTGGATGAAATTAATACTCCTATTCTTCTTCCTTTTTACGTTTCTTAGCTACAATAAAGTATATAATACCTAAAATCACAACAATAATACCTGCAATTGAACCATAGAATAATGGTTTGTTTGCATAAAAAATAATCAAATCACTTTGTGAAACTGTAACCTTTTCAAATGTTTCGTTATATTCATTTGTAACGCCTTCTGTATTCATAGCACAGTCACTACAGATAATCTGAACCTTATTTTCTAAACCTTCAGGTACGGTGAATGTAATCTTTCCGTCATTATCCGCAAGATATTGTAATAATTCTTCACCTGACATTTCAAAACGCACACTAATATCGTTTCCATTTTTATCAATCAATGGATTACCATCAGAATCAAGTACAATTACTTTAAAACTATTTAATCTTCCTCCATCATCTGTAGGAATAACTGTTACTTCTTGTTCTTGTTTCTGGTAACGACCATTTGCTTCTAAACCACTGATTGTTAATACTGGTTTTGTCTGGTCGACTACAAATGTTACATTTAAATCCTTTACATCACTGTATGCTGTCGTATTCGCCTTGTCCGTTGATTCGATTACAATACTGTATTCTCCTTCAGCAGAAAACAATTCTTTATTGATACGGTAAGTACGTTTACTCCATTCATTAGTTCCCCCAGAAAGTTTTGTCGTATAATCGCTTCCTTCTGATAAAATTCTTCCATTTAATTTCACAGCATATGTTTCCACTGGGTCAACGTTAATTTCTTCTAAGACAATATCCTTTTCAACACTATATACATAATATTTTTCTACAACGTCCTTTGTATTTTCATCCGCCAACGCAAAAGTGGAGCCACCCCTATTAATTGAGAACCGAACTGTTTCATACTCACTTCCATCATCGAGAACGATTCGTGAATATTCATTATTTGCATGGTCTTTTACCGTACAAACCAAAGAATAGATTCCGTCTTCTTCAAGATTACCTACGGTATACGAGTATTCTTCTCCTTCTCTAACAGTTGCCATACTTCCGAGAGAAATTTCTTTTGCAGAATATTGTCCATCTTCACCACGCACAACTGCTGATAATACAGGCTTAAATGTATTTGCATCGAAATTGGTGTCTTTAACCGAAATTGTAAAATTATATATCTTGTCCTTATTAGCCGTATTCACCTTAACATTTGATACCCTAATTGTCGGATGCTCTTTATCAATTGTTAATTCGTTTGAAACATATTCATTCATTTGGTTAGTTGATCTGTCCGAATAGCGGAAAGTAACAAAATAATCGCCGTTTTCGGTCAATTTAAATGTTCCTGTGTGTTTATCCACACTATCATCTACCCATTTCACATTAACAGTTTGGCTCACACCATCACGAGTTACTATTACCTCTACGTCCTGTGCGAAGAAGTTTGCTTCTTGAATAACAATAGTTCCTTGAATATCGTCAGCATAGAAACTCTGAGTGTTTACTACTTTTACAGGATTATTTAATGTAACTTGTACTGTTGGTTTGATATTATCTACAACAATACGTTTGTTTTCTACTTTCTCTTTATTATTTCCCGAAACGTCATATGCCGTAAATTCGATTGTACCATTGAATTGTTTATCTGCACTTAACACTTCTTTAGGAATCGTAAACATTGCAGTAAATCTATAACCTTCTTGCGTAATCTGTGCTTTTTCGATAATTGCATCAAGCAGTTCTGCATTTACGTTACTTACACCTATACTGTTAATATAACTATACAAAAATTTATTGATTCCCGAGGTTACATCTTCACCTGAAATTGTAACTTTCATCTGCCCATTGTAGTAACCATATTGTGTCGCTTCAATAGCCGTTTCAAATACACTTGTACTATATGTTACTTGTAAATTACTTGGCGCAACTGTATCTACAGTGAATAAATCTTTTGTATATTCTGCACTTGAGCGCGCTGCAAGGTCTGCAAATTTAATATCAAATGCATAATTTGCATCTTGGCTGTATTTGATAGTAGCTGTGTGAACATCTCCTTCATGTGTCCATGAGGCAGGATTTTTGAACAGGTCACTATAATACTTAGCCAAAGTATCATTCCCACCATCAACTAAAACATCTTTTCCTGTTACATCAACTGCTTCCACAATTACATCTACATCTTTTGCATCAAAATTATGTTCTGTAATCGTAATTGTTGCTTGCTGCTGCGCATTCAAATAATCACGATTCTCAATTGTATTGATAATATTTTTATTATCATACGTTACAGCTACAATTGGATTCACATTATCTACTACAAATTCAGTTGCATATTGTTTTGCAACTCTTGTTGCCAAATCCATGTAATCTACTTTAAATACATAATCTGCATCTTCTTTAAATGTGATTTTTGCTGTATGAACATCACCTTCATTTGTCCAATTCTTTGGGGCTTTTAGCAATGCTGCATAATCATCTAATTCGCCATTTGTTTCTAATTCTCTTGTTGCTGTCACAATTGCTACAACATCTTCTGCTCGGAAATTGCGCTCTGTAATTGTAACTGTTGCCGTTCTAGATGCTTTATAATATTTTCCATTTGCAACGTTGTTATTATCGTATGTTACGCTGATTATTGGATCTACATTATCAATTACAAACTCTTCTGATGAATATTGCTCCGCTGCTCTTCCTGATAAGTCTGTGTAATCTAATGTCCATTGATAATTTGCATCTTCTTTGAATTCGATTGTGATTGTGTGTTCATCTTCATCATGTGTCCAACTATCATTATTTTTTAATATTAATGCGTAGTCCTCAATTGCAGATGCATCTAATGCACGTGTTGATGTTATGACCGCAACTATGTCTTTTGCATTAAAGTTATGCTCTATGATTGTAATTGTTGCTTTTCTTGAAGCATCGTAATACTTTTCGTTTGCAACATCTTCATTGTCATATACTACAGTTTTAATAACTGGATCCACATTATCAATTACAAACTCCTCTGATACATATTGTTGCGCTGTTCTTCCTGATAAATCTGTACAATCCAATGTCCATTGATAATTCGCATCTTCTTTGAATTCGATGATTGTTGTATGCACATCACCATTATGTGTCCAATTTTTATCGTCTTTTAATTTTGACGCATAGTCTTCAATCACATCTTGATTCAATTCTCGAGATGTTGTCACTACCGCTACAATATCTTCTGCTCTGAAATTATGTTCTGTAATTGTAATTGTTGCAGTTCTTGATGCTTTATAATACTTACCATTGGCAGTGTCATTATTATCATACGTAACCCGAATTACTGGATCCACATTATCAATTACACTATCATCTGATACACATTGTGTTGCTGTTCTTCCAGACAAATCTGTATAGTCAATCGTAAATTTGTAATCAGCATCCTCTTTAAATGTAATTGTTGCAGTATGTGTATCTCCGTTATGTGTCCAATTGGTATTATCTTTTAATCTTGATGCATAGTCTTCAATTACCTCTTTATTAAATTCTCGAGATGTTGTCACCACAGCTACCACATCTTTTGCATCAAAGTTATGCTCTGTGATTGTGATTGTTGCAGTTCTGGACGCTTTATAATACTTGCCATTGGCAGCACTATTATTGTCATATACTATCATTTCGATTACTGGATCCACATTGTCGATTACACTATCATCTGATACACATTGTATTGCTGTTCTTCCAGATATGTCTGTATAATCAATTGTAAACTTATAATCAGCATCCTCCTTAAATGTAATTGTCGCAGTATGTGTATCTCCATTATGCATCCAATTCTTATCATCTTTTAATAATGCCGCATAATCTTCAACTGCCTCTTTATTTAACTCTCGAGATGTTGTCATTACGAGCAGAACATCTTCTGCCCTAAAGTTATGCTCTGTGATTGTAATCGTCGCTGTTCTAGAAGCTTTATAGTACTTTCCATTTTCTGAACTATTGTTGTCATATACAACTTCTTCAATTACTGGATTCACATTATCAACTACAAATTTTGCAGACTTATATTGTTCTGCCACTCTTCCTGATAAATCCGTACAGTCTAATGTCCATTGATAATCCGCATCTTCCGTAAATGTCACTGTAGTTGTATGTACATCGCCATCACTATTCCAATCTGCTTTCAAGAGCGCTTCATAATCTTTCACAGATACATCTGACAACACATTATCAACCGTAACCACCGGAATAACTTTACTCAAATCAAAGTTATGTTCTGTAATTTTAACTTCAAAAGTCTTTGAACCACTATAATATGTTTTTTCAACAGGTGTTACTTCGATAGTAGGTGCTGTCCTATCAATTCGGACTTCTTGTTTATATGTCTGTATTGCACGCTCAGTAACATCTACAAAACTTGCTGTTACAACATAATCTCCTTCTTCTGAAAATAGATATTCTCCAACCCACTTTCCAGACACCTCATCTTTGGTCCATGTTACTGAAGCTTCGGTTTCATTTACTTTAACAATTGGTTTATCTGCTAAATCAAAGTTTACTTCTTCAATTGCAAATTTAATAGTAATATCATCTTGTGTATAAATTATATTATTTGTTGTTGTATACACTCCGTCATAATCTACAGTCAATTCAGGAGTTACTGTATCAATAACAATTACTTTTTCATTTTCATCTTCATCTTTGTCTACAATATTTTGATTGTGCCCTGCAACATCTTCTACAGTAAAAGTAATTGTATCTCTGAATTGAGGTTCAATAGTAAACTCGTAACTCGCACTTTTTTCATTAATAGTTAAATCAGCTGCATCAACGGTGAACTCTTTGCCTGTATTCTTATATGTGTATACAAACTTTGTGATACCAGAAATATCATCTGCCGCTGTAAGTGTCACTGTGACAGGGGCCTCATAGATTCCAAAAGATATTTTTTCCAAAATCTTCTTCCATGTAGGTGTCGCACAAGATATAACTAAATCTTTTGGTACTGTTTTATCGATTTTAATATCACTGATAGCAATCGCATCTGTAATTGCACCATTTTCATCACGAAGATATACACTTACATTATTTGTACCTTCCTTTTCGACTGTAACAGATTCGGCCCACGTATTGCCCGTAATTGCATTTGAATAACTAATTTCATATCCTTCTGGTGCTGTAATTGTAACGTCACCTGTGTACCAACCACTTTCATTTTTCGTATCACCTGACAAAGTGTATGGCTGTGTCGGAGTCTCTAAATTATCTACCTTCAGTGTATATTCCGCCGAACACTCATTATAGCTATCATCAGATGGCTTTGTTGCCTTTACAGTAATCGTTCCAATTTTTCCATTTTGTAATGAAACTACACCAGTTGAATCGACACTTGCATCTAATGGATTTTCTCCAACAATCTCATAGGAAATTGCAGCAGTTCCATATTTTTCTCCAACTGGATTTGCGACATTAGTGTACGTTTGTTTTCCATAATACACACTAATCTCTGCTCCATTTTCGAATTCGATTGCTTGGTCTGCCTTTTTAATTGTAACTGAATACTCAGCAGATGTTACTTTGTATTTATCATCTGCTGCTTTTGTCGCTTTTACTTTTACGGTACCGGCTTTTTTGATTGTTAATTCGCCTGTTGATGCATTGATATCTGCAACATCGCCGCCTTCAACAATCTCGTACACAGCAGCATTACTACTTTGTCCGCCAGTTACAGCATTCAAAAATTTATTTCCATTATCATTGTATGTAATATTTTCTGGTGCTTCAGTTGTAAATTTGAATCCAGTTTGTTCTGCTGGCAAAACTTCTATTTCTTTCGTAATAGCAGTTGCTTCATTATAAGTATCATCACCTAATCTAGATGCTTTTAGTATAAATTTCCCTGCTTTGTTTAATGTCAACGTACCATCTGTCGCAACACTAGCAACATCTGTTCCTTCAGTAATTGTAAATGTATAGTCTCCTGTACCACTTCCACCTGAAACTGAGATTTTAAGAGGCTCTGTACTATAAGTTAATGTATTTGGTACGTCATCAAATGTTAATGTTCCTTGATTTTCTTTTTTCAACACAATGTTGTCACTCGGAACAATTGTGAATGTAATTAATTGCTCAAAAGTAGAGTCATTATCCCAATCAAATTGTAATTGTGTCTCAATATTTTCAGACGCGTCCTTGGCTTCTTTTAATATTGCAGGTGTCAAGCGAACCCAGATGCCAATATAATGTTCAGAAGCACCTTCTGCCGAATCTTTGTTTGTCCAAAAACAACGAGAAGTAGACCAATCTGTTGTCCCATAACTCATTCTCTGATATTGCGAATTTTTCAATTCTGCTTCTGACATCCCACTCGGTGCTTTTACTTCAATTCCAGCCCACCATCCATCTTCATTTCTTCCAATTGTGGTATCCGCCGCTGACCATTTTAATGTTAACGCATCCTCTGTTACAGAAACATTTTTTGTTTCACTTCCTGTAACCGTGCCACCATTATATGCTTTTACTGCAGCATACTTCGGATATTCTTGAACACCCGATTTATTTAATACAACTTTTTTAGGGTCAATTGATATTGTAACCGTCTGTTCATATGTATCGTCTTTATCCCAGTCAAACTGCCATTGAGTATCAATTGTTTTTCCTGTTGCTCTTGCACTATTCAATTTTTCATTGTTCAAATGTGCCCATAACTCCATATGGTGCTCTGAGTCACCTGCTTCGGAATCTTTGTTACTCCAGAAGCTAAGAGGACCTGTCCACACTGTATCTCCATAACTTTTTTTCTGATATTGCACGCCTTCCAATTCAGTTTCAGTCATTCCACTTGGTGCAATTACTTTAATTCCTACCCACCAACCATCTTTAGTTCTTCCGATGGATGTATCAGCTGCTGACCACTCGAGAGTGACTATATCTGAATTTGTAACGATTACTTCCGAATCGCCTGAAACCTCGATACCTTCACTGATTGCTTGCACAGTACCATATGAATATGCAACGGCATATGTTGTTGTAGGTAGTATTCCAACCACTAATGCCACTGCCAAAATCAGTGCCACGATTTTCGATATCGGTGAGTCTTTTTTTACCTTCATCATTTCATCTCATTTCCTTTCTTTTCTTATCTTTTATCCCAAATTAATAATTTCATCTGTGTGAATGAATGTAATCTCATATTCAATTACAAAATCACATCCCTGCATATTACTTAACACTGCAGTTTCTTCTGAAACAACATTATCTAATACCATTGTTTCATTCAATTGTTGTGTGCCTATTTTTTCTGTCGCCATAGCTCCTGCGATTGGGCCAGTTTCTGCTCGATATAGACTTCCCGTTGGCGAAATCCTATCTGTCAATTTCCCTCTTTCTTGATTTACCAGGCTACTTCTATATGTTTTGTCTCCTGTACTTGCATTTTGTTTTCTGATTTCCTCAATTGCCTTCTTAGCCGTTGTTCCAGTTAAATCTCCAATTACTCTTGGAATCTTCAAATAAACAAATAAAAAGACAGTTACTGCTGCCATGACGCCACAAAGAACGGCAGCACCTATGAATACGTATTGATATATTTCATATGTCATAGTCTACCCTCCTTACTCTTTCGCAGTTTCCACTTTATTAATTGTTTCTGCAACGGATATCTCTAGTTCATCGGCAAGTTTTATAATATCTGGGTTACTTCCTTCTATATTTTCCACGTTTGATTTAATTGTGTTTAACATAGTGATTAACACATCCGGTGTCACAACTTCTAAAAAGTCGCCAACATTGTTGTAAATCAACTTATCAATTTCTATCCACACCTGAATTTTATAATCCAACTCATATCCGTCTGCTTTACTTTGCAGAGACTCAATCATATTCCACAAACTTTCTCGTTGCTCATCCAACTCTTGTGTTTGAATTACTTTTCCACCACGAAGCTGATTCAATTTGGTCGTACATTCTGAAATATCATAGAAGATACTTGCGATAGCTCCATTTTCCGAATCCGAATCTTTCATCTGTTCAAACCATTTTGCTGCATTTTCATATCTATCGCGGTCAATCTCTGTATCATAATAAGATAAGAAATCCCAACCAATTTCAAAGCAAACTTCATTGTAACCCTCTGGATTTTCAGCTTTTAATAAAGAAAGAACATTTACATTATCTGTAAATCCTGCATTATTTTTTTCTTCCAACCCAGCTTGAAGTTTCAAAAGTTGTTGTCCCTCTTCTTTGGTCAAAACATAGTCCGAAGACAATAAATCATTCAATCCTAAGTATGCTTCTGTCCTAGTTGAATCTGTCAAAATTGCTTCATAATACTCCTCTGTAGTGATAGCAGTTTTAATTATGTCATCATAATTCTCGCTCTTCTTATTTTCTGCAGACACGTATCCCCATGCTGATGTTACGCCTAATGCGACTGTGAGCACTGCTGATGTAATAAAAGCATTTAGTTTCTTTTTTTGTTTTTTTCTATATAAATCATCTATTTCCTCGTAATGTTCTAATGCATACATCAACTCGGCCGCTGACTGATAACGGTCATTAGGATCGCGTTGTGTACATTTTAAGATGATACGCTCTAAACCACTGGATAAAGTCGGATTTATTTCACGAATTGGCTTTATTTCATATGGTGGTTCGCAGGGGTTCATACCAGTAACCAAATGATAAAGTGTTGCACCTAAACAGTAGATATCTGTTCTGGCATCTGTCTGTCCCATTCCACCAAACTGCTCAGGCGCTGCATATCCAACTGTTCCCAGGCAAGTTGTATCTGCCAAATTCTTTTCTTTAAACTCTCTGGCTGTTCCAAAGTCAATCAACGTAACATTCCCATCTGGTTTCAGCATTACGTTTGCTGGTTTCATATCACGGTAAATAATAGCTGGAGTTCTAGTATGTAAATATCCAAGCACATCACAAAGCTGTTTTGCCCAACTGATTACATTTTCCTGTGGCTGCGCTCCGTATTCGGCTAACGCTTTATTCAACGAGTTACCCTGGATATAGTCCATAATGATGATAAAAGCGTCTTCTGTATCAATGACGTCTACAATACTAGGCAGGTTTGGATGACTTAACTTTTTCAAAATATCGATTTCTGCCACAAGACCTTGCTTTACAACTTCAAAATCTTTCACGCCATCTTTTCGGACTTCTTTTACCGCCCATTGCTTATTTGCCTTTTCGTTCATGGCAAGATAAACGACGCTCATACCACCTTGTCCTACTTTATTCAGAATCTTATACTTGCCGTCGACAAGTGAACCAATTTCAAGCATGTTTATCTCCTTCCTAGAACGTTCTAATTAACGCAACTGAAATATTGTCACGTTCCTTACGTTGTTTATTTAACTCAATCAAATAGATCGAATTCTGACTCATCTGATAATCATCCATCAATACATTTGGTTGTAACTTTTCATAAATTTCTTCTGGCATAATTTCATGTCGAAAACCGTCACAGCATAACATGTAGACAGCATTACCCTGTACGTCTCCAAAGAAGAAATCCGGATACACAGAATCCGAAGCACCAACACATTGTAATAATACGCTTCTTCTTGAATCTTTCATCGCCTCTTCTTCTGTCATGTTTCCAAGGGAAACTTCGCGTGCAACAAAAGTCTGATCCTGCGTAATTTGTTTAATTTCTGTAGTTAATTCATACGCTCGTGAATCCCCTACATTTAAAATATAATATCTATTTTGAGTTAAAAGCATTGCTACTACTGTAGTACCAAGTTTCACACCTTGTTTCGCACCATATGTTTTAATAATTTCATTCTGTTCTGTAACAATCTTTTCCCACTGTTTTCTAATAATAGAATCTTCAATTGGTCCTTGGCAAAGCTTTGGAAGTTCATTACAAATCCAATTATCAAAAGCTTTGATTACCGATGCACTAGCAACTTCTCCTTTTGCAAGACCGCCCATACCGTCGCAAAGAATGGCAAACGCCATTCTTCCCTGACTTGTATTTATTACTTTTACCGATAAACTATCTTGATTAGTATCTTTTGTTAAGCCAATGTCTGTGTTGGCTGAAATAATAAAGTTCACTATGTATTTTCCCCTTTCTCTTCAAAGCAACCTAAAGTAATTTGAAATCAAAATCTTCATTGGCCAAACGGATTTTTGCACCATCTTCAATTTTTGTCTCTACGTTACTTTGAATCATCATGCCGTTAATATACGTGTGGTTGGTTGAATTTGTATCTACCACAAAATATTCACCATCACGCGTAATAATATTTGCATGACTACGACTGATAGCTGTGTTATCACTAATAAAATAATCTACATAGCTTTTTTCTTTTCCGATTCGGAATACTGGTTTATTTAATTCAATGCGCTCATTATTCTTTGTACGAATTAAATATGGTTGTAATTTTATTTCTTGTTGCACCATTCCCGCATTGAGAACTGTTGTCTCACCAAATGTCGCTCCATTAAGTACTGTTGTTTCACCAAAATTCATTGGTCTCGCTTGCGGTGCAGCTTGAATTGGTGTAGGTATTGGCTGTAGCGATGTTACTTCTGCAGGTGCTACTTTTTGCGGTTGCATATTATTCACCGATTGTGATGCCACTGATTGATTTGGTTTAACCATTCCTGACAGTGGTTGTGCAGGTTGTCCTGGTATTGCAAAACCCTGTGGAGTTTGTGGTGCCTGTCCTGGTATCGCAAAACCATGTGGAGTTTGTGGTGCCTGTCCTGGTATCGCAAAACCCTTATTGGGTTGTGTTGCCTGAATCAGTGTTTTTTGTGTAGGAGTTCCTAGAACTGACATTTTTGCACTATTCCTGCCTTTTTTCGCTGCTTTCTCTGCTTCTTTTTGCGCTTTATATAAAGCAGCATTCTCTTTGTTGTAATGCTGTAACAAATAGAACATACTTATCTTTTGTTCATTTTTTGCAACTGGTTGAGATGGTTGCTGAACGGTATTTTGTTGCATTGGCTTTTGTTCTGGAACAGGATACCCTTGTTTTGGTGGTACCTGTTGTGGGTTTTCTACCTGTTTTAGTGGTTCTTTTAATGGTTGTGTTCCAATTTGTTGCGGAACTATTTGTGCACTTATAGGTTGTTGTTCCACAATCTGTTTCTGTGGCTGTTCTTGAATTTGCTTCGACACAGTTGGTTGCGGCTTTTTTTCCTGAACTGCCCCCACTTGTACTGGCGCTTCAGTTTCCTGAATTTCTTTTAACAATTTACTAAAATCTGCTAGTGAAAAGACTGGTGCACTATTTAAATGATTAATAATTTTTGCAACATAATCACAATTTTCTGTTTGGTCAAATTGTGTAGAAAATACAATATTTTTAAAAAATGTTCCTAAACCCATGTTATTTACATTTTTGTTTATTACTGGTAAACAAATAAGTACTGTTTCACATGTAGAAACATCTGCAAATATATAATCTAAGTCAAGCAAAATTGTATTAGTGTCAATCATATATTCTTCCGCTGCCATCATAGCATCTACAATGCCATTAAAAACTCCTAACAATCTTTTTTTATTTACTGAACCAGTAAAAAACTGCTTTACCGAAACTTTCGCTGAAACATTATATTTTATATACTTTGTCATATCCACTTGCATAAACAATGTAGTTGCAAGACCATCAATCTTATTATTGGTAAGCATCCCTAAACTCATGCTATCAACCACATCATCTGTAACAACTGTATATACCAAATACGTATTAGTACCTTGATTTTCAAAAATAAATTTCATATTCTAAATCTCCTTTAAACCTAATCAAATATCCCACAGTGTAATAGAAATAGATTGTTTCCTATCGAATGCAGCAAGTCCTTGAAAATCAAATATAAATTCTTGCTTGTACTTAATTGTTAATGTCAAAACACCATCCTCTATTTTTGTTTCGCTAAAATCCAAACCATTAATTCCACCTTGAATTCTAAGATATTTCAACATATCGTCTGCCTTGCTTTCCACTTCGCTTGAAGTGCCGGAGCCGACCAAGTATCCCAAGAAACGATTTTTTACTGTTTGAAGCATCAAATCACTATTTTCGTCATACCATTTTTTATTGGAAGAAAAATAGTCGTCTCCACCCAACGCCTCCGCGTACATTGCTTCTATTAAATCACTTCCACCTTCCATATCCTCCCAACTTATCTCCAATCTTTCCGTCGCAAAAGGGTCTAGTGACAAACTTTGTGCACTTTGAATCATTGAATGTGAAAGCAATTGATGCCCTGAAAAAAACACCATAAATCCATAAAAAAACATTAAAACAAAAATAAAAACAGGTAATACAATACATGCTTCTAGCGAAATAGAGCCTTGATTATTTTGTTTTAATTTTTTCATCACACACTCTCCTTCCACCGTTTTTTAGTATGTATTCGTCCTCGTAAATTTCTTTTTAATCAATCCTGTATTCGTTTGTAAAAGCTTAATAAATGAATCAAATTCCACATCCGCAGACGCTGAAATACCCGTATATGCTTTTGTTATATCAAACGAATATCCCGTGTCTCCCTGCGAATAATAATAATTAGCTTCCAACTGCGCAAGATTTGCTACTCTTCTCAGCATATCATCTGTTGTTGTCGTAAACATCAGAATGAGTAAACAATGCGTACTATAATCCATTGGTAATATCCCACTACTAAAACTCAATCCTGCTTTCGTATACGCATCAAATTTACCCTGTGTGCTACTATTAAATGCATCTACTGCTGATTGACTTATGGCAGCATTATTAATTACTACTGAACTTAATTGAGATGCCAGCGTTGGAAGACCTGTTGGCGTGAGATAACAAGATTTCTTCACAAAACTTACTTCTTCACTCCCATTGACGAGCAAAACAGTATCACATAACGGTTCTGCAAAAACCTCAATCAAATATACCGCCCAACACGCGATTGTTGCCGCTGATGCCATTGTTGTCACAGCTGGATCTGTAAATACCGAAACCAAATCTAATAACAAACGCAAGAAATATATTTGCATAAAGACTACCGTTTGGTTCATTAACTCTGATTGAGTTCCCGCTAATATATATTCTAATTCTGCTCCTCTGAACATTTTGTCTGTTCCACCCTCCAAACTATCATTCAAAAAGTCAACAAGTGCATTTAAACTACTTTCACCTTCTTCTGCACTTTCTCCAATTCCTGTTGAGAGTACTTTAGCTGGAGTTTTTATATTTGAATATGGAAAACCAGTTAATGTTTCACCATCTAAAACTGTCTGATATGCTATTGAACCATCAACTGTTACCTCTGTTCTACCCGCCATTGTTCGATTTGGTAAATTATGAGTCATATATCCAGACATAAGTATCAATTCTCCGAATTTCTCCCATTCGCCATTCGCAACGTAACCCACAAGTTCTGAAATTTTCTCAACTGTATTCGCTGTTAATTGAACTACTGCTTCTACAGTGCTTTTAATTGAACTACACAAATTCGCAACAGCATCTATCAATTCGAAGAAATCAAGACCACTAATTGCACTATTGAATGAATCCACCGCTGCCATCATAGATGCCAGTGCATTCAGCAAACTCACATAAGGATTTTCTTCATCTGCTCCTCTCTCACCAGAATCCGACAAAAGCGTCGCTACAGTTTCATCATTTAAATAAGCATTCAAACTGCCATCATAGAAAACGTCCAAATCGAACAGTCCATTAATTGTATTAACTAAATTTGTCAATATCTCTCCAACTGAGGATTCTACTCTGTCAACAAATTGATTTTTTGCATCTGTCACAGCATCATTTATAGTGTCTTTTATTTGAGAAAGGCTCATATTGAAAACACTTGGAACATATTTATCCTTTAATGTTTGTAGTATCCCATTGTAACTGCCTTCTTCCCATGCTGTCGGAAGTTCACTTAAAATATCTTGCAAATCCTCCTGCGCTTCATCAGATAATGGCAACGCATAATATTCTTCTAAATTCCAACATTTTGTTACATCTAATCCTAGTCCTTCCACTAGCTGTTCTGCAAAACCTTCCGCCGCTGTTTTTAAGGACTCAACTGTTGTAGTGCTCAATTGTTCTGTAGCTTCATCTATTGCACTACCAATTTCATTTATAACCTGTTGGTACAATGAAGTTGATTCATCTGCCACTTCACCTATATTACTTTCTCCTTGCCCTGCTGAACCAGTATTACTTGATGACGAGAGCGATGTCGTGCTATTTATTACTGCATCAACCGCTGCCACTGCTTCATCATAATCAACCTTAAGAGCAGACAAAGAGTTCGGAAGTGCTGTCACTAAATCTTTTAATGTATTCACTGAAGAAACCAACGTTTCTGATTTTTCATAAACTGTTTTTATATCTTCAATATAGGCTTCAATTAACTGTTCATAAGAAGCTTCTTCACTATCTTCAGTTGTCATATCAACGCTAAATCCATCCGTATTGATTTTTTGGTACAAATCGGCTATGGCTTTCGCAAATGCATTAGCATCATTCTTTACCGTTTCTACTTGATTTACTGCACTCTCTAACTGTCCGACTAGAGTTTCTCCACTTTGAACCAATTCTTTTATCTTTGTCGTCATAGTGTTCATGTCTGTGAGGGTTTGCGTTAATCCTCCAATAGCCATTATTTTATCCAACTCATCCAGTAATGCTTGTAATTGTAAATCTTCCAATATAATTTCAGTTAAAACTGTACTCTCGCTAAAATCAAGAATTTGACGCTTTATGATATCTGTATCAGACAAAGGTAACATCCCTGTTGCCGTTATATCTGTTCCAAGCGTTATTCCTTCCATAACTAAACTATTTTGCAATAAACTATTCTTATATGTTTCATTAATATTGCAATCCTGCGATACTGCAAATAAGCCAAATCTTTCCTCTAAATAACTGTCATAATTTGCCATGGTTGAAAGAGACGCACAATCCATTACCTCTTGAAAAATAGCTTCAGTATTTTGATATCTTGAAAATTCAATTAACACAGACGCTAAAGACAAAACAGGAGTCATAATCAAGCAAAGGAAAATAGAAATAACACCTTTTGTACCATTTATATATTTATGTTTTCTTTTTTTCTTGAACAGTTTCATTAGTTCTTCTCCTAATAGTAATTAATTTCCTAACAACATATCTGCAATTGAATCTGCATCTTGAAAAATACCAATAATACTTGTTATTGCTTTATTTCCATTTGGTAAGGTTTCTTCTGCTTTCCTACCAACATAATCTAAAAATTTCACATGACTTGCATATGCAGTGATATCCAAACATTCTGCACTTGCTCGCGCACTAAATCTAGGCGTGGAATCTATAATTCCAAAATATTTCAGTGCACCACTAAATAGAATATCGCATTCCATTGACACTGTAAGCTCAACATGCATTCTTCCTACATTGTCCACCGCAATATCAAATTCTTCTAACACTGGCTCTTTCTCAGCTATTCCTAAGGTTGACATCTGAATTCTTTCTGGCAAATATTCTTCCGCACGTTGTTTATGTAATGCCTTCATGCTGAACATCGAAACAGAAGTTCGATATAATTTCACATCGTTCAGCGCTGTACTAGTTACTTCACCTTCGCCAATATCTTGATTTGTAAGTTTATAGGACGTTGCTATATCTGACGCTAAATCTGTAGCGACAGTATTTATCATCGCTTGTTGATAGAAAAGAAAACCAACACTAAGCATTGCAATCAAAATTAACAGTGTAAACACCATAATAATTGTCGATTCTAACATCACTTCTCCACTATCTTTTTTTAAGTACGCTCTAACTTTCTGTTTCATCTCGCACTCCTTACTAGTAGTACTTTTTCCGCATCATTCCATCACTATAATTATCAAACTGGATATCTGCCGCTGACCCTTCTTTTACATATACAGTTATTACATTCGCTTGTTGACCAAACGTTGATTTTTCTACAGTTTCCAAACTTGCTGGTAAATAGATTTCTTTCAAATTGTTACAATATGTAAATGCCATTGTCCCTAATGTTGTTAGTGTTTCTGGCAATTCAACTTTAGTAAATTCATGACAATTATAAAACGCCCATTCACCGATGCTTTCCAATCCTTTTAAAAAAGATACCTGTTCTAATTTTTCATTATAAGCAAATGCATAATCACCAATATTTTTTAGCGACTCTGACAGATTGATTATTTCCAAACTTGTACAACTTTCAAATGCGCTAACTCCAATCTCTTCTATATTGCTTCCTAACTTAACACTTTTTAATGCCAAACACTTATAAAATGCATCTTCACCAATTACTTTTACTGTCTCAGGTATTTCTATCTCTTCCAAAGAGCTGCATTCCAAAAAACACGATTCCGGAATTGCAACAAGATTAGTTGGTAATTCCACATATTTCAATGCTAGACACTCTCTAAACATCGCATCTCCCATAATAACATCTGGATTTTCGAAATACACTTTTTCCAAATTAGGACTTTCTCTCAAAGCTCCATATGCTAGTTCTGTACATTTTGCAGGAATAGTTAGTTCCTTCTGTTTTAATCCTTCTTCTGTATAACCTACAATTTTTGTTGGTTCGAAATCATCCCATTTAAAATAGTCTTCATTCGCTACCACTTGACTATTTCCATCACTTTTTGTATTACTTTCTTCTTCATCACCACATGCAGTAAGCAATAACATGCTCATCACAATAATCATTAATGTACCATATATTTTTTTCATTATTTATACACTCCTTTTATAAACCAAGATTCAAAATTAACAATTTCCAAAGTTCCTCATCTTCAACTCCAGGTGCATCGCATCTTACCATGCAACTTCCACCCGCATTGAAATAATCTGCACCAGCAAATTGATACTCTATCACAACTTCACCGCTCGTATTGATAAATCCCCATTTCCCATCTTTACAAACAGCAGCTAACCCATAAGAAAAACTTTTAGCTTCTTCGTACTGTGGTTCTATTACTACTTTTCCCTCAGTATTAACATAACCCCATTTTCCATCCTTTTCATACGCAATCCAACCATCTGACATACAAAAATCCATATTATCAGCAATGAAATCACATATACTTTTTCCATTTTTATCAAATAACTGATATTTTCCATCCTCTTTAGCCGCTACCATAACAGAACCCATCAAATATAGACCATTTGAATCTATAACAATATCGACAAATTCTTGACTTTCTTCTTTACCTGACGTATTAATTAATACCCATTTACCATCTTGTTGCACGGCAGCTAAACCATTTTGAAATGTTCCGGCCATATCATATCCGCCGAACTGTTCTTTAGCAAACGAATTGTAATAGTTATATTTACCGTCACATAAAACAGGAATCAAATCTTCCGAAAAAACCCCGGATTCAGAAACAGTAAAAGAGAAAATTCCCAATACTAATCCTGTACTGTCAACCAATCTGCTTCCCAAACTTGTATCATACAAGCGAGTTCCATCTGAACTCACAGAACTCATATACGGATAATTGTAATCAATAATTAGTTCACCACTAGCATCAACGCAGCCCCATCCGGTACCCTTTGCTACTGCATATGTATTTGCTGATATGCTCTTGAAACCTGAATATGTGTTATAATCTAAATCGTATGAATATTTTAATTCCTGAGCTTGTTTCAAAATTTTCTCATCTGTCACACCATTTTCAATTGCAGTTGCCATACAAGCATATGCGCTCCTGTAAT
Organism: Tyzzerella sp.; assembly: GCA_017465565.1. Classification (GTDB taxonomy): domain Bacteria; phylum Bacillota; class Clostridia; order Lachnospirales; family Lachnospiraceae; genus Faecalimonas. The sequence continues at coordinate 99,205 of JAFTWA010000007.1, forward strand.
CATTAGAAACCATATGTAACTCATACAATTTTTGTACAAATGACACATTCTTAGGATACAGTGCAAGCGCATTATTTAATTCTGTTATATAATCAGATAAAATACTTACATCTTCTGCATAGCGCATTTCATATGCATTCATCATTTTTGTCCAATTTTTTTCAGTACTATCATAAACAAGTGCTTCTTTGTACTTTAGAATAGCTCTCTGATAAAGCCCCTCTTCAACCCATTGGTCTGCAATAGAAATATACGATTTGTTTTCGAGATACTTCGAACCATTACCAAAAATAAATGTCGCCCATCCTACTACTGTTAATGCGACCAAAGCAATTACAGTAAATGTTCTTATTCCTTTCATCTTACGCACAATCCTCACTTAAAATTTTCCTAAAACAACTACTAAAATATATCCAATAAAAAGAAATGGTCCGAAAGGGAGCTCATCCTTCATTTTTTTCATTTTTGTAACCAATAACAACAATGTAATCATTAAACAAAGTATATTCGCATAAAGAAATGTATAAAATGATGTTGCAATACCCGCTACAAATCCCATTGTACTAATTAATTTTACATCGCCCATACCAATGCCCCCTCTTGTTAAAAGTGACATGAGTATCAAAATTAAAAAGGTGCCAATTAAACCAAGTATGCTCGCTACAAAAAGGATCATGAAAGAATTCTTCATACAAAAATACTCAATTATCAAAAATATAATTCCTGCTACTAGCAATGTAACTGGAAGAAAATTAGGTATTTTCTTTATATAAAAATCAATAACTGCTGCCGACATCATAATTTCCGATACAATTATGATTTTTGCAATCCCAATAGAATCTAATCCATCGCTATTCCACGTCATGACCTGAGCACAATAACAAACAAAACCAATCAGTAAAACAACACTAATAAACACCACCCACCGTGATATTGTGAAAGTTGAAAATACTTGTTTCAGAATATTTTTCAAACATATTTTTTCATTTCTTTGAGTATCTGCAACACTGTCAGACTCCGAACTTTCATCGGAGTCTGCTGTTGTATCAGATATTTCAGCAATATCACTCTCACAAGATGTTTCTTGTGAAACTTGAAGGTGTTTGTTAATTACTATATATGAGGCAACACAAATACCAGCCGCCAGCAACATACAACTAATCGTTAACAAATACACCATCATATTACTCCTTCCTATGGAGGTGTTACTGTTTCTGGTGTACTTATAGTTTGTCCACCAAATGAAGTTGAGAATTTTGTCCATGTACTATTGACTAATTGTACTATTTTGTCTTTAAACGCAATAAATACAATTGCCATAAGTAATACAATTGCCATAATGATGATGATAGAAATAAAGTTAGTATCACCATCTTCGTTGTAAAGAAAATCATTTACTTTTGAACGAGTTTTCCACACAAGCAAATTGAGTTTAAATTCTAGTTTCTTCATAATCCTCTCTCCTTTTCTTTTTTATAATTAAGGCCATAGCCTAAATTAACATACCTACTGCTGCTGAAATTACAATAATCAGAATTCCCACAAAGATTAAAGCTATTGGTGCTAACAATTTGGAAGCAGCCGCTTCACCCTTTTGCAACATGATTTGTTTCTTTAAAGCCCACATTTCTGAAGACTGTTTCGTAAGAAAGTCACTCAAATCACGGCTTCCTTTTGAAAGACCTTGCACTAATGCTCCAGTAAATTTTTTTATCTCAGGCGAATCCGACATTACACCAAATTTATAAATCGCATCCATCTCAGAAAAACCATTTTGCATATCAATGCATGCATCTTGCATTAAGTTATAAACCGTTCCTTCTTTTCCATAAGCAATTTTCTCCCAAGCTTCTCGCAAAACCATACCAGAGTTAATAAGTAATGCCATTGTAGAAACTATCTCAGGAAGTTCAATTGTACATTCTAATTTACGCTTATTTAAATCTTCTTTCATTTTTGTTAAAAAGAAATATCCAAAAACAAAGGCACATATGACACCTACAAGTGCCGAAAACAAAAAGTTAAACACTCCACCCAATACAAAGCCGACACACAAACACAAATGCACCACACTAACCACCTGCGCCCAAACAACATTTGCATAGTATTCTGCATATTGCGGATTGTGCAACAACTTTGCTTGTGAAATTAGCATTTTTCTAACCTTTCCCCTTAGGTTCAATAATTCACCCTCGTTCCAAGCAAATCCGATACAATAAAAACATTTCAGTGGATAATCAGAATCATCCAAATTTTCTACATAACTATCAAAGCTTTCTCCTTGCATCATTTTAATTACAAATAATACCAATAAAACAGTTCCGATAATCAACGAAATCAATTGCATACAAATCACCCCTTAATATCCATCATTTTTTGTCCCATTTTGTATGCTGCCAAGAAGAATACAACTCCTACAGTCATGCAAATCACACCTACAATACTGCCAAAAGCTTGATCGAACTCCGAACTAGAACTTCTTAACATAAGAACCAGAAAAATAGGAATAACATTCATAACTTGCATTTGCATCTTATTAGAAGTAATCTTTGTTTGTATTTCTTCAGAAATCATAATTTTTTCACTAATAATATCTGTCGTTCGCCGAATAATCTCTTTGATATTTCCACCTGTACGATATGCCGTTTCAAAAACAATCGCAAAATTTGCAATATCATCATTACCACTTCTGTTTCCGAAATCAATTAACAATTCCTCCAATGCGATATTATTTTGCATTCCATTAATCATCTCTTTTACTTCTACAACAATGTAAGCATCACTAGAATATTGCGCTTCTAAATCGTTACACGCATTGATAATTGCATCATTGACGTTCATTCCTCCTGATAATGAATTAGACAAAGAGTCAAGAAAATCTCTAAATTGAGTTTTTAATTTGTTTAATCTTTTATTTTTTAGAGAATCTCTTATAACAGGAACAAATATCTTACTTGCCAATAATCCAATACCACCAAAAACAACGATATTACTTATAAATGTGGCAAATGTAGCTTCACCCTCCACTCTAAACAATCCGCCATAGAAAATCAGTCCTACTAACCCACCTGCAATAAAAGTTACTAAAAAAAACGTTAAATGTTCCATTGGACTAAGAATATACACCTTATAATTCAAAACAGGATTGTTTATTGCCGACATATAAAATTGTAACTCTTCCGGTTCCTTCTCTTTTTTAGTAAATAGACCCATTCCTAACACCTCAAATTTCTGTTCTTATTCCTGACAAAATTAACTTATGTGTATTCTTCATCGGATTCTCTGTACGTTTCAAACTTCCAGACACTTTTTCAAGTGTACTATTCTCATCTTCTTCAAACACATACAACGGATTCAAAATAATCTTTCCATCCTCATAACCAAGCACTTCCGTGATTTCCATCGTTTTTCTCGACTTATCACGTAATCTAGAAAGATGAATAATAATATCTACTGCCGAAGCAATTTGTTGGCGAATCGCTTCTAATGGGAGTCCATCTGCTCCTTGAAGAACCATGGTTTCCAAACGGCTCAACATATCTTGAGTCGAGTTTGCATGACCGGTAGAAAGCGAACCGTCATGACCGGTATTCATAGCCTGAAGCATATCAAGAGCTTCTCCACCACGAACCTCACCTACTACGATACGTTCTGGCCTCATACGAAGTGAAGATTTAATCAAATCTCGAATTGTAATCTGACCCGCACCAGAAGCATTGGCATTTCTAGTTTCCAGACTTACTAAGTTGTCAACTCCTATAATCTGAAGTTCTGCCGAGTCCTCGATTGTGATAACACGTTCATCTCTTGGTATGTAGTTTGAAAGCGCATTTAGGAATGTAGTTTTACCCGAACCAGTACCTCCACAAACGAAGATGTTGTATTTTGCCTTTACCAAAAGTTCTAATTTATCTGCTATTTCTTGCGTAATTGAACCGTATGCAATTAAACGCTCAATCGTCATTGGCGTCTTCGAGAACTTACGAATCGTAAGTGTTGGTCCACAAAGTGCAATAGGCGGAAGTACCACATTGACACGGGAACCGTCCGGTAAACGAGTATCACAAATAGGGTTCGCTTGGTTTACTTCTCTACCTGCCAACCCTACAATACGTTGTATTACGTCCTCCAACCTTCTCTGACTTTCGAATTGTTTATCTAATTTAAACAATCTACCATTTTGTTCAATAAACACATTTTCAGGACCGTTAATCATAACTTCAGTGATAGTGTCATCACTGATAATTGAATCCAAAAGTCCAAATCCACGAATGGAACTATATACTTGTTGAATAATGGAAACCCTTTGTTCAATGGAGCAATATATTCCACTCAATTTCCGCTGAACAATTTCTTCCACTTTTTCTTCGAGTTCTTCGTCACTCATTTTACTAAGTGGCAAATTTTCGGTTACATATTTTTTAATCTCGGATACAAACCGTTGCTCTTGTTCAAAATCCATATCTACACCACCCTGATTAGATTAGTTTGTCAAACATATCTTTTGGAGAAAGTTGCTTCAATACCTGTTCCGTAGTTGCATGCTCGAATCTTGGTGCACCACCTACATTTTTCAAACCACTTTCTTCAAGTGCCTTCCCAGTTTTATTACTGAACTTGTTATAGATAAGACTAATTCTGCTTGTTAATGGGAGGTCAGCATTCTGCTCCATAATTGTAAGAGACTGAAATGCACGGTATATTTTTGTATTAGATGTTTCAGAGCCATCTCCAGTCCACACCACACCATGGGCTTGACGCCACAACTGCAAACTGTCTTTATCCATTCCGAAATCCATATCCAGGATAATGTAATCATATGAACCTGTTAATCTCACTTCTGAGATAAGACGTTCAATGTCTTCTATATTTAACTCAAGCATATCCATTGGTACTTTTGTTTGCGAATAGAAACATACTCCTGTTTTATCCTGCTTCACACAGCTTTCCAGCTTTAATCCTAGATTTGCTTTTTTGCTCTTAAGCGCGAAAACAATATCGCTCATATCAAACTGCCCTTCCGCCACAAAAAAAACATCAGAAGAACCAAATCTTTCCAGATTTAAATAGAGCGTCTTCTTTCCTTGTGCGGCAAAATGCATAGCAGATGCTGCGGCCATAGTTGAACTACCCGTACCTCCGCTTGGTGAAGTAAATACAAGTATCTTCGCACTGTCATCCCCTAAATTTAATCCAGATATACTTCCTGCCTTCTCTGAATAAACGCTCAAGATTTGCTTATAGATAAGTTCTACCTTTTGAAATTTACAAATAGCACGTTGATCGTTTTCCATTGCAATATCTGCCACATCAACAAAATACGCAAAACCACAACGTTTTGGAAGTGCATTCACATCAATCTCAAATACATCGTTCGCCACCAAGACATCAATCCTAGCTCCATCCAACACTGACAATGCAACATCTTTATCTGTGAATGAATAGATTTCGAATTTATCTGTATATTTAGTACTGAATACAGACACAATTCGATTTAAATAGTTTTGATCTTTTTCAAGTATTGCTAACTTAATTTTCATTTTGTTTTCCTCTCATCCTCTTTAGTTCTCTTATTATATAGATTTTCAAATTTCACGCTGTATTCAAATAAAAAACGAACGAAGTTATTAGACCTCGTCCGCTCTCACTACTACCTCAATTTACAAGCTTATTTCGATTTCAACACCAATATAACTACAAAATGAATTAATCGTTGTCAAAAGTCTAATCTTTATCCGGCATTTTATTTTTCCAACATTATACACCTGTTAGGTTTATTCGTCAACACCTTTTGGGTTGTTATTATAAACCTCACAGGTGGATATAATAAGGTAATAAGAGTCTCAAGAGGTGGTAAAAATGACATTAAATGCTTCCATTGGGTTAAGAATCGCAACGCTGCGAAAAGAACGCAGACTAACCCAAGAACAATTGGCTGAAAAGCTAGATATCTCTATTAAACATTGTAGTTCCGTTGAACGAGGTTTATCTTGCCTATCACTGGAAAAGCTGATAGAAGTGAGTAATCTTTTTGATGTAAGTCTTGATTACCTGATTAAAGGAAATCCATCTTCAAATAATTGCACCAGTTACATCTACTTCAACTTACCACAATCCATCGTTTCTATTATGTCTTCAGGAGATGAAACTGAAATTAGTCTATTGCAGGAATACTTACAGCTTTACACCAAAATTCATAACACAAAGAAAGAGTAAATCACAGAAAAACGCCACAAAGTCCTCACTTCGTGGCGTTAACTATTTCCTTCTATCTTCTATTCAAGTACACATTCCAATTTACTCACAGAAACCTCATATGCCGTCCTTTTCTCCGTCTCCGTTTCTGTCAGCTTCTTCACATATTCCCTGCTCTGGATTCTTCCCAGAATCTGCACATGTTCTCCCACTTCGAATCCCGAAGCAAATCTTGCGTTACGTCCCCAGCAAATGCAAGGTATGTAATCCGATTTCCCATAAGGTCTATTTACAGCAAGAAGCAAATCTGCAATTTCTCTTCCAAGCGGCGTCTTGCGGTAAATTGGTCTCTTGCAAATATATCCATCCAACAAAATCGTATTAGTTTTTGCACCGTCAACCTCTTCTTCCACAAAAGAAACCTCGCGCACAAACACAGACAATACCAGTCTGTTCTTGTGTTCATCGTGCTGATTATACGAGCGGAACTGTCCTGTTACCATAATATACTCTCCCGTATAATCCTGCTGTACATCAATCAGGCGTTCCGAAATCATAAGCGGGATACGGTCATCCGAACTGCTGAGTCTCTTAACCAGCACATCTACCATATAAAACCCCTCTCCAAATACCTCGTGACTAAATGTGAATTCAGAAGCCACCTCTCCAATAATAGTTACTTGATTGTTTTCAATAATCTTATCTGACATGAATTTATAATCTCCCTTCCTCTGTCTTGTACTTTTCATTCACTAATCAATGTATGCAAAAAAGTTCCATTATATTCCAAAATTTAAAAATATTTTTGGAAATGTTGTAAAAACTAGAATATGTGCTAGAATATAAGGGTTGTATATGAATAATAGATTCTATGGAAAAGGATGATTTAATATGAAAAGTAAACGTAATGACGTACGTAATATAGCAATCATTGCCCATGTTGACCATGGCAAGACAACTTTAGTTGACGAGCTGCTTAAGCAAAGCGGTGTTTTCCGTGAAAACCAGGAGGTTGCAGAACGTGTCATGGACTCCAATGACATCGAACGTGAACGTGGCATCACGATTCTGGCAAAAAACACTGCAGTATATTATAAAAACACAAAAATCAATATCATCGATACTCCTGGACATGCTGACTTCGGCGGCGAAGTAGAACGTGTTCTTAAAATGGTAAATGGTGTAATTCTGGTTGTCGATGCATTTGAAGGTGCCATGCCTCAGACAAAATTTGTTCTGAAGAAGGCTCTGGAATTAGAACTTCCAGTTATTGTATGTATCAACAAAATCGACCGCCCAGAAGCAAGACCAGACGAAGTAATCGATGAAATCTTAGAACTGTTCATGGACTTGGACGCATCTGATGAGCAGCTGGACTGCCCATTCGTATATGCTTCTGCAAAGGCAGGTCACGCGATTTTAGACTTGACAGATGAACCAGAAAATATGGTTCCTCTTTTTGAAACCATTATCGACTACATCCCTGCTCCAGAGGGTGACCCAGAAGCAAATACGCAGGTTCTTATCAGTACTATCGACTACAACGAATACGTTGGCCGCATCGGTATTGGCAAGGTAGACAACGGAACCATCGCTGTCAACAAAGAAATGGTCGTAGTAAATGCCCATGAACCTGACAAACAGAAAAAAGTAAAAATCAGCAAATTATATGAATTTGATGGTCTGAACAAGGTGGAAGTGAAAGAGGCTTCTATCGGTTCTATTGTAGCAATTTCCGGAATTACAGACATTGCTATCGGAGACACGCTCTGTGCTCCTGAAGAACCAGTCGCAATTCCATTCCAGAAGATTTCGGAACCAACCATTGCAATGCAGTTTATCGTAAATGACAGTCCATTTGCAGGTCAGGAAGGTAAATATGTAACCTCCCGCCATCTACGCGACCGCCTCTTCCGTGAATTAAATACAGACGTAAGCCTCCGTGTAGAAGAGACTGAAAACGCAGACAGCTTTAAGGTCTCTGGCCGTGGCGAGCTTCACTTATCTGTATTGATTGAAAATATGAGACGTGAGGGATACGAGTTTGCGGTAAGTAAGGCTGAGGTTCTGTATAAGAAAGACGAAAATGGAAAACTTTTAGAGCCAATGGAAACAGCCTATGTGGATGTTCCAGATGAATTTACTGGAACAGTTATTGATAAGCTCAGCCAGCGTAAGGGCGAGCTTCAGAACATGAGCGCTTCTAACGGAAGCACAACCCGCCTTGAATTCTCGATTCCAGCCCGTGGCTTAATCGGATACCGCGGCGAGTTTATGACTGATACAAAAGGTAATGGTATTTTAAATACCTCTTTTGAAGGATATGCCCCATACAAAGGAGACATCCAATATCGTAAACAAGGCTCACTTATCGCTTTCGAGACAGGTGAATCTGTAACCTACGGTTTATATAGCGCACAGGAACGTGGTACTCTCTTTATCGGTGCCGGAGAAAAGGTTTATGCAGGAATGGTAATCGGCCAGAACGGAAAAACAGACGATATCGAATTAAACGTTTGTAAAACAAAACACCTGACAAATACCCGTGCCTCAGGTTCGGATGAAGCATTAAGACTTACCACACCCCGCGTATTAAGTCTCGAGGAAGCTTTAGACTTTATTGATACCGACGAACTTTTAGAAGTGACTCCAAAGTCGCTCCGCATCCGCAAGAAAACGTTGGATGCAAAGCTTCGAAAGAGAGAGAAATTCCAGTAATTGTCAGTCATCTTATGATTTTAGTTTCGAATTTTCTATAATTTTATTGCATGTCCAACAAATTAATTGTATAATAGCGATATAAAATATATCGCAAAGGAGTTGAACTGCATGAATTTTATTATTAGCGGCAAAAACATCAATGTGACCCCTGGTTTACGAACAACCATTGAGAACAAGTTAGGAAAACTGGAAAGGTATTTCACTCCTGATACGGACATCATTGTAACTCTGAGTGTCGAGAAAGAACGCCAGAAAATCGAAGTGACAATTCCAGTCAAGGGAAATATCATTCGTTCTGAACAAGTAAGTGACGATATGTATGTATCCATTGATTTGGTGGAAGAAGTAATCGAGCGTCAGCTTCGCAAGTACAAAAACAAATTAATTGCCAAACATCAAGAAGGCGGAAACTTTCAACAAGAATTTGTTGATTTGGATGACAGCGCTGATGATGGCGAAATTAAGATTATCCGTACAAAACGTTTTGGAATTAAACCAATGTTCCCAGAAGATGCATGTGTACAGATGGAATTATTGGGACACAACTTCTTCGTATTCAGCAATGCTGAAACAGATGAAGTAAACGTAGTGTACAAGCGTAAAAATAACACCTATGGTTTAATCGAACCAGAATTTGATTAATACAAATTAGAAAAGGATGTTGCTAGATTAAAAATTCAAGAATATAATCAAGGGTTTTTAGCCACCACTTTTATGTGGTGGTTTTTTGTGAGATTTATACAGTGTTGCATACAAATTCATGTAAGTATTCTGGGATTTTTCTTATACAAAATTTGGGTTGTTGCAAGGAAAATAAATTGTCTTTTTTAGTCCTTTTCCCATGATTTTTAAGTTGATTTTTCTTTATGGCACAAAAGTAGTCTTAGAATCCAACAAATTCACAAAAATTATTAGCATGGAATACAAGTTTTTCTGCATAAAGAAAATCACAAATGAAATTCATCTCTTGATTCATATTTACCGTTGTGTGAAGTTAGGCCTTCAGCTGCAAGTTTCTCTAAAGTGTCCCATTCTCAAGAAGTTATTCACATACTTCAAACGGACTCACAGCCAAAAGTTCCACGGCCGGCATATGCGTGAAATAACATAGAGAGATTCTGTGAAAAGTTGTTGAATGCATATGCCAGCCATGGAACTTTGTCTGTTTGAGCCGTTTTCCGTATGTGCTTTTTTGAGAATAGGGAGACTAAAAGAAACATAACAACTTGCAGATAACTTCACACAACAGTAAATATGAATCAAGAGATGAATTTCATTTGTGATTTTCTTTATGCAGAAAAACTTGTATTCCATGCTAATAATTTTTGTGAATTTGTTGGATTCTAAGACTACTTTTGTGCTATAAAGAAAAATCAACTTAAAAATCATGGAAAAAGGACTAAAAAAGACAATTTATTTCCCTTGTAACAACCCAAATTTTGTATAAGGAAAATCCCAGAATACTTACATGAATTTGTATGCAACACTGTATAAATCTCACAAAAAAACCACCACATAAAAGTGGTGGCTAAAAACCCTTGATTATATTCTTGAATTTTTAATCTAGCAACATCCTTTTATTTTACTCCGTAGGAGTTATTGTATTGGATTGGTCTCCTGGTAATATAGCATCTAAACCTTGGTTAACAAGATCTTGAAGCTGCTGCTGCAACGACTGTTCCTGAGCTTCCTTTTCTTTATCTGGATGTCCAGGACAGCTTTGCTCTGGAATCGTTCCTTCTGCAAAGTATTCTGTTTTCTTCGAACAGAAATCTGTACTTGCAAGCTTACCAGTCGCTGTACAGATTGTTTTTCGCTGAACCGTCTCTGGCATTTCAAAAGATTTTTCTTCGTAACCTTCGTGGATACGCTCCATAATCTTTCTCCAAATTACCAGGTGATAGCTCTGGTTGTCAATCTGCTTCTCCATTGGTGAGTGGTCATCATAGCCAGTCCATACAGAGGCTGTGAGATATGGGGTATATCCAGAGAACCATAAGTCTACAACGCCTGTAGTTGTACCTGTCTTACCTACAACAGGCATGCCTGAGAATTTTGCTCTTCCACCAGTACCAATTGAGGAATTCACAACATCGCTCATCGCATCTGTCATCAGTGCTGCTGTTGTCTCTTTCATAGCCACATGTGTCTTTGGTGTATTCTCATACAACAGGTTTCCATCATGGTCATAAATTTGTGTATAGAAAATTGGCTCTGTGTAAACACCCTTATTTGCAATGGAAGCATATGCCGCTGTCATTTCCAAATTATAGATACCGTTTGTAATTCCACCGAGAGCAGTCGACTGAACGATATCTGTCGTTGGAAGCGTTGTAAATGCAAAGTTTTCTGTCAAGTACTGATATCCAAGTGCTGGTGTAATTTCAGTAAGCTTCTTAACGGTACAAACGTTTGCCGAACGCGCAATACATTCACGAATAGTCATAGCTCCTCTGTATGAGCTTCCCCAGTGATTATTTACCGGAGTTCCGTCTGCATAATTGAATGGCTCATCCACAATCACGGTGGCAAGTGTGTCTCCAAATGAATCCAGTGCCGGCACGAAAGTCGATAAAACCTTGAAGCAAGAGCCTGGCTGTCTCGTAGACTGTGTCGCACGGTTAAGACTCATGCTTTCTGTTTTTTCGCCACGACCGCCTACGACAGCTTTTACATATCCCGTAGCCTGATCCATAACAACAACTGATGCCTGTGGCTGTGCGAAAAGTGTGATACGTGTCTGTACCGTATCATTCACACTCGTCTTCAAAGTCTCAATATACTCTTCAATCATTTTATTTGCTTTTTCTTTTGAAGAGAATGTAGTTCCGTATTTTCCATATTCCGGATAATTACTTGTCACATAACCATTCAGACCATTGTGGTCATAATGCTTTTGGGTACCATCCTCGTGGGTGATTGTAATGGCGCAGCTCACACCCCACTTTATGTTCGATGGATAATTATCATCGTCATTTATTTCTTCTTCGCAGATTTGCTGCATTTCGATGTTCTGAGTTGTGATAATTTTAAGTCCGCCACTGTATACAGCATTGTAAGCCTGTGACTCCGTATATCCAAGCTCTGAGACAAGGTCTTCCTGAACCTGCTTTGCAACCTCATCAATAAAGTATGAGTTTGCAGCCTGGCTTTCTGTGTATTCCGCATTCACGAGCTGAATACGTTCATAGACATTATCCGCCATTGCCTCATCATATTCTGCCTGAGAAATCATTTTCTGCTCCAGCATATCGCCGAGAACCTTCTCACGGCGCTTTTGATTGGCTTCCGGATTGGAAATAGGATTATATCCGTTCGGACTCTTTGTAATACCTGCAATTGTAGCAGCTTCTGCCAATGTCAGTTCACTGACATCTTTTCCAAAATAACGTTTCGAAGCAGCCTGCACTCCCAGAGTATTTTGTCCGAGGTTGATTGTATTTAGATAGTTTTCTAAAATCTCATCCTTATCAACTATTTTTTCAATTTGAACTGCAAGATACCATTCCTGAATCTTACGCTCGACTTTTTCCCATCTTGTTTCTTGAACAAAGTTTGGAAAAACACTATTCTTGATTAACTGTTGTGTAATGGTACTGGCACCCTGTGAAAAATCACCAGAAGTAAGACCTACAACACCAGCTCTCACAATACCCTTAAGGTCAATTCCGTTATGTTCGCGGAAACGAGAATCCTCTACGGCAATGAATGCGTCTTCCAAAATATCAGGAATCTCTTCAATCGTTGCATACTCGCGGTTAGAACCAGCAGCTACAAACGTGTCAATAATCGTCTCTCCATCATCTGCATAAGCAGTAGTTGTAAATGCAGAAGGTTTGATAGTATCTGCAGTAATCTGCGGTGTGTCATCAATTATCTTTTTGAAAAGAAGTGCGCCGCCAGCGATGCCTAATGCAACAACAAATAAGCATCCAACCAAAAAGGCTTTAAAAAAACGTACTCCCATTCTTTTTTTCTTCATGAGCGCTTTAGACTGAATCGTTCTGCAGCGTCTTGAAGTTGTCTTTTTTCCATAATTCATGAGTTTTGCCTCCTTTATTTCGAGAAATATTATAACAAACTTGTCCTGTTAAATAAAGCCAAAAATAAAAAGTTCCCATTTTAATAGGAAAAAATTAAGAATTTATTTTGAAAATCAGCAAAATACTGGTATAGTAATAGAAAACACATGAAAAGGTGAGCAAATATGCTAAGTCAATATAAAACAGTTTACTCAGGCGGAGAAGCCGAAATAATAGAAAAAAAATCCCGTTTCATCGCAACAGTGCACCCTGTGAAAACAGAGGAAGAAGCCATTGCATTTATCGAAGCTATGAAAAAGAAATATTGGAATGCGACGCATAACTGCTCTGCATATGTAATTGGAGACCATTTCCAGATTCAGCGCTGCAGTGACGATGGCGAGCCAAGTGGAACCGCCGGAAAGCCAATGCTTGATGTGCTTTTGGGAGAAGCCATTCATGATGTAGTAGTCGTAGTCACCCGATACTTTGGCGGCACACTTCTTGGAACCGGCGGACTTGTAAGAGCATACTCAAGCTCGGCCAAAGAAGGTCTTCTGGCAAGTAAAGTGATTACCAAAATGCATGGTCAAAAGCTTGTGATTCAGACAGACTATACAGGACTCGGAAAAATCCAGTATATTCTGGGGCAGAGGGGACTTACGATTCTCGATTCCGTGTATACCGACAAAGTAGAATTGCAGGTATTACTTCCAGAAGATGAGATAAAACCTGTCATGTCAGAAATCACGGAGGGAACCAATGGACAGGCTGTGATGGAGCTTAAGGAAGAATGCTATTTCGCAAAAATCGATGGAGAAATGAAAATATTCGAGGATTAAAAAAGTGCTCTACACACATGATTGTTTGGCTCTAAAACAAATGTTGAGGTTTGAAAATCACGGGGATTAAATGTTATAAAAATACAAAATTCAAGAGGAGGTGCATGTTTGCATTTCCTCTTATATTTTTGCTTAGAGTTTCAGCCAATGTTCATTCTTCAAGAAGGCACATCTGCAACCTTTTGTTGATTTTCTTACAGCCTTATGAGACAAAAAGACGGTTGTTCAAAGCACGTTCAAACAGTCACTAATTTCCGAGGTAAAATATGCGGTTCAAGGTCTAGGCTACAGATTCTGGAAAAGTCTACGTGGGCTACGTTCAGTAATGTGATTAGGAAAGCGCTTCAAGAACTTACTTCGTGCAGACAACTTTCCGCGCTTTCCCATTTACTGAACTGTAGCCACTAGACTTTACACAGAATCTTTCGATGCCCTTTCACCGCATATTTTGCCTCGGAAATTTTGGCTGTGCGTTTGCTTTGGACAACTGTATAAATCTCTTGTCTCATAAGGCTGTTAGAAAATTCGAAAGGTGAAGCCGTGCCTTCTTGAAGAATGAACATTGGCTGAAACTCTAAGCAAAAATATAAGAGGAAATGCAAACACGCACCTCCTCTTGAATTTTGTATTTTTATAACATTTAATCCCTGTGATTTTCAAACCTCAACATTTGTTTTAGAGCCGATTGTGTAGGGCACCTTTTATGTAGACTTCTTTATGTATTAAGATAAGGCTAATTTTGCTGCACCGTAAATTCCGGCATCATTTCCAAGCTCAGCTAAAGCAAATTTTACTTCTTTTTGCGCAAAGAATGCTCTTTCCAAATAAGGACCTTCCACGAAGCCAAACAAAATTTCCCCTGCTCTTGAAACACCGCCGCCAATTACAAAGATATCCGGGTCGACAACAGCAGAAACTGTTGCAAGACCATAGCCTAAATATCTTCCAAATTCTTCTGCAATTTCAATTGCCACTTTATCGCCTGCTTTTACTGCATCAAACACATCCTTTGCAGAAATGCTATCCATATTCAAGACAGTTTCATCTGTGTTTCCTTCTAATCTTCTCTTTGCAAGCCGCACAACTCCTGTAGCTGATGCATATTGTTCTAGACAACCTGTTTTGCCACATCCACATTTGTCTGTTTCATTGTAGTCCACACAAATGTGTCCGATTTCTCCGGCCGCTCCATTTGTACCCACAAGAATCTCACCATCAACAATAACGCCACCGCCAACACCTGTTCCAAGTGTTACCACAACAAGGTTCTTGTAGCCTTGGCCGCCGCCTTTCCACATTTCGCCCAGCGCAGCAACATTTGCATCATTACCAATCACCGATGTTATGCCCGTCAGTTCTTCTAACTCACGTTTCACTTCCTTATAGCCCCAGCCGATATTGGCAGAACCATTTACAACACCTTCTTTATTCACTGGTGCCGGAATTCCCATACCGATTCCAACAACGTCTTCCCTGCAAACGCCCCGCTCTGCTAATTTCGCATGGATAGCTGCTGCAATATCCGGGAGAATATTCTCACCCTGATTTTCTGTTCTTGTCTCAATTTCCCACTTATCAAGCACTTCTCCATCTGCCTGGAAAAATCCCATTTTCACTGTTGTTCCGCCAAGGTCTACGCCAAAGCAATATTTCATCTCGCTCATTTTCTTGTCTCCTATTTCTTACGTGTTAAGCTTTCTTGTACTCTTCTGTATAATTCTTGTGCTGCGTTGTAACCCATTTGTTTTTGTCTGTGGTTAATTGCAGCGGATTCAACGATAATCGCAACATTACGGCCTGGACGGATTGGAATCGAATAGCATACCAGTTTATTTCCAAGAAATTCTGTATAATTATCCTCTAATCCTAATCGGTCGTACTCTTTATGCTTATCCCATTCTTCGAGAGTGATAACCATATCTATCGTCTGCGTTTCCTTTACACTCTGCACACCAAACAGCATCTTCACATCCACAATACCAATACCGCGCAGCTCAATTAGGTGCTTTGTGATGCTTGGTGCAGAACCCACCAGCGTATCATCACTGACTCTTCGAATATCCACAACATCATCCGTCACAAGACGATGACCACGCTTAATCAATTCCAAAGCGGCCTCACTCTTACCGATTCCACTTTCTCCCATGATTAAAACGCCGACACCATAAACGTCAACCAATACACCATGAATGGAAATACTTGGTGCCAATTGTTCGTTCAGCCAGCGAATCAGCTCTGCCTGGAAAGGCGACGTCTTTTGCTCTGTTGAAAATATCGGGATTCCGGCTTTATTCGCTTGTTCCAGCATTTCCTCATCTGGTTGAATTTCTGTTGTATAAATCAAACAAGGAATCCCATAAGATAATAATTCTTTGTAAACTTCCCTCTTTCGCTGTGCCTCCAAGGTTTCCAGATATGTGTATTCCACATATCCTATAATCTGTACTCTCACAGAATCGAAATGGTCAAAATATCCTGTCAGCTGCAGAGCCGGACGGTTAATGTCTGGCACAGTAATATATCTCTCAGTCAGTTCAATATCTGGTGTGAGATTTTTTAAATTCATTCGTTCTACTAAATCTGTAATTTTTACACCTGGCATGTCCTACCCTCTCATTCCTAGTATTCTACCTCTTAGTATATCACTTATGGAAAAAACTGTACACTTCCTTTGCAGATTTTTCATTCATGGAAGGTACTTTTTTCAAATCCTCTACACTCGCATTTTTTAATTCTTCTATATTCTCAAAATATTTCATGAGTGCTTTTCTTCTTGCCGGACCAACCCCTTTAATATCATCCAGCACCGAATGCACCTGTCCCTGGCTTCTAAGCTTCCGGTGAAACTCAATTGCAAACCGATGGGCTTCGTCCTGAATCCTTGTAATTAATTTGAACCCTTCTGAATTCCGGTCAATCGGAATCTCAACATTGTTATAGTAAAGTCCTCTGGTTCTGTGGTTGTCGTCTTTTACCATGCCGCACACTGGTATCTGCAAATCCAATTTACCCAGCACTTCTAAAGCAATATTCACCTGTCCGCGGCCACCATCCATCATAATTAAATCAGGAAATGCTGTAAAGCTTCCCAGTTCTTTTCCATTTTCTATCTCGTCAAGTCCATGCTTAAAACGTCTTGTAAGCACTTCCTCCATGCTTGCGTAATCATCTGGACCCTGAACACTTTTTATCTTAAACTTGCGATAATCGGTTCTCTTCGGCTTCCCTTTTTCATACACAATCATGGAGCCGACAGAAGCAAAGCCACTGGTATTCGAAATATCATAGGCTTCCATTCTTACAATATTCTTTAGCCCCAATAACGCTTCGATTTCTTTCACTGCACCAATGGTTCGGCCCTCTTCGCGTTTCAGACGTTCCTTGTCTGTATTCAGAATCAAGGCTGCATTCTTTCTCGCAAGCTCCACTAATTTTTCTTTTTCACCCTTCTTTGGCACTCGAATATGCACGCGGTGTTCCCGCTTTTTCGTGAGCCACTGTTCTAATAGTTCGTGCTCTTCCAGTTCTTCATGGGTCATAATTTCTGCTGGCACAAAAGGCGACCCTGCGTAAAATTGTTTGATAAAGCTGGCAAGCAGCTCGCTCTTGGACGCATCCGCATTTCGAAAGAAGAAATGATCGCGGCCGATTAATCTTCCACCCCGGATAAAGAAAATCTGCACCACCGCATCCTCCGCATCCTTCGCAACTGCCACAATATCGCGGTCCTCGCCCCTGCTATCTGTAATCTTCTGCTTCTGGGCAATCTGCTTCACACTATGAATCAGTTCCCGGTATTCAATAGCCCGCTCAAACTCCATATTTTCAGAAGCCTCAAGCATCTTTGCTTCCAGGTCTTCTAAAACGCTGTCGTAATGCCCATTCAAAAAACGCAGTACTCCATCAATCGATTTCCGGTATTCTGCTTCCGAAATATATCCCTGACATGGTGCCTTGCACTGCTTAATATGATAATTGAGGCAAGGTCTGTCTTTCCCCATGTCTTTTGGAAGATTTCGGTTACAGCTTCGTATATTATATAACTTCTGAACCAGTTCAATCGTATCCTTTACAGCTCCTGCACTTGTGAATGGTCCAAAATATTTCGCCTTATCCTTCTGCATGGTTCGGGCCAGCATCACTCTCGGATACGCCTCATTTACCGTCACTTTAATAAAGGGGTAGCCCTTATCGTCCATCAGCATCGTGTTATACTTCGGTCTGTGCTCCTTAATCAGGTTACATTCCAATACCAATGCTTCCAGCTCTGAGTCTGTTACGATATATTCAAATCGCCGGATATGAGTTACCATCTGGTCGATCTTAGCACCTTTATTTCGGCTTGCCTGAAAATATTGTCTTACACGGTTCTTTAGGCTAATCGCTTTTCCAACATATATAATCTGGTCCTTCTCATCGTGCATCAGATACACGCCTGGTTTCGCAGGAAGTTTCTTTAGTTCTTCTTCAATGATAAACATACCACACCCTGCCTTTCTTTTTGCTTTAGCACTATCATACCACAATGTTACTTATAAAGCGAGGAAGGGATTGTTGCAAAATTAAAAATCAAAAATATAATCAAGGATTTAGGGTACTGGCAGGTACTTTTGCCCGTCTATACCCAAAATCAGACGATTTTTAATGGTTTTCGCTAAATGAATACCCAACCACAGAATGAAATGGCATCTCCAAATGCGATTCACCATCATATAGAATTAGGCCTTCGGCTCCAAGTTTCTCTAAAGTGTCCCATTTTCAAGAAGTTATACACATACTCTAAGCGGACTTACAGCCAAAAGTTCTGTAGTCAGCATATGCGTGAAATAACATCGAAGGATTCTGCAAAAAGTCTTGCAACTGAAGTTCGGAAAATGTGCAAACACGGGAACATGTTTGAGCACTTTGTGCGAGTTTGTGAGTGTGCTTGCTAACATCATTTCCGAACACAGTTGCGTAGCCTTTTTCAGAATCTGTCGCAAAGTTGTTGAACGCATATGCTGGCTGCAGAACTTTGTCTGTTTGAGCCGCTTTTCGTATGTACTTTTTTGAAAATGAGGACACTAAGAGAAACATAGTAGCCTGCAGATAATTCCATATGATGGTGAATCGCATTTGGAGATGTCATTTCATTCTGTGGTTGGGCATTTATTTAGCGAAAACCATTAAAAATCGTCTGATTTTGGGTATAGACGGGCAAAAGTGCCTGCCAGTACCCCAAATCCTTGATTATATTTTTGATTTTAAATTTTGCAACAATCCCTACTTAGGCAAAAAAGGAATCTCGACCAATTTCGAGATTCCTTTATGTATTATTCGATAATGATTTCGTATTCTGAACCAATTTCATTTACTGTTACTTTTTTGCCTTTGTCTTTAGCAAATTTTTCAACGTTTGTTTTTTGGTGTGGTTCACTTACTAATACTTTAATAGCGCCTGTTTGAGTTTTAAGCGCATCATTTGTCATCATTAAAGGTTGTGGACATGATAATCCTCTTGCATCTACTTCGTACATATCTTAAGCCTTCTTTCTTTTAATTCCTGCTACTGCAATCACAACTAAAGCAACAATACAGATAATCACTGCAATTTTACCATTTTGTGAAGCTGCACCTAATACTAATTCACCAGTTTCAGCATTTTTAGCTGTACCACTTGAAGCAAGTCCTAAGTTGTGGCAAAGTGCTGCACCTACGAACATACCAAGTACTGTTACAGCTGCATCAGAAGAACCTTGTCCAGCTAATACTAACTGACGAAGTGGACATCCACCTGCTAATGTTGCAGCGAAACCTACTGCGAACATACCAAGAAGGTTCCATAAATGATCTGAGTGGGCAACGATTCCTGGTGTGTCAAATCCTAATACAAATGAACCATTTGCGATGTTGTAGATTAACATAACAACGAATAATCCGCCAACTACGCATAATAAATCAAAGTTTTTCATTAAGATGACGTCACGGATACCACCAGCGAAGCACATTCTTGATTTTTGAGCTAATGCACCAAAGATGATTGCGCCAACTAATGCAAGTGCGATTGGAGCGCGTAAGCTGCCTGGACCTGATTCGCTGAATTTAAGTAATGAAGGTACAAATAAAAGAACTAATAAAAGTCCAAGTGCAAGTACTGGTAAAACAGCACCTGCCGCTTTTGTAGTTTCATATGAACGGCCAAGGCTGAAGCCTTTCTTTAATGCCACGATACCTGCAACGATACCTAAAATGAAACCAACTAATGCAACGTATGCATTTAAGTCACCAGCTGACATACGGATAACCATACGTAATGGACATCCTAAGAATACTAAAGATCCAATCATAATGATTACGCCCAATACGAAACGAATCATTGGTGAAGAACCTGCTGTTGAACGGTATTCTTTTGTTGCTACAGCGATAATGAATGAGCCTAATACGATACCAATGATTTCTGGTCTTGCGTATTGAACTACTGCTGCTTGGTGCATTCCGAGAGCACCTGCTGTATCACGAATAAAACATGCGATACAAATTGCCATGTTTGCAGGGTTTCCGTTAGATGCTAACAATACTGCGATAACACCACAAAGAAGACCTGCTAATGTTAATGTTTTCTTTGAACTTGATAAATTCATGTCAAATTCCTCCTTTATTTTCCTCTCTTCGACAATTTTACCACTAGCCACAACGACAGTCTAATAGATAGTTTTTAATACACTTATTCATTTCTTCTATAGACAAATAAAAGAGATGGATAATTTCTATAAATTATCCACCTCTTGTCATTACTCTTCTTCAAAGCATGCTTCTGCGACTGCAGTTCCTGCTTCATCTCCCATTCCCTGCACTTTATGGAAAATATCCATAAACTCTTTTCCCGTAATGGTTTCCTTTTCAATCAGGAAGTCCGCGATTTTATCTAAGGCCTCACGGTTTTCAGATAAGAGACGTTTTGCCTCTTCATATGCTCCTTTTAGCATTCGCATCACTTCTGCATCGATTTCAGATGCAGTAGCCTCACCGCAGTTCATAACAGCACGGCCATCCAGATATTTGTGCTGGATAGATTCCAGTCCCATTAATCCAAAGCGCTCTGACATACCGTATTGTGTCACCATCGCTCTTGCAATCTTTGTCGCCCGTTCGATATCATTTGACGCGCCGGTTGTTACGGTATCAAACACGATTTCCTCTGCCGCACGTCCTGCAAGAAGTCCCACAATCATCGCTTCCAGTTCTGCTTTTGTATTGAGGTATTTCTCCTCCTCTGGTGTCTGCATAACATATCCCAAAGCTCCCATTGTTCTTGGAACAATGGTAATCTTTTGAACTGGCTCAGAATCCTTTTGAAGTGCACTTACAAGCGCATGACCCACCTCATGATATGATACAATGCGTCTTTCTTCCGCATTCATAATACGGTCTTTCTTTTCTTTACCAACCAACACTACTTCCACTGCTTCAAAGAGGTCTTTCTGCGAAACCACTTTTCTGCCATTCTTAACTGCATTAATCGCAGCCTCGTTAATCATATTCGCCAGGTCAGAACCCACTGCACCAGAAGTTGCAAGTGCGATCGCTTCTAAATCAACGGTCTCATCCATTCGCACATCCTTTGAATGTACCTTGAGAACATCCACGCGACCTTTCAAATCTGGCTTATCTACGATAATTCGTCTGTCAAAACGGCCTGGACGCAGAAGTGCTGGGTCTAAAACCTCAGGTCTGTTCGTTGCCGCCAAAAGTAATAAACCTTTTTCTGTGCTAAATCCGTCCATTTCTGAGAGAATCTGATTCAATGTCTGTTCACGTTCATCATTGCTTCCCAGTGCATTATCACGGCTTTTTCCGATGGCATCAATTTCATCGATAAAGATAATACATGGAGCCATCGACTGTGCCTGCTTAAATAAATCACGTACTCTGGATGCGCCGACACCCACATACATTTCCACGAATTCAGAACCTGAAACAGAGAAGAATGGAACCTTTGCTTCTCCCGCTACCGCTTTCGCCAGTAACGTCTTACCTGTTCCCGGAGGTCCTACCAGGAGCGCACCCTTTGGCAGCTTCGCGCCAACTTCTGTATATTTTCTCGGATTATGCAGGAAATCCACTACTTCCTGCAGTGACTCCTTCGCTTCATCCTGCCCTGCTACGTCCTTAAATGTCACACCCGTCTGCTTTTCTACGTACATCTTGGCATTGCTCTTGCCAATCCCCATCAGTCCGCCGCCTTTTGACATTTTTCTCATCATAAAACTCATAAATATAAAAATGAGTCCAAATGGCAAAATGACTGTAAGCATAAAATTCCAGAAAATAGCGGATACAGTATCTGGAATTTCAGAATAATATCTTACTCCTGCCTTATCCAGACGCTCTGTCAAGCCTTCGTCCGGAACAACGCCAGTGTAATACGTAATCTGAACATTTGGAAATAAGGACTCCTGCTCCTGCGACCTTGGCTTAATCGTAAGCTTATCGCTTCCAATGATTACCTCTTCCACTTCACCAGCCGCCACCATGTCACGGAATTCGTCGTAGCTGATTTCCTTTGTAGTAGCACCACCGGCAAAATCCATCAGACTAAACACCAAAAATGTGGTTATTAAGGTAGTAAGTATTACAAGCATCCAGCCTTGTCTGTTATGTTTTCTATTATTATTGTTATTATTATTTGAATCTTTATTGTTATTCTGATTAATATCCATCTTTATCCTCCTAATCATTCTTTCTTATTATAATTATTGGCATCATATAAATCAATAAAAACGTTCTAAAACTTTTCTAAATTTTCCAACTATTAGGACTAGATAAAGCCATATGATTTGTAGTATACTATTTTAGTAGTTTATTATTCCATTGCAAAATGAACTAAAACTTTAGACGAGGTAAGGACAACTTATGAAAATAGGGTTTGATAACGAAAAATATCTTCAAATGCAATCTGAACATATTCGTGAAAGAATTAATCATTTTGACAACAAATTATATCTGGAGTTCGGCGGCAAATTATTTGATGATTATCATGCTGCCAGAGTTCTTCCTGGATTTGCCCCAGACAGCAAGCTAAGATTATTAATGCAATTATCCGATCAGGCAGAGATTGTAATTGTAATCAGTGCTGGTGATATTGAAAAAAATAAGGTTCGTGGTGATTTAGGAATCACATACGACAGTGACGTATTGAGATTAATGGATTCCTTCAAAGAAAAAGGACTGTATGTAGGAAGTGTTGTTATCACACAATACTCAGGCCAGAACAGTGCTAATCTTTTCAAAACAAGATTGGAAAAATTAGGAATCAAAGTATATACCCACTACTCTATCGAAGGTTATCCTTCAAACATTCCTCTTATCGTAAGCGATGACGGTTATGGTAAGAACGACTATATTGAGACTTCAAGACCGCTTGTAATCATTACAGCGCCAGGTCCTGGAAGCGGTAAGATGGCAACCTGCCTTTCACAGCTTTACCACGAACACAAGCGTGGTATCCGTGCAGGATATGCGAAGTTTGAAACATTCCCAATTTGGAACATTCCATTAAAGCACCCTGTAAACCTTGCATACGAGGCTGCTACAGCAGATTTGAATGACGTCAACATGATTGACCCATTCCATTTGGATGCCTACGGAATTACAACTGTTAACTATAACCGCGACGTAGAGATTTTCCCAGTACTGGATGCTATTTTCGAAAGAATCTACGGAGAGAATCCTTACAAATCACCTACAGATATGGGGGTTAATATGGCTGGTAACTGCATTTGTGATGATGATGCATGCCGCGAAGCTTCTAACCAGGAAATTATCCGCAGATATTATGCGGCGTTGAAAGGTCTCGCAGAAGGTACATCACAAGAAGATGAAGCGTTTAAAATTGAATTGCTTATGAAACAAGCACATATTACGGTTGAAGACCGTAAAGTGGTACAAGCTGCTCTTGAAAAAGCAGAAAAGACCGATGGCCCTGCTGCCGCTCTCGAGCTGCCAGACGGAACAATTATTACCGGTAAGACAACTCCTCTTCTCGGAGCATCTGCTGCCGTTTTACTCAATGCACTCAAGGAGCTGGCTGGTTTAGACGATGAGATTCACCTTATCTCACCAAGCGTTATTGAGCCAATCCAGAAGCTAAAGACATCGTTCCTCGGAAGCAAGAACCCGAGACTTCATACAGACGAAGTTCTGATTGCTCTCTCTATCAGTGCCGCAACAGATGAAAATGCCCAGTGCGCTTTAGAACAGATTCCAAAGCTAAGCGGATGCCAGGCTCATACTTCTGTCATGCTTTCTTCTGTAGATATTAAACAATTCAAGCGCTTAAATATTCAAGTAACTTCAGAAGCAAAATACGAAAACAAGAGAATCTATCATTAATTTGACATTTCGACAAAAAATAAACCAAGTTTTCAAGGATACACCATTTGAAAACTTGGTTTTCTTTTACTTATTTTTAGTGTTAAACAAGATTGCCGTTGATAATCGTATGAATCACATTGATGGCATCATCGCAAATAATAATATCTGCATATTTCCCGACTTCTAAGGAACCAATATAGTCTCCCTCACCAATGGCCTTTGCAGGATTGAGACTAGCGGCAGCAAATGCTTCTGACAGGGACAACTCTGTATGTTTCAATACATTTCGTACTGCCTCATTTAATTTCAAAACACTTCCTGCAATGGTGCCGTCTTCCAAAAGACAACGGATACCTGTTTTGATGACGTGCTGTCCGCCTAATGTATAATCACCATCCTCCATACCGCCTGCACGAATGCAGTCCGTAATCAGACAGAGCTTGTCGCCTTTGGCTTTTGCCACCAATTTGTAAAGTCCCGGATTTACATGGAACGTATCTGCAATGAGTTCGCAGCTGACTCTCTCATCCGAAAGAGCCGCACCGACAACGCCAGGGTTACGGTGCATAAGAGGAGTCATGGCATTAAATAAATGGGTCGCATGGCATACGCCACTTTCAATCCCCTTATTTGCCTCATCAAAAGAAGCATTTGTATGTCCCATAGAAACAAGGACTCTTCCGTCTTTATATACCTTTTCAATACACTCTATTGCGCCTTCCATTTCTGGAGCAACCGTAAAGAGCTTCAAAATGTCCGCATTTTCTATAATAAAATCACCATCTGGTTTCAGAATGTGCTCCTCAGCCTGCGCACCCTTCTTCGCAGGATTAATAAAAGGTCCCTCACAGTTAATTCCCAGTATTTTGGCACCATAATATTCCTTTTCTGCTTTCACTTTCCTTACAGCATCAAAAGCAGTTAGAAGTTCATCCTTTGCAACAGTCATCGTAGTTGGACACCAAGAAGTCACTCCATTTTCTACAATTCCCGCTGCGATTTTTTTAATTCCCTCTGCATCACCATCCGAAGCGTCAGCTCCAAGGTAGCCGTGAATATGAATGTCCACAAGACCTGGCGCAACTAGATTTCCTTTCGCGTCAATCACTTCATATTCATCTGGATTTATCTCTTTCATTGGAACAATCGCCTTGATTTTGTTATCAAAGACAATTGCCATCTCCGACACAACACTGTCTGTTAAAACAATGCGTCCATTTATAATACATTTCATAGTTTTATCCTCTTACTTCTATACTAAACTGGTTGCGGTATTCTCCACCTGTTTCTAATGAAATCAGACCTGGCTGAGTTGCCAAATCTTCTACAATTCCCTTTCTTGATGGCAGCGACGTCCACGGCTCAATGCAGACATACGGTGCATCTGTCTTCGGTCTGTGCCAGAGTCCCAAGTACGGCATATCTGGATATGTCACACAAATTGCCTTCTTACCTTCTTTCGAAGTCAATTTTACACCTCGCGCCATATCTACAAGCACGATGGCATCATCGTCAAACAAATCGTGTCGTAAAGACAACCTCTTGCCGTCTTCCAACAAAATTTTTTCATTTACTCCCATAACAAAGCAGTCCTCTGAAAATCCAACACGTTTTGCATCTGCCACAGAATCAAATTCCAGATAATAATCCTCAAATACTGTATTTTCTTCAAATGGCACATTAAATCCGGGATGTCCTCCGACGCCGAAATACATCTCATTTTCATCCTTATTTTTCACAATATATGTAACAAGAAGCTTGCTTCCTTCTAATTTATAAGAAACTGCAAATTCAAACTGATAAGGATATTGCTTATAGGTCTCCTCTGTGTTATGAATGCTAAAAATCACATGGCTGTCCGATTTTTCTTCCACCTGGAAAACAGTATCCTTCGCGAAACCATGGATGTCCATCTCATAGGTTTTACCTTGAAGTGTATATTTTCCTTCTGTCATACGAGCAATATAAGGGAAGAGATTCAGTGCCTTATCTCCCCAGTACTTAGGGTCTCCCTGCCACAAATACTCATTGCCAGACGCATCTTTAATTGACCATAATTCAGCTCCTCTTTCATGAATCATAACATTTAAAAATTCGTTTTTAATTTTAATCATTTCTATTCTCCTAAATATTAAAAATCAATCTTCTTTTTTACCTATTTCCGCCATTATATCATAAATGTGTCTGTTTTAACACAATATATAAATTTCTAACTACCTTATATTTCGATCTTTCGATTATAAACTCTGTCATTATGATACTTCTCCACTTTTCTCACCTTCCCTAGCAACTGTCTCATCTGGTCCAATGTTTTCTTATGTTGTGGTTCTTGGAAAAAGTTCACAATATCCTCAGTCAGCTCTACAGCATTTTTATACTCTCTTCGTTCAATTCGGCTCTTATGTAATTTTGTGCACAACTTACTACGTTCCTTTGTCTTTGTTTCAAACTCTATCGCATGTAATAGGTCTTGCAATCTGGCATCTTCTTTTTTCATATTTTCAAAAGCCAAATCGTGCATATTTTTGCATTCATCTATGAAATCCAAAAATGCTTTAATTTTGTTTGAATTCATACGTTACCTCCTTTCTCTATTCAATTTTTAAATTTGGAATCTTTTTGGCTGAAACGCCCAATAATCAGATATGTCTTTTGAAATGCAATTGATTTCATTATTCAAAAAAGACATGCAACTTTAGATTGTTGCATGTCTCAATGTTACCACTATTCCTTTTAATATTCAAGATTTTTTTATAGGATGATTTTGCTACTGTTCAAACGGCGATATATCATAAACAAATAATGATACGTGATAAAACCCCTGAAAGACGAATATGGTCTTTCGCTTCATATTGGTTGTCATCTGTAACTACTTCTCTCTATTTACTCTCCAAGGATACTAGAACGCCTTCTCTTTCCTCCGCCACTTTGTCACCGGTTGCAAATTTTTCCGACTTCATCACCTTATCAGAAACTCTAAATTCCTTTTCAACACCATTTTTATCTATGGCATAAATAAATACTTCCGTGAATCCAGCCAGATGCTCTATTCTGCTAATTTCCATTGCGTTCTGTTCTAACCGCCTGTCTTTTGCCTGTCCGATTGATAGTCCAAGGCTCATACCAATTGGAAGCCCGAAACACATGCCTAACGTCATACTGTCAGGAAAAATCACTTTCCCAAAGGCAAGACCTATGGCAAGTCCAAAGCACATACCGATACCCATATACTCGTTTGCAAATCTTTGAAACTTTTGCTCCTTCATTTCGCTTACGAATGTTCTCTTCACAAGTTTTCTATTGAGTTTTTTTCTTTCTTTTTCATCTTTATTTCCCATCGGTTTCTTACTCCTACTGTTTCGTTTTTACTCAAATACACTCACCTCTGATTACTCCGCAATCACTTCTCCATTCTCGTCCAAATGATAAATAGCATACACTATCTTCATTTCTTCCGGTTCCGTTCTTTTCAGTCCGTTGTACACGATTCTAATGCTATCCCCAACATTCATTTCAGGTGCACCATTTGCAGAAACAACGTCCTTTGTTACAATCGTCTTCATACCTGTCTTTAATAATCCACTTGTCACATCCAAACATTCAACAACCACATAGTCCTCACGTATTTCCAACACTTTTGCATTACAATATTCCTGCTTACTATAGTTATAATCAAGATTCACATATACTGTCTGATGTTCTACTGCATCACCCAACTGAGAGCTAATCATTCCCTGCTCAATCTGTTTCCATGTCACTGTATTATCATTTGTCAAAACGCAACGCACTGTATTCAATACTACCACCGTCTTTCATACGCATTGGAATGGGAATTAACGCCAGCAATAACAAAACAAAAATAATGCCGATTATAACTTTCTTTTTCATCTCATCTTCCCTTTCAATCTTCCTTTTACTTATCGGTCATCTCTTACAAAATTTCTTTCAATTTGTCTAAAAAGGCTTCCTCTCCCCAAGTATTGACTTTGAATAGAACTGCCTGACTGCCTCCAGAAGTGATTGCCGAAAGATGAATTTCATCATTTCCATTCTGAAACAGTGTTACGTTCATACTTACACGGTTTCCACCGGCGTAGCTGTAACGCTCAAATACTCTGACACTGCACCTTGCATCGCCACTGTAAAAATCACTGGAATCTTCTAAAGATGCTGACATGCTTCCGTTTAAAATGCCGTTTTCAATCTTCTTAATAATCTGATTAAAATCGCCATGTAATGTTCTCTCTAATTTTGCCATAATTCTTTCCCCATTCAGATAAGATTACATTCTAACAAACTCTAAATATCGTGTTCCCTGAAACGTGAGTTTTCCATAGTCACCTTCCGCCAGCATGCCGTACTCCATGCCACTTACATGAAGTTCCATACGGTCTCCGCTTTCCACCTGAAAGGTCACATAATATGTAGTTGAGTGCGACATATGATTGTTATGGTGGTGATGACTCGTGTTTTGTCTCTTTGACACGACAGTAGCATCTACCGTCAGTCTTGGCGAGTGATTATTCTTATTCCATTGCGAAATTCCTCTGAAAATCGTAACCAAAATCATCCCAAACACCAATACAAACATTAAAGAAAACATAATTTCAAATCCACCTGCAAAGAACATCTCTCTTCCCCCTTCGTTACACCGTTTTCGCTTTTAATTGTACTAATACAGACTGTAGTTTTTCTGCCTTTTTAAGACTGGAAAGCGCTCTTTCCCTAGCTTTTTTTCTCTGAAGATATTCGTATCGATATCTGCGTGCCATTTTTATCCCTTCTTTCACTCCCTGTTTCTCATATCATAACATCTTACTCGATTGCCGGTATATAAATATTGGTTTCATTCCCATTTAACTTTACTTCAAAAACATAAACCGGTTGATAGAATCCTTTCGTATCCATCTCGTAATCAAGCTCTATACCAAGAACCTCTACCTCGTTCTCGTCCTTATACTGACTATGGAACATACCCTGCTCCAGTTTTTCGTAGGCTTCCTTTTCCGATATAACGGAAAAATCTTTGTATTCCTTAAACTCAACCACGTTGTAATTTAAGTATGATATCACTCCATCCTCTGTATAACCGCAAGTAACAGTGCCATCATAGATCTTATTCCCATCTACGATCTTATTTACAGTAAATATATATCCCTGTTCTTCCAAAGTTTCAAATACGGCGTCTTCAGGAAGGTCTACTCCCATTTCTCCTAGAGCAGTACGTATGTCTTCCTCGCTGGCATCCGTTTTTTCCTTTGATTCTTCATTAAATGAGGCATCAAAATCCGTATAATTGAATGTCTTTCCTGCATATCTTACCCACATGCTTTTACGGTTTCCATCATTACTGTAATAAATTGTTTCGTCTTCGTAAATATCCGTCCTGCTTTCATCGATTTTTAAACCAAAGGTTGCAAACAACGCCTCGGCCACCTGTCTTGTTTCTGATTCATCTACCACATAGGACCGATATACCATCATTTTCGCTTCATCTAAAGACAGCTCCAACTCTGTCTCCACTTGCACATTGTCCAGCTTACTAATATAGTTGCTGTTAAGGTTTCCGAGTTCCTGATTCGCATACACGCTGAAAATAACAACAAATGCAGTTACAGTCAATACTACAGGAATCTGACAACAGATAACTGGCATTATTCTTGCTTTCTCTTTCTTTATGATTGCAATAATCAATAGCGCAATGCGATAACATCCATAACCAATCATGGCACCTACGGTATTATTCATAAGGTCATCCAGTTCAAAGATACCTCTGCGCAGTATCAACTGTACTACCTCAATAAAAAGCGTAAACGTAAAACCTGCCAAATATGTTTTCCAAAATACCTGAAATTTCTTAGAAAGAAATGGCAGTAAAAATCCGAATGGAACAAACATCAGTATATTTAATATGATATTTCTCCATTCCGTGATTGAGAAATCATTCCATGCATCACGATAGGAGTAAAATAATGGCTGTATTATATTGTTCTGCCAGAAACCGCTCCGGCTCAGCATAGTCGCGCCAAACACCACAATCAGATAACAAATGAAAACTCCATATAATGCCATTTTTTTAATATCTGGTTTCGGTTTTCCATTGTTTTTGCGTTTTGAAACCATATAATAGCATAGAAAAATAGCCGCTATCAAAACGACTGCAACAATGCCTAATTGCAAATAACGGCTACCTAACGAAATAATGTCCTGTATTCTCATGATACGCTCCCCCTTTATCGACTTCCCCTTGTTTACTCATTGTATCATATAATCAGAATACAAACTCTTAAGATTTCATTATTTTACTAAATTTTCCCATCGCTCATTTCCAATAAGAAATCTAAAGGTTTCTGTATCCCTAAAGCACTCCAGCAATTTATCTCTCATGTCCTCCACAAATGCTGTATCCAATTTTTTGAATGTCATATGCTCGTAAAGTGAGGACTTGCTGAAAGCGCCAAGTTCACCAACACTTGCAAGCATTTCCTGCATTGTCTGAATTACTGTATCTGCATCCTTTTCCAGTGTTGCCAAATCCAATCTTGGCGACACTTCCTGGTATCTTCCCACTTCAAAAAAGCGTGCTAATTCTTCCTGCTTGTCTATCATTTTGCGAGCCTTCTCCATATTCCCCTCGCTTACTGCAAGCATGTAAATACCATTAAATACTAAACTCAACATCTGAGAAGAAGAAAACACAATCTCCTCATAAGACTTGTATGCTTCATACACCCGATTAGTCTTACTGTATATTAAAGCCTGTTTCTGCTTCCGCATTGGATTCTGCTCTGAAAAATATTTGAGATATTCCTCTGCCTTTTCATACTCTTCTTTTCTCACATAATAATTGAACAACGAATCTGCTGCACTCGTCTTGATTCTTTCATCATCACTGCTTAATCCCTGACTATACCAGTCAAGAATGTAACTATCATACTTATCTGAATCCGGTACATCCATTGTCATATGCCGTGCATCCAAAACAAGAGCCATCTGCCAGATAAGTTGCTTGCAGTTCGGATACATTTCGAGCTTCTTTTTCGCCCAATGAAATGCTTCATCATAAGATTCTTCATTAAAACGCTTGTCTAATGCCTGCATCAAGTCTGCTATCTCTTTTGGCGAAAGTTCCTCTTGAAAAGATAACAATGTATCAACAGAAATCTCAAACAAACGGGCAATCGGACCAAGTAGCATAATATCTGGAACCGATGTTCCATTTTCCCATTTACTAACTGCCGGAGCTGTTACGCCCAGGCGCCTTGCCATTTCTTCCTGAGTAATACCTTTTTCTTTTCTATATTTCTTTATTACATCACCTATCTGCATAGAAAATCCCCCTTTGCTTTGACTTCATCATAGCAAAAGAGGGATATGTTTACAATTGAATGATAGTTAAGTATTGGTTGAAAAACTTTCCTAACACTCAACTTTCTATTACTTTTACCAAATTTTCAAATATCTCCTCAGCCATCTTCACACATACACCATTGATAGCAATCTGATGGACTTTTCTCTAAATATACAAAAGCACTCTGATTCAGTTTTCAAGAGTGCTAGGCAATATAACTATTCCTACTGCCGACCATATTCTTCCAACCATCAAAAGCAACTGTTCCTGCTCTTTCTCCGACATGGTAATCACTTTCCGCACAAGTTCATCAGTTTTATCTGCATTCATCATTTCACGATTCTCCATTCGGTGGTATTCAAGTAGTTCTTTGACTGATTCTTTCCAAAAACAAAAAGAGCTAGAAGCCTTCATTTTACAAGGTTTCTAACTCTTTTTCAAAACAGGGGATGAGGGAATCGAACCCCCACCAAAAGTTTTGGAGACTCCTATCATACCATTTGACCAATCCCCTATATTTTTCATATACCTTAAAAACTACACACAAATCATGATTTTCTATCTTTCCATCTTTCCTTTTGTTCCTATCACCTATTACGTTGTATAGCCTCCTACTTTGTATTCAGCTACATTGGTTATGCCCTCGACCTATTAGTAACAGTCAGCTCCATGCATTACTGCACTTCCACCTCTGTCCTATCTACCTCGTCGTCTTC
>JAFTWA010000008.1 GCA_017465565.1 Tyzzerella sp.
ACAGTATTGACACCATGTGTAAAAAGATTTATAATGCAAGAACATTTTCAAACATTCTAATATATCAAATCTTATTTTCATGGCAATTCGCCAGTTTATTTCAGTGTTTGAACAAAAGAATATGAGAAAGGGGCGGATTCTATGATTGTAAAATCCTTGAATTTTATTGTTGCAAAAAGAGAAAACATGATATAATACAAGGAGAGAAAGATATGACAGATACGAAAAAATCAAACACACCGTATGATGATGTGCATCGGACTTTATTAAATGACTGTCCGAAGCTTATTATACCGGTAGTAAATGAGATGTTTCAAAAGAAACATAAAGATAATGAAAAGGTAACATTGCTAAACAACGAATTCTTCATTAACAGGCAGGGTGGAGAGCAGTCAGAACGTATTACAGATACCCATTGTATGATTGGTACTGAGCGGTATCACATAGAGTGTGAAAGTTCAATGGACGGAACCATTGTAGTGCGTTTGTTTGAATATGATTCACAAATAGCCCTACAGTCTAGTTTCCAGCAGAAAGATAAGCTGGTCGTCAAATTTCCAAATACAGCGATTCTCTATCTCAGACATAATGAGAATACACCTGACCAAATGCGGATTGAACTTCATGTTCCGGGTGCATCGTGCAGTTATATGGTTCCAGTTATGAAGGTGCAGAATTACACGATTGAAGAGATTTTTCAGAAAAGACTGTTCTTTTTAATTCCATTTCATATTTTTACATATGAAAAGAATTTGAAAGGATATGACGCAGATGAAGATAAGTTGTCTGAATTGACAAGGGTTTATGATGAAATCATTGAAAGATTAAACGAATATGTCGCGTTACAGGTTATTGACGAATATACCAAGGTTACAATTATCGATATGTCGAAAAAGGTGCTGGAACATCTTGCAAAAAAATATTCCAACGTGATAGAAGGAGTAGGTGCAATTATGGGTGGAAAGATATTGGATTATGAGGCAAAAGATATATTGAATCAAGGTCGTGCAGAGGGACAGGAAGCGGGACTAACAGCTATTATTCGTAAGAAGTTAGAAAGAGGAGATTCGGTAGAGAAGATTGCAGATGATTTAGTGGAGAATGTTGCAGATATTCAAAAGATTGTAGATACTTTATAAATAATTGAGAATTAAGTGATGATGGATGGAGGAGACCAAAGATTTGGGAAGTGATAACTCAAATCTTTGATCTTTTTGAATAGTCAAGTACGAGGATGTGTATCATCTGTGCCTGAATACTGAGAAGGTGATGGAGATGTTTTCAAAGGAATTACAACAATTAGATAAGGATACTGTACAGTATATGATAGATGAGATGCAGGACGAGATTGACAGTCAGAAGGTGCAGCTTCAGGAGAAGGATGAACAGCTAAAAATCGAACGTGAAGAAAATGCGCGTCTAAAGGCTTTACTGCAGCGAGTAAACGTTCCATTAGATTAATTTTCTCTTAAACGCCTATATCCTCTTAATTTTAGCAATATGCTACATGGCTAAAAAGTTGTAACAATGATAAACTTATCATAAGTATAATTTTTTTTAGAACGTGAAAAAAGGAGGCGTTTCTTATGAATAATAAAATAAGAGTATCTACTTCGACAAATATTTGTAACCACATCCTCTGGAATAAGGAGCACTACAGCAGTGAGGAAGCGGTTCGGATGATTGGAGAAGCCGGTTTTGGTGCAGTGGATATGGATTTTGCATTTTGGGGACTGACGGAGGACCCAATGGCAGAAGATACTTGGAAGGAATGGACCCTGAGACAGATTGAGGCGGCAGCGGAATATCAGCTTCCAATCACACAGGGGCATGCGCATTTCTTCAGCAGAGAACACTGTGAGTTACTTTCAGAGGAAGAGATGAAACGTCGAGAAACTTTAATTATGCGTGATATTGAGGCGGCCAGCATGTGTAAAATAGACTGGCTGGTTCTTCATCCAGATTCCTATTGTGATGACGTATATTATTCACGCAAAATATCGATGGAAAAGAACTTAGAGCAGTTCAAACGTTACGGCGAAGCTGCGGCAAAGGCAGGCGTGGGTCTTGCGATTGAAAATATGTTTATCCGTAAGATGCCTTGTTTCTGCGCATCGACTGATGACTTGATGGAACTTTTGGACCGTCTGGGAGATGATAAATTATTTGGAATCTGCTGGGATACAGGACATGGGATGCTGAACCAGCTTGACCAGCCAGCTGCAATCAGACAGATTGGAAATCGTTTGAAAGCACTTCATGTTAATGATAATCATGGTCAGTGGGATGACCATGTTCTTCCGTTCCAGGGCAAGATTGAATGGGCACCATTCATGAAAGCACTTGGCGAT
This sequence comes from Tyzzerella sp., assembly GCA_017465565.1. GTDB lineage: Bacteria > Bacillota > Clostridia > Lachnospirales > Lachnospiraceae > Faecalimonas. The sequence goes on from JAFTWA010000008.1 coordinate 2,352, forward strand.
ATCGGATTTGAAAATGATTTTACATATGAGATTCATAATTTCTCAAAAGGCTTTGATGCAGGATTTCATCAGGAAGCACTGATTTTCGCGAGAAAATTAGGTGAATACATGCTGACATTAATGTAGGAGGAGAAATATTATGGGAAAATACGCACTGGGGCTGGATTATGGAACCTTATCGGTTCGTGCTTTACTAATTGACAGTCAAACAGGAGAGGAAATTGCGTCAAGCGCTTGCGAATATGCGCACGGTGTTATGGAGAAAGAGCTTCCTACAGGGAAAAAATTACCTTCGGGATTTGCACTCCAAGATCCTCGTGATTACATGGAAGGATTGATTCTTACTGTAAAAGAAGTCATGAGCAAAACGCAAATTCCACCAGAAGAAATTATTGGAATTGGGATTGATTTTACAGCGTCTACTATATTACCTGTAAAGGCAGATAAGACGCCTTTATGTTACATTCCAGACTTTCAGGATGAGCCACATGCCTATGTGAAGCTGTGGAAACATCATGGAGGGGAAGAAGAAGCAAACATCATTGCAAAAACGATAGAAGAGCGTGGCGAAGATTGGATTTCAAGATACGGAGGAAAAGTATCGAGTGAAACAATGCTTCCAAAGATTTTTGAAACGCTTCGGCATGCACCTGCTGTGTATGAGGAGGCGGACCGATTTATTGAGGCAATGGACTGGCTCATTTGGAACCTGACAGGGGAAGAAACACGTTCAGCTTGCTGTACTGGTTATAAAGCATACTATCACCATGAAACTGGTTACCCATCAAAGGATTTTCTGAAAGCACTAGACCCTGGAATGGAGAATCTGATAGAAGAAAAAATGGATGCACCGATTAAAGCAGTAGGGGAAAGAGCAGGATATCTGACAGAAACTATGGCAAAAACCCTTGGGCTTCAACCGGGAACACCTGTTGGAACAGGTATTATTGACGGACATTCTTCTATTTTGGGATGTGGTGTTGGAAAGCCGGGAACTATGGTAATGATTCTTGGAACTTCGGCGGCTCACTTTTTCCTTTCGGAGACAGAACTCCAGATTCCAGGCTCGGCCGGAGCTATCAAAGATGGTGTTATAAAAGGCTATTTTGGATGCGAAGCTGGACAAAGCTGCGTAGGAGACCATTTTGCGTGGTTTGTGAAAACTCTCGTACCAGAGAGTTACGAGATAGAAGCAAGGGAAAAAGGAATCAGCGTGCATCAATTGCTGGTTGAAAAGCTGGAGGGATATAAAGCCGGACAAAGTGGTCTTATTGCGTTGGACTGGTTCAACGGTGTGCGCTCCCCGCTCATGGATTTCAATTTGAATGGTATGATTCTTGGGATGAACCTTCTGACAAAACCAGAGGAGATTTATCTTGCATTGATTGAAGCAACTGCCTATGGAACGCGTATGATTATTGATTCTTTTGAGAAGGAAGGAGTGTCAGTAGATTCTATTATTTTATGTGGCGGCATTCCGCTAAAAAATAGAATGCTGGTCCAGGTATATTCGGATATTTGCAAGAAGGAAATTAGAATTTCAGAAAGCAGCAATGCCAGTGCCATGGGCGCAGCGATTCTTGGTGTTGCGGCAGCGGAAGCAGAGGTGTCAGGATACAAAGATGCCAGTGAGGCAACAGAAAAATTAGGTAAGACAGGGAAAATGGTATATCGTCCGAATCCAGAGAATACTGTTATTTATGATAATCTTTATGAAGAGTATAAGATATTACATAAATATTTTGGAACAGGTATGAATGATGTGATGAAGAGACTGAATGCGATTCGGGATATGCAAAAATAGTTTTTTTTAGCTGAGTCCAGTAAAATGGGCTCAGTTTTTTTATGTTTTTTAGCAAATTTTTATAATATTAACTCTATGTTTCTTGCGATAAAAGTGGTATTATAAAAAGAACGATGTTAGAAATAAAAAAGGAAGATGTTTGCTATGGCACTAATGGATGAATTCAGAGAAGAACGAGAGAACATTCTAAAAAACGGCACTAAGAAGGAGAAACTGGCGTATTTCTGGGAGTATTACAAATGGTATGTAATTATTCCAGCTATCATAATTATAGCTGTTGGCAGTTATATTCATCATTTGGTTACCGCACCTGAGCCTCTTTTAAATGGGGTGCTCTTAAATGTTACAGAGATAAACACAGAAGAAATAATCGCAGATTTCTGCAAAGAGCAGGAAATCGATACTGACGATTACAGCGTAGACCTTAACACAGGTGTTAATTATGTTGCTAATGACGATACAGGCATGGCGAATTATGAGTCGAGCCAGGCACTTATGGCATGGGTTAGTGCAGGAAGTGTTGATTTTATCAATGGTGATTTGGAGTCGGTAACAGAACTTGCGTATAAGGGCTACTTTGTAGACCTGACAGAGGTTTTGAGTGAAGAGCAGATTGAAAAGTATGAACCATACTTTTTATACATAGACCAGGAGATTATTACAGAGGTAAACAGACTGCAGGATGCAAATGAGGAGATGCCGGATATAGAGACTCCGGATTGTACAAAGCCGGAAGAGATGGAAGACCCAATTCCAGTAATGATTGATATGTCGAAATGTGAAGTTCTTGCGGAAGGATATGCAAATGCAGAAAAGGGACTTGCACTGGGAATGACGGTCAAATCTGAACATGCAGAGATGGTATTAGAGTTTATAGATTATTTGATGGAAGAGTAAGGTACTAGAGGAGGAAAGAAAAATGGGAAGATTTTTTAATTATGACAATGGAATCATGTCGGCATTAGCGAAGTTGGCGGATTGTATGATTCTTGCATTTTTATGGGCAGGTTGTTCAATACCTATCTTTACGATCGGTGCATCTACCACCGCTTTGTATTATACAGTGAATAAGTCTGTGCGCCATAACAGGGGCTATGCATGGAAGGAATTTTTAACTGCATTTAAGAGTAATTTCAAACAGTCTACAGTAGTGTGGCTGATGATTTTGGCGCTTTATATTTTAGGGGCTGTGGATTGCTATATTCTATCTATGATGGGTGAAGCAATTAGTTTTTCAAATATCTTAATGGGCATTATTATTGCATTAATGATATTGGTGACGATGTGGGTGATTTATCTGTTCCCATACATGGCGCGTTTTGAAAGCGAAAGAAAAGTAGTAATGAAAAACAGTGCGTTGATTGCAATTGCAAATATATTTTGGACGATTTTACTTTTAGTTATATTCGTGGTTGCAGTGGTGCTATTTCTATTACTTCCAATGATTGGTCTTTTTATCCCTGTTATTTACATGGTGCTCGCAAATCTGATTTTGGAACGTATTTTCCGTAAATACATGTCAGTGGAAGATTTGAGAGAGGAAGCAGAGAGAGACCAGGTATATTACAAAGAATTGAAGGCATACGAAAACGCAGAAGAAAAAGAAAAAATTGAAGAAATCGAAGAGTAAATTTCATGCACGAAACAAAACCCTTGTTATGTGAAATTTTAGTCTGTCACACTGATTAGACATGGCAGACTAAAATTTCGTATAGCAAGGGTTTTTATGTTTGAGAAAAAACTAAACCAGAGGTTTAATTAGAAGCTATTTCAATTTAAACAAATTCATGATACAATGTAGAAAAGCATTATATTTCTGAAAATCAAGTGGTAAACTCACGTCTAAAATTCTATTTTCATTTCTTAGAAATCTCGATGCTTTACAAAATCATTTCAACGAAAAGCAGAGAGGTTCATAAGAAAAGAATAGAAGAACTCCTGCGTAGGTACAAAGGAGGTAAATGCCTATGGGCAAGATAGACACAGTGACAAGGGACTATATGTCCGAACCAAAACGTTTTGCAGATGCATTCAATTATCATCTGTTTGCAGGAAGACAGGTAGTTAAACCAGGAAATTTAGAGGAAAAGGACCCCACAGAAATTGCAATGATTTTTGAGGATGAGAACGAAGAGGTTGTTCAAAAGTTTAGAGATGTATTGAAGAACTGCATTCTTATGGAAGATGAGAGGGCGGCATATCTGATTCTCGGAATTTAGAACCAGGCAGAGGTTCATTATGCACTTGCTGTGAAGAACATGATTTATGATGCATTGAATTACGGGAAGCAGGTATCGAAGATTGCAAAGGAGCATCGTGAGAATAAGGAATTCGAGAACAGCAAGGAGTTTTTATCAGGCATAAAAAAGACTGACAAACTGAAACCAGTCATCACATTGACCATTTATTTCGGAGCGGACGAATGGGACGGACCAAGAAGTTTAAAGGAGATGTTCGAACCTATTGACGAACATCTCAGCGAGTATGTGGCAGATTATAAGCCGAATCTTATTATTCCAAGAGAGATTGATGATTTCAGCAAGTTTGCAACTGATTTTGGAAAAGTGATGAAATTTATTTCTGTATCAAAAAACAAAGCGGAATGCGCCAAATTGAAGGACGATAAGATGTTTGAGAATGTTGACAAGGAAACCGTACATGTGATTAATGTGTGTACAGGTGCGGATTTAGAAGAACCAGAAGGAAAGGAGACAGTAAATATGTGTGAAGGATTGAGATTGTGGCGAGAAGAGGAGAGAGCATTAGCGAGACAAGAAGGATTGGAAGAAGGAAGACAAGAAGGAAGACAAGAAGGAAGACAAGAAGGAAGACAAGAAGGAATAGGTGTTTTGGTTACAACGCTTCATGAATTAGGGCAAGCGAAGGAATTTATTGTTGAAACTATCATGAAGAAATTTTCTTTGTCAGAGGAAGCAGCAAGAGAATATATAAGATAGTGGATGAAAGATGGAGAATGAAAATATTCTCCATTTTTTTGCGAATTCTATCCTCAACAGTGCGTAGATTTGACCTAGCAAACTTGACCATATCATCCATTGATGTATATGTCAAAATATGGTATAATGTCTTAGTTCTTGAAAGAGCATTTTATGTGGAGGAGTTAAAATGGAAACGAATTTTGAATTTGTAAAAGAATTTAGTTGTACGTGTGGTAAAACGCATACAACACAGGTAGATGACGTAATCGTAGGAAATGGAGTTTTATTAAAGCTTCCAGAAGTAATTAAGAAATACCAGGCAAAGAAAGCATTTATTCTTGCGGATGAAAATACATACAAGGCTGCAGGTGAAAGAGTATGTGAAATTCTCAATACAAATGGGATTGCTTACTCTAAATATGTATATGAAGGAGTTTCTCCTGAGCCGGATGAACACGCAGTCGGGTCAGCTATCATGCACTATGACAGTTCATGCGATATTATTGTTGCTGTGGGTTCTGGTGTTATGAATGATATTGGAAAAATCGTATGTAACACAACTGGTCATCCATACATTATTGTTGCAACAGCACCTTCTATGGATGGTTATGCATCAGGCACATCTTCTATGGCAATGGATGGTTTGAAAGTATCGCTTAATTCAGCCTGTGCAAATGTGATTATTGGTGACGTTGATATCATGAAAGAAGCCCCACTGCATATGCTGAAGGCGGGATTAGGCGATATGCTCGCAAAATATGTAAGTATCTGTGAATGGAGAATTGCCAATGTAATTACAGGAGAATATTATTGTGAAACCATTGCAAGTATGGTGAGAAGTGCTCTGAAAAAATGTGCGGATAACGCAGAGGGACTGCTGAAGAGAGAGGATGAAGCGGTAAAAGCTGTATTTGAAGGTCTGATTATTGGCGGTGTGGCGATGAGCTACGCAGGCGTTTCAAGACCAGCGTCTGGTGTGGAACATTATTTTTCGCACGTTTGGGACATGCGGGCACTGGAATTTGGTACAAACATGGATTTACATGGTATTCAATGTGCGATTGGGACACTTCTTGCCAGCAGATTATATGAACAAATCAAGGAGATGACTCCTGATAAGGAAAAAGCACTCGCTTATGCAAAAGCATTTGATTATGCGGATTGGAGCAGTTGCCTGAGAGAATTCTTAGGAAAGAGTGCAGAAGCAATGATTGCATTAGAGGCAAAAGAACGCAAATACGACCCAGAGCTACATGCGGAAAGATTGGAAATCATTCTGAATAAGTGGGATGAGATTTTGGGTATCATGGGTGAAGAATTGCCTTCTAGCGCACAGATTGAAAAACTACTGACAGATATAGATGCACCGAAGACAGTGGAAGAGATTGGCCTTGATTCTAGTTCGCTCGGAATCACATTCAAGGCAACGAAGGATATTCGAGACAAATACGTGCTTTCAAGACTTGCATGGGATTTGGGTGTTATTGACGAATTAGTCATATAATAAGATAAATGATAAATCTTAATAAAAAAATGCACTTGCTATAAAGCAGGTGCATTTTTTGTACATGTCAGGTTTTAGTTTATATTAGTTTTTTGCAATGCTTCTTGCTGCGATAATGTTAACGCCTGTTCCAGCTACATTTGCCAGTACTACATCGCCAATTTGTACTGGGGCAGCAATTTCAACACCTTTTAATGCTTCTACACAGTCAAAGATTTTGCTCTTTGGAATATCAGAAGCAGTTTTAACATTTACCATAGCAGCTGTTCCGCCACTTACGCGAACAGTTGAAGTAACGATTCTTGTTGGGTTTGTTACTTCTTTTCTAGCGTAGATAGCTCCCTTTGGACAAGTATTTCCTGTCACATCTGTTACTTCAACACCGTTTGCAGTTTCCTCCAATGTGACTGTGAGTGCACAGCCAAGAGGACATCCAATACAAGTTAATTCTCTAATACTCATAGTTTCTTCCTCCAATCTGTATTACACTTCTTCAATACGAATCGTAATCTTAGTTAAGTCTGGGTATTCAGCAAGTTTCTTTTTGCTTAAGATAACTTGTTCCATTTCACCAGGAGCCATAACTGGACGTTTACGTTTGTTAATTAATTCATCGTCATAATATGTAGCAATTGCCATGTTTTTGTAAACATCACCAACGCGGAAACGAACTGTTAAGTTGTCTTCCATTTCTGTTGGACGGATGAATTTTGGTACTGTGTAACGTACGCCGCCTTCTGGGACGATTTCTACTGTCTTAGCGTCTGCTGCAGCGCCGTTTTGTACGTAAAGAGCTGCGTTTTTACCAGCAGTAGTAGCTTCCTGAGAAACGTAGTCTACAAGGTCATGTACGTGAAGTACGTTTCCACATGCGAAAATACCATCGATGTTTGTTTCCAAGTTGTCTCCAACGATTGGACCTGATGTGATTGGGTTTAAAGCAACACCAGCGCTCTTGCTCAATTCATTTTCTGGAATAAGACCACATGAAAGAAGAAGAGTATCACATGTATAACGGATTTCTGTTCCTGGAATTGGTTTACGGTCTGGACCAACTTCAGCGATTGTTACAGCTTCTACACGGTTCTTTCCTTCGATGTCAACAACCGTGTGGCTTAATTTTAATGGAATGTCAAAGTCATCAAGACATTGAACAATGTTACGTTTTAAACCGCCTGAGTAAGGCATAAGTTCTGCAACAACCTTAACTTTAGCTCCTTCTAATGTCATACGTCTTGCCATGATAAGTCCGATATCACCAGAACCTAGGATAACAACTTCTTTACCTGGCATATAGCCTTCCATGTTAACGAGACGTTGTGCTGTACCAGCAGAGTAGATACCAGCTGGACGGTAGCCTGGAATATTTAATGCACCTCTTGAACGTTCACGGCAGCCCATTGCAAGGATAATTGCTTTTGCTTTGATTTCAATCATACCGTCTTCACGGTTCATGGCAACTACTGTTTTATCAGCAGAAATGTCCATTACCATTGTATTTAATTTGTATTCGATGCCACGTTCTAATACTTGATCGATGAAACGAGAAGCATATTCTGGGCCTGTAAGTTCTTCTTTAAAAGTATGTAAACCGAAACCATTGTGGATACATTGGTTTAAGATACCACCGAGTTCTTTATCTCTTTCAATAATTAAAATGCTGTCAACACCGTGGTCTTTTGCAGCAACAGCAGCAGCAAGTCCAGCAGGACCTCCACCAACGATGACTAAATCATATTGCATCATAGCTCGTACCTCCTCTTAAATCTCTTTGTTTTTACCAATTACGATAGCACTTCCAGTACCATTCTTACCGATATCGTACATTGTAAGTGGTAATTCGCGTTCTAAAATTTCCATTGTACGAGGAGAGCAGAAGCCAGCCTGGCAACGTCCCATACCTGCACGTGTACGGCGTTTTACACCGTCTAATGAACGAGCGCCTAATGGACGATGGATTGCATCTAAGATTTCACCTTCAGAAATCATTTCGCAACGGCAAATGATGTTTCCGTATGCCGGACAATCAGCAATAAGTGCGTTGCGTTCTTCGATAGAAAGTGCCGCTGGATTAAGAATACCTTTTCTTGTGCCAACGAATTCTGCTTTTTCTGTAAGTGCAAGCATATCTTTTACAAGACCTGCAACCATTTCGCCGATAGCAGGAGCTGAAGAAAGTCCTGGTGATTCGATACCAGCTACGTTAACAAATCCTTTTGCATCAGGAGCTTCGCCAATTACGAAATCATTTCCATCTTCGTGAGCACGAAGACCAGCAAATGAAGTGATTACCTGGCGCATTGGTACATTTTTTACACTTAAGCTGGATGTAAGAGCAAGTGAAGCAAGTCCATCCTGTGTTGTATTTAATGATTCTTTATCTTCTACGTCGATAGCTGTTGGACCCACGAGAAGGTTACCGTGTACGGTTGGGGATACCAGCACTCCCTTACCCATTTTAGAAGGAAGTTGGAAAATGGTTTTGGTTACATGAGTGCCGGCATCTTTATCCAGAAGGCAATATTCACCTTTTCTGGCAGTGATATGAAGCTTACGAGAGCTTACCATGTTATTAAGTACATCTGCGTAAACGCCAGCTGCATTGATTACAACTTTTGCTTCGTAGATTTCTTCTGTGTTTGTATCAGTATGTAAAGTTTTGATTACATAACCATCAGCACATTTTTGAAGGTCTGTAACCTTTGTATTTAAATAGAATGAAACACCATTTGTGCAAGCATTTTCAGCAAATGCCATTGTCATGTGGAATGGACATACGATTCCGCCTGTTGGAGCGAAGAGTGCGCATGTTACATCGTCACTTAAGTTTGGTTCCATTTTAATTAATTCTTCGCGTTCGATAATCTGTAATCCTGGAACGCCGTTTGCCGCACCTTTTTCTAATAATTCTACAAGTCCATTGCGGTCTTGGTCTTTTGTGCAGACTACGAGAGAACCGTTTCTTGTAAATGGAATGTCAAGTTCTTTTGAAAGACTATCCATCATCTCATTTCCACGTACATTCAGTTTTGCCTTGAGTGAACCTGGAGTTGCATCAAAGCCAGCGTGAATGATGGCGCTGTTTGCTTTTGATGTACCGTTGCAGACATCTTCTTCTTTTTCAATTACACAGATGTTTGCATTGAATTTTGATAATTCACGTGCGATAGCACTGCCGATGACACCAGCACCAATAATTGCTACATCATACATTGTTTCAATCTCCTTTTTCGTTTTGTTGTAAGTATAAATACCAAAAAACATAAAAAAATAGCAAGAAAACAAAGTGATACATTATATCACTTACGTTACCTTGCTCATGTCTCGTGGTAATTTATTAATTTTTCCAAAAAGAAGTGTAGCATAAGTTTTTGAATTATGCAATACAAAATTTTATATTTTTTTAATTTTTTTGTTTTTAATAATGAAAAAGGCTGATTTGGGAAATAATGTATAGAAAGACGATGTTTGGAGGTTTTTATGGTAACTGAAAATGTGAAGAAAACAATATTTCCAACTCTGCAGGAAAATGTGGATTATATGAACCGGGTTTTGCCTGTGAAGGAAAGCTTTGATTTGATACAGCGCGATATTATAATAGGAGAGAAGAAGAGTACCTTCTATTTTATAGATGGATTTATGAAGGATGAAGCAATGGTGAAGATTATGTCTTCTTTCTTTGCAATCAAAAAAGAGGACATGCCGAGTACGGCAACTGGATTTTCAAAATTGTCCATACCGTATGTGGAAGTGGATATTCTGGGTGACTTTGATACGATTATCCGAAATCTTTTGTCGGGTGTAACATGTCTCTTTATAGACGGATATGAAACCTGTATTGCCATAGACTGCCGCACCTATCCTGCGCGAGGCGTGGATGAGCCAGATAAAGACAGGGCGCTTCGTGGCTCGAGGGATGGATTTGTGGAGACGATTGTATTTAATACAGCGCTGATTCGAAGAAGAATACGGGATCCACATCTGGTGATGAAAATGTTTGATGTTGGAAAAAGCTCCAGAACAGACGTGACACTATGTTATATGTCTGACAGAGTAGACCAAGAGTTACTGGCAAACCTGTCAAACCGCATTGATTCTTTGCAGGTGGATGCCCTGCGGATGAATCAGCAGAGTCTGGCGGATGCGCTGTTTCAGAGAAAATGGTTTAATCCATTTCCTAAATTCAAGTTTACAGAGCGCCCGGATACGGCGGCAGCCTGTATTTTGGAAGGGAAAGTTGTATTGCTTGTGGATAACTCGCCTTCGGCCATGATTTTGCCGACTTCTATATTTGATATCGTGGAAGAGGCAAATGATTATTATTTTCCAACGTTAACAAATATATATCTAAAAATTTCCAGAGCTTTGATTACCATTGCAACCGTATTTTTAACGCCTCTCTTCTTATTATTTATGCAGAATGTGGAATGGCTCCCAAAAATATTTGCATTTGTGGCACTAAAAGATACGGTAAATATTCCACTAATTTTTCAATTGTTAATTCTGGAACTGGCGATTGATGGGTTGAGGCTGGCAGCTATGAATACGCCGAGTATGTTAAGTACGCCTCTTAGTGTCATTGCAGGTATTGTTATGGGCGAATTTGCAGTAACCTCTGGCTGGTTTAATTCGGAAGTTATGCTGTACATGGCCTTTGTTGCAGTTGCAAATTACACTCAGCCAAACTTTGAGCTCGGCTATGCGTTAAAGTTTATGCGTCTATTATTATTAATTCTCACGGCTATCTTCAACTGGTGGGGATTCCTTGCTGGAACGATTATTATCGTATGTTCGATTATATTTAATAAGACCTTATCGGGAAGAAGTTATATGAATGTGAAACTGAATTAGACATAAAAAGAGCAAGTCTTTCATTATTAAAAGACTTGCTCTGATATTTTACAGTGAGAATACACCCATCGCAGTTGCAATTGAACTGGCAAGGATTAAAATTAAGAAGATTGGTGCAATCCATTTAATCATAACTGTAAATATTTTTTCACTCTTGAATTTACCATCTGTTACCTTTACTTCGTCAGCAACTACTTTTGGTCCAAGAATGAAACCAACAAGAACGCATGTGAAGAATGCAACGACTGGCATCAATACGCTATTGCTAATAAAGTCAAACGCATCTAAGATTGACATTCCAAGCGGTGCAATATGGCTCCAAATACCGAATCCCAATGATGATGGGGTACCCATGATTAGTGCAATTACTGTTACAATAATACATGTGAATCTTCTTCCCCAGCCCGTTTTATCACGAATGATTGAAACGATTGTCTCCATCAGTGAGATGGAAGAAGTGAGGGCAGCAAAAAATACCATTACGAAGAATAGTGTTCCGATAGCTCCACCCATTGGCATGCTGTTAAATACCTTTGGAAGAGTCATGAACATAAGTCCAGGACCTGCGTTTAAGTTTTCAGCAGTTCCGCCTGAGAAAGCAAATACTGCAGGGATAACCATAAGACCTGCTAAGAAAGCAACTGCTGTGTCAAAGATTTCAATTTGACGAACAGAGCTCTCAAGGTTATTGTCTTTCTTCATATAAGAACCATATGTTACCATGATACCCATTGCAAGAGACATAGAGTAGAATAATTGTCCCATGGCTGCCAAGATTGTTTTTGCTGAGAAGTCCTCCATGTTAGGCTTTAAGTAGTAAACAACACCTTCCATAGCTCCGTCAACTGTAAGGCCATATGCCGCAATTACGATTGTCAGAAGTACAAGTACCGGCATCATGAATTTGCTTACATTTTCAATACCCTTTTGAACACCGAATAAAACGATGATTGCTGTGAATGCAATGAATAAAGCGAACCATCCAAGTGGTTCCACTGGTGATGAAATAAAATCATTAAAATATGTATCACCTGCAGATGCCGCTACATTGCCTGTTGCAAATGTGACGAAGTATTTGATTACCCATCCACCAATTACGCTGTAATAAGGGAAAATAATAATTGGAACAGCAGAAGCAAGGATTCCTAAGAAACCGAAACGTTTGTCTAATTTCTTGAAGGCTTCAATTGCACTGAGTCCAGTCTTTCTTCCGATTGCGATTTCAGCTGTCATTAAAGCGAAACCGAAAGTTACAGCAAGAATTAAGTATACTAATAAGAATGTTCCACCACCGTATTTAGCTGCAAGGTATGGAAATCTCCAGATGTTTCCGAGTCCTACGGCAGAACCAGCGGCAGCAAGAACAAAACCAAGCTTACTAGTAAAATTACTACGTTGATTCATTATAAATATTCCTCCTTAAATTAAATATATGCAATAATTTAACACTTTATCGTAATAAAACGTTACTCAATATTATGCCATAAGAAGAGAATAATATCAAGAAAAATATTGCAAAGATTTTTCGAATAATATATAATATTAGAGAAATTTGAAAAATAAATAAATTTCAAATAATACTTGACAGTCATATGGGAATATGATAAAGTATTACGTGCGTGAAGCGGAAAAGAAAGTAGAGTTCCACTCTCACCCTAGCACAAGCAGGTGACTAGCGGTTGATATTGAAGCATAACTTAAGACATGATTATGTAGCTTGAGGTGTGCAGATATGGAGTGGATAGTTTATGACTATTCATTTTTTTTGCGCGAATGCGAGGAAAGAGTAAAGTAAGAATTATTTTATTGGAGGTGCACTACCATTAGCGAATTAATGATTAATGAGCAAATCAGAGACAAAGAAGTACGTGTTATCGGAGAAAGCGGTGAACAATTAGGAATTATGTCAGCAAAGGAAGCAATGAAACTTGCGCAAGAAGCTGAATTAGATTTAGTCAAGATTGCTCCAACAGCAAAACCACCTGTTTGTAAGATTATCGATTATGGTAAATACAGATATGAACAGGCAAGAAAAGAAAAAGAAGCAAAGAAAAAGCAAAAAACTGTTGAAGTGAAGGAAGTGCGTCTTTCACCAAACATTGATACAAACGACTTAAACACAAAAGTAAATAGTGCTAAGAAGTTTATTCAAAAAGGCGATAAAGTAAAAGTTACTTTACGTTTTCGAGGAAGAGAAATGGCTCACATGCAGACAAGCAAACATATTTTAGATGATTTCGCAGATATGATGAAGGATGTCGCAAGTATTGAAAAGCCAGCAAAACTCGAAGGCAGAAGCATAAGCATGGTTTTAACTGAAAAACGTTAAAAAACATTAAGCATAATTAAGGAGGAACATATCATGCCAAAATTAAAAACAAATAGAGCAGCTGCAAAGCGCTTCAAAAAAACAGCTACAGGTCAACTTAAAAGAAATAAAGCTTACAAAAGCCATATCTTAACTAAGAAATCTACAAAGAGAAAAAGAAATCTTAGACATGCAACTATTACAGATGCAACAAATGTAAAGAACATGAAGAAAGTATTACCATACTTATAAGATTTGGAATAGTAAAATAAGGAGGATTAGAAGGACATGGCAAGAATTAAAGGCGGAATGAACGCTAGAAAAAAACACAATAGAACATTAAAGCTCGCTAAAGGTTATAGAGGAGCTAGATCAAAACAATACAGAGTTGCAAAACAATCAGTTATGAGAGCTTTAACATCTGCATACGCTGGTAGAAAACAACGTAAACGTCAAATGAGACAATTATGGATCGCCCGTATCAATGCAGCAGCAAGAATGAACGGTTTATCATACAGCAAAATGATGCACGGCTTAAAAGTAGCTGGTGTAGAAATCAACAGAAAAATCTTAGCTGACATGGCAGTTAACGATGCGGTAGGGTTCGCAACATTAGCAGAAGTAGCAAAAGCTAACATCTAATTATGACCATAAGCCCTGGTTCATAACTAGGGCTTAAATTTTTTTAAAAAAGTGTTGACAAACAATGACAGGCTAGATATAATAACAAATGTGCTCAACGAGAGCAGGTAAATAACGGGGTGTGGCTCAGCTTGGCTAGAGCGCCTGGTTTGGGACCAGGAGGTCGCAGGTTCGAATCCTGTCACCCCGACTTAACGGAAATATCCGTTATGCAGGAGTGTCGGAACTGGCAGACGAGCAAGACTAAGGATCTTGTAGCAGATTTTGCTGTGTGGGTTCAAGTCCCATCTCCTGCATGAAGAAGAGAACCCAGATAACACAATGTTATCTGGGTTCTCTTTTTCGTGCAGGAGAGACTCCTAAAAATTCCTTTTTTAACCAGTGGTTTATTCCATAAGATGAACAATTGTAGTATAATATGAAGATGACATATAAAAGCCTGCATTAATTATCTGTGATTGTATAGGAGGGATACTATGACAATTCGAGAACAATTGGAATTACGTGAGATGGAATATTTGAGTCCTTATGCTACACATAGTAAGGATTCTTTGGGAAGAGAACGGAAAGAAGAAGAGTGTGACCTGCGTCCAGTATTTCAGAGGGACAGAGATAGAATTTTACATAGTAAATCGTTTCGAAGACTAAAGCAAAAGACACAGGTATTTTTATTGCCGAAGGGCGACCATTATAGAACGAGACTTACACATACATTGGAAGTGTCACAGAATGCGAGAACGATTGCAAAAGCACTTCGCCTCAACGAAGATTTGGTAGAAGCAATCAGTCTTGGGCATGACCTTGGACATACGCCGTTCGGTCACGCGGGGGAAAGAGGTTTGGCTGAAATTTGTCCGCTGGGCTTCAAGCATAACGAACAAAGCGTGCGTGTTGTTAAATATATTGAAAAGCAGGGCAGAGGGTTAAATCTGACAAAAGAAGTAATTGATGGCATTCTGACACATCAGACGGCAGGAGAACCACTTACATTGGAAGGTCAGATTGTGCGCCTGTCAGATAAGATAGCATATGTGAATCACGATGTGGATGACGCAATCCGTGGAGGTATTCTTTCAGAAGCAGACATTCCGCCGAAATTCAGAAGAGTACTGGGGAGTTCTACTAAGGCGAGACTCAATACGATTACGCATGATGTTATTGTGAATAGCATGGACCAGCCAAAGATTCAGATGTCAGAGGAAGTGGCGGATGCCATGAAGGGGCTGCGGAAATTTATGTTTGAGAATGTGTATCGCAATCCGGTTGCGAAACGCGAAGAGAATAAGGCAGTCCAGATGGTTCAGAAATTATATGAATACTATTCAAAACATTTCGATATGATTCCAGATGAATTCTTACAGCTTATGGAGCTGCATGGAGACAGCAAGGAGCAGATTGTCTGTGATTATATTGCTGGTATGACGGATAATTATGCTGTAAAAATTTTCCAGGAAATTTTTATTCCGGAATCTTGGAAAATTTAAAGGAAATCGAAAACATTTGTCGAATAATATAAAGGCAGGGAAATATATTCAGAAGGAGGAGAACATGTACTTTTCAGAAGAGTTAATAGAAGAAATAAGACTAAAAAATGATATTGTAGATGTGATTTCTGGATATGTGAAGCTGCAGAAGAAGGGCAGTTCCTATTTTGGGTTATGTCCATTTCATAATGAAAAGTCACCATCGTTCTCGGTAAGCCGTTCAAAGCAAATGTATTATTGCTTCGGATGCGGTGCCGGAGGCAATGTGATTACTTTTGTTATGGAATATGAAAATTATTCGTTCGTGGAAGCAGTGAAAATGCTGGCCGAGCGTGCAGGGGTTGAGATTCCAGAGGTTGAGTATTCCAAGGAAGCAAAAGAGAGAGCAGACCTGAAAGCGACACTTTTGGAAGTGAATAAGCTTGCGGCAAAGTATTTCTATGCCCAGTTAAAAACAGAACAAGGGAAGTTTGCGCACTCGTATTTGACAAGGCGTGGACTAAGCGAAGAGACAATCACTGCTTTTGGACTTGGTTATTCCAACAAATACAGTGATGATTTGTATAAATATTTGAAACTTAAGGGTTATAAGGATGATATTCTTGCAAAGGCTGGTTTAATCAGTATAAACGAGAAAAATGGCGTATACGATAAATTTTGGAATCGGGTGATGTTTCCAATTATGGATGCGAATAGCCGGGTGATTGGGTTTGGCGGCAGAGTCATGGGCGATGGCGAACCGAAGTATTTAAATTCACCAGAGACGGAAGTGTTCGATAAGAGCCGGAATCTGTATGGACTGAACCGTGCGAGAACATCGAGAAAAAGCTATTTTCTGATTTGTGAAGGATATATGGATGTGATTGCGCTTCATCAGGCGGGATTTACGAATGCAGTTGCATCTCTTGGAACAGCGCTTACCACAGGACATGCTTCTCTTATCAAACGTTACGTAAATGAAGTTTATTTGACCTACGACAGCGATGAAGCGGGCACGAAGGCAGCACTGCGTGCAATTCCGATTCTTAAGGAAGCAGGGGTTACTGCGAAGATTATTCGTATGGAGCCATATAAAGACCCGGATGAGTTTATTAAGAATCTCGGCGCGGAGGCTTTTGAAGAGCGGATAAATAAGGCGAGAAACGGTTTCTTGTTCTCTCTTGAGATTCTGGAGCGCGATTATGATATGAATTCTCCGGAAGGAAAGACAGACTTCATGAAGGAAACTGCAAAACGTCTCACACAGTTTGAAGAAGAAATTGAACGCAATAATTATATAGAAGCAGTTGCGGAGAAATACCGGGTGGGTTATGAAAATCTGCGGAAGCTGGTAGCAAAGACGGCGATTAATACGGGGCTTGCGAAACCGGTAGAACGGCCAAAACAGGCAGCGGGACGTGAGCGGAGCAAGGAAGATGGCAATCTGCAGTCGCAGAAGATTTTACTTACTTGGCTGATTGAAAGTGAAAAGCTTTTTGGACAAATCAAGAAGTATATCACACCGAATGATTTTACAAAGGAATTATATAGAACTGTTGCGGAGCTTCTGTATGAGCAGTACGAATCGGGACAGTTAAACCCAGCGAAGGTGATGAACCATTTTACAGATGAAGAGGAACATCGGGAGGTTGCTTCTTTGTTCCATACAAGAATTCAGAGGCTGGATACAAAGGCAGAGCAGGAAAAGGCGCTTAAGGAAACGATTATCCGTGTTAAGAACCACAGTGTGAATGAGGCGACGAAAAACCTGGACCCAACAGACATTTTAGGATTACAGCGATTAATGGAAGCAAAAAGATCCTTACAGGACTTACCGAGACTGCATATTTCTATTGATTGAGGATAAAATATAAACAAGTTATGGAGGATGGCACTACATGGAAGAACAAGCTATTAAATTTGAGGAAAAATTGAAAAATCTGGTTGCAGCAGGGAAGAAGAAGAAAAATACGCTCGAAATCCAGGAAATCAATGAAGCTTTCTCAGACATGGAGCTAGAAGCAGAACAAATGGATAAGATTTATGAGTATTTGGAAGCTCATAATGTTGACGTACTCAGAATTACGGCAGAAACAGAAGCGTTGCATGATGATGACGTAGAAATTCTTTTGACAGAAGAAGACGAAGTGGATATGGAAAAAATCGACTTATCTGTTCCAGATGGAATCAGCATCGAAGACCCAGTTCGTATGTATCTGAAAGAAATTGGTAAGGTACCTCTTCTTACTGCTGACGAAGAAATTGACCTTGCAAGACGTATGTCAGAAGGCGATGAGGATGCGAAGAAGAGACTTGCGGAAGCAAACCTACGTCTCGTTGTTAGCATCGCAAAGCGCTATGTGGGGCGTGGAATGTTGTTCCTTGATTTGATTCAGGAAGGTAATCTTGGTCTTATCAAAGCGGTAGAAAAATTTGATTACCAGAAAGGTTTCAAATTCAGTACTTACGCAACATGGTGGATTCGCCAGGCAATCACAAGAGCGATTGCTGACCAGGCAAGAACAATTCGTATTCCAGTACACATGGTGGAAACAATCAACAAATTAATCCGTGTATCAAGACAATTGTTACAGGAATTAGGACGTGAACCAATGCCAGAAGAAATCGCTGAGGAATTGGACATGCCTGTAGAACGTGTCCGTGAAATCTTAAAGATTTCCCAGGAACCTGTTTCTCTGGAAACACCAATCGGTGAAGAAGAGGACAGCCACTTAGGTGACTTTATTCAGGATGATAATGTTCCTGTACCAGCAGAGGCTGCAGCAGCTACATTATTAAAAGAACAATTAGATGAAGTTCTGGATACATTGACAGACAGAGAACAGAAAGTACTTCGCCTTCGTTTTGGTATGAATGATGGACGAGCCCGTACATTGGAAGAGGTTGGTAAAGAATTTGATGTTACCCGTGAACGTATTCGTCAAATTGAAGCAAAAGCGCTTCGTAAGCTTCGTCATCCAAGCAGAAGCCGTAAGCTTAGAGACTATTTAGACTAGGTGTATTATGGAATTATCGAAGAGACTTAAGGCTGTTGCAGACCTTGTGAGCGAAGGTCGTGTAGTAGCTGATGTGGGAACAGACCACGGATATATTCCGATATATTTATTAGAAACAAAGAAATGCCGGAAGGCATTCGCAATGGATGTGAACGCCGGGCCGCTTGAGAGAGCAAAAGAGCATATCACAGCATATGGATTAAGTGATGCGATTGAGACCAGATTATCAGATGGTGTCACAGCACTGAGTGCGGGTGAATGTGACTGCGTGGTGATTGCTGGAATGGGCGGTGCACTTACCATTAAGATTATGGAAGAAGGAAAATCCATATTTCAGAATCTGAAAGAGTTTGTGCTGCAGCCACAATCGGAGCTTTCAAAGGTGCGTCAGTATCTGTGTGAGAACGGATATGTCGTAATTGCAGAGGATATGGTGCTTGAGGATGGAAAATTTTATCCGATGATGAAAGTGACAAATGGCAGGAGCCCGGAATACAATACTATAGAGCTTCGCTATGGGAAGTATTTGCTGGAACAGAAGCATCCAGTGCTGAAAGAATTTTTAAAGAAAGAAGTGCAGGTGAAGGGACTGATTATGCAGAATTTAGATGCGCAATCTGGAGCGCACATCGAAGCGCGTAAAGCAGAACTTAGCCGCGAACTAGCTGAGGTGAAAGAGGCAATATGCTTTGTAGAGAGATAATTGGTGTAATTGAACATACATATCCAAAGCAGGCAGCCTTAGAGTGGGATAATGTTGGACTATTAGTTGGCCGCACGGAGAAAGAAGTTAATAAAATCTATGTGGCGCTAGACCCAACCGATGAAGTGATTGATGAAGCAATTCAGAGGAAGGCTGATATGATTGTGACTCATCATCCGCTGATTTTCTCACCACTTAAGAAGATTACAGATGAGCATTTTATTGGAAATCGTGTTGTAAAACTATTACAGCACGATATTTCCTATTATGCAATGCATACCAATTATGATGTGCTTGGTATGGCAGAGCTCTCTGG
This sequence comes from Tyzzerella sp., assembly GCA_017465565.1. Taxonomy (GTDB): domain Bacteria; phylum Bacillota; class Clostridia; order Lachnospirales; family Lachnospiraceae; genus Faecalimonas. The sequence goes on from JAFTWA010000008.1 coordinate 21,899, forward strand.
TGTAATTATGGGGCTGGATGATACAGAAGTATTGGATATGACCGACATGGAGCAGTTAAAGGGAATTGGACGTGTCGGTGAACTTACCAATGAAATGACTTTGAAAGAATGCTGTGAACTTGTAAAAGAGAAGTTCCATCTGGATACAGTCAAAGTATTTGGCGATATTAATAGGAAAGTAAAACGTGTAGCAATTTCTCCGGGATCTGGAAAGAGCATGATAAAGTCTGCCATCCAAAAAAAGGTGGACGTATTAATCACTGGAGATATCGATCATCATGTTGGCATTGATGCAGTAGCGCAGGAGCTCGCAATTATCGATGCAGGACATTATGGACTGGAGCACATTTTTATAGAAGATATGGCTGGATATTTGCTAAAGAATATAGATGGTGTTCTGGTTGAAACGGCAAAGATTTCTCATCCATTTCAAGTGATTTAGTGTTTTAAGTAACTGAATAAAGAAGTGATTCAATAAAGAAAAGAGGGATGTCATGGATAAAGCAAAATATAGGGTAGAGGTTTTGGGAGAAATTCGTGAGTATGAAGAAGGAACCTGTTTTGAAGTGATTGCAAGGGATTTTCAAGATAAGTATGAACATCAGATTCTGCTTGGATGTGAAAATGCAAAGCTCTTTGAACTCCGAAAAACATTGCATGCAGACTGCAGCCTGCGATTTATTACAGCAGGTGATGCAGTGGGCAATAAGACTTATAAGAGAAGTATGTGCCTGATGCTTGTAAAGGCAATTCATGATATCTGTGGACATGAAAAGAAGTGTAAGGTGCGTATCGATTTCTCGGTAAGCAAGGGTTTTTATTGTACAGTCGACAGTGATTTGGAAATGAATCAGGAATTTCTTGACCGTGTGAGGGCAAGAATGCTGGAAATGGTCGCAGAAAAGATGCCAATTAAGAAGAGAACAGTTCACACAGATGAAGCGATTGCGCTGTTCCGCAAGCATGGCATGCATGATAAGGAGCGTCTATTTCAATACCGTCGCGTATCAAGGGTAAATCTCTATAGCATGAATGAGTTTGAAGACTATTACTATGGCTACATGGTGCCGGATGCATCTTATTTGCCTTATTTTGAACTGTATTTGTATGATGAAGGATTTGTAATCCAGATGCCAGAACATACGGCTCCAACTGTTGTGCCGCCATTTAAGCCATATCATAAACTATTCCAGGTTTTGAAGGAATCTACAAAATGGGGCGATATGCTTGGTATTGAAACGGTTGCAGACCTGAATGAAGAAATTACGAAAGGTAATATTCAGGAGACCATTTTAGTGCAGGAAGCGTTGCAGGAGAAGAAGATTGGAGATATCGCAAGAACGATTGCAGACAGACCAGATGTGAAGTTCATCCTGATTGCTGGGCCATCTTCATCAGGCAAAACAACATTTTCACACCGATTGTCTATCCAGCTTCGTGCCCATGGCATGATTCCACATCCAATTGCAGTGGATAATTATTTTGTGAATCGCGAGGATACACCAAAGGATAAAGATGGTAATTATAACTTTGAATGTCTGGAAGCAATTGATGTAAAACAATTTAACCAGGATTTGACGGATTTGTTAGAGGGTAAGGAAATTCAGCTTCCAACCTTTAATTTTAAAACAGGAAGACGTGAGTACAATGGTCAGACAAAGAAGCTTGGGGAGCATGATGTGCTTGTAATCGAAGGGATTCATTGCCTGAATGATAAGCTCACTTATCAACTTCCAAAAGAAAATAAATTTAAAATCTATATTAGTGCTTTGACACAGCTCAATGTAGATGAGCACAACCGCATTCCAACAACAGATGGACGTTTGCTTCGCCGTATGGTGCGCGATGCCAGAACGAGGGGAACAAATGCGAGACAGACCATTGCAATGTGGCCATCGGTCAGAAGAGGAGAAGAAGAAAACATTTTCCCATATCAGGATGAGGCAGATGTAATGTTTAACTCAGCGTTGATTTACGAATTGGCAGTGCTGAAGCAGTATGCAGAACCGGTACTTTTCGGAATTGATAAGGATTGTGAGGAGTATATAGAGGCGAAGAGACTCTTGAAGTTTTTAGATTACTTCGTGGGAATCGGAAGTGAACATGTGCCAGCGAATTCATTGCTAAAGGAATTTATTGGTGGCGGATGCTTCCATATATAGGAGCACAAAAAGAATAAATAGAAAACATATTACAAACTGTAATAACGGGTTTGACAAAAGTCAGACCCGTTTTTTGTTGCATTCGTGTGATTTGCAATTCTACTTGGTCTAATTATTCTCGGCAGTTCGTCATGATTCCAAGTACTTTTAATTTATTAATCAATTTTACAAGGGAGGAGTTTGCCTATGATTTTTCGTTGATTTGTTGGCAGCAAATGTTTCCAAATATAAAGAAATGTAGATATAAAGGAAAGGGGATCGTAGTTCGGTACCCTTTTTTATGTGTGAGTTTGCAGGCAATTGTTGATTTTCTTAATTTTATCCAACATTATTGAAATTTACATAGGATTTTCTAGATTGCTATAATAAGTGTAGTAACACATATATTGGAGCTAAATAGATTTCTTGGAGGAATATGGATGGTTGGATTTGATATAGGTGGCACAAAATGTGGTGTATGCATTGGTGAAGAAATAGGTGGAAAACTACAGATTTTAGATAAAAGAAGTATTCCTACAGACCATACAATATCACCTTATGAAATGATAGAACGTATGTGTACCTTATTGGAAGAAATGACAGATAAGATTGACTGTATTGGTATCAGCTGTGGTGGGCCACTGGATTCAAAACAGGGCATAATTCAGTCTCCGCCGAACCTGCCTGGCTGGGATAATATATCGGTTGTGAAATATTTGGAGAATAAATATAGTTGCAAGGCATATCTGCAAAATGATGCAAATGCATGTGCAGTGGCAGAATGGCTGTTTGGAGCAGGAAAAGGATGTCAGAATATGGTTTTCTTAACTTTTGGAACTGGGCTTGGAGCTGGACTGATTTTAAATGGGCAACTTTATAGCGGCATCTCTGATATGGCAGGCGAATGTGGACATATAAGACTTGCTTCTTTTGGACCGGTAGGCTATGGGAAAGCAGGTTCCTTTGAAGGATTCTGTTCGGGAAGTGGAATTGCGCAGCTTGGACAGATGATGGCAAAGGAAAAATTGCAGATGGGAGAAGAAGTATCTTATTGTGATGATATGAGTAAGATTGGAGATGTTACTGCAAAATTGATTGCAGAATATGCCAACCAAGGATATGATGATGCCCGCGCTGTATATCGTGTTTGCGGAGAAATGTTGGGACGTGGTCTTGCAATTTTAATCGATATTTTAAATCCAGAAAAAATTGTTTTAGGTAGTATTTTTCAAAGATGTGAACATCTCTTGAGGGATGAAATGGAGCGGACGATAAATAGAGAGAGTCTGGCAACTGCCAATGATGTTTGTCAGGTTGTATCAGCACTATTAGAAGAAAATATTGGAGATTATGCTGCTCTTGCAGTAGCGGCAATGGGAGGTAAATAACATGCTATATAAAAGGTATCCTACATTGGAGGTATGCAGAGAAGACATAGACAAGGCACTGGAGTTGATGATTCATACATATCAGAATGGCGGAAAGGTATTGGTTTGTGGAAATGGTGGAAGTGCCTCAGATAGTGAACACATTGTCGGAGAGTTGATGAAAGGTTTTCTGCTAAAACGAGAGGTCACAGATGAACGTATTCCAGAGAACCTAAGATCAGGTCTTCAAGGTTCTCTGCCTGCAATTTCTCTGCCCAGCCAAAGTGCAATTTTATCTGCATTTATTAACGATGTTGAGCCGGAAATGATGTATGCACAGTTGGTATATGGGTATGCAAGAGAAAATGACCTTGTAATAGGGCTATCTACTTCTGGTAATTCTAAGAATGTTGTGAAAGCCATAGAGGTGGCGAAATACATGGGAGTAAAAACTTTATCTATGACTGGAGAACGGAAAAGCAGATTGTCTGAATTATCTGATATCACTATTCGAGTACCAGCTGTAGAAACATATAAAATACAAGAATACCACTTGCCGGTGTATCATTACCTATGTGCAGAAGTAGAGAAAATAATATTTGGTGAATAGAAAAACTTGGAGATACTTTGAGAGTATTTCCAAGTTTTTATTAATGCTTTTTCGTAGCGAGCATTCGATATTGAGATGGCGTAGCACCATAATACTTTTTGAAAATTGAATTGAAATATTCTACGGAATTAAATCCCGATTCAGCAGCAATCTCTTTGATTGAAGAATCAGAGATTGAAAGTAAATGGCAGGCGTTCTTTAATCGAAGGCTGTTTAAATAATCATTGTAAGACATACCCATTGCATTTTTAAATAGGCGGCCTAAGTAGTTTGGTGTCAATGAAAAAATATCGGCTATTTGTGCCAATGATATATCATTTTTGTAATTAGCCTGTAACCAGGCAATGACATCCTGAATAATACCAAGTTTTGGGGGTGTGGTATTAATAGAAGATTTTCTGGCCATTTCCACAACTAATTCATTAATGATAGAACTTGCTTTTACTCTCGATAGCATTTGAGGATGTTCCTGCTCATAAAGCAAATCTTTTAATCTGTTCTGAATAAATTGAAATTCTTCTTCCTCAAAGGAACACTTTAGTGGATGAGACAAAGAGAGATGTTTTTGGAGCTTGCCGTGCAATATTTCTGGTTTGATAGAAATCTTTATAACATTCAATCCCTGTTCACAAATTACCTTATGACTGTCATGAACAGTCAGTATCCAGGCATCACCGCGTTTAAATGGGTAATCAGAACCATAGTACTGATTAATACCCCTTCCACTAATAACAAATTCCATTTCGATGAATCCATGCCAGTGTAGACGTGAGACATAGGGTTCATCAAAAATTTTGTTTTCGCAAATATACCCATGAGAAGAAGGAATGTTGATATCGAAAAAAAACATTGTTGAATTTCCCCTTTAAAGCGTTAATTTTCTTAATGCTATCATAATTTTCCATTGTTTGCAACAAATGACTGCTTATTTTTATGAGGCGAAATGTTGAATTTATAAAGTGAAATGGAAGAAAAAGGAAGAAAAATGTTGATTTTCTTAAGTTTAGTGTAGATTGTCTCTGTTTACAGTGTGTATCGCTAATTTTATAATTAAATTAGATGAAAATGTTGACTAGAAAGTGGGTGCTTTTCGATGGAATATAGTCGGAATGCACAGAAAAGAGGAACTATGAAGTTTTTACTAGGATGTAATTATTGGGATTCAGCACACGGAACAGACATGTGGAAATACTATGACAGAGAGGTAATAAAAGAAGATATTAAGGCTCTGGCGGATATTGGTGTGAAATGCATGAGAGTATTTCCAAATTGGCGCGAATTTCAACCGGTGAAAAGGTTGTACCAATGGCGTATGAAACCCTGTGATTGTGTGGCGGTAGATGAACAGCCGTTGGAAGATGACACAGGGGTTGATAAAAACCAAATTGAAAATTTTCGTCATTTCGCAAGCGTTTGTGAGGAATATGGAATTGATCTGATTGTGGCTGTGATGACGGGATGGATGAGTGGACGAGTGTTTGCACCGCCGATTGTAGATGGACGTAATTTAATTAACGACCCAGAAGCGCTTATGTGGACAGATCGCTTTATCAGAGGTTTTGTTTCACAAGTGAAGGATATTCCAAATATTATCATGTGGGATTTGGGAAACGAATGTAACTGTCTGGGACCAACGGAATCTAGAGCAGAGGCGTATGTATGGACTGCTTTTGTAAGAAATGCAATCAAAGCAGCAGACCCGACAAGAGAGATTTCTTCAGGTATGCATGGTTTGGATGGAGATGAAGCGGAAGGCGTTTGGACCATTCGCGACCAAGGTGAGATTACGGATTATGTAACAACGCATCCTTACGTGTCGCCATCGGTGAATAATGATTATGATGCACCTAATAAAATGCGCTCTACCATATTTCCAACAGTGCAGAGTATGTATTATCAGGACTTGGGAAGAAAGCCAGTTATCATGCAAGAGCAAAACGCATTTTCAGAGACAACGGCAAATCGTGAAGCGGCAGCCGATTTTATGCGGGTTAATTTTTATTCCTGTCTGGCTCACAATATTAAAGGGTACCTATGGTGGTGTGCCCACGAGCATATCCATTTAGATGCTTCTCCATATGCATGGTCTATGATGGAACGGTCTCTGGGGCTTGTTGATTTAGAAAGAAAACCGAAACCAATTGGAAAAGAAATGAAAAACATTTCAGCAATCATAGACGAGTTGCCATTTGATGAACTTCCACAGCATGAGATAGACACTGTATGTGTATTGACAAAAAATGACCGTTGGGCAAATGGTTCGGTGTCTTTCGTACTTGCAAAACAGGCTGGTTTGGACATGAAATTCTGTAACGGAGATGTAAGTGGACTATATCCGCCAGATGCATCCGTGTATGTGGTACCGGGAGTATTCAAGTGGGCAATTATGTATAAGCACACATGGGAGTTCTTGAAGAGGAAGGTGTATGAGGATGGCGCATCTATGCTGGTTACATACGATGGTGGCAGTTTGATAGAATTGGGAGAAGTATTTGGATTGCGACCAAATGGCAATATTCGCTCACAGAAAAATCACGTTGGAGAGTTTGAGTTTGGAAAACTGGAATACTATGTGAATCAAGAATTGCTTTTAGAAAGTGTAGGGGCGAAGGTGCTTGCTACGAACGAAACAGGAAATATTGTTTTCTCTGAGCATCAGTATGGAAAGGGAAAAGTATTTTTCCTCAATATGCCACTGGAAGTGAATTTATCTTGCAAAGCGGGTGTATTCAACCAGACAGACTGGTATAAGATTTACCAAAAAGTTGGTGAGGATACAATTGCGAAAAAGCTTGTTGTATCTACAAATCCACAGATAGGAATTACAGTACATAAAGAGACAGATGAGAGATATATTATTTGTGCAATCAATTATTCTGATGTGGCACAGGAAACTTGCTTGAAAGTGCAGGAAGGTTGGGTACTTTCTGAAATTCATGGAAGTCTGTTGCAGATTGACAAATGTACAGGAGCATTTTATTACGCAACCAGAAAATAAAGTAACTTTTATAAAGAAAGAACAGATAAAAGGAGGAAAGATTCATGGAAAAGAAGTTAAACAAAAAAGTACTTTTTCCAGTCTTGGCGATCATAGTAATTTTGTTATTGCTGCTAGTATGGATGCTGTTTGGAAGAAACACAGATGTGACAGACTATGATATTTCTCTGAATCAAAGGGATGTTGCTATTGAAAAGGGCGAAGAAGTACAACTTCAGATTGTACCGAACAAAGAAAAATATGAAAACCTGGATGTGGATATCACATGGATTAGTTCTAATCCAGAGGTGGCTACAGTCGACGAAGATGGAACAGTAACTGGTAAGGACGGAGGAGAAACTAAGATTACGGTAATTGTATTGTATGACGGGAAAGAGTACAGTGCATCTTGCATCGTAACCATTAAGGACTCTGACGAACAATATTCTCTCTATAAGGTGCGCTGGTTTACTCAGAGTAAAGACAGGGGTACCTACGATGTAAAGGAAGAAGTGTTTGAACGATTGGTTGGCAGCGAGGTAGAACTTTCGGAGAAAGACGCAAGTGCAAATCTTCCAAGCCAGTATGTTTTAAATAAAGAGAAGAGTGTACTGAAGGGAACTGTAAAAGAGAATAAGAGTGCCTGCGTATTGGAAGTGTACTATGACGTGGCAGAGGTTACCTATTCAGTGAACTATTATTTTGAATCAGAAGAGTTAGGAATCTATAAGCTTGGTGAGACGAAGAAATACAAAGCATATGCATTTACAGAGGTGGAGGCACCGAGTGCAGATAAGAAAGGTTTTGTGTTAGATAGTTCTGTAAAAGGAAGCGTGCTAAAGAAAGCAGAGCTTACTATGGGATCAAAGTTGAATGCATATTATTCAAGAATTAGAAGTAAGGTTACCATCTCTTATTTAGATGGACGAAAAGATGCAACTTACACAAATGTGTATGGAATTGGACTTTTAGATGCACCAGTAAATGCATTGAAAGAAAGTTCTAGCCTTCTATTCCCAATTACAACATATTTGAATGGGAAGAAGCAGACGGTAACAGCAGAAACATTAAAATCACTTACCAGCGATGCAAAGGTGGCATTCCAGGTAGAGGGTGAGGGCTTCACCTATCTGACTGCAGATGGCGGAACACTTCTCAATACGAGTGAAGAAAAAGCAAAGGCTTCTTATGCATACTTGAAGGGAAGCAGCGATGTGATTTATTTGTCTGCAACTTATACCACAACAGGTTCTAAGGACAATGTATTTGGTGTGAGCATTCGAAATGGAAAAGAAAGTAGAGAAATCCGTTTCCAGAGTCTTGGAGTTGCGGTTACAAAGAATCACACACAAGAAGGCGGAACATTAAACGCGGAAATGCCAGTCTACTATTATAACTTTGCTGGAAGAGACGGCACGACTTGTGTCTTTGCACAAAATGCATTTGGAACATTAGGAACAACCACAAATTCAGAAATCCAGAATATGATTTCGAACACGATGGGCGGAAGCTATGATATTGTCTGGGCAGTATGGGAAGGCACCCTTTACGGAAGTCTTGATGGAGTGACTATAGTTCGACTACCACTGAATCTTCTGAATGCTTCATGGACGGCAGATAAGAAATATGAGATTGGTTTTTCAAGTTTTGACGGCGTAGATGCAGGCGATGAACTTAAGATTACAAACATTGATGTATCTTTTGGTGAAGAGGCAGAGAAAAAGTTAATCACAGACCAAGAAATTACTTATTCTGAGAAATACAGAGTGGATTATGAACCACTGACTGGTGCATACATTCCAGCTTCAATTAATGGAGCGTCTTACATCTATGGAACAGAAAGCAAAGAGAATAGTGGTATTTCAACCAATTTGAAATGGGTGGATGCACAGAACACAGCGGCAAGAGTTGGTATTACCGTAAAGGTTGGCGACAAGACAGAACAATTCGGAATTGATGGTACACGCAATGTAATTTATCACGATACAAATTATACATGGGGTGCTGCTGCAATCACAGATCAAGTTTTGAAATATGCAAATACATTTGATAAGAATGGCAATTGTCAGGTAACAGCAGTTGTAAAGGATGGAAACTTCTATATCCAATTTAATGGAAAACAGGCTCTCTGCATTAAGATGCATGCACTGTTCCCAGGATATACAAAGGACAGTCAGGTTTCTGTTGGCGTATATACATACAACGCATGTGTTGGACAATCTCATTTCCAAGACATGAAAGTGTTATCAGTAACAGAGGTCGATAAATTAGCGTTGACCGAGTGGAGATATTATTCAGAACTTTTAAGCATTGATGATTATTCTTTTGCTGACGGTTCTGCTATGAAAACAACCACTGGCAATACATCAACTAAGAATGTAACTCTTTATGGACAGTCAGATGCATGGCAGATTGAAGGTATCATGAAGCGTACAGATACATCCTATGACAAGAATCTTATTATGGGATTTGCAGTGCAGTCAGGCGATAAAGAAGTTTGGATTGGTGGAATGACCAATGGATTTGTAAAGGTTGTAAACGGTCAATGGGGTGCTGTAGGAGATACAAGTGCAACCTTGCATGCTGTTGGAGTAGATACATACGCTGTAAATGATAAGGTGATTGCATTCTTTGGAGCTGCAAATGGCACAAAGAAAAGAACTTTAGATGAAACAGAGTTTAAAGTTGCAATCTATGATGATGTATTCTATGCATGGTTTGATGGCGAACTTTGCTGGAGAGTTCCACTGGAAGAAGTTCAATTTGGCGGATTCGCAGAAGGCTCTGAATATAAAGTGACACTTCGAATTGCGGAAGATGCCGATACAGCAGTGAGAACTGGTGGATTTGATGATTTACAGGTGAAAATGGGATACGAAGTGACGGAACAGGAGAATTTTGCAAAGACACTTGCAACTATCGATAAGAACGTAACAAGATGGGACAGCTTTGTGGCAAAACGATTGACTGGTGGATTTGCTGAGAATGTAGATGAACTATATACATATGCCTGGACGGGTAAACCATATGCTTACTTAAAGGAAGCATCAACAGATATTTATCTCTCTGCGACCTTTAATCAAAAGGCTGACCAATCAGAAGGATATGGAATTACCATACTTCAAGGAACGGAAAGTCGTCAGATTGAATTTTTGAATGAAGGTGTACAGATTAGAGCAAATCGTACAGACTCGATAACAGGGGCCCCAGGAATTGCAGACGGAAAAGTAAATACATTTGCGTTCTCGTTTGAGGCAGCACCAGGATATGGTTACAAAGATCATTTCTGGGCGCAAAACATTTCTGGTACAGATGGCACAACAAAGAATATTGCAATAAGTAAGATGACAAGAACGGCAGATGGCAAAACCTCTTATAAGGTTGTATGGGCGATTACAGATGGAATTCTGTATGGAAGTCTGGATGGACAACCATTTATGCAGATGCCATTAACAATGCTTTGTGCAGACTGGACCGCAGAGAAAGAATATCGAATTGGATTTAGTTGCATAGATAATTATGCTGCCAAAATGAAGGTTACAGATATTGTTGATTTGTATGGAGATGAGGCAAAGGCAAAACTGGTAACAGATAAGAAAGTGACAGCAGCAGAGACAAGCCAATTCTCATACGAAGCATTGACAGGAAGTTATATGCCAAGTTCAAGTGATGGAGCGAAATATCTGTATGGTGCAGCTACAACAGAAAATCAGGCTGTGAAAACAACGATTCAGTTAGTAGATAAGGCTAACACAGCTTCATGGAATGGTATTACGGTAAAAGCAGGTAATGAGACAGCACAAGTTGTGGTACAAGGTGCTGGAAGGAATGTAAAACTCCTTCTGAATCAAGCGACTGCAAACGCACATGATGTGACTGCGAAAATCCTAAGCGAAGCGTCAACTTATAACGATAAAGGCGTATGTCAAATGACTGCAGTTGTGAAGAATGCTACTCTTTATGTTCTTTGCAATGATGTTCAAGTAGGTGCTATTTCATTGAATAAGATTCTTACGGAATACAAGTCAGGAGATTCTGTGCAATTAGGTATCTTTGCATATGATTCTTCAAAGGGAAGTGCAAAATATCAAGATGTTCAGTTTGTAACAGGTGTAGATGCAGAAGGTATTGCAGTGAAAGATACACCGGCATGGAGTGATTTAAAATTCTTTACAAGTGAGATTTATCAGGCAAATGTTGACCATGTGAATGGAAAGATTAACAACGTGGCAAATAGAGGAACCTTGGTTCGTTTCCGTGGTGAGAGTGATAAATGGGAAGTGTCAGGAAAGATGACACGTACAGATGAGATAACAGCGAAAAAGCAATTACTGTTGGGATTCAATGTTATGTCAGGAACTAAGACACTTAGAGCGACAACTTATTATCAGGGAATACGTTTCCAAAAAATTGAAAATGGTTCGGTCAAGGCATCAACGGATGGATACAGACATGGGGCAAATATAATGGCATTTAATCCTGCTATTGGAGATTTCTTTAAAGCATCTCCATTCGAGCGTACGAAGAATGAAATTTACTTTAAAGTGGTTATTGTAAATGATACTTTGTATGTATGGTTTGGAGATAGTGAAAGTAATTTGATTGAATCATGGAAAGTTCCATTAAATGAAGCGATTATGGATTATGATAATTCATCTCAAACATATTCTAGTACAGAAATTTTTGATGGATTTGCTGATGGAAGTAAATATAATTTTGGATTTTATATTGATGGTGCAGTAGAAGGACAGATTAGTAATCTTACTGTAAAAATGGGAAATGGTGTAGACACTACGGGCATTTCAGCATTTCCTAAGTTTTTCACAAGTCAGGAGTATCGCGCAACAGTAAATAAAGTGGCAGGTACTGCATCAAATATTGGTCAGAACTTAGAAACATTAATTCGTTTTCAAGGAAATAGTAACAGGTGGGAAGTAAGCGGAACTATGGCACGTACAGATGCTATCGCAGATAAGAAAGAACTACTACTTGGTTTTAATATTCAGGAGAGTGGAAAGGTTCTAAGAGCAATTACATACTATCAAGGATTTCGTTTGGTAGATAATGAAAATGGCAGTTATGTGGATAATAATAATTTCCGACATGGAGAAAATGAACTTGCATTTAACACAAAGGTTGGTGATTATTTTAAAGCATCACCATTCCAGCGTACAAAAAATACAGTTAGTTTTAAGGCTGTCATTGCAAATGATGTTTTATATGTATGGTTTGGGGACGATGCCAATAGTTTAATTCCTTCATGGAAAATACCATTAAGTTCATCTATTAAAGATTGGGATAATACAAATAAAAAGTATCTTTCAACGGAAGTGTTTGCTGGATTTACAAGTGGTAGTGCCTATAACTTAGGAATTTATATTCCGGGTTCTCAAGAGATAGGTAATATCTCGAATCTTACTGTAAAAATGGGAAATGCAGTAGATATTACTTGCTTATCAGATTTCAATTAATTAGACGAATGGAGCATTGACATGAAGAAAGAATATAACAAAAAGAAAGCTCAAAGAAGGGACTACATCGGCAGCGCAATTGCTGCCGTGGTTCCACTACTTGGATTCCTGCTTTTTGGCATGATTCCGCTAGTGCTTGCCAGTGTAGTTAGTTTTAATGAGTTACATACTACGAATCTATCAGAGATGGAGTTTGTAGGATTTGAGAACTTCAAAACAATTCTCACAAATGGTGATAATGCTACATATGCATCTTATTTATCGACGATTGTCTACGCTTTAAATGCACCAATCTGTATAGCGATTGCTCTTTTTATCGCAAATTTGGTGAACAATTCAAGAGTAGGAAAGAGATTCTTTCGCTCCGTATTTTTTATTCCATATGTTTGTTCGGCAGTAGTAGTGGGCTTGACTTTTAAAATTTTATATCATGGAGAGTCTGGTGTTTTGAATGCGATTCTTTCTTTTCTTGGATTTGCAAAGGTAGGATGGCTGACGGACTCTGCTATGAGTTTTATGACAGCTACTATTATTATGACTGTTTGGCAAGGTCTCGGATTCTGTATCGTATTATTCCAGGCAGCTCTTGCTAACGTGGATTCAGTTTATTATGAGGCGGCAAGAATTGACGGGGCTTCGAAATTCCAGATGTTCTGGAAGATTACTTGGCCGGCGATTTCACCAACAACGGCCTATCTGTTGACCATGAAAATTATTTGGGCATTACAGGCGATGACAGAGACATACATTCTGGCAGGCGGAAGTAATACTATTGTACCGACATGGGGCGATTCCACCGCATGGGTAAGTGACCTTGTAGTGAAACATATTTATAATATGGTATTTGTAAGCAGCTACCAGCATGGATATGGTCTTGCAGCAGCGGCAGGATGGATTCTTGCAATTATTGTGTTCATCGTAACGCAAATCAATATGAAGATGCAAAAGAGGTGGGTAAATTATGATTTCTAATGTAGGCTTAAAAGGCTATAAAACAATGTATGGATTTCTGGTTCCTATCCTCTGGGTTGTGGCAGTGATATGTGGGACACTCTGCTGTTTCCGCGCAGAAGAAGGAAGCAATAGCCGTATCATTTGTGCAGTATTGTTAATCTGTTCATTGGTATTGATTGGTTTACTGAAGTTAATTGATCAGAAGTTAGATAAAACAAATGCATATTATCATATATATCAGTCACCTCTTGTGAAAAAAATGGACCCAGGTGTTATGATTCCACTTTGTTTAATGGTAGTGGTAGTTGCTTTACCATTTTATATATTGGTGGTTACATCTATAAAAACGCCATTAGAAGCAAATAGTTTAGACTTCTCGTGGTGGCCAAAGGAAGGCATTGATTTAGCGTCATATAAGGAATTGTTTTCTTATGGTGGTTCCATAGGGATTACTATGGGACAGGCAGTATTGAATTCATTCATTTATGCCATAGTACCAACAGTTATTGGTGTATTCGTGGCTGCTCTTTCTGCCTATTCTTTTGCAAAACTGAAATTTCCAGGAAGAGATCTGATGTATCATCTTTTAATCATGACTATGATGATGCCAGGCTGCGTCACTATGACTACATCCTATATTATGTTTGATTGGTACGGATGGACGGATTCAGCACTGCCGCTTATTGTACCAGGCTGCTTTAGTGCAGCGGCGACAGTCATGTTTCTAAGAGAATTTTTTATGGGAATTCCGGATGGTCTTTTAGAAGCGGCAAAAATTGACGGGGCGGGGAAATGGAAAGCATTTCTCCTAATCGTATTACCGATAGGGAAACCAGCACTTATGGCACAGTTAGTGCTTGGATTTATTTCAAAATATAATGATTTTCTTACACCTCTGATTTATTTGAATAATCCGAGAGGGTATACCATTCAGGTTGCCTTGGACTTTTTGAATAACTCAGTGCAGGATAAGTCATTAGTTGCATCAGCAGGAGTATTTTCATTGGTGACCATGCTTTTGTTGTATGTGATTTTCCAAAAACGCATCATTGATGGTATCTCAATGTCATCAGGATTAAAAGGTTAAAGGAGGAATCTAAAATGAAAAAGAAACTATTATCACTCGTGTTAGCCGTCGTTATGGCAAGCTCATTGGTTGCCTGTGGTGGCGGTGGAAAAAGTTCTGGGAAGGTAGTAACAGTGGATTTCATGTATGGGGGCGATGTGGCGCTTACAGAAATGTACAATCTTGCCATTCAGGAATTTAACAATACAGTAGGAAAAGAAAAGAATGTGAATGTGGCAGGGATTCCGAAGTCAGGAAGCCTTAATACCGTTTTAGCACAGCAGCTTCCAAACAATGGCGGTCCTGATGTTATTGCTCTTGCAGATGACTATTTCAAAAAATACACGCCATATCTGGACGATATGACAGGAAAGATTGAACAGTCCGTAATCGATGAGTTCTATGACAATACGGTTAGTCGCTATTACTATGATACAGAGACTACTACTTCTAATAGTGACGATCCGCTATATGGAGTTCCAAGTTACAATGATACTACAGTTTTATACTATAACAAAACAGCATTGGAAGAAAATGGAGTAATCTGTATCAGTGTAGATGAGGAAGATTTAGCTGCATTTAATGAAGGCAGTGCAAAGGACTTAAATGGAAAAACGAAAGCGGATTATGGAATTACATCCGATGTACCAGCGAAAGGCTTTTACCGAAGTGAAACTCCTTTTGTACCATATGAAGGTGAGAATGATGGTCTTTCCTGGACAAGCCCAAGTGATGAGGAAGAATTGATTTTTAATGACAGAATAGCAATGAACTGGGACGAAATTGAAGACCTTGGTATGCTTTGTACAAAGGAATGGAATGATTCTTCTGCAACAAAATACGGTTATTACACAGAGTGGTGGTTTAATTATGGATGGTCTGTAGGTGGTGACTGTTTAGAAGATTTGAGTGGGAATGGTGATTGGACTTTTGCGTTACCAGGTACGAATCCAAACTATATTGTAGGGGAAGGAAAGACATACACAGGAGTATATACAGGTACTACTTACAATGCAGGCGAAACTCTGGATGTCAAGGATATTGTGAATGCAAATCAAGGGGAAAACATTTCCTACGACACAGACGGAAAGACCTATTTTAACTATACTGTAAACGGCAGTGTTGCAAGTATGCGTGATTTTAGCGCAGAAGTAACGAATGGAACTCTAGTGGAACTCCCTTCTATTAAAGAAGCTTTCTCACGTTTCTGCTATTTGGCAGGTATCGGCGGACTGAATGTATGTCCATACCCTGATGCATTCAATGGAACTACTGCAGTACAATATTTCACATCAGGAAGCCTTGCGCTTTTAGTAGAAAAGGTTTCGAATTTTAAGACAATTGAAAAGATTATGAAGGACGAATGGGGTGTGGCTCCATTGCCACAGTATAAAGTCTATACAGACCCTGCTGACCCATTATGTGATACGGTTGCAAAAGCAGGAAAGGTAGCAACACACTCTTTAGGATATTCTATCAGTGTCAGCGCAAAATCAGAAGTGAAAGATGCAGCTTACATTTTTGTAAACTGGTTTGCGACAGAAGGCCAGAAATTCTTGGCTGAGAACGGATATATGTCATCTCGCAAGTCAGATGCAGAGTTAGCTTTAGAAAAGCTTCCTTACAGCAATGCGCAGATTGTACTTGATTCAATCAAAAATTCTAGTGCAGGTGACTGGTGGTATATGCCTGACAGCACATGGATTACTACATGGTCAAATCCATTAAATAAGGAAGTTCGTTACGGAAAGATGGAGTTAGAAACATTCTTGTATTCTTATATTGAGGATTCCAACGCCAGATTAGCAGAATACAAGCAATAAAAGCGAGGAGAAAAATCATGAAAACAAAATGGAAGAAGGTTCTGACCGGTTTGTTGGCAGTAAGTATGTGCTTTGGTATGGCTGGCTGCAGAAGTGACAAACGGGAGACAGAAGACTCATTGGTTTATCTCAATTACGGCGCAGGAATAGATGAGTTTACGGACAATTATAATACAGAATTATACGGTATGAACGGAAATGATGTGGAAGGTCCTGACCCAGGCTGCTTCTATGTGTCAGAGGAAGAGGATGCAGAATATGGTGGATACTTTTATATGTATCCAACCAGCTTTGCAACAAATGACTGGGCATCTTTAAATGCACAGTATTATAAAGACAATAAGATTACGGATTTAGTGGCAAGCTGCTATCGCTCTAAGGATTTATATCAGTGGGAATTGTGTGGAGCCTTAGAAGGTGGATATGCATGTGTGATTGACGAAGAAGACTGGTGTCAGGATTTATGGTGGGCACCAGAAGTCATTCGAAATCCTGCGGACGGAAAATATTACATGTACTTTAGTGCGATGGCACCGCAGGATTATGGAGTAGAAGGTATCTCTGATTCAAGCAATGATTATGATAGATTACATATAGGTGTAGCAGTGTCGGATTCGCCGATGGGACCATTTGATGTGCTGTATGACACTGATGCAAAGACAGGAAAACGAATTCCTACTATTAACTTTATGACAGGCTGTAATACAGAATACGCATGGTCGGTCATCGACGTGTCTCCATTCTTTGATGATGATGGAGAGTTCTATCTGTACTTCAATAAACATACAGATGACCACTACAGTCATTTGAATGGTTGCTGGGGTATGAAAATGAAGACAATGACCCATGCAGATTATTCAACAGTGTCATGCCTTACAGTGGCAGGCAGAAGCAATGTATCTAGTACGCCAGGAAAAATAGAGTCTGTAGTAGAAGGAGATAAGTATCACACCGATGAAGGTGGGATTAATGAAGCTCCATTTATGATAAAGCATAATGGGAAGTATTATATTACCTATGCGCCAGTTGGATTTAGTTCCGCAGGATATTCTGTTATTCAGGCAGTGAGTGATAACCCGTTAAGTGGATTTGAAAAAATTGAATCTGGTAAGGGAAATCCAGTGATGGATGGAAGTATGTTTGGATACATGAATGGAACTGGTCACCATGCATTTGCAAAAAAAGGGGACGATATCTATGTCATCTATCATAGACACGACAGTGCATATGGCTGGGATAAAGGATATGGACGCTCTATTTGTGCAGACCGTGTAAGCTTTGTGACAAACGAAGACGGAGTGGAGGTACTTACAGCCAGCGGTCCAAGTAGGAGCCTGCAGTGGCTGTCAGAAGATATCAGTGGATATAAGAATCTGGCAGAAACAGCAGATATTAAGATTAGCAGTGGAACCGGTGTACAGTACCTGAACGATGAATTTATTCCTTTCTATACAGTGGCTCAGGATTTGGTGATGAAGGCAGAAGCAGAAGAGACCACGATTACCCTGAGCTGGGATGAGCCAGTGAGTGTGTCATCGGTTATGATTTACAATGCAGTAGATATTGAATCGGCTTTTTCAAAGATTGCAGATATTCGTTTGAAATTGGCAGAAAAGCCAGAGTGGGCATCAAAAGAATATGATTACGCAGTAATCAAGGATTTGAAGTTACCAGAACGTTATTATCCAGAAGATACGAAAATGTATATTTCATGTGCACCAGCGGTTGCAGAATTTGATGCGGTGAAGGTGACAGAGATTCAGATTACGTTAAATAGCAAAGACAAGTTTGTAACTGTGGATAAACTTGGAGATGATAATCCACTGATTAAACTTTCAGAAATTGTAATATTAGGAGGAGTAGAGTAATGAATATTAAGAAAAAACATACAATTATTATTATTGCTGTATTTGCTGTACTTCTTCTTACAGGTGGAATATTGACATATCTTCTTTTAAGCAGAGAACCAGTGGAAGTGATTGCGAAAGCAGAGAACACCTATGAAAAAGAATATCGAAGCTTTTGTACTCATGAACACGATAAAGATATGAAGATTGACGGTGTGCTAGATGAGCAGGCATGGCAGGATAAGGAATGGTTTAGCAATACCTATCTTATTAATATTGATAACAATATGCCGGTTATGAAGGTGACAGGTTTTACTACAGACTATGGCATCTATTTTGCATCTGTAGTAGAAGATGAAAACATTGTAAATAATGGTCAGCGTTCTACAGGATACAACTCTATGTTTGAGTTCGAAATTACAGCGGACAATGTAGGGGAAACACGTGTAAATGATGGTCTTTATAAGACAAAATATATTATTGATATGCGTGCGGACTGTATTTCCAGAGATCCAAACTTTGACCGTGCAGTTGTGGTAGATGGGGAAATAAATAGTGGAGAAACAAAAGGCGCAACCTTGGAAGCATTTATTCCTTGGGAACAGCTTAAGGTAGATACCTCAAAGGGAATTCCTACAGAGTTTCGTCTGATGCCATCATATCGGGCAGTGCTCACTGGTGATGAGACAACCACGGTGTTATTGCCAGTTGTTTATACAACTATTAACACACAAGATTTTTATCGATTCGGAAAGACTGGTTACTTAACACCAGACCGTGAAGGTGCGGTAATTGGTGACAGTAAGTTTGGAAATGCAAAGACGGGAAACTGGGATGTTTCTCAGGAAGAAAATGGTATTGTGCGTTCTTCCCTAGGATATGAGCATCACAAGATTTTCTTTACAGAAGAACATGGCGCAAACTTTATTGTGGAGACAACGATTGTTCCTGTGAAGGCACTGGATAACGCTTATCCAAAGGCAGGTATCTATTTCCAAAGTACGGATACTGTATTTGATTCCGTTTACCATACTGTATTACTGAATATGCAGGATGTGAACTTAGTAGATAGTGTAAATGGAACCAAGAATTTTGTAAGCTATCAATTAGCTTCTTTAAATAATGAAAATGCAGGGTGGAATCAAAAAGCCCTTCTTGAGACTTATGAGATGATGAATGAAAAGGCAAGTGCAAGAGAAGGTGTGAAGCTTACCGTTATTAAATATGGTGATAAATTCTGGTATTTTGCAGATGGAAAATTCTTAACCCAGGAAGTAAAAAGCTTTATGGATACGGATGTAATTCCAGGGTTCTATGCACTTGGTGGAGATGCCATTTTTAAAGATTCTTCTTGTGAAGCTATTGATGAAGATACCTTAAAGTCTTATTTGAAAAAAGAAGGTCTTTATCTTGTTGATGCCAAAACAAAGGGTTCACAGGGAACCGTTGTTTCGTCAGCAGCTTCGGTGGAGAAAGGCAGCAGCTATAATCTAACCATCACTTCAAAGTCTGGTTATCAGGTTTCTTCTGTTCTAATTAACGGAAAAGAAATGATTAAAGATTTTAGAAAGAATGGAAATGGTGGTGTTTACACTGTAAATAATGTAAAAGAACATCAAGAAATTGTAGTTGCATTCGAAAAGATTGAAGGTGTGAAGTTTAGCGGAAAGGTGACCGATGGAGACAAAGCAATTGTAGCAGATGTGACTTTAAGTGGTATCAGTGATAAGTCATTAAAATACCAAGTAACCTCTTCAGGCGAAAAAGGATACAATGTAGTGATTCCAGCGGGAACATACAGAGTTAGTGTGACTGCAACAAACTACAAGCCTTATATTGAAGAAAAGGTAACGATAAAGGGCGATAAGACAAAGAATTATACACTTAGTCTTTCCGATTTCCCTGCATCTGTAGAAGTAAATGGAAAGAAAATTGCTTCTAATTTAAGTGTTTGGAATACTGTGTTAGAGGGCAGTAATAAGATTTTAGGTTCTTATGCAGCAGGAACAAAGCATAAACCTTTGTACTTCTCTAAGACTGCAAAGGACTTTGCGGTAGAATTTACGGCTGCCTATACAACAAATTTCCAAGAAGGTGGCTCATATCAACCTGACCTTATGGCTGGTTTTATGTTTAATGATGGTACAAATGAAAGCTGGATTTATGCAAGAGATACGGGTGTGGTAACTACAGGATGGAAGTTTACAAATGGGTTAACAGATGAGGCATTTTTAAGATATCCAGACAAGAAACCAGTAACCTTTGGTCTGGCGAAAAAAGGCAGTGATGTATATATCTATTTGAATGGTGAATTTGCTTATAAGATGTCATGGTCTCAAATTGCAGCTAATACCAGTGCAGATTCAGAAGTAGCAATCGGTATTATGATGCTGGCTGATAAGACAGCGGATATCGAGATTACAAATTGGAAATTGGCAGTGGGAACATCTGCAGCAGATAAGTACATTAAAGACGGTGTGCTGGTAGATGCGCCTGTGGATGGAAGCTCATTATTTGCAAAGAGTGTGACGGTAAATAACGTTCAAATTAAATCAATGCTTGCAAAATGGGATTTGAGTGAAGTATCAAAGAACATTGTAAAAGGCTCATTTGCAATGGGTAGTAAGTTGCAGCCACTTTACTTTACAAAGACCGGAAATACTGCGCTTATGAAAGCAAAAATAGAATACACTACCAATTTTAAAGATGGTGTGAATTATCAGCCAGACCTTATGGGTGGATTTACATTTAGTGATGGAAAGAATACAGGATGGCTCTTGGCGGATAGAACTGGTCTTTGCTGTACAAATTGGCAATTCTATCAGAACTTAGTCAAGGATAAGGTACTGACATATCCAGAAAAACGTTCAGTTGAAATGACAGTGGCACTGAAGGATAATTATTTCTATGTATACTTTGATGACACGTTTGTCTATCGAATAAAAGCTTCAAAGGTGATTCCAAATGCGGCTGACGATGCAACGTTAGCTATGGGTATTACGATGATGACTGATAAGACTGCCGATATTAGATTTAGTAATATAAGTATTTCAACCAATGCAGATGATGTGAATTCATATATTGGTTCACACAGCAGTCAATCGGATTTAGTGCCAGTATCTATACGTAACGATATAGATTACGCACGTCAGCTTGGCAAAGGGGTAGAAATCGATAGCCAAGGTAAGACTGTAAGCACAGTGAATGTGAATGAAAACACGACAATCTTTATCGGTGATTCCTTCTTTGACAGAAGAAACTTCTGGACAGACTTCTATTCTGACGACTATGCTGGAAAGAATGCATTCTTGGCAGGTATCGGTGGAACAAGATGTGACCAGTGGGAACTTTTGATTGATGAAGTGTTTGCTGCGTTTGGCAATAAAGCGCCGAAGAATATTGCAATACATCTGGGAACAAACGATCTTGCAACCGGTTATTCCGTAGAGATGGTAACGGAACGATTGCAGGAACTCATCATGATGCTTCATAATCGATATCCAGAAACAAATATTTATTACTTTGGAATTACTCAACGTGGTAACAATGCATTCTACGAAAAGATCAAAGCAACAAACAGTAATATTTCAGCATGGTGTGAGGCTCAAAATTACATAACATATATTGATACACCTTCTAAGATTACCGCAAGTATGCTGCAAGCGGATAAATTACATCCAAAGCTTGAATCATATGCTGTTTTCGTAGAAGAGTTAGAAAAAGCAGGTTGTGTAATTGAAAACAAATAAGTCATGATTTAGATATAAATTGCGGGAGGGTATTGGTGCCTGCCCGCAATTTTTATAAGGAGAGAAAAAATGAAAATTGTCAATGTTATGAATTTTGTAAGACAATGTGACCCGCGCTCTGAGATTATTGATAAAGCATTGTTTCCAACTACCAAGGCACAAATGGAATTGGTAAAAGAAATGGATGTTGAGCATACCTTCTTGCTGCAATATGACACCTTATGTGATCCAAAATACATTGACCTTTTTAAAACGGAATCAACTGAGAAGACAGAATTAGGACTTTGGTTTGAGATTGTGCAGGAGTTGACGGACGCAGTAGGTATTCCATATAGAAGTGAAAAAAACTGGAAGTGGGATTGGCATATTATTCCGGGGTTTTCTATGGGATATAGTGTTGCGCAGCGAGAATTATTAGTAGATGAGGCAATGCGAAAATTTAAGGAAGTATATGGAGTTTATCCAAAGACCGTTGCAAGCTGGACAATGGACACACACACTATTAATTATCTGACGGACAACTATGATATCAGTACACTTTTAAACTGCAGAGATCAAGTAAGTACAGACGCATATACGATGATTGGAGGATATTTCAATCAGGCATATTATCCTTCCAGAAAAAACATGTTTACACCAGCGCAGTCAGAGGAGTTGCGGGTGAATGTTCCAATGTTTCGTCTTCTTGGTCCAGATCCAATACATAATTATGATGATAAAAAATATATTTCAGAAGATTGTGAACATAGAATGAATTGTTACACTATGGAAGCAGTATGGATTGGTCCACACCCTAGCGTAGTGGATTGGTTTTTAAAAACATATTTTGTAAATGAGGATATGGGATTTTCTTATGCTCAGATTGGTCAGGAAAATAGTTTTGGAGCCCAGGATATTGTTAGCGCATTGCGTATGCAGCTTGAAAAAGTAAAAGAGATGCCAGATATCAAAGTTATGAAAATGTGTGATACTGGTGAGTGGTTTAAGGAGCAATATAAGAGGGAAACACCTGTAACAGCAGTAACTGCGCTTGATAATTGGGATAAGGAAGATATTCAATCGGTTTATTATGACAGTCAGTATTATACTGTGAATGTATTCCGCCACAATAAAGATATTTTTATCCGAGCCCTTTATGCATTTGATGAAAATGCGGAGGACACCTATTTGAGAGACGTATGTACTACCTTTGATGCGGTTTACGAAAATCAACCCGTTGTGGATACCGTTATTTGGGGAAAGGATGAAGAGAAGTGTGGAATGTATTTTGACAATGAGGCAGAATCTTTTTACGTGAACAGAATCTCAGATAAACAATTGAAAATATCATGGGGAAATAAAGCAGTTGTATTTGATGAACAGAGAATTACAACAAAAAATATATGTATCAGATTTTATCCGGGCCAGGCAAAAGCAAAAATTTTTGTAAAGAAAGATGCAATAGAGTATTTATATCGAGGACGAGAATACGCTATGCAGGTAACAGGCGGAACTGTAAGCGAACAAGATGGATGTATTACAGTAGAACCTTCCTGCGATACGTTGGAACTTGAAATTAAGATAAAGTAGGGGGAAAAAATGCATCAATTAGAGAAGTATTTTCAAACAAAAAAATATTTGACTTATAGACCGATTCCGTTTTGGTGTTGGAATGACAAACTCGAGAAAGAAGTGTTACTGAATCAGATTTCATGGATGAACAAAAAAAATATTGGTGGTTTTTTCATTCATGCTCGTTCGGGTTTAAGTACAGAATATTTGTCCGAGGAATGGATGCAATGTGTGAAAGAGTGCGCAATTGAAGCAAAAGAACAGAATATGAAGGCATGGATTTATGATGAAGATGGCTGGCCAAGTGGTTTTGCCGGCGGTAAGATTCTGGAAAATCCTGAGAATTGCAATAAGTATATTCTTGCCAGTGTAGGTGACTTTGATTCAGAAGCTGCAGTCGCCTACTGGCTTGGTGAGGAAAGGTTAGTGCGTGTGCAAAGTTCAGCTTACGAAGGAGAGTACTTGAATCTCTATATCCATACATCTGTTTCTACAGCGGACATTCTGAATCCTAAGGTTGTGGAACAATTTTTGCAGTTGACCCATGAAGCATACAAGGAACAATTTGGTGAACAATTTTCTGACTATATTCAAGGATTTTTTACAGATGAACCACAGTATTACTTTAACCATACACCGTATACGGACATGATTGAAATGTATTTTAGTGAGGTGCATGACGAGGATATTTTTGATTTACTGGGATTACTGTTTGTGGAAAAGGAAGGATATAGAAAATTCAGATACCAATATTATAAAGGCCTGCAAACATTAATGTTAAAGAATTTTGCAATGCAAATCTATGAGTGGTGTGAAGAGAATGGAGTCATGTTCACAGGACATTATATGGGAGAAAATTCATTGGCTCTTCAGATGAAGAGTTGCGGTGGCGTGATGCCGTTTTATGAATATGAACATATTCCAGGAATTGACTGGCTGGGAAAAGCGACAGAATCAGACCTTCAAGTTATGCAGGTGGCGAGTGTGGCGGCGCAGTTGGGAAGAAATCAAGTGATTTCCGAAATGTATGCATGCTGTGGATGGGATGTAACACCGGCTGAATTAAAGCGTATTGCAGGGTTTCAGTATGTGAATGGCGTGAATCTGATGTGTGCAAGCTTAATTCCATATACAGAAAGAGGAAATCGAAAGCATGATTATCCGGCTCACTATAGTGATATGAACCCATGGGTAGGAGAAGGCTTTGCAGATTTTAATCAGTATTTCACGCGACTTGGTTTTATTTTGGGAGAAGGAAGGGAAGAAGTTAAGGTTGCTATGCTTCATCCTATGAGAAGTGCCTATTTCCATTACCAATACGATGCTCAGAACGGAGCAGGAGTACAGGAATTAGACGATGCACTTACTTATGCAAATAAACTTCTTAAGAAAAACGGAGTTGCTTTCCATTATTTGGATGAAACGTTATTAGAAAAACATGGATTTGTGGAAGGTAACCGTATTGGCTGTGGAAAATGTTCCTATGAGTATCTGGTATTGCCCAAAATCTACACGATGGATGTTACAACCGAGCGATTGTTACGTTCTTATGTTGAAAATGGTGGAAAAGTACTTTTGTTGGATGGAATGCCTGCTTTTTTGGAAT
The DNA here is from genome assembly GCA_017465565.1 of Tyzzerella sp. Classification (GTDB taxonomy): domain Bacteria; phylum Bacillota; class Clostridia; order Lachnospirales; family Lachnospiraceae; genus Faecalimonas. The sequence continues at coordinate 47,061 of JAFTWA010000008.1, forward strand.
GGGAGGAATTTGACTATGCTTATTTGGAGAGCAATTGTACTTTAGGGGATATCCTTGATGCACAGTTATATAAGGTAAAGAATACGAGCGAATGCATTTATTCTACTTACCGAATCATGGATGACCAGAAGTATCTATATGTAATCAACGCATCAAAAGCCTATGAGGATAGTCAGACTTTCGATTTTGGAAACAAAATTAAATCCTTTATAAGAGTAGATTTGCTGGATATGTCGACAAAACGTGTTCCGCTTACAGTAACACTGCAGCCTGGCGAGGATGCGCTTCTGGTTCCAGATGAGAGACCGATAGAGGAACAAGCTGCATTGACTACGTATCCGCTGCAATTTCAAGGAGCAGAAGTCTCATTTGAGGAAAATGCATTACTGGTAGATGTAGTGCGGTATTCTATAGATGGCAAAGCATACTCAAAGCCGTGGCCTTGTCCGGCACTCTTTCAAAAGCTGCTGAAGGAACGCTACAGAGGAAAATTGTTTTTGAAGTATGAGTTTGAAATCAAAAAACTTCCAAAGCGGATTTGGTTAAAGACAGAAAATAATAACGAAGAAAATGTATGGTTGAACGGGATTCCTATGGATGAACCATTAGAGACAGCAGAATGTTATGTGAATTTATATGATATTACATCCAAGGTGCGAAGAGGACATAACGAGTATACGGTCGAGGTAGATTGGCACGAAAGCGATGATGTGTATTTTGCTCTGTTTGGAGAAAATGTAACAGAAAATTTGATAAACAGCATCGTATATGATTCTGAACTTGAACCAATTGTTTTGCTGGGAGACTTCGGTGTATATACGGAATCTGGATATAAGGGAACGGAACTTGGGTTTGTAGAAGGAGAGAATTTTTATATTGGAGAAGTGCCGACAAAAGTATCAAATCTTACCGTAGAAGGGCTGCCATTTTTTGCAGGTGCAGTTGTGCTTATGCAGAAGGTGAAGTTTGATTGCAGCAACATATTGCTTCATTTACCTGGTGAGTATCAGATGGCAGAAGTGGCAGTAAATGGAAAAAAAGCGGGAAGAATACTATTTGAGAAAAAAATAGATATTTCAAGCCTTGCTATTGTTGGTGAAAATGAGATTTCTGTTCGATTTTTTATCAGCAATCGTAATCTTTTAGGACCACACCACTGTGTAGGAAGTAAGATAAAAACAGTCACGCCACAGAGCTTTGAATTTTTAGGAAAATGGGAAGAAGACAGCTGTAAGGAATATCATAAAAGTTATGATTTGAAATTGTTTTATGAAATATAGAAAATTAGAAGAGGTGAAGAATAATGTGCGAAAGAAAAGAACAAGCAGCAGTACTATTTATCAGTGGACAATCAAATGCCCATGCACATGGCCGAACTATGGACGAGCAGGATAAAGTTGTTAAGCCATATGAAAATGTTTTCACTTTGGACAGGAACCCAAATCAATCCTTTGATATTACAGATGTTGTATGGAGTGGGTTTACAACGGAAGGAAAAAATCTGGGAGAAACACAAGACCATACCTATTCATTTGCCTATTATTTTGCAAAGCGATGGCAAAATGCGATTGATTGTGGAAAAAAACTACCGAATCTGCATATTGTTCAAATTTCAATCGGCGGTCAGGGAATTATTAATGGGATGTGGAATCCGGACAAAGAAAAAGTGCTAACTCCGGGGAAATTAGATTTTGCAGATATTTCACTTTTTCCATTGGCTTTGCAGGTGAATCAACTTGTAATGTCAAATTTGAAGAGGAATGGGAAAGAGCCATTTGTACTCGGATGGCATTGGATAGGTTCTGAACAGGATATCAGAGAAGGTGGATTTGACAGGCCGGATTTTGAGGAGCGCTATGACTACTTTTTTGACAAAATGCTGGAATCAATAGGAGAACCATGTCCGGTATATTTCTATAAGATATATTTAGAATATTTTTGTAAAAAACAGAAAATAAGTGATGCAGGAATTGAAGTTGTTAATAAGGAACTGTATCGTCAGAGTAAAAGACTTCCAAATGTAACTATTGTTGAAACAGAAAAGTCTCCATATTGGGACATTGAAGATGAACATTTTGGGGTTTTTGCGCCTGATGACGCGCACTACCTTGCTAAGGTGCAGGAGTGGTTTGCAGAGCAATTTTATATTGACGTACATAAACAATTTGGAAGAGAGGAATAAAGCAATGAAAATTGCAGAAAAATTAGCGGCAAAAGCAAAAGATAATTTCGAACAGCCAGGAGTTACGATTGCGTTTTTAGGCGACAGCATTACACAAGGCTGTTTTGAACTTTACAGAATAGATGAAGAACGATTTGAGACTGTTTTTGATAAAAACAGTGCTTATCATTTTTATCTGGCAAAGATTTTATCTGTTTTGTATCCAACTGTTCCAGTCACTATGATAAATGCAGGGGTGAGCGGCGGCAATGCTGAGCATGGACTGAAGCGATTGGAACGTGATGTGTTAAGACATCGTCCAGACCTTACTGTTGTCTGCTTTGGGCTCAATGATTGCGGTCATTATGCCGATGGGTTGAAGACTTATTGTGATTCTCTGGAACAGATTTTTGCAAACCTGGAAGAAGCAGGAAGTGAAATTATTTTCATGACGCCAAATATGATGGCAACCTATGTGAGTTTTCGCCTGAAGGATGAAAAGTTCCGTTTGATAGCAGAAAAATCTGCTGAGCGTCAGAATGAAGGCGTTTTGGACATGTATCTGAATGAAGCAAAAAAAATCTGTGAGCGCCGTGGTATCAAGGTTTGCGATTGCTATGAGAAGTGGAAAGTGCTTTCAAATAATGGTGTGGATGTCACAGAACTTTTAGCAAATCAGATTAATCATCCGCTTCGAGAAATGAACTGGCTATTTGCAGTGTCACTAGTGGAAACAATGCTGAGTTAAAAAAGAAGATAAGAGGAAAGAAACATGATGTCAAAGGTATATATCGAAAACTATCCAATTCCATCCGCTTCAATGGGGAGTGAAAATCCACTTCCAGATATTAAAAACAATACATATATACATGCACAGATAGAAACCACGTCTGCCATTACAGAGGAAGAAAAGCAGCGAATTGGTACGGGAATGATATCAACACTTCTGCCATATACGATACAGGATAGATATGACCGTCATTATAAAGAGAAAATATATCAGGCTGTTATTCTTGAAAATGATTATTTGAAAGCGGTCTTTTTACCTGAATTAGGGGGAAGACTCTGGTCATTAATTGACAAGGAAAAAAATAAAGAACTACTTTATCGAAATCCTGTATTTCAACCAGGAAATTTGGCACTACGCAATGCATGGTTTAGTGGAGGGGTGGAGTTTAATGTATCCATTAAAGGTCATAATCCGCTAACCTGTTCGCCAATTTTTGCGCGCAAAATTATGATGGAAGATGGCAGTGAAGGCGTCCGACTCTATGAGTATGAACGAATCCGAGGTGTAGCATATAGTTTGGATGCGTGGATTCCAAAGGATTCTCATATGCTTTACATTCGTCCACGTATTGAAAATAGAAAAGATAAAAATATCTGGATGTACTGGTGGTCAAATATTGCAGTCCCACAGACGGAAGAGACACGTGTTATTGTTCCGGCCAACGAAATGTTCATTAATTATTTTGGAAATGATCATTATATTTTAGATTCTGTTGATAGTGTGCCATATGCATTCGGTTCAGATATTAGTTATCCAACGCGTGTGCACCGTTCATTGGACTTTTTTTACAAAATTCCAAAAGAACACAGAAAATGGATTGCAGCAGTAGATGGTAATGGATATGGATTGATTCAGTGTTCAACAAAAGAGATGCTTGGACGCAAACTTTTTGTCTGGGGTGCAGGTGCAGGTGGAAAGAATTGGAATCAATATTTGTCAGATGGCAGCAATGAAGGATACATTGAAATTCAGGCAGGGCTTGCTTATACACAATTAGAACATATTCCGATGGATGCAAATGATACATGGAGTTGGTTAGAAGCCTATGGTTCTGTGGAAGTATCGTCAGAAAAAGCTCATGGAGAATGGAAGGAAGCACAAGATGCTGTAGAAACAGAATTGGATAAAAAATTTCCACATGGTATGGATGAGATGCTCAATCGGGAATTGAACCGAAAAACTTATGAAGGTGAGCTTCTTATGTTTGGTTCGGGCTGGGGTGCTTTGGAGAATCTTATCCGCAGTGAGGAGGGTGAATTGTCTTTATCGGATAACTGTATTTTCCCGGAAGAGTCACTGACCGATATGCAGGAGGAATGGGTTGTTTTATTAAAAGAGAATAGATTTCCTGAGCGGCCTGTTCATGAAGAACCCAAAGGCTATCTTGTTGATGAGAAATGGAAACTTTATTTGCAAGAAGCAATGGAAATAGAAGAAAACAAACATTGGTATTCTTATATGCATCTAGGTGTTATGGAATATGCATTGGGAAATGTAGAAGCAGCCCGCACATATATGGAACGCTCTCTGGAGTGTAAAGAGAACGCATGGGCAGCACGTAATTTATCCATGCTGTGGAAAAATGAATATCAAGATATTGAGAAAGCAGTTTATTATATCCAAAGAGCAGTTTCAAGTAATCGTATATGCAGAGGCATTTTATTGGACGCAGCAACCGTTCTTCTGACAGCGAATAAAAGTGATGAATGGCTCTCACTCTATAATTGTCTGTCAGAAGATTTAAGAAGCGATGGCAGATTGAAATTTAATACAGCATTGGCTCACATGCAGAAAAAGCAATATAAAGAAGCTTCAAAGTATTTAAATGATAATTTAGTGATGCCCGATATCAAAGAAGGGGATACAGCAATTTCAGATGTTTGGCAAGAACTTTACAGTCATATTGTGGCAGAAGAATTACAAACAACAGATTCAATGTTGATTCAGCGTACTGTGGAGGAAAAATATCCGCTTGGCAGGTTGGATTTTCGGACACATTAAATCATTGGAAGGAGAATGAAAAATGTTAGTGTATGGACTTAAAAATTTTAGAATTAATGACTCATGGTATTGCAAAGAAGGGGATACCTATCATGCATTTTTTCTTCAGACACATAGGTCAGGTGAACCGCAAAGCTGTGGACATATGATTTCCAAGGATTTAGTCCACTGGAGTTATAAGGGTGTCGTGCTGGAAGGTGAGAAAGGTACATGGAATGATGTTGGAATTGCAACAGGAAGCGTGGCAAAACATAACGGACGTTGGTATATGCTTTATACGGGTGTGGCAAGTGGTGAAAACGCAGGCGGTATAGGTGTCGCTGTCAGTGATGATTTAATTACTTGGGAAAAAATAGGCAATGGACCGATAATCAAACTTGGTTGTCCATATCCGTTTGAATGGAATGGCGAGACTGTGTATTGCCATCCACTGGCAGACCCATATATTTATCCAGAACCTGTTGAAGGCGAATATTATATCTTTGTAAACAGCCAGGCTGCTCATTATCCGTTTAACAGACGCGCAGCCATGGCAATATTTAAAACTTGTGATTTTAAAACCTTTACACCTTATAAGCTTGCAACACTTGACGACTGTGACCGTATAGAAACCTGTCAGGTGTGGAAACACAATGACAAATATTATATGTATGGAGGTCGTGTATACGCAAAATTATCTGCGGATGGGAACGAGAAAATCTTAGGATGGGAGAATGGAAACTGGATTTTTGTATCTGATAACTTTACAGGCCCATACAAACCAATCCAAAAACTAGAATTAATTAGAGATGCTGATTTACCAGAAGGAGGTCTTTATATAGCGAAAGTTTTGGAAGATCCTGACGGACAAGAGGTTATGCTTATTAATCATATTCCGTATGGAGCAGTTGGACCGTATCCTGTACACTATCTGCCGAATCATACAATTGCTTTAGAATATAAAAATAGAGCTTAAATACGCATTAAAGAGAGAAAAAATATGCAATTAAAATTATTTCATAAGGGATTTAACTATTCACAAGACGGTACGGGAAATCGTTTGGTATATCACTTGCAGGGATGTAATTTATCTTGCCCATGGTGTGCAAATCCGGAAGGAATGGACGCAGAAGGACCAGATACTTTTACAATGACTATAGAGGAAATGTGTGAAGAAATTGTGCGCTGCAAACCTATGTTTTTTGACGGGGGTGGCGTGACATTTACCGGAGGAGAAGCAACCTGTCAATTTATTGCTTTGAAAGAGATTTTGACACGATTAAAGAGGATAGGTATATCGACTGCCTTGGAGACAAATGGAACATCTTCTAAATTACCGGAATTGTTTCCTGTGCTAGATGAGTTGATTATGGATTATAAACATTATGATTCTAAAATACATAAAAAGATTATGGGATTAGGGAATGATGTTATAAAAGAAAATTTAGGAAAGGCATTTGTGGAACATCCCAAATTACTAGTGAGAATTCCTTTGATTGGAAAGGTAAATGCTTCGGAGTGTGATATAGAACAATTTATAGCATTTTTCAATCAATACCATTTTTTTAATGCACGCTTCGAACTGTTATGTTACCACGAGTACGGAAAAGCAAAATGGACGAAATGCGGAAAAGAATATATTGTGCAAGATGCATTTGTGCCAGAAAAAACACGGGTAAATTATGAAAACAAAATGCGTATGTGTGGATTCAACATAGTTAGGACGTAAAAACAGGAGGATGTGATGATGTATCAAGTATATGAAGCAGAGCAGATTACTGCTATGGCAAAGGATTTATTTAGGGAAGAAAGATCAAAGAAAAGACTTGATGGTTGGTTTTTAACAAGAGAAATCGTCTGCAATCATGCGCACGAGTGGAATGAATGTTCCAGAGAGATGAGAGCAGCAAAAGAATTGCGGGCAATTTTGCGAGAATTACCACTTTCTATTAGTGAATATGCAATTTTTGCGGGAAGTCAGTCAGATGCGTTTGCACGTAGCTATGCACTAATAAATCCGGCATTTCAGGTGGAAACTTTCTCAGGTTACTGTGACCCAACCGCAGTTTTTAATGATATTGAACCTAATGAAGAATTCACAGAAGAACGTATTGCACGCGTACGGGATTTCACAAAGGAGTCAGATTATGTGCGTACGTTAACAGAAGTTTATGATAAATATGAAAACTATACTACAGAGGTAGCTTTTTTTATTGAACAGGTAACTGGACATATTATTCCAGATTTTCGTCCTGTTCTTGCACATGGTTTGGATAGAATTATTACAGTGCTGGAAGAAAAGATTGCATCAGAATCGGATAATATAAAAAAAGATAATTTTGAAGCCATGAAGTTGACACTATTGAGTACGATTGATTTGGCAGAACGCTATGCGAACATTGCAAATGAGCAAAGGAAGACAGCAACACCGAAAAGAGCAGCACAATTGAAATTAATGGAGCAAACGCTTCGAAAAGTACCGAGACAAGGTTGTGATACTCTATATGAAGCAATTCAATCCTTTATTTTGTTATGGGAAGTTATGTGCTTGGAGCAGGCTCCAAATCCATTTGCTTTTTCTGTAGGAAACGCAGACCGCATTTTTGAACCATATAGAGCAAAGGAAAATTTGTCGAGAGAAAATACCGCTGCGTTGTTGAAGCATTTGTTGGTTTTCTATAATGTAGGCGATCGTAGTTGGGCAATTTCGCAAAATTTGCTTATTAGTGGGAAAGATTTGGACGGAAATGATATGACAAATGAGACATCCTATGCACTCATGGAGGCATACTTGGATATGAATTTACCACAACCCATTTTATCTGTGAAATTACATAAGAATACACCAGACGAAATATATGAGGCAATGGGACGTTTCTTCTTTTCTCCAGGAATGTTAACGCCGTCGTTATTTAATGATGATTCTGTTTTCCAAAATCTAAAAATACATAGAGTAGTAGATGAAGAACTGCCAGATTATGCGGTAGCGGGCTGTCAGGAACCTTTGATAATGGGAAAAGACAATGGTAATACAACGAACAGTTGGCTGAATATGGCAAAGATATTGGAACTAACATTAAATAGTGGTAAATCCATGATTACTGGAAAGACAATTGAAGCAACGGAAGAATTTCCGGCTTTGGAGTTACTCCAAAATATTCGGGAACGTTTTTATGAAAATATAGAACAATATATTAATTTAATGTGTGAAGCAGCAAACGGAGCATCAAAAGCAATCAGTTATCTTCCGGTTCCGTTTTTGAGCATATTCATGGGTGGAACTGAGACGGGATATGATATGCGTGATACAGAGCATCAGGGAACACCATATAACGGAAGCGGTTGTTTGATTCATGGTTTAAGTGTTGTGGCAGATTCCTTTATTGCGATTGATAAACTGTTAGTTGAACGTCCAGAAGAAGCGGAGAATCTATTGAAGGCTTTGAAGGTGAATTTTGAAGGATATGAGGAACTGCATGCATTTTTGAAATCTGCACCAAAATTCGGGAATAACGTTCCAGAAGTGGACAAAGAAGCATGTATTGTTGTAACGAAGGTTTCAGATATGGTAACTGCACATAAAAATTATTTGGGTAATCCATTCCGTGCTGACTGGGCAAGTCCGACAACTCATTTGACATATGGATATTGGGTTGCCGCAACACCAGATGGACGTAAGGCGCGTGAACAATTGAACTATGGAGTAGACCCATTGTTCGGAGATGCAGACCAAGGTATGGGATTTCGTATGTTATCTAATATGAGATTACCATTTGATAAGATGGATGGAGGATATGCATCACACTTTGGTATTAATCCAAAAATGTTTCATTCGCCGACATTAGAAGGAAAAGGACTTGATTTTGCAAAACGTGTAATAAAACCATTGTTCTTTAATGAGAAAAATACAGCAAAAGTAGCACCGTTTTATTTGTATGTCAATGTAACTACTCCGGAGACACTTCGAAAAGTGTTGGCAGAACCGAAAAAGTATGCACCAACAGGTGTTTATATTATGAGAATTCATGGCACATTTGTGAATTTCCTTGACCTGTCTCCAGATATTCAGCAAGACATTATCAAACGCCTGGATTTAGAATCAACAAAAATGTAGGAAGGTGACTTTATGCAGATTATAGGTTTAGACATAGGGACTACATCCGTGTGTGGGATCTGTTGTGATACACATACTGGGGAAATCATAGAGACAATAACGCTTTCGAATAAAGCAGGCATTACGGGTACTTATGCGTGGGAAAAATTACAGGATGCCCGTGTGCTTGTGGATACGGTAAAAGAGATAACGTGTATGTTACTGGAAAAATCGCAGAATGTGTGTAGCATCGGCATCACGGGACAGATGCATGGTATTGTGTATTTGGATGAAAAGGGAGAACCTGTGAGCCCGTTATACACATGGCAGGATGGGAGAGGTGACCAGCCGTATAAAGAAGGAAAGACATATGCAGAATGGCTGTATGAAAAGACTGGCTATTCGTTAGCGACAGGATATGGAGCGGTTACGCATTTTTACAATGTAATAAATGGATTGGTGCCGGATACCGCTAACACTTTCTGTACCATTCATGACTTGGCAGCGATGGTGCTTTCGGGTGCTGCTCGTCCGTTGTTACATCCATCGGACGCTGCAAGCTTTGGACTTTATGATTTGCGCATGCATCAATTTGATGCAGAGGCAATACGAAAAGCGAGTATGAATCCAGATTTCTTTCCGAAAGTCAAAGACGGTTATCAGATGATAGGAAAAACAAAAGAAGGAATTCCTGTTTCCGTGGCGATTGGAGATAATCAGGCAAGTGTACTTGGTTCCGTCAGTGATATGGAAAACAGTATTTTGATAAATGTGGGAACCGGCAGTCAGATTTCTTGCGTCATAAAGGGAGTACCGGAATACTGTGATATGGATTGCCGTCCTTTGGTTGAAGGGTTTTATTTACTAGTAGGTTCTTCGCTGTGTGGTGGGCGTGCATATGCGATATTAGAAAGGTTTTTGCGGGAGGTTGCTATACTAGTGACAGATTCAAAAGTAGATAGTGCCTATCCTGCTATGAATCGAGTAATGGAAGCATACGTAACACAAAAGCAGCCTCTGGTTGTGGATACCAAGTTTAGTGGAACGAGACTGGAGCCGAACAGAAGAGGAACTATCAGCAATGTTGATATTGAAAATTTGACGATGCCTAACTTATGTGATGGTGTCATGAACGGTATGGTGGAAGAGTTATTTGAACTGTACCGACAGATGAAACCATTTCTGGAAAGTACTCCAATAAAAATGGTCGGTTCTGGAAATGGAATTCGATTAAACAAACAACTCGCAAAACGATTTTCTGACATATTTAATATGCCATTGGCAATTCCAAAGCACAGGGAAGAAGCTGCTTTCGGTGCGGCAATATTTGGATTTATAGCATTGAAGGGAAATTCAAACATAAAAGAAATACAGAAATTGATACAGTATATTCAATAATGGGGAGGTGCCTGAAATGAGTGGAAAACAATTTCCATATTTGGAAGAAAAAGAAAACAGTGTCAAGGTGCAAACTTATGGACGTACTTATACTTATGACAAAGCAGTATTGCCGACTTCCATTATCTCACAAGGAAAAGAACTTCTTTCACGTCCTGTGAATTTTGTTTTAAAAGCAAATGGAAAAGATATGATATTTGAACCGGCTCTGGTGCTTCCAACAGAGTATTCGCAAGAGGGATGTACCGTAGTTGCAACCATGGAAAGTGAGTTGTTTTTTGTAAATACTATGATCACAACAGAAGAAGATGGCTGTGCATTTGTGAATGTATCCTTGATGCCAAAAGGCTTTACAGTAAGACAAATTTTTGGCTTGGAACCAATGCAATATCATGAGCGTTTGGTGGAACATTTTTGGCTGGATATTCCGATACAAAAAGATGTGACGATGTTTTATCATGTGTCACCAGACAGCATTTTGCTTGGTGATTTTCCAAAGGATGCGAAGAAAGAATTATTATTTGCAGACTTTATTCCAAAGGGAGGATTTGCTACTAACTTTACTTCGCAGGTAATGCTCTGTGGAGAAGAAGTTGGTCTTGGTGTTTTTTTTACGACTAGAGAAGGATGGAATATTGCAGATAAAAGTCGTGCAATAGAAGTGCTTGAACGGGAAGATGAATATATTATACGCGTGCATTTTCTGGATGGCTCTCCAAAAGCATGGGGTGAGTCTTGTAAGAATGCTGAGATTGCAACGCAATTAATTCCAGTCACGTTTAAATTTGGATTTATGGCAACTCCAATGAAGGAGTTGCCAAAACGCCCATTTGTTGAGCGTAGCTTCCATGTGGATTGTTTTAAAAAGATTACGACAGATTATGAAGTGTATTTTTCAAATCCAGTAGTTGCAGGAAGTGATGAAATAGGGTTCGACCGGATACAACGTCTGGGAGTCAAAACATTATATATTCATGAGAAGTGGAACGATATGCAGAATTCCCCAATATTGACGGATAGAACAAAAAGAAGGCTAAGTTATATCGTTCAAGAATGTCACAAACGTGGCATCAAAGTAATACCATACTTTGGATTTGAGTTGTCATCCTTATCTCCTTATTTTGCAGAATATGGACGTAAAATGTTGTGTTTGACAAGTCCGGCTGCAGAAACTATGGGCAGTTGGAATCGTTGGCCGGCGCAGCGGGCACTTAGAGTTTGTCAAAGTGGTCCATGGGGAGAAAAATTTGTGGAGGGTGTCAAACGCATCGTAGAAGAATTTGATTTGGATGGACTGTATTTAGATTGTATGTATGGAGCATTTGAATGCGGTAATCTGGAGCACGGTTGTGGCTTTATCGAAGATGGAGAAATTGTTGAAACATTTACGAGCGAGGGTGTGCGAAAAACAGTCAAAGGATTATATCGTTTCATACAGGAGAGAGGCGGTGTGATTAACTGTCATGGATTTGGTGCAATGACATTGCCTGCGCTTTACTATTGTTCCACACTCTGGGAAGGAGAGAATTTTCAAAGTATGTTTATGCAAGGTTCGCTTTCTAAAATGCCGGAAGGACACTTGCGGGCATTATATACAGGTGTAAATTTTGGTATCCCAGTGTATTCGCTATGCTATTCTAATCCACCAAAATGGACTTATAGCAACGCGATTTCAATGGCACTCTTACATAATTCTATGCCAAAGCCAGTGGATATAGGGGAGCCATTAGAAGAAACTTCAAAAATTTGGGATATATACGATGCTTTTCCATTTGAAGATTCAGAATGGCATCCATATTTCCATAACGATGTCGTTCAGGTCTCTCATGCAGAAATTAAAGTGAGTTATTATGAAACAGAAGAAGAAGTATTGGCTGTGTGCGCCAGCACAGAGAGAGATTTTTCAGGCACAGTGGAGCTTAATTTTACAGCATTGAATTTATATGAAATTGAGAATGCGATGACAGGAGAATTCATCACTAGAGATGGAACACATATCGCTGAATTTGATGGATTTCAATATTTGTTATTGCGTGGCATGAAAAAGAGACGAGGTGGCGAATAATGACGATAAAAGAGTTGGAAAAACTGCTGAGTGAAATGTCTTTGGAAGAGAAAGTAGGACAAATGGTTCAACGAAGTGCAAGTGTAATGGCGGAAGGAACAATTGTTACCGGTCCGGAGGGTACTGTGGACTCTGAGGAGATGTCCGTGGGACTGATAGGGTCCGTCTTGGGAAAAAGAGGGGCAGGACCATTACATAAGATTCAAAAAGAATTTGTAGAGAAGCATCCGCACCATATTCCACTTCTAATGATGTATGATGTCATTAACGGATTAGAGACCATTTTTCCGATTCCACTTGCGCAGGGATGTACATTTTCTTCACAATTGGTAGAAGAAGCTGCGAATATTGCTATGAAAGAAACTGTTGCGGCAGGTGTTAATGTAACCTTTTCGCCTATGCTGGATTTAGTTCGAGATGCAAGATGGGGACGTGTGGTGGAATCTACAGGAGAAGATCCGTGGTTGAATTCACAGATGGCAAAAGCAATGGTGCGTGGATATCAAAGTAAAGGAAAATTAGCAGCATGCTTTAAACATTTTGCGGCTTATGGTGCACCGGAAGGCGGGAGAGATTATGATAATGTAGAACTGTCGGAGCGCACTTTGCGAGAGGATTATCTTCCGGCATATCGAGCAGCAGTGGAAGAAGGGTGTGCTATGGCAATGACTTCGTTTAACACATGGAATCGTTTGCCATCTACCGGAAACAAATGGCTTTTGAGAAAAGTGTTGCGTGATGAGATGGGTTTTGATGGAGTTTTGATCTCAGATTTCGCTGCAATTGACGAGATGATTCGTTGGGGAATTGTAGAGGATAGTAGAGAAGCGGCGAAACTTGCAATTAAAGCCGGTGTTGATATTGATATGCATTCCAATGGATATATGAATCATTTAGTTCGGCTAGTACGAGAGGGAGAAGTGGATGAATCATTAGTAGATGAGGCGGTTATGCGTATTCTAAAATTAAAGAATTCACTTGGTTTGTTTGAACAGGCATATGCGGGTTTCGAAGAAGATGAGACTGCTTTACTTGTATGTGATGCGCATAGAAAAAAAGCGTGTGAGGTGGCGACCGCATCTTTTGTTCTATTAAAAAATGAAGGTTTGCTTCCATTGAATAAAACGGAAGAAACAATCGCGTTTATCGGACCTTATGTTGATAATATCAATATTTATGGTACATGGTCATTTCCAGAAAAGCCGAAAAATACAATTACAGTAAAACAAGCTGTTATGAAGAAATCGCAAGAAGTTTTGTTCGCAAAAGGTGCCTATGTTTTGGATGAAGGACAGAACACAAGAATGCAAGATACAGAAGAACGACCTGTTTCAGAAGAACTGCTTCTTCGTGCGGCTGTAGAGGCAGCAAGAAAAGCGGATAAAGTGGTCTTGTGTTTAGGAGAACATCGAAATCAATCTGGGGAAGGTGGTAGCAGAGCTTCTATTGGCTTGCCGGAAGGCCAGTTGAAGTTATTGGAAAAGGTATCGGAAGTAAATGCGAATATTATTTCGGTTATATTTTCAGGACGTCCGCTTGAACTGAACAAGGTGGAAAATTTATCAAAAAGCATACTCATGGTTTGGATGCCTGGAACAGAAGGAGGAAATGCGATAGCTAATGTTTTGTTTGGGGATGTAGTTCCTCAAGGGAAATTAGCTATGACGCTTCCAAGAAGTGTGGGACAAGTTCCAATCTATTACGGTCAGTTCAACACTGGAAGACCAAATCCTACAGGTATAAAAATTGGATTTGTTCATGGATATATTGATGAGTCGACCAGACCGCTTTACCCGTTCGGACATGGATTGTCTTATACAACGTTTTCCTATTCGCCAGTTGTTTTAAGTCAAAAAGAAATGAATAAAAATGGGACAATTGTGGCAAAAGTTGTGGTGGCTAATGATGGCGATTATGCTGGAACAGAAACGGTACAACTTTATCTCAGAGATGTCAAAGGCAGTGTCATTCGTCCTGTGAAGATGTTGCGGGGGATTGAAAAGATTAAATTAAAACCGGGTGAAAGGCAAGATGTATCTTTCGTAATTACAGAAGAGATGCTTCGCTTTTATAATGCAGACATGGAGTATGTCAGCGAACCGGGATTATTCCATGTTTTTATTGGAACAAGTAGTGACACGGATAATATGGCAGAGTTTTTGTTGGTATCTGAAACAGAATAAAATGCGACAAAATCTTTGCTTAACACTGTAGAAATGAGGAATAAAACATGAAATGGAAACAACCTAGTGATAGTAAAAATATTTTGAAATTGAATCGTCCAGAGGGGAAAATACGATTGGTTATCGATTCGGATGCTTACAATGAGGTTGATGACCAGTATGCAATTTCATATGCATTAAAAAGAACAGACAGAATTCAGATAGATGCAATCTACGCAGCACCATTTTTCAATGACATCGCTGAATCTGTGCAAGATGGCATGGAAAAGAGTTATGCCGAAATAAAAAAACTTTTACATATGTTAAAGAGGGATGATTTGACAGAATGCGTTTATAAAGGTTCTAACAATTATTTGCAGGACGAGGATACACCTCAGGAATCAGAGGCTGCAAGAGACCTTGTTAGAAGAGCGATGGCTATGCCGGAGGGTGAAGTGTTATATGTTGCAGCGATTGGAGCGATTACGAATATCGCATCCGCACTTTTGATGGAGCCGGCGATTGTAGATAAAATCGTATTGATTTGGCTTGGCGGACATGCACATTATTGGAAGCATACAAGAGAATTTAATTTGATACAGGATGTTGCAGCGGCCAGAGTTGTTTTTGATAGTGGTGTACCAATGGTACAGATTCCATGTGAAGGTGTTGCTAGTCGCTTGGCAACAACGGAGCCAGAACTCTGTGCTCACATGAAGGATAAGAGTGAAATTGGAGCTTATTTATATCGGATTACATGTGATATTGCTGCAAGACAGGAAGGGAAATATTGGAGTCGAGTGATTTGGGATGTTTCTACCATTATGTGGCTTGTTGGTCCGGAAAAAGGCATGTCTGAGCATCTGATTCACAGTCCGATTGTAACTTACGACGGAACCTATAGCGTAGATGAGAGAAGACACTTAATTAAAGTAATTGATTGGTTTGATAGAGACCAGATTTTTGAGGAAATGTTTACAGTATTAGAGGATTAAGAGGAATATAGAATTATGAAATTGGCAGTGGTTGGAAGTATAAATATGGATATGACAGTCTGCGTAGAACGTATGCCTAAAAAGGGAGAAACCCTTTTAGGGGAGAGTTTAAGATATGCTCCAGGCGGAAAGGGTGCCAATCAGGCTGTGGCTATGGCAAAATTAGGAGCAGAAGTATGGATGTTTGGTTGTGTCGGTACTGATAGTAATGGGAAAGCCGTTCTTGGAAATCTGGCAGAACAAGGGGTACATACAGACTATATACAAATTTTAGAGAAAGAACCGACAGGGCTTGCACTTATCACAGTTGGTGAGAATGACAATATGATTATTGTTGTTTCTGGTGCAAATGCAAAGGTAGATGTCGATTATGCGCAAAGTATTTGTTCTAAATTAGATGATTTTGATATGGTAATATTGCAGCATGAGATTCCATTAGAGACTGTGGAGTATGTTGTTAATTATTGTGCAGAAAAAGGGATTAAAGTTACGCTTAATCCGGCACCAGCTGCTAAGGTATCGGAAGAACTGATTGAAAAGCTTACTTACATTACTCCAAACGAGCTTGAAACAGGATTAATTTTTGGTAAGGAGAAAAATATTAACACCTTACTTCAAAAATATCCTGAGAAGTTAATCATTACAAGAGGTGCGCAGGGTGCGGTTGTAGGTTTGAAGAATAAAGAGATTTTTCAGATTCCGGCAAACAGAGTGGATGTGGTAGATACAACTGGAGCAGGCGATACTTTTAACGGAGCCTTTTGTGTTCGCATTGCAAAGGGAGACACGATGAAAGACGCCCTTCGTTTTGCAAATATTGCGGCGGGACTTTCTACAGAAAAGTTTGGTGCACAAGCAGGAATGCCGACAGAAGAGGAGGTTCTTTCAAGAATATAATGAAATTTAGTTTTAAAGGTAATTTAGTAGAGTATAAGCCATGGGGAAATGGTCACATAAATGACACTTATTTATTGGTGTTTGAGCAGGAGAGAGAGATAACACGCTATATTTTGCAGCGTATGAATAAGAGTATTTTTACACAGCCAGTTGAACTCATGGAAAATATTATGAATGTTACTTCGTTCTTGCGCAAAAGAATCATTGAAAACGGTGGGGACCCAGAAAGAGAAACTTTAAATGTTGTTCCTGCAGAGGACGGAAAACCATATTTTGTGGATTCTGAGGGTGAATTCTGGAGATGCTATAGGTTTATAGAAAACGCAACAAGCTTTGAGCAGGTAGAGAATCCAGAAGATTTTTATCAGAGTGCAGTGGCTTTTGGCAATTTCCAAAGATTGCTTGCAGATTATCCTGCGGAAACACTTCATGAAACCATCAAAGGATTTCATGATACCAAAGCGCGTTTTGAGGTGTTCAAGAAAGCAGTTGCAGACGATGTTTGCGGGCGGGCAGCCCTAGTGCAAGAAGAAATTAATTTTGTGTTGGCGCGTGAAGACGTTGCAAATGTATTTGGCAATATGCTTGCAAATGGAGAATTGCCACTTCGTGTTACACACAATGACACGAAACTTAACAATATTATGATTGACAATGAGACTCGTAAAGGTATCTGTGTAATTGATTTGGATACGGTCATGCCAGGGCTTGCGATGAATGATTTTGGTGATTCTATTCGTTTTGGAGCAAGCACAGCTTCAGAAGATGAACAGGACCTTAATAAAGTATGGTGTGATATGAAATTATTTGAAATCTATGCAAAAGGTTTTATTGAAGGCTGCGGTGGTAAACTGACCAAGAAAGAAATCGAAATGCTTCCAATGGGAGCCAAGGTCATGACATTTGAATGTGGCATGAGATTTTTAACAGATTACCTGCAGGGTGATACATATTTCAAAACGCATCGAGAAAATCATAATCTGGACAGATGTCGCACCCAATTTAAGTTGGTGGCAGATATGGAAGCAAAATGGGATATTATGAATGAAATTGTGAATAAGTTATAAGTAAATAATAGGGTTGGATATCATTATTGAATCATGATGTCCAGCCTATTTTCGGTTAGAACACACCATTTTATACTTGTAATCTTTTTTTGATGAATAAAAGTTATTCACACTTTCAACAAAATATTTGATTTATCCACAAAACAGAAAGTGATATCTACATACAACTGTGATATAATGCAGATACATTAATTCAGACACGGATTGCATAGCAATCATTCTATATTGTCTGTCAGCGTCAGTTTCTAAAAGGCGCATCTAGTTTTCATGGCAATTCAGCCGACAAAATTCAAATTTGATAAACAATTTTATAATTATTATGGTATACTGAAAGGAGAGTGCGAGCTGAGAAATCAGCATAGCTGATTTCCTCTAGCGAGCGGAAGAAATTCTGCAAGCTTTAGTAAGCTGATAATTATACAGTAGGAAAATCCTATCAGGTAAGGTCTAACCAACCGC
>JAFTWA010000037.1 GCA_017465565.1 Tyzzerella sp.
AATTTCTCTGTGCCACCGCATTATAAAGCTGCAATAGCTCCTTCTTGTCCCTAAAAATCATGGTAAACATTCTGGACTTATAGTCCCTTTTGACAAGCTTCTTGTCTTTGTGTGTTGTCATACACATACCTCCTTTGTAACACGCAGGAGGCTTCTATTTTCCCTCCAAAACCTCGCTGCTTTTTTAAATGAATTGATTTTGAAAGCATCAAGATTTCTTTAGAATTGAAAATAGAATTTCAGACTGGCATTCACCAAATGATTTGTTAGAAATATAATGCTTTTATTAATTGTAACACTTAAGCCAATGATATTCAAGTGAGGAATATTGCGTTTGTTTAAAATGGAGTTTTTAGACTGAATCGTCTTGAAAATTAGATGCGTCTGAAACGCATTGGATAACTTGTAGTACAAAAAAATCACAGGACATTCTCCAAAATCGGATGTCCTGTGACATTCTGTTATATTGTGATTAACTCCGGAGCAACTTCATCCTTAGTTGCTTCTTGATAAATCGCCTGCAGTTCCTCATCACTCAATGAAATAATAGATGCTCTAACTAATTCGTAACTCGCCCCATTCTGAAAAAGGCGCAAGGTACTGTTTTTTGCTTCTTCTACCGCCTCTGCAGCCGCTTTTTCTGCTGCCTCCGCAGCCGCCTCTGCAGCTTTCTTTTTTGCATAGTTTTCAACCAAATCACACATCGTTTCATCTCCTCCTTCACTTTCCTTAAACTGCTTCTTACGTCCCGATACTTTCGGAAATTTCTTGAAATCATATGCGTCAGGTTCCTTAAAAATCCGCATCAGTTCTGCCACATCGGAACCATCATCAATCTTTGTATTGACATAAATCTCTTGTAATCCATTTTCCTGCACTTCACCAGTTTCCCGAATCACCCTGTCTATATGATAAATGGTCTTTCCCGACTTGAACATATCAAATTTCGATATGTATATCCCTGTCACATCAGGAACTTTTTCAAACTTTGTTCCGGGTTCAGTAATATTAGCAGTGACGCAAGCAGTATTATATCTTACCCGTTTCTGGTGGTCGTCATCATCTGCTTTTTGCACTTCCACATTAAACTCTTTGCTGTCTTCTGTCTCACATAAGGCATCTAATACAACCGAACGTCCTTGTAGATTCTTAATGCTATTTTGCGGAACAACTTTTTTCACTTTTATCTTTTGTTCCATAATGGTGGATATCACCTCTTCGCAGAAATCAATATCCTCAGCCATCTTCTGGAATAGCGTATCATCAATGATATTCAATTGACGCACTATTGCCAGTACTTCTTCTCTATCTTTCATGTTTTTCTCCTTCCATAATAGCATAAATGCACATGTTGTCACAACATAAAATCGGAGATTTTCACAATCATAGACACCACTTCCCTTATTCTGTTCTTGTCAAAATTGATTTCTTCGACTGAAATGTCTTGAAAACTAGATGCGTTTGAAACGCAATGGACTTATATTGTTTTGAAATAAACAAGTCCGAATTTTGATATGAATGAATCATAGCATAATTTAATATTTGGTGCAACATCAAATAAACGCATTGGATAACTTGTAGTACAAAAAAGTCTTAGGTCACGCCTAAGACTTTCTTGTCGTTAGCTATAATAGTTCCATCGCACTTCTTACTGCAGCATCCGCTTCCGCCTTCTCTTCAAAAACCTTATCTATTCTTTCCAATTCCTTGAACTTCTCATAATATCTAAGGCCGAATTCACGCAGAGCCACCGCTGAAAAATGCAGGTAATCAGGATTTGATAAAAGCCCCTCTGCAGACACAAATCCCATCATCTCATCCTTCTTTGCCATTCTTTTTAAGGCTTCATTTACATGCTGGTAATTTCTTCCCAAGTATGGATCCTCAATCCGATTCACCAGATAATCACCGAGCCCGCCTACCAGAAATGGAACGTCATATAAATTCAATTTCTCTCGGAAGGCATCTAAGATTACGGAACATTTTTCTTCATAATCAGCATACAGATGGTCTTGGCAATCCGTTTCTCCCTGATGCCATAGAACTCCAGCAATGGTTGATGTTCTGCTTGCAAGCTCTGCCTGATATAGCGCATTCGAGAAAAGCAGCCCACCAACTTGCCATTGGTCAAGACTGGTTCCTCCGTCTGCGCATGGTATGAGTCCCACATCTACGTTATGTTCCTTTGCATATGCATCTGCAAAACTTTCTGCCAGGCAGATTCCGGAAAATGGCCTATCCGGGTTTACCGGCACATACATATTCTGCCATCTGCCATTTCGCAGGACTTTGATATGAGGATTTCTAATCTTCTCCACTTCGTCCTTAAATCCTCTTCCTGCCATGTTAGATTGTCCGATTAATAAAAACGAATGTATCATACTTTATTTAACCATCTTTCTCTAATTTTAAATGCCACGCTCTTTGGCTGACGCTGTCTTGTAAAAATTCCTTTCTTATTGCCATCAAAACGTCTGAGGCCAGCAGATGTCATGAAGTCTGCAAATGCCCATGGATGTTCCCCTATTACAAAATCGCATGCATCTAAAGCTCTATGATTCTCTTTGTAATATTCAATTTGATATTCTTCCGAGAAAATCGTTTCTGGAAGCTTATGATTGCCTGCAATGGTGTCTGCGCCATATTCTGAAATCATAATTGGCTTGTTGACTTTTTCATGCCATGCTTTAAACTCACTAGTAAGTCTCGGATAAATGGATTTCAGGTTTGCCAAATCATAATACCACGAGTAATAACGGTTCACACAAACCACATCAAAAAGATGGGCTACCGTATCACTCTTAGAGGAATGGTCCGTCACATTTGCAATTGGTCTGGTGCTATCCAACGCACGTATATGAGCAGCCACTTCTGTGAAATACTCCAATGCATTTGCATCCTGTGTCTGTGCTTCATTGGATACGCTCCACATAATCACGCATGGATGATTCTTGTCTCGCTCATAAAGTTCCGTCAACACTTCCTTGTGATGCTTTAATGTTTCTTTATCGGCAAGTCCTTCTTGGAATACCACCGTATTTTTCCAGAAATTCATACCGACTGCCGGAACTTCATCGATTACTAAAAAACCTTGACGGTCTGCCATCTGCATAATTTCCTCAGAATATGGATAGTGAGAAGTTCTAAAAGAATTTGCGCCTATCCATTTTAACAATTCAAAATCTCGAACGTTTAACGCCTCATCTAGACCCTTTCCTCTGATATCGCTATCCTCGTGCTTACCAAAGCCTTTCAGATAGACTGGCTTTCCATTTACCAATAACTGTTTGTCGGTTGCCTTTACGGTTCTAATTCCAATTGGAAGGGTATAATGGTCTTCTCCCGCCTTGATATCCAGTTGATATAGATAAGAAGCTCTCACATTCCAAAATCTCGCGTCTTGTACCACAAGTTTTCCCTCTACACTGTCAGACTTGGCCACGAGCACTCCATCCTCATCTAAGAGCGAAACTTCAAATCTCCCTTCATTTCCTTCCACTACTACACTATACTCTACGATTCCGTCGTTGCCACTGATGTCTGTCACTACAGTGATATCCTTGATATAGGTTTCCGGTGTTGTGTATATTCTGACTGGTCTATGAATACCCGAATAATTAAAGAAATCGAATTCGTATACCTGCTCCTTTTCTCCTTCTGGATAATATGCTGGATTTGCGTCTTTAATAAGACCAAATGGTAAACAATCGTGGTCCAGCATATTACTGACTGCAACAGTTACCCTGTTCTGTCCAGCTTTCACATACTCATTTAGTTCTGCTTCAAACGGAAGAAATCCACCTTTGTGGCGTACAACCTCTTTTCCATTGATATAAAC
>JAFTWA010000038.1 GCA_017465565.1 Tyzzerella sp.
AAAATTGTTAGCGTGGAATACAAGTTTTTCTGCATAAGGAAAATCACAAAATGAAATTCATCTTTCAATTCACAGTTACTGTTGTGTGAAGTTAGGCCTTCAGCTGCAAGTTTCTCTAAAGTGTCCCATTCTCAAGAAGTTATTCACATACTTCAAACGGACTCACAGCCAAAAGTTCCACGCATATGCTAGCGTGGAACTTTGTCTGTTTGAGCCGTTTTTTGTATGTGCTTTTTTGAAAATAGGGACACTAAGAGAAACATAACAGCTTGCAGATAACTTCACACAACAGTAACTGTGAATCGAAAGATGAATTCTATTTTGTGATTTTCCTTATGCAGAAAAACTTGTATTCCACGCTAACAATTTTTGCGGATTTGTTGGAATCTAAGAATACTTTTTTGCCATAAAGAAAAATCTACTTAAAAATTATGGAAAAAGGGCCAAAAAAGACAATTTATTTTCCTTGGGAGAATCAAAATTTTGCATAAGGAAAATTCCAGAATACATATATGAATTTGTAAGCAACACTGTATAAATCCCACAAAAAAACCACCACATAGAAGTGGTGGATAAAAACCCTTGATTATATTTTTGAATTTTTAATTTTGTTATGCTCCATTTTGGTATATAGCCATTACATACGGCTCAGCGTACTGTTATGATATTGTTTTGAAAAGGTCACGTCTTCCCCAAACCAGTCAGGTGCGGTAAAATGATTGGCTTCCTCTTCGGATACGAATTCGACCTCTGCAAGCACGAGTGGTGCCAGCTCTCCTTCAAAGACATCCAGCTCAATCGTGTATACTCCATAAGGAATCTTATAGCGTTTCTTTGTAATAATTCTTCCATCTGCTTTGGTTTTCAGATGTTCATAAGATTCTTTGGTGAGTGGAAGGTTGTATTCTTCGCGAACCATCATCCCTTTTCCCTTGTAAGTGAGTTCGTATTTGTCGTTGTCTTTTCGTACCCGAACAACCGGACCGGTTGACAGGTAGCCTTGCTCCAACTGGTGGCAAGGATAGCTTTCCAGGTTTTCTGGTAATGTTTTCACTAAAAATTTGCGTTCGATTTCCATAATATTTCGCCTCCAAGTACATTTATTTTAATATAGAATGTCCCGAAAGTAAACGGATTTGCATTTTTAGCATAAGTTTGCTAAAATGCAAGGGAAATCTGATATAGGAGGAAAAAAGCATGGCAAAAAAAGTTAGTGTATTTCTTGCAGATGGATTTGAGGAAATCGAAGGCTTGACAGTTGTAGATTTGCTTCGAAGAGCAGGAGTAGAAGTGACAACAGTATCAATTATGGGAGTACATACAATACATGGGGCCCACAAAATTGATGTACAGGCAGATAAATTATTTGATGAAGTAGATTACGAAGAGATGGATATGGTGGTTCTCCCGGGTGGAATGCCGGGGACATTAAATCTGGGCGCACATGAAGGTGTGAAACAGGTTCTTGAGCAATTTTATGCACAGAAGAAATGTATTGGTGCAATCTGCGCAGCTCCAAGCGTGTTGGGAAAATACGGAATGCTGGAAGGAAGAAAAGCAACCTCTTATCCGGGATTTGAAGAGGAACTCAAGGGAGCTGAATACACAACGGATGCAGTAGCAGTATCCGATTTTGTGATTACAAGCCGTGGACTTGGAACTGCAATCGAATTTTCACTCGCTTTAATTGAGAAGTTAATCGACAAGAAAAAAGCGGATGAGATTAGTCATTCTATCATTTATAAATAGAAAGGGAAAAGTATGAAGTCGAAGAAGAATATCATTATTGTAGTTGCAGCGATGGTAGTCGTTTTGGGGTCTATTGCACTCATGGGAATCTTTCGGGATTTTAATGCACAGAGATATGTTTCTGTCATATTGAATCAAACACTGCTCGGAGAGGTGACTGAGGAATCAAGTATTATTGAAGATGCTTCGGAAGAAGAATTGATGGCCCAGTACGAGTCGGGTGTCGCATCATTTGTGAAAAACATTATTCCAAGTGGGGCAGAGCTTAGTGAAGAACAGGAAGCAAAGTATATTGAAGCATGTAAAAAAGTTTTCAAGGCAATGAAATTTTCCGTTCATGAAGAAGAGAAAATCAGCAGTAAAGAGTATGATGTTGCTGTCACATATCAGCCTTCGGATGTGATTTTAAAATATATGGAGCTGATAAATGGGGAACTGGTACGCATGAATGAAAAGGTACAAAAAGGCGAATATCAAGGAACCGAGGAAGAAATCAATGCGCAGATGCAGAATGAGTTTTTGGAAAATGCGGCTGTTTTGCTCACTGAAGCATGTGATACCATGGAATACGGTGAAGAACAGACCATGGTTTTCAAGGTAGTAGAAGGGGAAAATGAATTGTATCAGATAAGTGATGAAGAAATGCAGCAATTTCTTGTAAAAATCATGAGATTAGACGAAATTCAAGACTAGATATTTATTTACAAGTGTGATATAATTGCAAGATGAGTGTGAGTGTAGATGAGTCTGTAGACTTTTCACATATATCAAGGAGGAAATAGTAATGAGCTTACAAGTAGAAAAATTAGAAAAAAACATGGCTAAACTTACAATCGAAGTTTCTGCTGAAGAATTAGAAAAAGCACTCCAGGGTGCATACATGAAACAAAGAGGTAAAATCAGTGTGCCAGGTTTCCGTAAAGGAAAAGTACCACGTCAGATGATTGAAAAAATGTATGGTCCGGAAATCTTCTATGATGATGCAGCGAATGCATTAATTCCAGAAGCATACAGCAAAGCATATGACGAATGTGGATTAGACATCGTGTCTCAGCCAAGCATTGATGTTGTTCAATTGGAAAAAGGAAAACCATTTATCTTCACAGCAGAAGTTGCTGTAAAACCAGAAGTAACTCTTGGTGAATACAAAGGATTAAAGGTTGACAAGGTTTCTAACAGAGTAACACAAAAAGAAATCGATGCTAAATTAGAAGAAGAACAAAAGAAGAATGCCAGAACAATCTCAGTAGAAGACCGTGCAGTAGCAGACGGAGATGACGTTGTTTTAGACTTCGAAGGATTTGTAAACGGCGTAGCATTTGAAGGTGGAAAAGGTGAAAACTATCCATTGACAATCGGTTCAGGCGCATTTATCCCTGGATTTGAAGAACAATTAGTTGGTGCCGAGCTTGAAAAAGAAGTAGAAGTGAATGTTACATTCCCAGAAGAATACCATGCAGCAGATTTAGCAGGAAAACCAGCAGTATTCAAATGTACAGTACATGAAATCAAAGTAAAAGAACTTCCAGAATTAGATGACGAATTCGCAGCAGAAGTTTCTGAATTTGATACATTAGACGAATACAAAGCTGATATCAAAGCAAAAATCAAAGAAGAAAAAATTGCTGAAGGCCGCAGACAAAAAGAAGACCAGGCAGTAGAAAAAGCAGTTGCTAACGCTACTATGGAAATTCCAGAAGCAATGATTGATACACAAGTAAGACAAATGTCTCAGGAATTTGCCCAAAGACTTCAATCTCAAGGCTTAAGCATGGAACAATACTTCCAATTCACAGGCTTAACAGCTGAAAAGATGGCAGAAGACTTAAGACCACAGGCTGTAAAACGTATCGAAACAAGATTAGTTCTTGAAGCGATTGCAAAGGCAGAAAACATCGTTGTTTCTGATGAAAAATTTGATAAAGAAATCAATAAGATGGCAGAAAGCTACGGTATGGAAGCTGATAAGTTAAAAGAATACATGGGTGAAGCTGAAAAAGAACAAATGAAAGCAGATATGGCAGTTCAAGAAGCTGTTACATTCTTAGTTGACAACGCTGTAGAAGAATAGATTTTAGAGGAGGCGTGTACATGAGCGTAATACCTTATGTCATTGAGCAGACAAGTCGTGGAGAGCGTTCTTACGACATTTACTCAAGATTATTAAAAGAAAGAATCATCTTTTTAGGTGAAGAAGTGACAGATGCATCAGCAAGTGTAATCATTGCCCAGTTATTATTTTTAGAAGGAGAAGATCCTGAAAAAGATATTCATCTGTACATCAACAGCCCAGGTGGTTCTGTAACAGCTGGTATGGCTATTTACGATACAATGCAGTACATCAAATGTGATGTTTCTACAATCTGTATTGGTATGGCAGCAAGTATGGGATCATTCTTACTGGCAGGAGGAGCAAAAGGAAAGCGTTTCGCCCTTCCTAATTCAGAAATCATGATTCACCAGCCATCAGGCGGAGCCAGAGGACAGGCAACAGAGATTAAAATTGTTGCAGAACACATTTTGAAGACGAGACATAAATTAAACCAGATTTTAGCAGCGAATACTGGACAGAGTCTGGAAAGAATCGAAATCGACACAGAGAGAGATAATTTTATGTCTGCCGAAGAAGCAAAAGAATACGGCTTAGTAGATGCAGTAATTGCGAGCCACTAATGTAAAAATAAAGGGGGATGTTCTTACTTGTTAGAACAGCCCCTTTACGCGTAAAAATGAGGAGAGAGTATGGCAGGAAAAAGAGTAGACGAAGTAGTTAGATGTTCGTTTTGTAATAAAACCCAGGCGCAGGTACGTAAATTAATTGCGGGACCGAATGGCGCATATATTTGTGACGAATGTATTGAGGTTTGTTCAGAAATTATTGAAGAAGAACTTGAATATGAAGACTACAAGCCTGGTATGGAAGAAATCAATCTTCTGAAACCAGAGGAAATCAAAGCATTTCTTGATGATTATGTAATCGGGCAGGATGAAGCAAAAAAAGTGCTTTCCGTAGCTGTTTACAACCATTACAAAAGAATCCTGGCTGGGAAAGATTTGGATGTAGAATTACAAAAGAGTAATATTCTGATGCTTGGACCGACAGGCTGTGGTAAGACGCTGCTTGCACAGACATTAGCGAAGATTTTAAATGTACCATTTGCAATTGCAGATGCGACAGCACTTACAGAAGCCGGCTATGTTGGAGAAGATGTAGAAAATATTCTGCTGAAAGTGATTCAGGCAGCAGATGGCGATGTGGCACGTGCGGAATATGGAATTATTTATATTGATGAAATTGATAAGATTACAAGAAAATCGGAAAATCCATCTATCACACGTGACGTATCCGGTGAAGGTGTGCAGCAGGCACTCCTGAAGATTATCGAAGGAACAGTAGCTAACGTGCCACCACAGGGCGGCAGAAAGCACCCACACCAAGAATTAATCCAGATTGATACAACGAATATTTTATTTATTTGCGGTGGTGCTTTCGAGGGAATTGAGAAAATTATCGAAAGGCGTATTGACCACAAATCGATGGGATTCAATTCTCAGCTTACAGGCAAAAATGAAAATAACACGGATGAATTGTTAAAACAGATTCTGCCACAGGATTTGGTGAAGTTTGGAATTATTCCAGAATTAGTTGGACGTGTTCCAATCAATGTGACTTTGGAGCAGTTGGACAGAGATGCGCTTATTCGTATTCTGACAGAGCCAAAGAGTGCAATTGTGAAGCAGTATCAGAAGCTTTTAGAGCTCGACGGTGTAGAGTTACAGTTCGAGAAGGAAGCCTTAGAAAAGATTGCAGATATTTCCCTGGCAAGAAAGACAGGTGCCAGAGGACTTCGTGCAATTATGGAAAATGTGATGATGGATACCATGTATCATGTACCATCAGACGAAAGCATCAAAACATGTCTGGTTACAAAAGAAGCTGTGGCAGGAACTGCAAAGCCAGTTTATAACGCAGCTGCAATTGAGACACAAAGTGCGTAAGAGTTTACAAAGCGGGTACAGATATGATGTGCCCGTTTTGTTTCAATAGGAGAACAGAATGGAAAGAAAAACGGTAAGTATTCCTATGGTTGCCCTTAGAGGAATGGTCGTGATGCCAGAGATGGTTATACATTTCGATGTGAGCAGACCGCGTTCTAAGGAAGCAATACAAAGGGTAATGCAAAGCAAAGAACAGAAAGTATTTCTTGTTGCACAACGGGAATTGAGTATAGAAGAGCCGGAACAGAAGGACGTATATGAAGTGGGGACCATCGCTGTGGTGAAGCAGGTTGCAAAAATGAATAAGAATATTCTGCGCGTGCTGATTACTGGAGTAGAGAGAGCAAGACTTGTCCGGATTGAGTCCTTTGAACCATATATGCAGGCTGAGTTGGAAATTTTAGAAGACCACAATGATTTTGAACCGGAAAAATTAAGCGAATGTCCAGAAGCTAAGTCGCTTCAGGAAATCTTTTTTGAATATTCACTTAAGAGTGGCAAAGTGGCGAAGGATGTGGTAACTCAGGTTGCGGATGCAGGCACGTTTAAAAGTCTGGTAAATAAAACTGCAGCCAGCGTTCCGCTGGATTATATGAATCTCCAGGATATTCTGGAAGAGGATGATTTGTACAGACGCTGCTCGTTACTGTCCTTTAAGCTTACAAATGAAATTGCAGTTCAGAGCCTGAAAGACGACATTCAGCAAAAAGTAAAAGAAAGAATGGACAAGCACCAAAAGGAATACATTCTTAGAGAACAGTTAAAAGTCATTCGGGAAGAACTGGGAGAAGAAAATACAGTTTCTGACGCAGAGGAATTTGAACAAGCGGCCAGGGAGCTGACAGCTTCCAAGGAAGTAAAAGAAAAATTAATGAAGGAAATCAAGCGTTTCAAGAGTGCAGCACAAAGCCCGGCAGAAAACGGCGTGATTCGTACATATATCGAAACGATGCTGGAAATGCCATGGGATAAGGTGACTCAGGATAACGAGGACCTGGCAGCTGCAAAACAGATTTTGGAGGATGAGCATTATGGCCTCGAAAAGGTAAAAGAGCGAATTCTGGAATTTCTGGCTGTCCGCACTCTGACACACAAGGGGGAAAGTCCAATCCTCTGTCTCGTAGGTCCGCCTGGAACTGGAAAGACATCGATCGCCAAGTCTCTTGCAAAGGCGCTCCAGAAACCGTATGCGAGAATTTCCCTTGGCGGCGTGCGCGATGAAGCAGAAATCCGTGGACACCGTAAAACCTATGTGGGCGCTATGCCGGGACGTATTGCGAATGCATTAAAGTCCACAGGAGTGAAAAATCCGCTTTTATTATTGGATGAAATCGACAAAGTGAGCAATGACTATAAAGGTGATACCTTCTCTGCTTTATTGGAGGTCCTGGATGGAGAGCAGAATGTAAAATTCCGCGACCATTATCTGGAAGTGCCAATCGATTTATCAGAAGTGCTTTTTGTGACAACAGCAAACTCACTTCAAACGATTCCAAGACCGCTTTTAGACCGTATGGAGGTCATTGAAGTAAATAGTTATACAGAGAATGAGAAGATGCACATTGCAGCAAGACACCTCATTCCAAAGCAGCTTGCAAAACACGGACTGAATGACGAACAGCTCAAGATTAGTAAAGGCGCTGTCTGGAAAATGTCGCGTAATTACACAAAAGAAGCGGGCGTAAGACAGCTGGAGCGTACCATTGGGGAAATCTGCAGAAAGGCAGCGAGAGAGATTTTAGAAGATGGCAGGACAGAAATCCGTGTAACAGAACGGAATCTGGAAAAATATCTTGGAAAAGAAAAGTTTCAATACAGTTCTATCAACGACAGTGATGAGATTGGAATTGTGCGCGGCCTTGCATGGACAAGTGTTGGCGGAGATACCTTAGAAATTGAAGTGAATATTATGCCAGGAAAGGGTGAAATTACATTAACAGGACAGCTTGGAGATGTGATGAAGGAATCAGCGAAAACTGGCATTAGTTACATTCGTTCCGTTGGAAATAAGTATCAAATCCCAAAAGACTTCTTTGAAAAGCATGATATTCACATTCACATTCCGGAGGGTGCTGTTCCAAAGGATGGGCCGTCGGCGGGAATCACTATGGCGACTGCAATGATTTCTGCAATTACAGAGAAGAAAGTCAGAGCAGATGTTGCAATGACGGGAGAAATCACTCTTCGCGGAAGAATTCTTCCGATTGGTGGACTCAAAGAAAAGCTTCTTGCAGCAAAAAGCGCAGGAGTGAGGACTGTCCTGGTTCCAGAGAAGAATATGCGTGACGTGGAAGAAATCACGAGCGAAATAACAAGAGGCTTAGAAATTATACCAGTAAGCTATATGGAAGAGGTTCTGAAGGCAGCACTGGTGCAAGAGGAAGGTAAGAATGAAGATTAAAAATGTTGAACTATCGATTGTATGTGGTATTACAAGCAAATTACCTGAGACAGACAGAGTAGAGGTTGCATTTGCGGGAAAATCAAACGTGGGAAAATCATCACTGATTAATGCGCTTATGAACCGCAAGGCACTCGCAAGAACTTCAGCAACGCCTGGAAAAACACAGACGATCAATTTCTACAATGTAAATGATGTGATGTATCTGGTAGATTTACCTGGCTATGGCTATGCGAAGGTTTCAGAAAGTGAAAAAGTGCAGTGGGGAAAACTCATTGAGCGATACCTTCACACATCAAAACAATTAAAAGCAGTATTTTTGTTAATCGATATCCGTCATGACCCATCTGCAAACGATAAGATGATGTATGAGTGGATTGTTGCACAAGGATATAATCCGATTATTATTGCAACAAAATTAGATAAATTAAAACGCAGCCAGGTGGCAAAACATGTTAAAATGATTAAAGAAGGATTGCAGCTTGTACCAGGAACAGTTGTAATTCCATTCTCAGCAGAAACAAAACAAGGAAGAGAAGAAATCTGGGAACTGATAGATAGCTTTTTAGAGAATGAAACCGAGGTGGAATAAATGATGAATACGCGCCCATATTGGAAAGTGATAGTGAGTCTGGCATTTAGTTTGATTGCAACCATATTAGTAATTGTGTTTGGCTTTAACCTTTTGCGCTTTTTAATGCCATTTGTAATCGGATGGATTATTGCGTCTATCGCAAATCCATTGGTATGCTGGCTGGAGAAACACTTGAAGATTCTAAAAAAATGGGGATCCGCAATTACAATTATACTTGTATTGGGTGCTGTGATTGGTCTTTTATACCTTCTTATCAGTCAGCTGGTTCAGGAAATTGGAGGTTTGGTTTCCAACCTGCCTGAGATATACGAAAGCGTAGAGCAGGAAATGAATCAGATTATGGGGAAACTGGAAGGAATCATTCAGATGCTTCCAGAAGGAATCCGCAGTGCCGGTTCTGCCGCGGCTGCAAATCTGGAAAATGCATTGGGTGAGTGGGTTGGAAGCTTAAGTGAGCCAACGGTATCCATTGCAGGAAGCGTGGCAAAAAGCATTCCAAGTATTATCATCGCTTCATTTGTGACGATTATCTCTGCGTATTTCTTTATTGCAGATAGAGACGAAGTGATTCGTTGGGCAAAGAAGGTAACGCCAAGACCCCTCTATGAAAGAATGGCAATGGTAATCTCAGATTTCAAGTTTTCCGTAGGCGGCTATTTTAAGGCACAATTTAAAATTATGGGTGTGGTTGGCGTTATCCTGTTTGTCGGATTGACATTTTTAAAGGTGCGTTATGCGATTGTTCTCTCTATCGTGATTGCGTTTTTAGATTTTCTTCCGTTTTTGGGTACAGGAATTGCATTTGTACCATGGTGTATTTATACATTTTTAATTGGTGATTACAAGCGGTTTGTCGTGCTGCTTGTGATTTATGCCACGACACAGATTGTGAGACAGTTGATACAGCCAAAATTAGTGGGAGATGAAGTGGGGCTAAAGCCACTGCCAACCTTACTATTTATCTATATCGGATATCGTCTGGGCGGCGTGATTTGGATGATTATCGCAGTTCCAGTTGGAATGATTCTCATAAATATGTATAAAGCAGGTGCGTTTGATTATATTTTAGATGACGTAAAGATATTAATAAAAGGAATTATGAGTTTACGAAAATAAGGAATTTATCACATTAAAGTATTGAATTATGTTGACTTGGTACAAAAAGTATAATATTATAGATGAATAATGTGTTTGAGAAAAGGGGATTTTTGAATGAATTTTGTATTTTTATCACCAAACTTTCCAAAAACCTATTATAATTTTACGGCATGCCTCAAGAAGAATGGGGTTACCACATTAGGTATTGGAGATGAACCATACGACCAGCTCAGCCAGGAATGTAAAGACTCGTTGGTAGAATATTACAAAGTAGACAGCTTAGAAAACTACGATGAAGTTTACAGGGCATTTGCATTCTTTACTTTTAAATACGGCAAGATTGACTGGTTAGAAAGTAACAATGAATATTGGCTGCTTCGCGATGCACAGCTTAGAACAGACTTCCATGTGACAACAGGTCTTAGAAACAACAGCATCGATGGAATCAAGTATAAGAGCAAAATGAAAGAATACTATGCGAAAGCAGGTGTTAAGACAGCCAGATATCACTTGGTTTCTAACTTCGAAGAAGGAATGAAATTTATCGGAGAAGTTGGCTACCCAGTTGTAGTAAAACCAGACAATGGAGTGGGTGCTGCAGCTACATACAAATTAAAAAATGATGATGATGCAAGAAACTTCTACAATAATTTACCAGAAGTTCAGTACATCATGGAAGAATTTATCAATGGTACAATCGTTTCTTATGATGGTATCTGCGATTCAAACCGCGATATTATTTTCGAGACAAGCCATTATTTCCCAGATCCAGTAATGGATATTGTGAATGAACAACTGGATTTATGGTACTATTCAAGAAAACAAATTCCAGAAGATTTGAAGGATGCCGGACGCAGAACAATCAAAGCGTTTGAGAGCAATTCACGTTTCTTCCACTGTGAATTCTTTGTGCTCAATGAAGACAAAGAAGGCCTTGGAAAGAAAGGGGACATCTTCGGATTAGAAGTAAACATGAGACCACCAGGAGGATATACACCTGATATGATGAATTATGCAAATGATATCAGTGTATACCAGGTTTGGGCAGACATGGTTTGCTATGATAAGGGATTCTTCGACCCAGAACAAAGACCTTATGTATGTATCTATGCTTCTCAAAGAAAAGGCGGAAGCTATGAGCATAACAGAGAGGAAATCTTTGCGTCATATGGACAGAACATCTTAATGCATGAAGAAATGCCGGAAGTACTCTCAGGTGCAATGGGTGACTTTGCTTATATGGCAAGATTTGAGACAGAAGAGCAGGCGTTTGCCTTTGCTGATTACGTAATGAAAAAAAGGTAGGATAAGAAAAATGCATACTCAATATTACAAAGAATATTCTTACAACTTAGGACGTGACATGGAGTTCAAGGTATACGGTCACGCAGGACTTCCATTCGTGGTATTCCCGTGCCAGGATGGTAAATTCTTCGATTTTGAAAGCCGTGGCATGATTGACACAGTTGCAGACAAGCTTGAAAATGGACAGATGCAGTTGTTCTGCATCGGATGTGTAGACGAAGAAACATGGAGCGTGAAGGGCGGCGACCACCACGGAAGAATTATGTGGCATGAACAATATATGAAATACGTATGTGATGAATTCATTCCACGTTTACATGAAATTCATGCTGAGACAGACCCTACAAGCTATTACGGACAGGTAATGCTTACAGGCGCAAGCATGGGTGGATATCACTGTGTAAACTTCTACTTAAGAAGACCAGACCTCTTTGGTGGATGCTTATCATTAAGCGGATTATTCCACGCAGGATATTTCTTCGAAAACTACAATGACCTTGATGTATATTACAACTCACCAGTAGATTTCCTTCCAAATATGGATTACAATCATCCATTGGTAGAACAATACCGTCATGGAAAGATTATTATCTGCTGTGGACAGGGTGCATGGGAAGACGAAGCAAAAGAAGATGCAAGAATCTTAAAAGGACAATTTGACAGATTGAATGTACCTGCATGGGTAGATTTGTGGGGAGAGGATGTAAATCACGACTGGCCATGGTGGCTGATTCAGTTCCCATATTTTGTAGATAAAATTTTGAATTAAGCAGAATCATGTGAATGGAAAGAGTACAGAGCAAAATATAGTTTTGTTCTGTACTTTTTTATTGACATCATCGAGGTTAGGGTGTACAATTTAGAAAGAAAATTTAACGGTTTAAAGTGTTACGGTTTAAAGCGCAACACTTTAAATTGAAAAAATATAATTAAAGGAGACAAAGAATATGAAAAAGTCAATGTTAAAGAAAATTTTAAGCTTAGTACTTGTAGTTGCAATGCTCGGCTGCTTCACCGGATGCTCAGATGATAAGGAAACAAGTGGTGGTTCGGGTGATGAGAAAGTATATAAAATAGGTATTTCTCAATACGTTCAGCATGATGCTTTGGATGCAGCTACAGAAGGCTTCCAAGATGCTCTTAAAGATAAACTTGGTGACAAAGTAGAATTTGAATTAAAGAATGCATCAGATGACCCTGCAGTCAGTGCAACAATTGCAAATCAGTTTGTGATTGATGAGGTTGATTTGATTATGGCGAATGCAACACCATCCCTTCAGGCTGCAATGCAGGCAACAGCGGACATTCCAATCGTAGCAACTTCTGTTACAGATTTTGCCACAGCTCTCGACACTACTGATTGGACAGGAAAAACAGGAATCAATGTAACTGGTACAGCAGACCTTGCACCATTGGCAGAGCAAGCAGCTATGGTAAAAGAATTACTTCCAGATGCAAAAACAGTTGGTATTCTTTACTGTTCATCAGAAGCAAACTCAAAGTATCAGGCAGACGTAATTAAGACTGAATTCGATAAACTTGGTCTTACTTCAAAAGAATATACAGTAGCAGATACAAATGATATCGCTTCTGTTGTAACACAGATTTGTGATGAAGTAGATTGTATCTACATTCCTACAGATAATAAGATTGCATCTGCAACAGCAGCAGTACATGAAATTGCTTATCCAAAACAAATTCCAATTATTGCTGGTGAAGAAGGTATCTGTAAAGGCTGTGGAATTGCAACTCTTTCTATCAGTTACTACAGCATCGGTTATGAAGCTGGTTTAATGGCATACGAGATTCTTGTAAATGATGCAGACCCAGCTGAAATGGAAATCAAATATGCTACAGAATTAACAAAAAAATATGTGGAAGAACGTACAACAACGCTCAACATTACAGTTCCAGAAGATTATGTAGCAATTGATATGTCAGCAGAATAGTTGACTATTATTATAAAAATACGGGCGGTAGATAGCATATCTGCCGCTCTTTTTGGAGGAATAGAAATGTTAGGTTTTATATCAGCACTTCCGGGTGCGGCTGCCCAAGGCATTATTTGGGGGATTATGGCAATTGGTGTTTATATTACATATCGTGTGCTTGACCTTGCCGACCTTACCGTCGATGGAACATTAGGTACAGGCGGTGCAGTGCTTGTCATGTGTACAATAGGGGGCATGGACATTAGACTTGCTATGGTTGTGGCTTTTATAGCAGGATGCCTCGCAGGGCTTGTAACAGGTGTATTGCATACTGGATTCGGAATTCCAGCTATTTTAGCAGGTATTCTTACACAACTGGCACTTTATTCGATTAATTTGCGTATTTTGGGAGATAAAGCGAATCAGACTTTAAGTGTTATGAAGTATGATTTGATTGTTTCACTGAGAAATATTCCAAACGCAATTGTGATTGGTTTAATATTTGTAATAATGCTAATTGCGATTTTATATTGGTTCTTTGGAACAGAAATGGGACATTCTATCAGAGCTACAGGTAACAATGCTGCCATGGCACGTGCAAATGGAATTAATACCAATACACGCAAAGTCATCGGTCTTGTGATTTCCAATGGAATCGTGGCATTATCAGGGGCATTGCTCGCGCAGTATCAAGGGTTTGCCGATGTGAATATGGGAAAAGGTGCGATTGTAATTGGACTTGCAGCAGTCATTATTGGAGAAGTAGTATTTGGAAAGATTTTTAAAAATTTTGCTCTGCGCCTGCTGGGAGTTGTGTGCGGTGGAATCATTTACTATGTAGTTATTACTTTCGTGCTCAGACTGGGACTTAATGCAAATGACTTGAAATTATTCTCAGCAATCGTAGTAGCACTTTTCCTTGCTGTTCCATACTGGAAATCAAAGCTTTTGCCAAAACAGGTAAAGGTTCAGAAGAAGGGGGTGTAAGGAATGCTGGAAATTAAAGGCGTTTGTAAGACCTTCAATCAAGGGACTATTAATGAAAAGGTCGCACTGAATGGAATTGATTTGACTTTAAATGATGGAGATTTCGTAACAGTCATCGGAGGAAATGGTGCTGGTAAATCGACGCTTCTCAACATGATTACTGGTGTTTATCCTGTGGACTGCGGTGATATTATTATTGATGGTGTAAATATTACAAGACTTCCAGAGCACAAGCGTGCAAAATATTTTGGAAGAGTATTTCAGGACCCAATGACAGGTACGGCAGCCGATATGCAGATTGAAGAAAATATGGCTCTTGCTGCAAGAAGAGGGAAAATGCGTACGCTGAAATTTGGAATTAAGAAATCTGAAAGAAGTGCTTACCGGAACTTGCTTGCAAGACTTGGACTGGGTCTGGAAGACCGGCTTACTTCAAAGGTAGGACTTCTTTCTGGCGGTCAGAGACAGGCAATTACGCTTCTGATGGCAACAATGCAGAATCCAAAGCTTCTGCTTTTGGATGAGCATACTGCAGCACTTGATCCACAGACTGCAGCAAAAGTGTTAAATATCACAGAGGAGCTTGTAACCGAAGGAAAGATTACCACATTAATGATTACCCACAATATGAAGGACGCAATTCGACTTGGAAATCGTTTGATTATGATGGATAAGGGTCGCATTATCTATGATATTGCAGGGGAATCAAAGAAGAATCTGAAAGTATCTGATTTGATGGATTTATTTGCAAAAGCAAGCAATGGCGAGTTTGCAAATGACCGTATGTTACTTGGATAAAAGTATAAGCCGAATGATTATTAGTATTTGATAATCATTCGGCTTATTAAAGGAGAGGTATTTTCCCTAACAGTTCTGGATAATATCCATCATCTGTTCGTGGACTAATGAATTGCTGCAGCAAACGGAACTAATGTGGGTTCCGGTTGGTGCTTTGCCATAATAATCAGTCATGTGACCACCAGCTTCTTTTAATATTAAATGTCCAGCAGCGTAGTCCCAAGGTGATAGTATTTTTTCAAAATATCCATCCAAACGTCCGCAAGCAACATAGGCAATATCCAGCGCGGCACTTCCTGTTTGGCGGATGTCGGAACAATTCAAATACATATTTTTGGTTATTTTGAATACTTCATCTGCATATTCCTTGTGGTATGGCGTGCTGCCGGCTGATATTATACAGTTTTTTAACTCTGTCTTAGTGCTGACTCTGATGGGTACACCATTTAAAAAAGCACCTTGCCCATCAATGGCATGGAAAAACTCTTTGGTAAATGGCTGATAGATTATCCCTAATTCGATTTTTTGCTTTTTACCGTTCCATAATCCAACTGAAACAGCACTGAAATTGCAGTTTTGAATCAGATTGGTAGTCCCGTCTATAGGATCAATAATCCATACGTCCCCTGTAAAATCAATATTTGTATTATCTTTTTCCTCACCCATGAAATCAATGTCTGGGTAAAGTGTGCTTAAAGCTGTCTGTAAATATGTCTGCACATTTTTATCTACCAGAGTTACATAATCCGCAGGTCCTTTTACCGTGACCTGATTCAAGAGCTCTGGGTCAAATATAATAGAATCTGTTTGTAAAATAATTTCTTTAATCTTTGTAAAATCAATATTCATAATTTGTCTCCCATTATTTGAAATTATGCTCATACATTTTTTGCGCATTATCAAGGGCGTCCTCCACACTTTGTGCACCGCTGTATGCATTTTTGACAGCCATTCCTAAGATGTTAAGGAATTTACGTTCGTCAAAAGGATGATTAGTGTTCTCCGGAACCCGGTATCCGCGGCAGTTGACAAAGCTGTTTTTTGCTAAATTAAGCCAAGGATAGTCATTGACAATTCTGTAATTATCATAGGAAAGTGTACATGGCGACACGCTTCCTAATAGGGTGCGGGCAGAGGAAATAGGCTCACTGCATATCCAGCGAATAAAAGAAAGCGCTTCCTCTGGGCGTTTAGTAAACCTGGAAACACCCAGATAACCGCCACCGATAGCAGGGTTGTTTCCAGGAGTGTTAGAAAATCCGATATTCCCAATAACTTTAGAAGACTCATTCAAAATATTGGAAGCATAGTTGCTATACATGATAGACATAGCTACATTTCCATCAGCGAAAGCATCAGCAGTATTTGTCCACCAAGAGCAGTATTGCGGATTAGAGTATTGTTTTGCTTCAATAAGTGCGTTGAGGGCATCTTTGGAGTTCTGAGAATTTAAATACACTTTTCCGGTCTTATCGTAAAGATGTTCTTGCAAACTAAATAATCGCGCAAGAAATTCTGAGCTTGCTACACCGGTAGAGCCTAAGGTTAATGTGGCTCCATAATCTACTGGTGATGAAGGATTAAAGGATTTGGTGAAAAACCTTGCAACTTCATTAAACTGTTCAAAAGTTTTTGGAACTGTAAGTTCTTTTTTGTTTTTTTCTAAATACATACGTTTATATATTGAACTTTCAAACAAATCCTTGCGATAAAAAAGAAGTTGGATACTCGGCGTTGATGGCAGTGCGTATAAACGTCCGTTAACAAAAGAGTAAGGCTCTGTGGTGCCAGGGATGAATGAGGCAAGGTCTTGTCTTACACTGGCATCGATAGCATCCAATGGCTGTAAAATTTTTTCGGCAAACCATGACAGCCAGGTAACATCCACACGTAATACATCAAAAACAGAATCAGAATTCATGGAAGAAAAGGCCTCATAAATCTCATCATAGGAATAAATAGTAACATGGACAGGAGTGTCTGTTTTCTTTGTGTAAAGTTTGGCTAAATGACGCAAAGTATATGCAGATGGGCTGTCCAGAGTTAATACATTCAATGGCTTAGGAGAAGGGGTGCTGGTTATATGCGCCTCCCAGTTACGGAAACCAGAATTTTCAAGAATCACTGTGTGTTCTTCGGATGTATTTTCAAGGTTGTTGATAAGTTGTTTTGCTGCCACATTTCCCAGCTTTCTATAATTAAGCTCATATTTGACGAAGTCGTTTTCAGGCATAGTAAAAAGTGGGGATATAGTGTAAATTGGCATTTTATTCGAAGAGTGAAAGGTCTGGTAA
This sequence comes from Tyzzerella sp., assembly GCA_017465565.1. Lineage (GTDB taxonomy): Bacteria > Bacillota > Clostridia > Lachnospirales > Lachnospiraceae > Faecalimonas. The sequence goes on from JAFTWA010000038.1 coordinate 17,158, forward strand.
ATATCTTTTACACTCTCAGCAAATTCATAGTTTGAAATAAAAACAGCCTGTGGGCAATTATCGTTAAACAATTGTAAAATGCTTTGCATTTTTCTATAAGCATCTGTCTGAATGTGATTAACTTTACATTGGCTCTTATTAATGGTTTGAGTGAAGCCGCGATAAAAATCAGCTTCGTTGGAAAAACTAAGAGAACCTGTTAATAGGCAGATATCGGAATATCCTTTTTCGAGTGCTTTCTTTGCAAGTTCTTTTCCTGCAAGTTCATAATCGAATCCAATATAATTGTCACAATAGGAAACTTTGCGCTCGATAAAGAGCAAATGTTCAGAGGTGGTCAATGATGCGTTGTTTGTATAAGGGTTTTCATCGCACTGGTTTTGAAAACCACTGAAAACAGCTATACCATTTGACATATATGAACGTATTTGCTGGATTGCCGCAATTTCTGCCTCGTGATTATTATCGTTAGACAACTGAACTAATACATTATAATTGTGTGTTTCGGCATAGGTTTTGAAACCAAGATAGAAATCAATATATTGTTTGGAATGCATATTTGGCAGAATGACAGATAATATATTTGTGTGCCCTTTGCGCAATAGTTTGGCTCTCTCGTTAGGAACATAGCCAAGTTCCATAGCGGCATCCATAACTTGTTTGATTTTTTTACTGCTTACATTTCCTTTTCCGTTCAAGACATTGGATACTGTGCCTTGAGCTACACCGGCAAGTTTTGCTATATCTTTAATTGTTGTCATATAAATCCTCCTCTTATATAGAAACTATATCACATTTACAGTAAAATGGAAAGAGAAAAAATGAAAAATTGAACAATGTTCAATTTGTAATAAGGGAAAAACTGCATAAATGCGGGCGAAAAACAGTTTATTTTTTAAAAATGTATTTTAAACAGTTGAAAAATTGAAAAATAAATAGTTGACACGTTTCAATTTGCGTGCTATATTGTAAATAGTTAAAATGGACAAATATAACTTCTCGGAATCCTGATTAAATGAGAAGTAAATTGAAAATTGACAATTGAATATCGTGCAGGAAAAGAAATTTGAGAAAAATGGACATAAACAATGGACATAGTTGGTACTATGCCTTAAAATTAAGATGATTCG
>JAFTWA010000039.1 GCA_017465565.1 Tyzzerella sp.
ACCGGCTTCGCCGCAAATTTTGACGGATTTGTCAAGCATTTTTTGAAAAATTTAGATTTTTCAGAAAAAAAGTGGGTGATTTTTGAAATGAAGAGTCTGAAAGCCTTGAAAAATCAGGGCTGAAGATTCCGAGAATTTATTCATAAATAAAGGAGGAAACATATATGTCATTAATACCTGCAAAATGCACAAACTGCGGAGCGAATATTAACGTAGACGAATATAAAGATGCAGGAATCTGCGAGTTTTGTGGATGTGCATTTGTCACAGAAAAAGCAATTAATAATTATACAACCAATATTACCAATAATATTGTAAACAACAATAATTTTAATGGAGCAAACGTAACAATTCAAGATGATGATAATGTAGATGGTTTATTACGTCTTGCGAAAAGGGAGTTACAATCAAAACATTATGGTTCAAAGAAACTATTTGAATATTTAGATGAAATTATATTAAAGTCCTCTGATGGAATAAAACAAATTATTGAATTGTTTAGAGAAACAGGAATTTATGAAATTGTTGATTTTGGGCTGAGGCAAGACAAATATATAGATGATGCATTGGAAATTATAAATTTAGTAACAAGATACGATCAAGATAATATAGACGGATGGCTTTGGAGCTGGAAGTGGCATAATGGAGATTGGTTACCAAGAAGCGTTAATATGGGAGAAAATATTATACGTCTTTCCAGTGATTCAGATAAAGCAATGTATGAGAAAGAAGTATATTATTACTTTATAGAGCATGGAAGTCAATGTAATGCGTATAGAAAATATTTTAGTGCTGTCCCGAAAGAATACATAATGGAAAATAGTGATATTCAAGATCTAATAATTAAAGTAGCCAGTACAATAAATAGACAATCTTCAGAAACAGAAAAGAGTGTTGTTAATTGTCTAACAGAAATGCTGCCTGAAAGTAGACGTGGGGAAATATCTCGAAAAGATAATAATGTTGTACCTCAAAACACAAATGGTGGTTGCTATATTGCTACATGTGTATATGGTTCTTATGATTGTCCACAGGTATGGACTCTTCGACGTTTTAGAGATTATACACTTGACGTAAAATGGTATGGAAGATTATTTGTTAAATGTTACTATGCAATCAGTCCGAAATTAGTAAAGATGTTTGGAAATAAAAAATGGTTCAGAGTATTTTGGAAAACTTGTTTAGACATTATGGTACAAAAATTAAACAATAATGGGGTAGAAAGAACAAGATATCAAGACAAGTATTAATATTGTTTTTCTGTTGGAAAAGTGCTAAGATAAAACAAAAACATTTGCATGGAGGATAAAGCTGTGTCAGAAGAAAAAATCATAGAAGAAAATACAACTCCACAAACTGCTGATACTGGAAATGAATCGAAAATTGACGTTACGCCGGAAGTACATCAGGATTCACCAGAAGAAGTAAAGGAAAAACCTGTTACAACGCAAATCAAAGAGAATACATATTTAAATGACACTGTTCCAACTCGGCGCTTCTTTGGTTCGCGCAAGGAAGATGCTAATTTATTGAGGGATAAAATGATTCTTTCTAAAATCAGTGATAAAGATTTGTTAGAATATCTTAAATTAGAGAAAGAGCGTATGGAACTGCTTCAACATGCAAAAGAAGCTCGTGCAAAAAGAATTTTAAGCGCATTTGAAGTGGCGCTTTCACTCATTTCTGTAGTGGCAGCGGTCTACTTTTTGAAAGACGAACCTACAATACTTATGAGTATTTTGTATATTTGTGGAATTCTTGTAGCTCTCTGGCTTTGGAAAAAGCCACATGATAAATAAATGAATATATCAGAAGAGAAAATAACCAGAGCAAATTGCCCTGGTTATTTTATTCCATGTCATCTAATTTGTGAACTCCAATTTTATTTAAGAATCGAACTACTCGTTCACGAGGGAATAATAAATTAATTACAATTGAAAGAATTACACCAAATGCAGTGTCAAACATACGGTTAAGAGAATATGACACATATGTATCTACCGGTGTATTGAATAGAATAATGCATAATACAACTCCACCTGGTTGAATAGCACCTGGCCATTTAAAAAATAAACTGGTTAAAATCAATAGCAGTGTACCAATAAACACGAAAATCAAAAGCGCATAATGGTATCCTCCGTCTGGATAGAAAATGATGTATATTGGAAAGAGTATCATTCCGAGCACACCACCTATAATAGTTCCAAATAAACGATTTCCTCCATTTAGAATAGAATTTCCCATATCACTTCCCATACCAAAAATAGCACCAATGCAAGCAAAAGTAGGGTTGCGGTCAAATAGAAAATATATTAACGCGCATAAAGTGGCAGAAAGAGCTGTTTTTATATTACGCATACCGATATGTAAACGGAATTTGTTTTGTGAATTATTCTCCATATGTAAATAACCTCCAAGTTTTACCATAAAATCACTTTTTCTATTATAAAGGGTTAAACAACTAAAGACAAGTATTAATTTTAGTATGTACGAAATGATTTTAAAATGATAAAATTATACTAATAAAATCGGACAACAGAAAGGAGAGCATTATGGTACATCATATTGTAATGTGGAAATTCAAACCAGAGATTGAAGAATCTCAAAAACCAGAAATTAAAGAAGCAATGAGCAAGGAACTAAAAGCACTCGTAGGCAGGGTTCCAGGCCTTTTAACGGTAGAATTTGTTGAAGAACCAATTCCTTCAAGTACACATGAAATTGCACTTGTAACAACATTGGAGAATGCTGAAGATATTGCGGTATATGCGACACATCCAGAGCATGTGAGAGTAGCAGATACGTATATACGCCCTTATGTAACAGAGAGAGCTTGTCTCGATTATTAAAAAGAAAATAGAGAAGAACCACAAGACATTCTCAAAGGATTTTTGTGGTTCTTCTCTTATAGTTAGGAATCAATTATAAGAATCGGAATACTCCAATTACTTTTCCTAAGATTTCAACATTTGTTACAATGATTGGATCCATAAAGTCATTTTCTGGCTGAAGACGGTAGTAGCCATTTTCTTTATAGAATGTCTTTACCGTGGCGCTGTCATCAACAAGTGCAACGATAATTTCACCGTTTGAAGCCGTCTGACGTTTTTCAACCAAAACATAGTCCCCATCATAGATACCTACATTTACCATACTTTCTCCTTTAACAGTTAGCATAAAAGAATCATTATTAGGCATAAATTCCATTGGAATAGGGAAGTAGTTCGTAATATTCTGTTCTGCAAGAATCGGTTCACCTGCAGCCACGTGACCTATCATTGGAACATTCACCATTTCACGTCTAGTTAAATTAAATGTATCATCAATAATTTCAATAGCACGTGGTTTCGTTGGGTCGCGACGGATATATCCATTCTTTTCTAATGTCTCTAAGTGAGAGTGAACAGAAGAGGTAGAGCGGAGATTAACAGCTTCACAAATTTCGCGAACAGCTGGTGGATATCCGATTCTTAAGATTTCTGATTTGATATATTCTAAAATTTCTAATTGCTTTTTACTAATTTTACCTTGTGCCATTATGATGACCTCCTCAAAATATCTATTATTTATTTGTATTTTACCACACTAACAACAAAAAAGCAAACAAATGTTTAGAAAATATGTTCGATTTTTCTGTTGACAAACGTTTGTTCGTGTATTATACTAAGAATACAAACAGAACAATCGTTCGGAAAATATGTTCGAAGATTTATATATTTAGGGGGATAAATAATATGACTATACAAGAGAGAAAAGCAAGGGCAAATCAAAAGAAAAGAAGACAGGCTGCAAAAAGAAATATGTTTATTTTACTTGCAACTGTATTAGTGATTACAATTGGATGTATTGTATTTGGCAATGCATTTTCAGCAGGCAAAGCAAATGCTTCAGACGAAACAAAGTACAAGTATTATAAGAGTATTGAGATTGAAAAAGGTGATTCGCTCTGGACTATTGCTGAAGAATACAATACAGATGATTCTACAAGCACAAAGGAATATATTGATGAATTGATGGACTTAAATAATTTAACTTCAAAGACAATTCATGAAGGTCAACATTTATTGGTTGCATATTATGATACAGAATACAGATAAAAAAATAATAATAATATATTGAGAGGAGCTCTCCCAAAGGCTGATATGAAAAGTAGTACGCTTGGATATATTAGCCTTTTCTTTTCGATACCAATCTATACGACAAATACCGATTTTTCCAAAAGATATAGACAAATTTTCCAGAATAAGTTATAATATACATAGTTTTGGCACAAACCAGAAAGGAACTACTTTTTATGGCAAAAGACATTAAAACTTATTATGAACAAACTTACATAGATAATACGCTGCGTCTTCGTGAAATACTCAGTACGTTACCAGCATTTATTAAAGAATATTTCCGTGCAATTGAGCCTTCCACGTCCTCTAAAACACGAATTTCTTATGCATACGACTTACGGGTCTTCTTTAACTTTTTAATTGAAAATAACCCTGTTTTTCGAGCTTACACGACGAATCAATTTACACTTCAGGATTTGGAACGTATTGAATCTGTGGATCTCGAAGAATACATGGAATATTTAAAAGTTTATAAGGCAGACGGCAAGCTTATCACAAATGATGAAAAGGGACTGGCGCGTAAAATGTCTGCGTTAAGAAGCTTATATAGATATCTATACAAACATCAATATGTAACAAAGAATCCTACAGTACTTATTGATATGCCTAAATTACATGAAAAGGCAATTATTCGTCTTGATGTTGATGAAGTTGCCTTATTACTTGATTATGTAGAAACATGCGGCAGCCAGTTGACAGGTCAGAAAAAAGTTTATTATGAGAAAACCAGAACTCGTGATATTGCAATTTTGACTTTATTATTAGGAACCGGAATTCGTGTTTCTGAGTGTGTTGGATTAGATATTAATGATGTGGATTTTAAAAATAATGGAATTAAAGTTACAAGAAAAGGCGGCAATGAAATGGTTGTTTATTTCGGAGATGAAGTCCGCGATGCGTTAGAAAATTATCTGGAGACCACAAGGGCAGCTGCTGCTCCTCTTCCATCCCATGAAAATGCGCTCTTCTTGTCTACACAACGAAAAAGAATTGGTGTCCAGGCTGTTGAAAATATGGTAAAGAAATATGCCCGCCAGGTCACTCCAAATAAGAAGATTACGCCTCATAAGCTTCGCAGTACTTACGGCACGAACTTATATAAAGAAACAGGTGATATTTATCTTGTGGCTGATGTTTTAGGACATAAAGATGTTAATACAACAAGAAAACACTATGCAGCAATTGATGATGCACGGCGCAGACAGGCTGCATCAGCAGTAAAATTGAGAGAATTTTAAATTCTTAACACTATTTAAACAATTTAGAAACATTATTAAAGTATGATACAATCATTCTGTACATAAAAAGGAGAAAGCAAGAATGAAATCTATTTTTATTCTTTTAACCAAATCAGATACCTATGTATCTAGAATTATAAGATTAGTGACGGCTGACACTTATACGCATGCTTCCATTTCTTTCGATGAGAGTTTGCAGCCTCTGTATAGTTTTTCACGTAAATATGTGAACAAACCACTTCCAGCTGGTCTTCAAACGGAGTCCCTCACAACAGGTTTTTTTGAAAAATATCACTACATACCATGTGCATTATATGAATTAAGAGTAGATGATGCAATTTATTATAGAGCCAAAGCCCATGTGGAACATATGATGACAGAAGTTTCTACCTACCAGTTTAATGTGCTAGGACTCTTTTTATGCAGACTCAATATTCCATTTCGCCGTAATAGACGATATTTCTGTTCTGAATTTGTAAGTGAAGTCTTGGATAAAAGCAATGCATTGACACTGCCGAAGAGGCCTTCTCTCATGCGTCCAAATGACTACACAAAGATACCTCTTCTAGCCTGTCGTTTTGAAGGAAGATTGGACAACCTCCTTCAGGTTAAAAGAATTGGATAACTAATTATCCCAATATTTATATTCATCTAATGATTTAAACTCATATCCCTGACTTTCTGCATAGTCAATGAAATCACCAAGAATAGCCGCATTGTCTGGGGAACATGCATGAAGCAGAATCACAGCTCCTGGATGTAAGCGTGATGTAACTGTCTCAAACGATTTACTTACGCCAGGTTGATTTTGTGGGTCCCAGTCTGCATGAGCAATTGACCAGAATACAGAACGATAGCCAACGCTGTCCACTAATTCCAACGCATTTTCAGAATATGTTCCCGTTGGGAAACGGAAATATTTGCTTTCGTATCCAAAGTTTGTTCTTAGATAATTATGTACACCGAGAAGTTCCCATGCAAGCTCCTCGCGGGATAAGGCTGAACTATCAGATGGATGTGTTGTACTGTGATTGCCAACAATATGTCCTTCATTAATCATTCTGGCTGCAAATTCGGGAGCATCTTCCAAATAGTCTAGTGTACAGAAAAATGCCGCAGGAACATTTTTTTCTTTTAAAGTATCTAATATATCACCAGTTAAATTCTCATATTCATAACCACAGTCAAAAGTCAGATATAATACTTTATCTTCTGATTTATTATCCCATGCTAATGCGTTTGTTTCTAATGCATCGAAACGAGCTTGATTATCAACTGTGATACTGTGTGGCTGGCCATCTTTTGCAACTCCATAGGAATGACTAAATTTTTCTGCAGAAAGTCCATTTGCATTTGTTGGATCACTTACCGCAAATTCAATCGCTTCAAGTGAAGTTAAACCAGTAAAAGTCTTTCCATCGTTAACTATTTGTTGAGGATTGCTGACTTTTATAGCATTTTCATCTACTACTCCTTTCTCGTCTTCTGTATTATCCACATCAGGAGTTTCAGTATCCTCAGTGTCTGTATTCGGTTGAAGTGTTACTTTATCGTCATCTTGTTTTGAAACGGGTTTACCATCCTCTGATTGTCCGCAAGCTACAAAAAGTAACATTAATATTGTTAATAATAAAAATAATTTTTGTTTCATCAAATCACCTCTATTAGTATTTCTATAAAAATTTATTCCGTGTCTATTGCATTTGGGTAAATCTTTTCCAATCTGTCATTGTCAAAACGTTCATCCATAATCTTCTGCCAGCCATGTTCTGCTGGTACTCCATTTGCACGTTGTGTACTTCGAAGAAGTGCCATGCTGGATACAACCATATTGCAGCACATAAATACGACCAGAATCCAAGTAATAGTTTTCCCTGGTTTCATTGGTACTTTTTCAATCAAGTCAGAAACCTTTGGATATAAAATTTTTATCCAAACAACTGCTGCAATTCCCCAGAAAAAGCAATACAGCAGATTGATACGTCCGCCTAAGTTAAATGGAATGTGACTGTATTCCCAGAACACTTTTCCAAATACAATTTCCGTAAATACACTGCAAACATATTCGTATGCACCGCCAAGGAATGTTCCAGTAAGGAAAAGAAAACCATCTGATTTATCACGATATTTATATAAGAGCATGGTTGCAAATGCAATCGCAAGCCCCCAAACGATACTAAAAGGTCCCCATACCACACTGCTTCTACTCATCCACACGCCAGCTGTAATACGGCAATAAACCGTTTCTGTGATATCACCCAGAAAGGCACCTATGATAAAGAGCCATACAATTTTATGAAAACCGCATCCATTTGCAAAAACAGTAGATTTTTCTTCTACAACTTCAACCTTCTTGGCTTTTGGATAAGCATTATGAATTCTATTGCTTACCTGTAAATAAATTTTCTGTCCAAAGCGTGCTGTGTAACGAGTAAACCATTGGTCTAATGCTTCCCAGCGCGAAGCATCACGGCTTCTGCCAGACAGCACAATCACTGTTGCCAGTATATCAAGTGCGAGAATAAGCAAAAGCATCCAGATAATAATTGTACTGGCAATTTTTGGTAGTAAATGGAACAGACTAATTAATATAAGGTTGCCCCATTTCATCATAACAAATGCAAGGATACCCCAAATTGCAGAAGCAGGAAGACATACATATCCATCCAGATTCCACTTTACGTTTGAATAATCCCACCATTTTTCATGATAGATTTTTTCAATTAGATGACCTGCAATCCATTCAAATACAGTAGCTACAATTACGGAACCTATGTATAGCCAAATACCATCTAGTTCTCGACAGAAAATCGAAATAAAGATTGATGATATACCATACAATACACAAAAAGGTGTATTGACAACTCCTCTATTTACAAATTTCTTTTGCTTGATTGCTGCAGTAACTGTTTCTAATACCCATCCTAGAAATGATATGGTAAAAAACAGCCATAAAAATTCATAACCTGTATATAACATTTTAATTATTTATTCCCTCGTTTGTTCTTAGTATATGATTACATATTTTAAAGTTTATCTGAATCTAAGACAATTGTAAATGGTCCATCATTTACCAGGCTTACTTTCATATCCGCACCAAAGCTTCCCCGCTTCACCACAGGAACACTTTCTTTACATTTTGAAATAATATATTCATACATTTCTTCTGCCATCTGCGGAGCTCCAGATTCGATAAAGCTTGGACGATTCCCTTTCTTGCAGTTCGCATACAATGTAAACTGGGAAATTAATAAAAGAGCGCCGTTTACATCTGCCAATGATAGATTGGTTTTTCCATTTTCATCTTCAAAAATACGAAGTCCGACCATCTTCTTTACCATCTTATCTGCAATCTCTTTCGTGTCATCCTGTCCAACACCGATTAAAACCATAAATCCTTTTTCAATTTGTCCAATTATTTCTCCGTCAACTTTTACAGAAGCCTCAGAAACGCGTTGAATTACAAATTTCATATCTTTACAACTCCTTTTATAAATATTTTTGCAGTTTCGAAATTAAGTTCAATGCATAGATACCAAAGCCTTTTGTATCTGGATGTAAATATTCATCAGAATAAAAAGCTGGAAGATGTGGTGTCAAGGTCTCTCCATCAATTAAAGTCATACCGTGGTTTTTGATTTCTTCTTTGACATATGTTGTACATGCTTCAAAGCTTCCCATAGAGACTTTATTTTGAGAGTCTGCCCGCCAGATTGGGGAAATACCAAATAATTTTTTATTACTATATCTTGCAACTAATTGATCAAGATATTTACAGCAGTGTTCTCTTCCTTCTTCGAGCGTTTTATAACGACCCCAGTCATTTGTGCCGTATGCTACAATTACAATATCTGGCTCGAATTCAATTGCCTCATCAAAGGTAGTCATGTGGTACATGGAACCACCTATTCCCTGGATGACGCTTTCAGCATTAAAAAAACGGGATACATGATTTGCATAAGAAAGTGAATCCCATGTAGATTCCCATCCCTGTGTAATGGAATCGCCAATAAAGAGCATTTTACAGTCAAATTTATGTGGTATGAGAGTCGCACCATCAGAAATCTCAACCAATTCTAAGGTTCCAGGGTCATCATGACCTGGCAGGTAAAGCGTAATACGATGTTCTTTTTCATCTAGTTCTATTGTTTTGCACTTATCATCTTCAAAGTCACTTTTAAAATAAGCATATGTAAGAACGTTATCGATATAGATTTCATAGTTTGATACAGTTCTTGAAATAAATTTAAAATATTTTGAATTTGTATGAAAATCTAATCTAACACCGGTTGTGGCTTCTGAGCGTTCACCTAAAATTTGGTCCACCTTATACCATGCTTCCACTTGTTTTGCAGTACATTTTGCAAAACGAAATGCACCGTCCTCTTCCCACACATTTAATGCGCCTACAGTAATATTTCTAATTTGTTCTAATGTTAATTTCATAATCTAGTCCTCTTTCGCAATTTATTCTATTTAATTATTTTACCATAGGAAACTTGTTTTTTAAAGTAAAATAAGATACTATAAGCAAAGACAAGCAGATTAAGAAAGGATTTACATAGATGAAATTACAACAATTATTAAGTTACACGCGAAAAGCAGTGGATGAATATCAGATGATTGAAGAAGGCGACCATATTGCAGTTGGGATTTCCGGTGGAAAGGACAGTCTTACACTTCTCTATGCCCTGCACGGCTTAAAACGCTTTTATCCGAAGAAATTTGAGCTTAGTGCAATAACAGTTGACCTTGGCTATGAAAAGTTCGATACAGAGCCATTAAGGAGGCTCTGCGAGGAATTAGAGGTTCCATATAAGGTTGTAAAGACAGAGATTGCACATATTCTGTTTGAAGAACGTAAAGAAAGCAATCCATGTTCCCTCTGTGCAAAGATGCGGAAAGGTGCTTTAAACGATGCAGTGAAGGAAATGGGATGCAATAAGGTCGCATACGCACACCATAAAGACGATATTATTGAAACCATGCTGCTCTCTCTCATTTTTGAAGGAAGATTCCATTCATTTTCCCCAAAAACATATCTCGACCGCATGGATTTGACTGTTATTCGTCCGATGATGTATGTAGATGAGATGGATGTGATTGGTTTTCAGCACAAATATAATTTACCGGTGCAAAAAAGCCGCTGTCCAATCGATGGATATACCAAGCGTGAAGATGCAAAGAATCTGGTAAAACAGTTAAATCAAGAGTATCCTGGTGCACGAAATAGAATGTTTACAGCTATTTTGAACGGAAATATTTCTGGATGGCCGGAAAGAATTCCCCATAAACGTTAAAAAAGACCTCCCAGTAATGGGAGGTTTCCTTATGTTTTATTATAATTTTGGATTATCAATGCCCTGTCTTAATTTTATGTAATCTAAGATTGCTTTTACAGAACCTTCAATTCCAAGCTTTGCACTGTTGAGGCAAAGATCATAGCTTGTTGCATCGCCCCACTCTTTATTGGTGTAATAATTATAATAGCTTGCACGCTTTTTGTCAGCCTTTGTAATTACATCCTTTGCTTTTGCGTCTGTCATATCATACATTCTTGCAATTCTGCGAATACGTTTGTCCAAATCTGCATAGATAAAAATGTTAATTACATTATCATACTCTTCCAATGCATAATCCGCACAACGTCCTACCATGACACATGAACCTTCTTCTGCAATCTTTTTAATTGCATCAAATTGTGCCAGAAATACTTTATGGTTAATTGGCATGTCAGCATAAGTTCCTGATGAATATCCGAGTGAATAGGTATCCATTACTAATGAATAAAGAAAACTGTTTGTAGGCTTTTCATCATGTGTTTCGAAAAGCTCTTCACAGAGACCACTCTCTTTCGCTGCTCTCTTTAACATTTCTTTATCATATAATTTTACACCTAATTCTTTTGCTAAAGCTTCGCCGATGTCATGTCCGCCACTACCATACTGTCTTCCGATTGTAATAATTGTCTTATTTTCACTCATATCAGTCACACTCCTTTAAGCCATTACATTCTTAAATACATAATTATTATACAACAATTCATCTAAAATGTATATCATTTTTGAAAAATTTATATAATTCCGAAAATATTTCGAATTTATTTATCTAATTTCTGTAATAATGAAACAAAGTACTCTGGCAACGGAGCATCTGCTTCTATATATTCCCCAGTACGCGGATGCGTGATACCAATAATCTTCGCATGAAGGGTTTGCCCCTGAAGCTTAAATGGACATTTTGCCGGTCCATAGACCTCATCGCCGAGTAACGGATGGTGGAGACTTGCCATATGAACACGAATCTGATGGGTTCTGCCGGTTTCTAACTGACATTCAATATAAGTATAATTTTTAAAACGTTTTAGAACCTTGTAATGTGTTACTGCTTCTTTCCCATTTTTGTGATTGATGCTCATTTTCTTGCGGTCAATTGGATGGCGGCCGATTGGAGCATCGACAGTGCCTTCATCCTCTTTTAAAACACCGTGCACAATCGCATGATAGACACGACGGATGGAGTGGACTTTTAACTGCTCTGCAATATCATTGTGGGTAAAATCGTTTTTACAAACTAATAGTGAACCAGTTGTATCCATATCAATGCGGTGGACGATTCCCGGCCGCATAACACCATTAATCCCAGATAAATCATCCTTGCAGTAATGCATCAACGCATTTACAAGTGTGCCAGAATAATGTCCAGCGGATGGATGCACCACCATACCCTTCGGTTTGTTTACAATAAGCAGATCAGAGTCCTCATATAAGATATCCAAAGGAATATCCTCAGCAAGAATATCAGGTTCTTTTAGTTCAGGCTCTTCCAATATAAGAACATCACCGGAACCAAGCTTATAATTGGATTTTACAGCCTTGCCGTTCACAGTGATTTGCTCTTCCTTTATTAATTTTTGTATATAGGATCTGGATATCTCTGGAAGTGCTTCAGAAAGAAATTTATCAATGCGGGTTCCCGCCTGTTCTTCCAGAATATCAAATTGTCTAGTCATGAAACTTACTCCTGTTTCTCCTTTTTCTTAAACATCACTGCTTTGGCCAGTGCATCGATATCTTCATCTTTATAATAGAACAATAATAAAATAATCAAGCCAAATGTAGCAACGGTTGCAAAAATGTCTGCAACATTAAAAATTGGGAAATCAATTAATTTAAAGTAGAAAAAATCAACTACATATTGCAAACGAATACGGTCAATCATATTTCCAACCGCTCCTGCTACAATCGAAACCATACAAATGCGCAGAGGCAGATAAAATTTTTTACGAGGCATACGAATGTAAATAAATGCCACAACAACAAGTGTTATAATACCGGTAATAAAGAAAAAGGTCTGCTGATTTTGCAGAATACCAAACGCAGCACCTCTGTTTTCTAGATATTGTAATTCAAACACTCCTTCAATGATGGGGATTGGTCCGTCTTGTAAATGCATAATTGCAAGCGATTTCGTGTATTGATCCAATGCAACTCCAAGAATTATTGCAATGATGGCAATCATATAACTCATAAAAATAGTTCCTTTCGTTAAATATATAAATGCAGCGTTACATAGTAACGACCTTTTTTCGTTTGAGACAAGGTCTCTTTATACTGGAATCTGCCGAGTCCGCGTACAGATACAATATCGTTTTCTTTGATTTGATATCCATTTGAAGTGATTAGCTTTCCATTTACAAATACTTTTGCATTCTCAATGTAGGCGACCAGCTTGCTTCGAGATGAAGCAAACGCAAGGGAAAGCAGACTGTCTAAGCGTAAGGAAGAAACAGTCCCCTTTACTTCTTTCACATTTGGTGTGTACGGGATATCTTCCATGTCTTCTACAGAAACCATAACGGAGGTATGCCTGATTCGTGTTACCTCTTCCAACATAAATGCTTCCAAAGATTTGTGGACAAAAACAATCGCATAGTCATCCTGTACTAAAATATCACCAATCTTACTGCGGTCTATTCCAAGATTCAGAATCGAACCGAGATAGTCTCTGTGGGAAAGCTTTTCAGAGAATTTCTTTTGTAGTGGCTCAATTTTTAAAACTGAAATTGGATAAATATGCTCATAACAAAGAGCATCAGGTAGAAATGCAACCATCTGACGCTCTGAAAAGTCATATCCACCAAAAGTTTGATAGCAACAATCAAATTCGTGCTTCGGTGTGGTATGAAGAATATTTAATTCATTCAAATTCAAAAAATCCGAATATGTAACAATACCTCTTTGATAAGACAGCCTGGAAAGCTCTATCAATCTCTTTTGTAACATAAGTTCTTCTTTTTGCATAGATTCATCCTAGTATCTTGTTTTGATTGATGGTACGTCAAAAGATGAATTTAGTAAATCCTGTAAATCACCAGAAATATCTACGTTCGTAGGTGTTACAAGGAAAATATAATTTGAAATCTTTTGAAGATTACCACTGATTGCAAATGTAGCACCTGATGTAAAGTCGATAATTCTCTGTGCAACTTCCAGATCAAGACCTTCTAAATTCAAAATAACAGTACGTCCACTTAATAAAGTTTCTGTAATCTCTCTCGCTTCATCCACAGCAGTTGGTTTAATTACACATACTTCCATAGCTGCACCTCTTCTTACAGGCTGACGCATTGGCGTGATTTTATTATTTGCTGATTTTTTCTCTTCAAAATATTCATCATCGTCTTCGTCATCCAAATCATGTTTTTTATTTCTTTTGAAAAAGCTTTTCTTTGGAGTATCCTCAAAATCATCCTCTTCATCAAAAAAATCATCTTCATAATCATCATCGTCACTAAGTCTCATAATATCTAAAAACTTGTCTAATACACCCATTATTTACACTCCTGTTCTAATATATCTATATTTGGTAATTTCTTTCGCCGAAAATTGCGGTTCCAACCCGAACAATAGTTGCTCCCTCTTCGATTGCAATCTCAAAGTCATTTGTCATGCCCATGGAAAGAATACCGACACTAACATTATCAATGTTTTTGCCTGCTATGTCAACAGATAATTTGCGAAGCTGCGCAAAAACTGTTCGATTTTCTTCTGGATTTTCCACAAATGGTGCGATTGTCATGAGTCCCTTTATATGTACATGTGGAAATGTGGCAATTGTCTCAATCATTGGAAGAACATCTTCTACTTTTAAGCCAAACTTGCTATCCTCTTCTGCAACGTTTACTTCGATTAAAACATCTACATCTAACCCTCTCTTTGCAGCTTCCTGCTCGATGGCTTCAGCAAGGCGAACCGAATCAACAGAATGTATCAAGGCCGCTTTGTCAATCACAGCCTTAACCTTATTTCGCTGTAAATGCCCAATCATGTGCCAATTTATGTCCGAAGGCAGTTTGGAAAACTTGTCCACAAGCTCTTGCACTTTGTTTTCACCAAAATTGCGGATTCCACAATCATAAACCTCTTCTAACATGGAAACAGGCTTTGTCTTGCTTACAGCAATCAGTGTTACCTCTTCTCTCCTTCGTCCTGCTCTTTTACATGCTTCTTCTATCTTCTGTTCTACTTCTATTAAATTCTCTTTCAGCATACGAAACTCCTCCTAAAATACAACATCATTTTCGTTAATTGTCTCAGCATCTAAGGCGATATGGTCATAATTCGAAAGACCAAAGTCATTTCCTTCTTCAATGATGTAATAATCATCACTCTCACATAAGATTTCTATCTGTTTAAATACTGCATAGCCTTTGTTTATACAATAAACACCCTTTAACGAACGAATTTCCTTTAAAGGATATTCTTCAGCAGAATCCGGTTTTAATAAAACAGCGCCTTCTTCAAAAACGTTAGGGTCAAGATAAATCATATCCTCCTCTTCATAATAAACGGTTACAGAAAAGAATTGTGTGATGGTATTTCCATCCTCATTTTTTCCTTGAAGGAGCACACCTTCATCGCTGCTATTTCCACCCTGTGTCAGATAAGATTTTGGTACTATATAGAAATCCTTTGATGTTTCAGCAGATTTTGGAATCTTAAGTCCTGTCTCATCTTCTAAAACTAATTCAATATCGAGATATCTGTCATTGATATAGCGAATCATGGAATTATGAAAATACAGAATAGCAATATGCTTACCGTTCTTCTCTTGAAGCTCTAAATTAGCACGGAGTTCCTGATTATCTTTTTTGAAATTAATTTTTACAGTGCTTTTCCCGACAAGGGTTTCTGCAGTTTCCTCTGAAATTTCAAACATCAAACTCCATTTATCATCAGTTACTAATTTGTAAATTGGGTCACCGCTGGAAATGGATGTGTTATTTAAAAACTCAGTCTTTTTATAGTTTCCTTTTGAAAGCTGGCCGATTGTAACTGTTTCCGGTGTAATAGCTTCCATTCCATCCATTGAAAATACGATAATACCATCATCAGCTGCAGATTTCAATGTTACACCAGAATAATTGCCGCTTGTTAAAAGCTGATTTAATTGTGATAATTTACTGTGGCTTGTATATTCATCCAGTGAGCCCTGCAATTCGTTTTTAAATTGATAAACGGAAGTATAATCAGCCTCATGAAAGTTTTCATTAAAACTTTGTATTTTAGTCATCAAGGCTTTTTCTTCATCTTTCGTCAGCGTTGCTTCTGTATCTGTTGCCACCTGGTCAAAATTTAATTCCTGACTTGATAACGTGTAAACGTCCGTTCCAACACGCACTTTACTATTGTCTTCTACATAATAATTAATATATCCAGCTGCATCTGCATAGACAATGACCTCGCTGCGAAGGGCCAACGCTGTGTAGGCATTATCCTTCAGAATGGAGCCTTGTCTCACTTCGTATGCAGTTACATGCGGCGCAGTAATATACATAATAATTGTTGCAATCAAATAAATAAAAATGATTCCAAATACTACGATCCCAATATTCATATGCCGCGGTTTTCTATATTTTAGAATATTTGATTCTCGTTTTTCAGATTTCATAGTTTATCTAATGCTCTCCCATTCAGATAATTGAATTTTTTGCCCTGATAAGAATTTTCTTGTGTCATTTTGTCAAGCAGCCCGTCCTGTAATTTCCACCAGCTGGTATTCCAATTGGAAAAATCAGCATCTTCTTCTGGAACACGGCTGAATAAACGTTCCACGATAATATCTGGCGAAAGATTTTCCAGGAATGCTATCACACGGTCGTAATACTCTTCCTTAGAACATATTTCAATTGTACCATTTTTATAT
Organism: Tyzzerella sp.; assembly: GCA_017465565.1. Lineage (GTDB taxonomy): Bacteria > Bacillota > Clostridia > Lachnospirales > Lachnospiraceae > Faecalimonas. The sequence goes on from JAFTWA010000039.1 coordinate 16,565, forward strand.
TGCTCAGACAATTGTGTATTTTTCGCAATATATAAAGAATGAAGCTTTACAATATCTATACCAAGTACAGAGAGAATTCTTGACGTTTCAATAACATCACGCATAGTATCTTGCGGTAAATTCAAAATAATATGTGTGCATATTGAAAATGGATATTGTTTTATTCGCAGTACCGCATCCACATATTCTGCAAGTCCGTGGCCGCGATTTATAAAATCCAATGTATGGTAATTCACGGTCTGTAAACCTAATTCGATGTTAATTGCAACGTGATATTTCTCATGTATTTCATTTAACACATTCAGATAGTCATCCCGAATACAGTCGGGTCTTGTAGAAATTGATATTTCTACAATATCCTGGTCGCTTGCAGCTTCAATCATGTAATCCTGAAACTTCGTGAGCGGCATAAATGTGTTTGTATAATTTTGGAAATAAGCAATAAATTTCTTCGCCTTATATTTTTTGGTAATTAGTTCTTTTGTCTGAGTCATCTGCTCTGTTACAGAATGTGCAGAATCCATAGCCTCAAATCCAGTTCCAACTTCTGCGCAAAAACTACAGCCATTTCCACCTATACGATTTGGACAAGTAATTGGAAGGTTAATAGGAAGCTTATAAATCTTTTCGCCGTATTTTTCCTGTAAATATTTTGAATACTTATTATAGAATTCTTTTTCAATCATTTATAAATCTTTCTTTCTATCTGTATAATTTTTTTGCAATCTGGTAATAATTCCAATAGACAATTATAAAAACAAGGAGGATATGTGGATGAAATGGTGTGACAATATCAGCTTAACACTTGTAATTATAGGTGCTATCAATTGGCTTTTGGTTGGTCTTTTCAGTTTTGACCTTGTAGCATTTATCTTTGGAAATATGACCTTAATTTCAAGAATCATATATACACTTGTTGGACTGTGCGGATTATACTTAATTAGTCTGTATGGACGCATCAATAAGGAGCAATAATATAAAAAGGGTTTCCGGATGGAGACCCTCTTTTATTGTTAATTTGCTATTGTTGATAACAAAGAAGACATATTATTATATAATTTACTTCTGTTCTCAGCTCCCATGATAATTGCAATGTATGGGTTGGAATCACTATCCATACTATATAGCATGAGACATGATTTTGCCTCATCAGTTGAACCAGTTTTACCACCAATAATTTTTATGCCCTCTGGGGCCTCATATGTACCATTTAAGAAATGATTGGTTTGTATCCACTCTACCTTTCTTTTGTATCCATTTGGCTCCGTAATTGCTGTACGATAAGTTCCTGTTGAAATCAATTCCAGAAATGTCTCGTCTTCCAAACATGCATTCATGATTAAATATAAATCGTATGCAGTTGTGTAATGATTGTCATCATGGTATCCATGAGAGTTTACAAAATGTGAATTTGTAGCACCAAGAAGTTTTGCTTCTTCGTTCATTCGTTCAGCAAAGGCTTCTTCTGTACCAGAAATATACTCTGCAATTGCAATCGCACTGTCATTTCCTGAAGCAAGCATCATAGAATATAACAAGTCTTTGAGAGTCATTTTGTCCGAAACCTTTAACCACGCTCTGGAAGAACCGCTTGGAAGGATTGTTGCCGTCTCGCTAATAGTAACAATATCATCCAGGTTTCCATATTTTACTGCAATATAAAATGTTAAAAGCTTTGTAGTGCTTGCCGGATAAAGTTTTTCATGCATATTTTCTGCAAGAAGGACAGTGTTATCCTTAAGGCTAAATAAGGATGTTGCATAAAAGCTGTCTTCTGTTTCAAATTTTGCATATGGAACATCGTCTGTTGCCACGCATAATTCTTCTGCAAACAGTCTTTCTTCATGTAAGGTTGTATTGTATGTTTTTGTCTCATATTTCGCTACAACAGATTGGTTTAAAATACGTGTTAAACCAAATACGAATGCCGCTGCAATCAAGACTAGGAATAAACATAGTATAATTTGTTTTAAAATTCTGTTTCGTCTTATTCTGCTCTTTGTTCGAGCAATTCTATTTGTACATTTCACGCCAGTCTAAATCTCCTCTATCAATTGCAAGAATAATAAGCTCAGCGGTTGCTAAATTCGTTGCCATAGGAATATTATGCATATCACAAAGGCGTACTACGTCATTGACATCTGGTTCATGTGCCTTTGGTGCCATTGGGTCGCGTAAGAAAATCAGTGCATCAATATCATTTTGGGCAATCTGACTCCCTAACTGCTGCATACCTCCGAGATGTCCTGCTAAATATTTGTGAATCGACAAATTGGTTACTTCTTCTACTGCTCTTCCTGTCGTTCCTGTTGCAAATAATTGATGCTTACATAAAATGCCTTTGTACGCAATACAAAAATTCTGCATTAATGTCTTTTTAGAATCGTGTGCAATTAATCCAATATTCATCTTTTATAGACTCCTTTTAATATTTCTTTGGCTGTAAACCTACATTTAAAACAAAACCTATCCCCATATAAAAACAAACAATTGATGTTAACCCGGAACTCACAAATGGAAGGGATAATCCTGTATTTGGGAGTACTCCGGTAGCTACACCTATATTGATGAAGCTCTGTAATCCTATTAATGCTGCAATTCCGCCACAGATAATCTGACCAGCCAGATTCTGGGCTCGAATTCCACTAATAATACACTGTATAATAATTAATAATAACAAAATTATGACAATACAACAACCCACAAATCCTAATTCTTCACCAATAATTGCAAAAATAAAGTCTGTATCAGCCTCTAAAAGAAAGTTTCCGTTCTTTACAGACGTAGTGGTATTATTATTTAATCCCTTGCCACTCAACTGTCCAGAACCGATGGCCATAATAGAATTCTGTTGTTGATATCCAGTATCCGATGCATACTCCTCGGGATTTAACCATGCCAGAATACGCTTTTGCTGATACTCTTCCAAAAACGGCTGGTCTGGCATTACTGCAATACTTAAAAATATGATTAAACAAGGAATTGCGATAGCCAAAACAGTTCCAATAAATTTATAGCTTAAACCTCCCAGATACATCAGGATGCAGAACAAGGCTGCAATACAAATTGTATTAGAAAGATTCGGCTGAGTCAAAATCAAATAGAGAGATGGAATAACTAAAAGCACACAAGTAATAATTGTCTTTGGTTCATTAATTCTATTCTCACGGTTCATTAAGAATTTTGCAAAGAATAGAACTAAAAAGATTTTAGTTAAATCTGATGGCTGCAGTGTAATGACTCCTGCGATATTAATCCAGCGCTGAGCATTATTGTACGATGCACCAAAAAATTCTACATACAGCAAAAGTAAAAGGTTAACAGCGTAAATAATCCAGTAAAAATTTAGAACCCATGTATAGTCAATCAATGAAATGGCAAGCATAACAACCAGACCAAGACATACACCGATAATCTGTTTTGTCTGAGCTGATGGAAGGGCACTCCCTACTGCAAGTATTCCTATAATTGAAAGGATTAATACAGAAATTACTAGTATAAAATTAAAATCTTTCAAATGGTATTTTTTTAAGAATTTCACAAATCTTCTCCTGTTAGCTTTATGTAAATGTGGGAACGTGTCACTTGGACATCAAATTCCTCAGGTATAATCTCAATATATTTTGAAATTGTCTTATATAATTCTGATTGTATTTTATCAAAAGTATCTGGTGTACAATTCACACGGTCTGAAACAAGTAAGGATTTCAGCCTGCTTTTCGCAATAGAAACGGATGAGTTTTTCATCTTTTCACCTCTTATTTACTTTTGAATATTTTATGAAACAGTCCCTTTCGGCTATTTAAATTAAGGAATGGAACTTCCTCTCCCATTAACCGCTTACAAATGTTAAGGTAAGCATTTCCTGCCATGGAATCCATTCCAATTACAGGCTCTCCCTGATTTGTTGCTATTACAACCTGCTCGTCATCAGGAAGGGCGCCAAGAAGATTTACAGCCAGAATCTCTGTAACATCTTCTACCGACATCATGTCTCCACGTTTCACCATATCCATGCGGATCCGGTTAATGACTAAGTCAATTTTTTTAATATGATTCTTTTCCAACAATCCAATAATGCGGTCAGCATCACGAATTGCAGAAACCTCTGGGGTAGTTACAATGATTGCATGATTAGCACCAGCAATTGCATTTTGGAATCCCTGTTCAATTCCAGCAGGACAGTCAAGTAAAATATAGTCATACTCTTCTGCCAGTTCTTCTGTCAGCTTTTTCATCTGCTCTGGAGAAACTGCTGATTTATCTTTTGTCTGGGCTGAAGGAAGCAGATATAAGTTTTCAAAACGTTTATCCTTGATTAGCGCCTGCTTCATGCGGCAATTCCCTTCAATTACGTCCACAAGATTGTATACAATCCTGTTTTCAAGTCCCATCACAACATCCAAATTGCGCAATCCTAAATCAGTATCAATTACTACTACTTTTTTACCTAATTTAGCAAGACCAACACCAATATTTGCGGTTGTAGTTGTCTTTCCTACGCCACCTTTTCCTGATGTGATTACAATCACTTCACCCATTTTATAATCCTCCTTTTCCTATCCTCTTGGGTATCGTATCTTTTGTAGGAGTTTTATATTAATCACTATGTGATTCTGTACCTAATACACCAGCCCGTCCCAAAACTAATTGAGAATCGTCTGCCAGTCCAAAGTATTTTAATACCATATCTCTGCCGATTTCTGCCGGATAGCCAGAATTGTATCCATTTGCAATACGTGTGGAAAATGCAATTTCCGGATTATTGCTTGGAGCAAAACCAACAAAAAGTACATGGTCAGCATGTGTCTGACTTTGCTGCGCAGTACCGGTTTTTCCAGCCATTTGAATACCTGCCGCTTTTACCGCATTAAATCGGGAGTCACTGTTAACCATCTGTTCCATACCGTTGTGAATCAGATTATAGGTATGCTGGCTGACTTCTGTAACTTGATTGTATACGCTTGGTTCGTAATCTACAATGACACTTCCATCCTTCGCAGCCACTTTAGATAATAAAGTTAAATCGTAGACAGTTCCCTTATTGGCAATACCAGTTATATATTTTGCAAGCTGGCTTGTTGAGTAAATATGGGTACCTTGTCCAATTGCAGAACGAACAGCATCCTCATCACTGATGTGAGGTGACACCTCTGAGATCTCAAGACCAGAAGTTTCTCCAAGTCCAAACATCTTCGCATATTTTTGGATTTTTTCAATTCCAACACTAGATGAATAGGTTCCATCTGGCAGCAAACCAAGATTAAATCCAACGTTATAAAAATAAAGGTTACAAGAATTCTTAATTGCACTTACTACGTTTAAGTTACCATGTGCACCTGGCGAAATCCAGCACTTTGGACTTGGGGTGATTTTTGTGAAAGGACCAGAACATGAAAAATAAGTTCCCTCTGTCACAATTCCCTCTGTCAAAGCTACCGCTGAACTAAGCGGCTTAAATGTAGAACCAGGAGCTGTCAGCTCTTGTGTTGCTTTATTGTAGAATGGAGCGGATGTATTTACATATATCTGATTGTAATAATCCGTATCCATTGTATTTGCCAAACGATTATTGTCATATCCCGGATATGAAACGCATACTAATGTATTGCCTGTTGAAGTCTCAGTCATAACATAAGAACCGGTAGATGGTTCTACCCCTAATTGTCCTGGTGTGATTTCAAGGGATTCAATTTTAGAACGAATAAAATCATATGCACTATAACCACTTAAAAGACGGTTGTACATCGTTTCGTCATATTCCAGGACACCCTGATCATATAATAAAATACAAATCTTGTTACCACTAATGCTGCCATCTTTAATCATGTAGCGGTAAACCAGCTTTTCAAATTCGAAATCAGTTTTTAAATAATCGTTTAAGTAATTTAAAATACCTTGATACAATTCGGAAGAATCGGAATAATTTCCTTCAGAAGTAATGTAATCCTGTACTACCGACGTATCAACCCAGTTTTGGGCAATTGCATAATTTAAATATTCATACAAATTGATTTCTTCACTTTTCCAGGCCTCATATACATCATCATATATATCTATTCGGTCTTTCATAAGAATACCAGTCTTAGTTGTTAAAAGATCGGAAGAAATGTAGTACATATATGCCTGCATTTCTTTTGAAAGATTCTTATATGCCGGTGATGTGGCAGATTCAAGATTGGATATAACCTTCTCAATAGCACTTGCCTGTCTTGTACTGAATTTTGTGTAAACTTCTTTTTCTGTAGAGGTAGCATCTTCCTGTGCGAAATGGTCAATGTCCAGAATCTCATTTCCAATAAATGCATAATAAACGTCGCCAATAGGAACAATAACATTAGAACTTGCAGTTACTGCATTTCGATTGTAATCTAAAACATTACTTAATTTTCGTAAAATAATACCTGCCAGCTTCTCTTCAAGTAAATTGTATGCTGTAATTTGCAGTTCTTTATCAATGGTAAGATAAACGTCGTTTCCAGCTTTTGGTTCTTTAACGCTTTTCGATTCCATAACCTTACCCACATTATTTACATATACAATTTCTTCGCCCTTTTCACCTTGCAGATATTCATCCATAACCTGTTCAATACCAGATTTTCCAACAATATCTGTCAGTGAATACTTTTTTTGCTGCTCTTCTGTCAGCGCATCGTATTCTTCGCGGGAAATTTTCCCGGTATAACCGATAATAGATGCAAAATATTTGCTGTCATAATATTCACGCAAAGATTCTTCGCCGATACTAATACCTTGTAAGTTATATTGATTTTCTTTGATAACAGCAACCGTTTCATCACTGACATCAGATGCGATAGTGGTTGTAATATATTTCTTGAAACTGTTCAGGTGCATTCCATAACGAACCGTTACTAGCTGGAGCACACGCGTCTTATCATATTTTTCCTGGTCAATTCCAAAGCCGTAATCGCTTTTTCGCTTATTGGCGCACAAAAAGTCCATGATATCCTGCGGTGTGGATGCGGCTTGTTCTTCGCTTAATTTATCGATAGTCGCATATCCATAGACATCGGCAAGAAAACGAAGTCTTCTTGTGCCTTCTGCATATAGAAATTCATATTCGCCATCATTGTTAAGTACAATACCAAAGTCGTTAACCACAGAATCCCCATTTCCTTCAATCATGTCAATAACCGTATTTATGGTTTCGTTGATTAATTCATTCTTCTGTTCTGGGTCATCATAAGAACCGTTATCTTCGATTTCAACCGAATATGCCAGACGGTTTCCGGCTAAAAGCTCACCATCACGGTCGTAAATATTTCCTCTGGTACCCGCTATCTCTTTGGTTTTTTGAATAGATAAGGTATAGTTATCCAGATAATCCTGACCATTCACAATTTGCAGCACAAAAACACGCTGTATCAATACAAACGACAAGATACAGAAAAAAGCAATTAGCACAATTAGTCTAGATTTAAAAATACTTGTAATAAACTCTTTGATTTGATTAAACAAACTTACTAGCACTCCTTTTTTCTTCTGCTTCTAATTTTTGATTAATCTGTAGGATTAATTGATAAAGAACCAATGTAACCAAAATAGTATAAATCAATTCTGGTAGAATGATATTTCTTAAATAATATAAATAATTAAATCTGCTTCTTAAAACAAACATAAAAATCCATACAATATTTCCGTATATAAAATCACTTGCCGCGATTAATATAAGTGGCAATTTGATATCCTCTGGATAAAAAATACGCCTGAAAAATCCATTCAAGTATCCTAGAATTGTATATACCAGGGCATAAAATCCAAGAAGTTCACCGAACATCACATCACATATGAGCCCGGAAATAAACCCTACAAACATGCCTTCTCTTTTTCCACGCATAAATCCAAAGGCGGATGTAATAACAATCAAAAGATTTGGTGTAATGGAACCAAAATCCAATGCCTGAAATACTGTGGATTCTAGTAAAAAGCATACAATAATAATACATACTGTAACTATTTTTCTTCTCAAGTATTATTCCTCCAATAATTCTGCTTTAGTAGATGTGATAACCAGTACTTCCTGAAGGTGTTGGAAATCAACAGCCGGAATAATATAGCCGGATCTTGTCAGGTTATTTGCATCTACTGTGATCTCACTCACATAACCAATTAAAATACCTGGTAAATATTTGCTGCTAATATGGGATGTAACAATCTGTTCTCCTACTTCTATCACATTCTCATTGTTTAGAAGCTGCTCAAAACGGATTTTTCCATCCTGCATGAGCGTCAAATCCCCATTTACGATACATTTATCGGAGGTTGAAAGAATGAGCGCACTTACATTGCTGGTATCGTCAATAATGGAAGTGACTCTTGCCCAATTAGGACCCACGTCAGTAATGATACCGACGAGACCAGTACCAGCCATAACGTTCATATCTACAGCGAGCCCATCATTTGTACCCTTATCGATTACAAAAGAGTTGAACCAGTTACCGCTGTTACTTGCTGTTACTTTTGCTCCGATTTTTTCATATTCAGTGTATTGCTGATCCAGTTTATATAATTCACGTAAACGGTCTAATTCATGTTTCTCCTGCTGGAGCAGGTTATTTTTAATCGTCAGTTCATCCACTTCCGCCTGAAGAGCTTCGTTTTTTTCCTGCAATTCCTGCAATGTTTCAAGATTCTTCGTCAAGTCGCTCATCCACAGACCAATTGTGTTAATCCCTTTCTGCATAGGAACAATTGTATAGTTTGCAACTGCGCGAAGCGGACCGTGAACTCCATCTGTAATCAGTGACAGTCCCATAAATAGAACACAAATGACAGCTAGAATCAATAACACATATTTACTTGAAAAGGTTGTCTGATTATTTTTTTTCATATCTATCGCATCCACCTATAATTTTCATCTAACATAGAATATGTAAGTTTTTTGAGTGTCTTTGTCTGAATGATTTCTTTTAATCCTGTTACAGCACAATATTCTGGCTGTTTGGACTTGTGTACCGGTAAACCGAGAACTTCTTCCAGGTAAGTATGAAGTCCTTTTAGATTTGCAAGTCCACCTGTGAGATAAATTCCACTTCTCTGAATCGTACGCTGCACTTCCGGAGGCGTACGTTCCAGCAAAAATTGAATTTCATGTACCAATGTATCAAGCAAGTCCTTCATGGCAGATTGTACAATCTCCTTAGGAACTGCTCTCTGCTCTGGAATTCCATTAAGCAGATTGCGTCCTGCCACTTTTAATACAGTATCATCGTGATTCGTCTGTACCCCGAATGCCTTTCGAAGGTCTTCGGCAGTCTGCTTTCCAATCAAATATTCGTTGTTATAGCGAACTGCACCAACAATTGCCTGGTCCATGGTTCTTCCACCAATTTTTAGCAGCTTATTTAAAACCACACCACCATAAGAAAGGACAGATAATTCTGTAGTTTCACCTCCGAGATTTACGATGAAAATTCCTGGAGACTGCTGCACATTAAGTCCCAATCCAATTGCGTCTGCAAGGCCACGTTCTACAATACGAACTTCTTTCGCTTTTGCAGTCGAATGAACAACCAAATCGTAGAAGGCTCTCTTTTCCACTTCTGTAACATCTGTTGGCACAGCTACAATGTATTTTGAACCGCGCATAAATTGACGTTCATTTTTTAGTAAATTCTGTAACAGATACTGCATATCATAAAAATGGGAAATAACACCTTCCTTCATCGGGAACACAACCTCGATGTTAAAAGGTGATTTTTCAAACATTTCATATGCCGCATCACCGACAGAAAAGATAGTCTTTTCGTTCGCTATGGCAATGGCATTTTTTTCTTTCCACATTGTATTTTGCTTTTTATCATAAACCTTAATCTCGTATGTACCAAGATCAAGACCATATACGTTTCCAAACATGTAATATCCTTTCGATGATTATATGAGTTTTATAAAAGCTTCTGTTCTGAAAAACTCATATAACAATTATTGCCAATAATAATGTGGTCTAATAGTTCGATTCCTATTAGACTTCCCGCTTCTTTTACCCTCTTAGTAAGCAAAATATCCTGTTTACTTGGTGTTGGATCCCCACTTGGATGATTATGCAGAAGTATAATGGATACGGCTTCTTTTTCGAGGGCTTCTATAAATAATTCTCTCGGAGAAACTAAGGAAGCATTTACCGTTCCTTTGAAAATGTTTGATTCTCCAATTAACTTTGATTTCGTATTCAGCATCAAAAGCTTCATATGCTCCTGCTTCTGATGGCGCATTTCTTCCATGTAATAATTTGCAATCGTAGATGGAAGTGTAAAAACAAGACCTTCTTTGGCACTTGCCTTGGCAAGTCGCTTTGCCAATTCTGAAAGGCAAAGAATTTGAACGGCTTTGACGGTTCCGATTCCTTTGATGGTCTTTAATTTTTCCAGTGTAAGATGATGGATATTTAAGAGTCCATCATCTCCACAAGAAGCATCTAAAATTTTTCGTGCCAATTCTAGTGAGTTGAGTCCCTTTGTTCCTGTCCTCAAAATCACCGCAATCAGTTCTGCGTTGGAAAGTGATTCTGCACCAGAATGCAGACACTTCTCGTAAGGACGGTCCTCCTTCAAAATTTCTTTCATCGTGTAAGCTTGTTTCATGTTCTATGTTGGACTCTTTTGGCTGATGGTCGTTTATAAGAAACGATAAACTAATCCTGCAATAATCATTCCGATGATGCTTGCAATTGTAATTCTAATTGTTAATCCAAATGTAATAACAAGAATACCAAGATTCAAAACAAGTGGACTGTCAAGTCCGAAAGACTGACCATAGTTTAACCAGCTGAGTGCGCCTACATTTTGTGTAAGGCTTCCAATAAATCCACCTACAACGATGCCGGCAAGCATTAATAACAATAATACCCATCCGTTTTTTGAACCTGCTTTTCTCATATGTACTCCACCTCATTTCTATCTATCCCAAAACTTTATTTATTTTATCACAATTTAAAAATTGTGTATAGAGTAAGCATATTAAATTTTTCTGAAGAGTTCTGTCATCTTTCGTCGAAAGCAACAAATTTTTTTGCAATCATTTCTGCCGTCTTAAGTCCATCCATGGCAGCTGAAGTAATTCCGCCTGCATAACCAGCACCTTCCCCACACGGATAAATTCCTGTGTTTTCAATCTGAAGCAGCTCATTTCTTGTGATACGTACTGGTGAAGAGGTTCTGCTTTCTACCCCGGCAAGAACGGTGTCTTCCTTTGCAAAACCGTGTATTTGTTTGTCGAACGATTTTATTCCAAGTTCAATGGAATCGCCAATTTCTTTTGGAAAAATTTGGCGTACATTCGCAAAAATATAACCGCCTTTGATTTGTGGCTCAACTTCTCCAAGTGTTTTTGTCACTTCATTCTTACAATAATCACCATAACATTGTACTGGTACTTTCCCACCGCCGATCTCATAAGCTGCTTTCTCCAATTTGCGCTGAAATTCCACGCCGGCAAGTGGGTGCTCTGAGCCGAAATCTTCAGGTGTCACAGTTACAATGATTGCACTGTTTGCATTTTTGCCATCTCGTGCATGATAACTCATTCCATTGACTGCAAGATGGCCTTCTTCTGAGGAGGCATTTACAACATATCCTCCTGGACACATGCAGAATGAGTAAACGCCTCTTCCGTTTTCCAGATTTGCCGTTACCTTATACGGGGCAGCAGGCATCTTATATGGACAATTTTCACCATACTGAACATCGTTCATCACTTGCTGCCTGTGCTCCACCCTTACGCCGACTGCAAAGGATTTCGCTGTCATTGGAAGTTGTTTTTCGTAAAGCATGGAAAAAGTATCTCTCGCACTATGTCCAATCGCAAGAACCAATGTTTCGGCGGGAATGATATCTATTCCTTCGCTTGTTTCAATTGTTATGGACTCTAGGCTGCCATTATTTAGTGAAAAATCAATGAACTTACTGTGAAAATATACTTCACCGCCCCATTTGATTATGCGGTCTCGCATATTTCTTACAACATCAATTAAAATATCAGTTCCAATATGCGGTTTGTTAATATATAAAATTTCTTCTGGTGCTCCATTTTCCACAAAAATTTCAAGTACTTTTTTATTGCGTCCAAAAGCGTCTTTAACCAATGTATTTAATTTACCATCCGAAAATGTTCCAGCTCCGCCTTCGCCGAACTGTACATTAGATTCAGGATTCAATTTTCCTTTCTTCCAAAACATATCAATGTCTTTCGTCCGCTCATCCACAGATGCTCCACGTTCAAATACGATTGGCCTGTATCCATGCCCGGCCAGTATATAAGCACAAAAGAGACCTGCCGGACCACTGCCGATAATAATTGGACGGGCTTTCATAGGCTGTGTGCCAGAGGTTTCAAACTGATACGGCTTTTCTTTTACAATTGAAACAGTATTTCCTTTTTGCTTCTTTAAGATTTGGCCTTCATTGGAAAGTTCAATATCTACTGTATATACATATTTCAAATCCGGTTTCTTTCTGGCATCAACGGACTGCTTTTGTATCTTGAAACTGCGAATTTCACTTTCAGAAATACGAAGCGTTTTCGCGATTTTCTGAACCAGTTCTTTTTCGGTATGATTTGGCTGTAATTTTAACTGTCCAATTCGAATCATATTATCTTCCTTTCGCCGCATTCTTTCCAGCAATATATCCGGTTGCCCAGGCCCATTGCAGGTTGTAACCGCCACAGATGCCATCAATATCAAGAAGTTCTCCTGTGAGATACAAATCTTTTGCCAAAAGTGACTCCATGGTAGATGAATTAATTTCTGTGGTACGAACGCCGCCAGCACAAATCTGCGCCTGTTCAAAGTCGTTGGTTCCTTCAATTTCTACAATAAAATGTTTTGCCAATTTTAAAAATAATTGCATTTGCTGCTCTGTAATCTCAGAAGCATTTAGATTGGATGGAATACGGGCAATTTTTAATAACAGTCCAATTAACTTTTGATGGAAAACTCCTACCAAAAAGTCTTCTGCATGTTTATCGCCATGCTTTTCTATTCGCTTCTTTAAGAAACTTACAAATTCCTCATCAGACATGACCGGAAGAAAGTCCACTTCTGCTGTGACTTTCTTTTTCTCATAAAGTCCTTTTGCGGCATAACGGCTAACCTGAAACACAGGAATTCCGGAAATGCCATAATTAGTAAGCTGTAATTCACCGGTATCACTGCTTACTGTTTCACCTTCTACAAGCAGCGTAACCTTTGCATTCGTTCTTACCCCTGCAATCTGTTTGAAGAAATTCCCTTTTCCCTTTAATTGCACAAGAGCTGGAACCACTGGAGATAAGCGATGACCAAATCCTTTTACCAGCGAATAGCCGCTGCCATCGGAACCAAGTGCTGGAGCCGCTTTCCCGCCCGTTGCCAGGATTACCGCATCTCCATGCTGCGTTGATTTATTGGTTCTTATTAAGAACCCTTTTGAAGTATGGGCTATTCCTGTGACGCTTTGTTCCAAAAGCACATTTATTCCCATACGTGAAACCTCCATACAAAGAACATCTAAGATAGTAGAAGCCTGGTCAGTAATTGGATAAATGTAGCCTTGTCTATTTTTTAAGATAACTCCAAGTTCCTCAAAAAAAGAGATTGTTTCTTGATATCCAAACTGCTTTAATACTGCAGAGACAATTTCCGTATCATCGCCGCGGAAACAGTCTGGATTCATATATTCATTTGTAAGATTACACCTTCCGTTTCCGGTAGAAAGAATTTTCTTTCCTAAGCGGTCCTTCTGCTCAATGAGGGTAACTCTTGCACCTTCCCTTGCCGCAGTGATTGCTGCCACAAGACCTGATGCGCCGCCGCCAACGATAATAACATGTTTTTGTTTCATAATAACCTCTTTGTTTATGGTAAAGTAACCAGTCCCTTTCGAACCAATTCTTCCAATGATCTTAAGATTCCAAATTTGGCATGAGCCCATGTGAGACCGCCTTGGAAATATACTGCATACGGCGGTTTGATAGGTCCGTCTGCACTTAATTCAATAGAAGAACCCTGTACAAATGCGCCTGCTGCCATAATTACATCACTATCGTATCCTGGCATTGCCCATGGTTCTGGAGAAACATAACTATCTACCGGTGCAGCTGCCTGAATCCCTTTACAGAATGCAATTACGCCTTCTGCTGACCCAAGTGTGACTGCCTGGATAATATCGTGACGGCTTTCAGTTCCATTTGGAATTACAGGAAAGCCTAATTTTTCATAAATATTTGCTGCAAAGATGGCTCCTTTTAAAGCACCAGCTACTACGGTTGGGGAGAGGAAAAATCCCTGATAAAAGGACTGCATCACTCCGAGAGAAGCCCCGACTTCCTTGCCAAGACCTGGTGAAGTTAAGCGATAGGCACAGTTCTCAATGCAGCTTTCTGTTCCTGCGATATATCCTCCAATTGGTGCAAGTCCGCCACCTGGATTTTTGATAAGTGACCCAACAATCATATCTGCGCCAACATCGCTTGGTTCAATGGTTTCCACAAATTCACCATAGCAGTTGTCCACCATGCAGATGACATCTGGTTTGATTTCTTTTACAAATGCAATCAGCTCTCCAATCTGTGATACCGAAAAACTTGGACGGGTCTGATATCCTTTGGAACGCTGAATGGTCACTAATTTTGTTTTTTCATTAATCGCCTTACGAATATTTTCATAATCAAAGGTTCCGTCTTCTAATAAATCTACTTGCTTGTATGTAACTCCATATTCCGCAAGAGAACCTTTTGACTCTCGGATTCCTATTACTTCTTCTAACGTATCATATGGTTTTCCAACAGGTGATAATAATTCATCTCCTGGTCTTAAATTCGCGCTCAGTGCGAGTGCAAGTGCATGTGTACCGCAAGTGATTTGTGGACGCACAAGAGCTGCCTCTGTATGGAAAGTCTTTGCGTATACTTCTTCTAAGGTATCTCTTCCCATATCATTGTAACCATATCCGCTTGCATAATTGAAACAACCTTCGCTTACGCGGGCTTCCTGCATAGCATGAACGACCTTTAATTGATTGTATTCTGCTACACGGTCAATGTCTGCAAACCGATCAAGTAATGAAGCTTCCACTTCTTTTCCAAATTCATAAACTTCTTTTGAAATTCCTAAATCCCGGTACATTGTCATTGTATCTAACATGTAATACTTGTCCTTTCTCTGATTGTATCTATCATCATTTGTAATATTTTGTCTTCATCATGGGCAAAGTCATTTTTATTTACCCAGATTACATCACGCTCTCTTCGAAACCAGGTGAGCTGACGTTTGGCAAAATGTCTGGTGTCGCGCTTTAAGATATAAACCGCTTCTTCTAATGTACATTCGCCATTTAAATAATCCAAAATCTCTTTATAGCCAAGTCCCTGCATGGAAACCATATCTCTGGTATAACCTCTGTTTTTCAAAGCAGTGACCTCTTCTACCAGACCTTCCGCCAGCATCTGGTCGATTCGCAGGTCAATGCGTTTATACAAACGTTCTCTGTCGTCGTTTAACACAAAATAACAGAAATCATAAGGCGATTCCTTCGCACGCTCTTTCTCGTTATGCTCGGAAATCTTTTCCCCAGTCTGTTTATAGAATTCCAACGCGCGAATCACACGTTTTACATTATTTGCATGGATTGCATCTGCTGATGCCGGATCTACCCCGCGGAGCATATTATGCACATATTCTGCACCTTTTTCCGCCACAAGCCGTTCCAGTTCTTCACGGTAAGCCGCATCCTCATTGCTTTCTGTAAAATCAATATCATAAAGCAATGCCTGGATATAGAAACCTGTTCCGCCAACGACGATTGGTGTCTTTCCCTTGGCATAAATCTCTTCCATTGCCTGTTTCGCCATCTGCTGAAAACGAACCACATGGAATTCTTCGTCTGGCTCCAGTTCATCTACAAGATAGTGCTTCACGCCCTGCATTTCTTCTGGTCGAATCTTGGCAGAACCAATGTCCATATACTTATATACCTGCATAGAATCTGCAGAGATTATTTCTCCATTCAGCGCCTTTGCAAGACCAATAGACGCCTTTGTCTTCCCAACAGCAGTTGGTCCTGTCAAAATAATTAATGGTCTTTTCATACTACTCCTAAACAATTCTCTTAAATTTCTTTTCCAATTCTCGTTTGGACATGGCAATAATCGTTGGTCTGCCATGTGGACAATGATAAGGATTGTCTAATTTTAATAGTTCTCCAATCAGTGTTTCCACTTCTGCAGCAGATAATCTGGAATTACCTTTTACTGCTGCTTTACACGACATAGAAGCAATCTTTTCTGCGATTAAATCTGGTGCAACGCTAGAAGAAATCCCATCTGCAAGTCCATCCAGCATTTCAAGTAACAATTCTTTTTTTGCAATGCTGAATAAATTGTCTGGCACCGCACGGACCGCATAAGAGTCTCCACCGAATGCTTCAATTTCAAAACCAATCTTTGCAAATTCGTCCATATGCTCTTTTAGAACTTCTTCTTCCTGCATGGAAAGATTTAAAACGATTGGTGGGCTTAAATACTGAGAAGTAAATTCCCGTTCCTTCATGCCGTGTAATGTTTTTTCGTAAAGCACACGTTCATGTGCTGCGTGCTGATCAATAATATATAATTCTTCATTAAATTCAACCAGCCAATATGTATCAAATACCTGTCCAATTAGTTTGTGTTGTGGTACGGCTTCTTTTGTAAGAAGCTTCTCTTCAAAGAGATTAAACTGCGATGCTTTTTCAGTAGGCTGTTTCTCTTGTATAACAACAGGCGCTTCTTGTGCTTTGCGATAATTTACTGCCTCCATAATGCGGTCACTCTGCTCTTTCTCGCGATGCACACCGTGGACATCCTTCACTTCTGCCTGCGACATCTGGTTATGATATGAGGAAACTCTTTCTTTCATTTTCTTCATAAAATAGTCCAGATTCTTTTCTTCCTGTTTCAAAGGCTGAGGTGCCACAGGCTGCGTTGCAGCCGGAGATACCATTGGCTGAGGAGGCACTTTCTTCACAGGCGGAAGGATTGGTTCCATCTTCGGAAGCGGCTTCGCTTCAGGAACTTCCACTCTTGGGATTAATTCGCGTTCACTTAAAGCATTTTTCACAGTCTGATATACAAAATTATAAACATCCTGCTGATTACTGAATCTAAGCTCCATCTTTGTAGGATGCACATTCACATCCAAATCAGCTCCATCCATTGTAAAATGAAGCACCGTAAATGGATATTTATGCTGCATCGTGAAATCTTTATAAGCATCCTCAATCGCCTTTGCAATGATATTACTCTTCACATAACGGCCATTGATATAATAATTTTCATAATTGCGGTTTCCTCTGGAAATCAGAGGCTTTCCAATATATCCAGTCACCTTTAATCCCGGAATGGCTTCATCCACTTCTAAAAGATTCTGTGTGATTTCTCTTCCAAACACCTGATAAATCACATCTTTTAATCTCCCATTTCCAGATGTATGTAATTTGGATTGCCCATTATTGATAAATTCAAAGGATACTTCCGGATGAGACAGGGCAAGGCGAATCATCAGTTCATTCACATGACTTGCCTCTGTCATTGGAGTCTTCAAAAACTTACGTCTTGCAGGTGTATTATAAAAAATCTGATGAATCAGGAAGGTAGAGCCATCTCTTGCACCAGTATCTTCGATTCTTTTTTCAACACCGCCCTCAATCTGATAACGAGTACCAAGCAGGGAATCCTTTGGCTTTGTAATCAATTCTACCTGCGCAATTGCAGCAATGCTGGATAAAGCTTCCCCGCGGAACCCGAGGGACGCAACCGTTGTCAAGTCTTCCACACAGCGGATTTTACTGGTAGAATGGCGCAGGAAAGCAAGGGGAACCTCTTCCTTTGGAATCCCGCATCCATTGTCTGTTATACGGATAAAAGAAATTCCACCTTCTTTGATTTCCACAGTGACTGCCGTTGCACCTGCATCAATTGCATTTTCCACTAATTCTTTTACAATAGATGCCGGTCTTTCAATCACTTCACCAGCAGCAATTTTATCGATTGTAATCTGATCTAAAACTTGAATATTACTCATAATACTCCTTTATAATTACCATCTGTTTTTCAACTTGTTTTGTAAGCGGTAAATGGTGTTTAACGCATCCATTGGTGTTAAATTGCTGACATCAATTGCCTTTAACTCTTCTAATACATCATCGTCTTTCACAGTATCAAATAATGACATCTGGGCCAAATCTACTTCATCGTACCGCTTTGTTTTACGCGTTGTCTCTTGCGTCTGCACCGATATATCACGAATTCTTGTAGAGATGTCAGCATTTATTAATTCTTCTACAATATCCTTCGCTCTGGAAATAACGGAATCAGGTACACCAGCAAGCTTTGCAACCTGAATACCATAGCTCTTGTCAGCACCGCCTTTTACAATCTTACGAAGGAATACGATGTCGTCGCCTTTTTCTTTGACTGCGATACAATAGTTATTGACACTGTCAATCTTGCCTTCCAGTTCTGTCAATTCATGATAATGGGTTGCAAATAAGGTTTTGGCACCTAATAAGCGTTTGTTACTGATATGCTCTACCACTGCCCAAGCAATGCTTAGTCCGTCAAAGGTACTTGTTCCGCGTCCAATTTCATCCAGGATTAGTAAACTCTTATTGGTTGCATTGCGAAGGATGTTGGCTACCTCAGTCATTTCTACCATGAAGGTACTTTGTCCCGAAGCAAGGTCATCAGATGCCCCAACACGGGTAAAGATTCGGTCTACAATGCCGATATTTGCACTTTCGGCAGGTACAAAAGAGCCTATCTGGGCAAGTAACACAATTAATGCGGTTTGACGCATATAAGTCGATTTACCAGCCATATTCGGTCCAGTGATAATAGATACACGATTCTTTTTATCATCCAAATATGTATCGTTTGCAATAAACATATCGTTTGGAATCATTTTTTCCACAACTGGATGTCTGCCGTTTTTAATATCTATAACCCCTTTTTCATTGATTGCTGGTCTCACATAATTATTGCGTTCTGCAACATATGCGAGAGACGCAAGCACGTCAATCTGGGCAAGTGCCTTGGCTGTCTTTTGAATACGAAGCACCTCTGCCGCAATGGTCTCTCTGACTTCACAGTAAAGCTCGTATTCTAAAGCATAAAGCTTATCTTCTGCACCTAAAATCATATCCTCCAACTCTTTTAAACGCGGAGTGATATAGCGTTCCGCATTTGCAAGGGTTTGTTTTCTGGTATAGTAGTCTGGAACCAGGTTCTGATAAGAGTTTGTTACTTCCAGATAATATCCAAATACCTTGTTGTATTTAATACGGAGGTTTTTAATGCCCGTTTTTTCTCGCTCTTCTGCTTCTAACTCAGCAAGCCATGTTTTTCCTTCAACCTTGGCATTGCGAAGCATATCAACCGTTTCATTGTAACCTTCTTTGATAATGCCGCCCTCTTTCATGGCAAGAGGCGGTTCCTCTTCAATAGAACATTTGATCAAATCACAAAGTTCTGATAATGTATCGAGATTTTCTTCTAATTCTTTTAATAATGGAGTCTGTAAGTCGCCCAGAATACATTTGATATGTGGCAGCATTTCCAGAGAACTTCGAAACGCAATCATATCTCTTGGGTTTGCCGACTGGTAAGTTACTTTACTAATCAGTCTCTCAAGGTCATAAACTGGTGTCAGGTATTCCCTGATTTCCTCGCGGCAAATCGCACTGTTCTTTAATTCTCCTACGGCGTCCAGTCGTTTTAAGATTTCTTCTTTATCAATTAATGGCTGCTCTACAAAGCTTCGGAGCATTCTGGCACCCATGGCAGTCTTCGTTTTATCTAACACCCAAAGAAGTGAGCCGCGCTTCTGCTTTTCACGAAGAGTTTCGCAAAGCTCTAAGTTTCTTCTGGACGAACTGTCAAGCAGCATGTATTTTCCAGTTGTATAACAGCTGATGCTTGTAAGGTGGGCAAGAGAATTCTTTTGTGTCTCATATAAATACTGCAACAGAGCTCCGGCACCAATCATACCGCAGTTATAGTCATTAAGCCCTAGTCCATCTAATGACGAAACCTTAAAATGGTCCTTTAATGCCTTTACACACATTGCATCATCAAAATACCATGAATCCAGTGCGTAAACAGTAATTCCAAGTCGATTCTTTAAATCCTCCAAGTCAATGCCACTTACATATAATGATTCATTGCAAATAATTTCCGATGGTGCAAATTTTGCAATCTCATCCAAAAGCTTTCTGGAGTTATCTAATTCTGTTACAAAGTAGTCGCCAGTTGTTACATCCGCAACAGAAAGTCCAAAATTATCTCCAATGTAAACGATGCACATGATATAGTTGTTTTTCGATTCATCCAACGCCTGCATATTTAAATTGGTTCCAGGTGTAACAATACGTACTACATCACGCTTTACGATGCCTTTTACCAGCTTTGGATCTTCTACCTGTTCACAGATAGCAACCTTATATCCTCTTTGAACGAGTCGGTTTAAATACCCTTCTACAGAATGATATGGTACGCCGCACATTGGTGCCCGCTCTTCCATACCACAGTTCTTTCCAGTGAGCGTAATTTCCAGTTCCTTGCTGGCTGTCAAAGCGTCATCAAAAAACATTTCATAAAAATCGCCCAATCTATAAAATAAGATGCAGTCCTTGTATTGTTGTTTGATTTCCATATATTGCTGCATCATTGGTGTTAATTCTGCCACATCTTTTCTCCTTCGCAAATTCATAATTATACAGAGTAAAGTATAGACCAATTTCGACAAAAATACAAATGTTTTCTAAGGTTTATAATACACGAAATTTTGGTTTTTCTTCTTTAAATAGCCAATGCAAAAGATAGCCACTAAGGAGAATGCCCGCAGCACATAAGGCAGAAAAGATAACTGCAAATGGGAGGCATATTTGTCCGAACAAATGAAATGGCTGGTCACTATAGTCCCAAACCTTTAATTTTAACCATTTATTCACGATAATTCCTGTAATAAACTCACATGCAACCACAAAAGTCGTACACCGGATTACCTGAATCCACATCGGTTCTCTCCACTTCGACGCCCTGCCCTGTACTGCAAAGAAATCCATGCAGATTCCGCCTAGCACAAACATACTGCTATGTGAAAATCCACGAAAAATCATCTCAAAGGAATAATATAAGCTTCCACCAAGTACCCACAAGAAGAAATATTCTTTTAGTTTTTTTAATAACATAAAAACGTCCTCCCCATGTATTTACTACATAGTTTGGACGTTATTTTTGATATTATATATGGAATTTACTGCATTTCACCAAGATAATAGAATCCTTTACATTCTTTTAAATGTACATTTACAATTTGTCCAATCAGACTTGCATCACCTTTGAAATGAACAAGTAGATTGTTACTCATTCTTCCAGTTACGAGAGTATCGTCATGTTCATTCATAGATTCTACTAAAACAGACTGTACGGTTCCTTCGTGTACGCTGCAAACTTCTGCTGAAATATCCTGCACTTCTTTTAAAAGTCTGTCAAAACGATTCTTTACTACATCCTCTGGAATCTGATTTTCCATTGCTGCAGCAGGTGTTCCTGTGCGTTTTGAATAAATAAATGTAAATGCACTATCATAGCGTATCTGCTTCACTACATCCATTGTATCAAGAAAGTCTTCTTCTGTCTCACCAGGGAAACCTACAATAATATCTGTTGTAAGAGAAATATCTGGAATTGCTGTCTTGATTTTACGAACTAATTCTAAATACTGCTCTTTTGTATAACGACGATTCATTTTCTTAAGAATCTCTGTACTTCCTGATTGTACCGGCAGATGTAAGTGTTTGCAGATTTTCTTTGAAGTACGCATTACTTCGATTAACTCATCTGACAAATCCTTTGGATGCGATGTCATGAAACGAATGCGTTCTAAGCCTTCAATCTTTTCAATTTCACGAAGAAGCTCTGCAAATGTCATTGGCTCCTCTAAATTCTTTCCGTATGAGTTTACGTTCTGGCCAAGCAGCATGACTTCTACCACGCCGTCCGCTACTAATTTTTCAATTTCGCGGATGATATCCTTTGGATTACGGCTTCTTTCACGGCCACGAACATATGGAACAATACAATAGCTGCAGAAATTATTGCAGCCAAACATAATATTTACCCCAGATTTGAATGAGAATTTACGTTCACTTGGAAGGTCTTCTACAATTTTATCTGTGTCTTTCCAAATATCGATAACCATCCGATTTGATTCGTAGCGAGTAACAATTAATTCTGCAAATTTATAAATGTTATGTGTTCCAAAAATCAAATCCACGTGCTTATAGCTTGTCTTTAATTTTTCTACGACATGTGGCTCCTGCATCATACATCCACAAAGTCCAATCATCATGTGTGGATTATTTTTCTTGGCACGCTTTAACTGTCCTAAACGTCCATACACACGCATATTGGCATTTTCACGCACTGTACATGTATTATAGATGACAAAATCTGCCTTATCCTCATTTGGCTCTTCCTGGTATCCAATCTGCTCTAAAACACCAACCAGTTTTTCAGAATCTCTGGCGTTCATCTGGCATCCAAATGTAGTCACACAGAAAGTAAGCGGGCGTCCCGCTTCTTCTGATGCTTGTCTTACATAGTTTCTGGCTTTTTTGATGAAATAATACTGACGCTCTGGTTCAGAAACTGGCGCTTCCATGGTAATATCCATATTATCGATGTATTTTTCAATGTTTTTCATATTATATGTACCTCACTAAACAAACTGATTTTTAACTGCATCATATTCGTAATCGATATTGCCCAGCTTCGCGACAAGCTCATTCTTTTCAATATGCAAATCCTGACACAGTGTATCTAGATTCTGATAATAATCTCTAAGCTTTGTATTTACAACGCTAAGGCATAGCATTGGGTCGTTAGGTAATGTTTCAAACATAAATCTGCTCCTCCGTAATTAGAATTTCTGGTCTCACATCATCTGCGTCTGCTGGAACTGTTTCCACAATCTGCAGTTTAAAAGCAACTGCAATTGTCTTCAACTGCAAATGCTGCTTTAAGTATCCATCGTAAAATCCCTTACCATATCCGATGCGGTTTCGATCTCCATCAAAAGCGACACCAGGAACAATTACAAGTCCATCCTCTGTCTCAGCAACTCTATCTGTAGTAGGTTCTAAAATTTCACGATAACCACATTGCAGCTCCGATAAGTCCTGAATATAATAAAACTTCATATCCATTCCTTCGACTTTGGGTACAGCAACGTTTTTTCCAAGCTTCCACGCTTCTTTTATAATTTCGCGGACTCCGACTTCTTTCTGATAATCAATATAGCAGTAAATGGTTTCTGCTTCTAAAAAGAACGGATGAGTTACCACCTTTTCAAAAATTCTGTGGCTTTTTTCTTCCCATTCTTCATCGGTTATACTCTTTCTTGCATCAAGAACACGTCTTCTAATGTCCTTCTTTGATTCCATGTTTTTCACCTAAATTTGTGATACTGCCATCCGATTCCTGAATAGAAATATTATCTAACTGACCTCTAAGATTTCTCTTGAAGTCATTGATGAATTCTTGTCTTAAAATTTGCTGTTCTTTCTTTTCTTCTTCTGTCAAACCCTCAGCCTTTGCTTTACGGTATAAAACATTAATTCTCTGAATCTTTTCTTCCGTCATTTTCTTTCGTCCCTCCTAAAATCTTATCTTATATTACACTATAACTGATTTTTCGTCTACCCGTTTTAACTTGAATAATTTTCTAAAAATCCGTAAACTTCTCCCAAGGTTTCTACTTTGATGCCGGTATTTAGCTCCTGGCGTATTTCTAGTGGAAGCTCCTCAACTAAAATTGAGGTATATTCGTAAACAGTTTTTCCATCTGCAAGATATACCGTAACATATCCATCTATTTCTTTGATATAGTAACCTTCTTCCAGTTTCGTTTCGCTTCTTTGCTTCTCATTTTCTTCCACAGCACGGCTGTAGCTGAACTGATATACAATAATAAACAGAACCATGATGATAATGATTCCAATCAAAAAACCAATACTATATTTTCGATTCATAAAGGCAACTCCTTTTTGGTATACAGTATTGGTCTTTTTATTTTATTTATACACATCTTTTACCAAATGTAGTTTTTCAAAAATTCTAAGTAATGTTGCACCCTTTGGAAGTGCAAGAATCTCATCCGAAGATAAGGCTCCGAATTTTAATAAAGAAACTGCATATACAAATACTGCAATTACAATGGTAATGATTGTAGTTATTTTATCTGGTAATATAAAACCAATTAAATTGTACAATACCACAATCACAATACCCATAATTACTGCAGCTCCCAGTGGAAGCACGTAGGTTTTTTTCATCTCCTGATGATAACCAGTTGCTTTTCGAATTGCATGTGCATTTAAAATACACATAGATAATGAGAATACAATATTTCCTGCTACCAATGCATAAATACCCCATTTAAATACTACCAGCATCATCACAAGTGAAATTAAATGAATTCCTAATGAAATAGCTGCATGCTTTACAGGAGTTGTCATCTTATTTACACCCTGCAAAATTGCATTTGTAACCGTCGATAAACAATAGAATACAACGGTGATTGCACCCAATTGCAGCATGCTTGCAGGCGTCTTAATATTACCCGTATAAAGCAGAGATAAAACAGGCTTGGCAAATACTAAAAATGCCACCGCACAAGGAATTGCAATCAGCATTACAACGCGGATTACCATACCAATTTTTGCACGAACCTCTTTTCTGGAGCCATTTGTAATAGCTGCCGTAACACTTGGAATCAAGGATGCTCCTAATGAATTTGCAACTGCAAGCGGAATATGAATCAAGGTATTATACTTACCAGTAAACATACCAAGAAGTTCTGCTGTTTCTTTCTCTGTATTCCCTTGAGCAATCATAATGTTACTAAAAATACCTTGGTCAAGTGTTTCACTAATATTATAAATCGCTGTACTTAAAATAACTGGTGCGATAGTCAGTAATAACACTCTATAAATATTTCCATAGTCTTCCAACGATTTCGAATGGTCCTTTGCCATTCTTTTCTTCATAACTGGAGAATATGCCTTCATTAAAACCAACAAGAAAATAAGTCCAAATAATGCACCTGTTACTGTACCAAGTGTCCCTCCTGCTGCCCCATAAGCTGCCGGAAGCGATGGTGTTGTCTTTGACTCAACCGCCTTTTTTCCAATCTCAACCAGATAGCTTGCACCAATCACGCTTACAATGGCATTTACAATCTGTTCAATAATCTGGGAAGCCGCAGTCGGAACCATGGTTCCCATCCCCTGGAAATATCCACGCATAACTCCCATAATGGCAACAATAAAAAGTCCCGGAGCCAATACACGAAGTGCGTAGGCACTTAATTCTAGCTTCATTACGCTGCCAGCAATAAAATCGGATAATACAAAAATAAGAATGCCAACAAGGGCTCCAACCACAATTGCAAATGTAAGAGCACCTTTAAAAATTCTGTTTGCATCTTTATACTTCCTCTTTGAAACTCTGGCAGAAACTAATTTAGAAACTGCAAGCGGCAGACTATATGATGTCAATAAAAGCGCAATATTATAGATGGAGAAAGCACAGCCATAGAATCCCTGTCCCTCATCACCAAGAATGTTGTTGACAGGAATTCGATATGCAAGTCCTATTAACCTGCTGATAATTCCGGCAGCTGCCAGAATCATTCCCTGCATAAGGAAGCTATTATTTTTTTTCTTTTGTTCAGCACTCATAAACTACCTCTTTCATGCATCTATCTTAAAATTTTAAGCTGCTCCAATATTGCTTTCTGCTTCTTTTCCATTTCTATCCGCTCCTCTTCTTCCATGTGGTCAAAACCAAAAAGATGAAGCATGCTGTGAGCAATTAGAAATGCATATTCACGTTCTATGGAGTGTCCATATTCTTCAGCCTGAGAAAAAACCTTTTCTTTGGAAATTACAATATCTCCAAGCATCAGTTCACCAGACTCTGGATGAAAATACTCATCTGCTTCTTCCAGAAAATCAAAGTTTCCAGCTTCTTCATAATCCACCATTGGAAAAGAAAGAACATCGGTTGGACGGTCAATCTGGCGGAAATTCAGATTCATTTCGTGAATCTCTTCATTCATAGTAAGCAGCAGATTCACTTCTGCTTCATATGGACATTCTACGTAATCCAGTGCTGCTTCAATGACCTTTGCAGCAAGTTCTTCACATGGTAATGGAAGGGTCAGCGCTCCTTCTTCTTCAAAAATCAGTGTCATGATTTTCTCCTCTTATCTTTCGCACGTTCATTTTTTCGTTCATATTCTTCGTAAGCAGTTACAATTTTTTGTACAAGTGGATGTCTTACGACGTCTTTACTTGTCAAATTACAAATCGATATATCCTCAATATTGCGAACTACCTTTGTGGCAACATCTAAGCCTGATACCATTCCGGCAGGAAGGTCTTTCTGCGTTGCATCCCCTGTAATAACTACTTTAGAACCAAAACCAATTCTGGTAAGGAACATTTTCATCTGTGCAGGTGTTGTATTCTGTGCTTCATCCAGAATAATAAATGCATTATCAAGGGTACGTCCTCTCATATATGCAAGTGGTGCAACCTCAATAAGTCCTTTTTCCGAATTCTTAATAAAACTTTCTGCTCCCATAATCTGATATAAAGCATCATAGAGTGGTCGCAGGTATGGGTCAATTTTACTTTGTAAATCACCTGGCAGGAAACCTAATTTTTCTCCTGCTTCAATTGCTGGACGGGTTAAAATAATGCGTCCCACCTCGTTATTTTTAAATGCAGTAATTGCCATTGCCATTGCAAGATAGGTTTTTCCTGTTCCGGCAGGCCCAAGTCCAAATACAATCATCTGCTTGCGGATTGCATCCACATATTTCTTTTGTCCTACTGTTTTCGGTTTAATCGGTTTTCCCTGCAATGTATGGCAAATAATATCCTTATCAATCTCAACAAGCTCTTTTTCATTATCTTCAAACACAAGAGAAATCGCATAGTCAACATTCTGTTCCGAAATCGTGTTGCCTCTCTTTGACAACGCAACTAATTGGAGAAGTACGCGTTTCGCCTGGTCTACGCGCTTTGCATCACCAAGAATCTTTACATTTCCATCTCTTGCAATTAATGTTACATGTAAAGTACGCTCTATTTTTTTTGCATAAGCATCGAACTGCCCGAAGACATTACTTTCGTGCTCGGCTGGTATTTCAATGATTTCTTCAAGAATACTCATCAATCTAGTCCTTTCTCATTTTCATAGTCCATTATATTCTACCATAGGCTCAGAGGATAAATCAATGATTTTCCGATTCTCTCCTATAGGTTCTTGCAGTTTTATGCTGCCTGTTGCTGTCGATTTTTTTGCTGTGTGTGTAATATTCAGATTCTTTTCTAAAATAATCACATTCTGCTCTTCAAGTTCCCTGCAAAATCGTTCAAATTTTTCTGTTAGAATTTGGGTTTTCTCCTCTTTCGAATATACTTGTTCTGTGAAATTGTATTCCTTGATTTTTATAGCACCAAACCAGACAGGCAAATAAAAATTTTCCTTTACTTTCATCTGCGTCTCCTTCGTATGTTGTTCAACTTTTGTTTCACTGCCCTTGTAGTACCCTAGTCTAAATAAATGATTGCCCACCTTCAGCTGCCATAAGGGGTATTCTTTTCCTGTATACTCCTTCTGCTGGTAGGATGCATTTAATTCATCTTCGTAAAAATAACTGGTTTCTGCCCAAACATCAGCATCTGAAGTTACATACTTTTGCATCGTAACCTCTCCGCTGTCATTCATAACGTCAATCGTTCCTGACACTAACAAATCGCCCGCTTTTACAGTGTCCCCCACTGATACCTGCGGTACACCATTTCTAGTAATAATATTTACAATAATTCCATCCTTTGTTGCAAATATATCTGACGGCTCTTTATCTAATTCACTTACCTCAAATGTATCGGTATTTTCTTTCACTTCAATCGTAAGTTCTGTACCGTCTTGAGAAACAGATACCCAGACAATTTCATCGAAGTTTTTTCGGATATCTTTTACCATTTGGTTACAATCCACTTTATGCTTTAGCATTCCATGACGGATATCCTTTGATTCCAAAAATTCAAATATAACATCGTCTGTAATCGACAGATTTCCAGTGATCTCTATATTCCATATAAAGAAAGTCAAAAAATATATTAGCACAGCAGCTAATACACAACTTGCAAAAAAGAATTTTCTTTTACGGTATTTTTGAAAAAAGAATGGCAATCCAAAACGTTCTATAATAGTCACTTTGGTTTGTGTTTTTTTTATGATGGGTTTTAGTTTTCGAAAACCAGATACTTTCATATACATTTCATAAGCATTTCCGCATGATTCCAACCCCCAGATTTGGATTTTTTTATGCTTACACAGATTAAGAAAACGCTCTGGCGAATAGCCTGTGATTCGTATTTTCAGATATCCTTGTATCGTACGAATTAGATTAATGAGCACTATTTAACCTCCTTCATGGTATTCAATCACTGAAATGCGTCCGCCTATTTTCATTTCATCATTTGTGTAATATTCTATCTGTAGATTTTTTCCGATGATGTGTATTCTTCCAATTTTAGTCTGAATCCTGATAAGTTTGTCTGTATATTCTAAAATTCCTCTGTAATTCTCAATATAAGCCTCAGATTGACCCGTAACTGTAACCAAAGGAACTCCAAGTATTACATCTTTTGGCATATTTACCGCATCGGTTATGCGGTTTTTCAGGTTCTTTTTCTCCATAAAAAATGCCACACATATACTTTTACCTAAAATATATGTGTGGTCATCTTATCCCATTCATGAAATTACTGTTTTAATAACTGGCTGCTTTTCCACTTTTTCTTCTATAAGTGTGTATGCATTTCGCAGTCTCTCTTTTCCTTGTGCAAGCTTTTCCAAATCATTGGCATGAATTGTTGCAAGCGCTTCTCCTTTTTCTACCTTGTCACCATGCTTCTTATGAAGAACAAGTCCAACTGCCAAATCAATCTCACTTTCTTTCGTCTCTCTCCCACCTCCAAGGAGTAAAGAGATGCGTCCGATTTCTTCCGTCTGAATCTTAGAAACAAAGCCCTCTTTTTCGCTAATAACTTCTTCTACATATTGGGCTGCAGGAAGTTTCTCCGGATGCAAGATTTCTTCTTCTGAACCACCCTGTGCAACGATAAACTTTTTAAATGATTCAAATGCAGAGCCATTCTGAAGCGATAATTCCAACCTCGCTCTTGCTTCCTCCAGACTATCTGCTTTCTTTGCAGCAACAACCATATGAGAACCAAGTGTTAATACCAGCTCTACCAAATCCTCTGGCCCATTTCCCCGTAAGGTTTCAATCGCTTCTTTTACTTCAAGCGCGTTTCCAACGGCATTTCCAAGTGGCTGGTCCATCTCAGAAATGACAGCCGCCATGGTTCTTCCAGAAAGCTTTCCTATCGATACCATTGCTTCTGCAAGCGCTATAGAATCCTCTAATGTCTTCATAAATGCACCGTCACCGGTTTTTACATCTAATACAATCGCATCTGCGCCAGAAGCCAGTTTCTTACTCATGATACTGCTTGCTATTAAGGCAATCTTATCAACTGTCCCAGTTACATCACGAAGTGCATAGAGCTTTTTATCAGCTGGAGCAAGGTTTGCAGTCTGTCCTACGATTGCCATATGAATGCTATTTACGTTGTGAATAAATTCTTCGTTGGAAAGACTGGTATGAAATCCTGTGAAGCTTTCTAATTTATCAATGGTTCCGCCTGTATGACCAAGTCCACGTCCTGACATCTTTGCAACTGGTACGCCAAGGGACGCCACCATAGGACCAAGCACTAAGGAAGTTTTATCTCCAACGCCGCCTGTGCTGTGCTTATCCACTTTAATTCCCTCAATTGCAGATAAATCCAGCATGTCACCACTTTCTGCCATGGCAAGTGTTAGATTCACAGTCTCTTCTGCTGTCATGTCCTGAAAACAGATGGCCATAAGCATCGCAGACATTTGATAATCCGGTATGTTACCATTTGTATAGTTGGTAATCATGTATCGTATTTCTTCTTCCGTGAGTTCTAAACCTTTCTTTTTCTTTACGATTAAATCATACATATTCATAGACTAATCACTTTCCTTTTCTTCTAATTCATGAAATTCTCTTCTTCCCATGCGGACATCATCCATGAAGTCCGCCAATTCTTCAGGAAGCCCTTCAAAGAGATAACTGCTGGTTTTCTTGGTTTTCTCTAAATGTTCTTCACGTATTTCTTGATTCATAAGCTTAATTTCTGTTAACAAATCTCTCGCTGAAATGCGGTGTGCCCCCTGACCAATGATAATCATTTGCTCCAGTGCATCCGATGTTGCAACCTTTACCTGATATTTTTTACCAATTTCCTGTACCGTCTTTTCGATGTACTGGTCGGCCGTCTCAGCCTCTTTTGTATATACCACATAAATATTATGATATTTTAAAACTTCACCAATATTTCCAGGAACCTTGTAGCCGTCAAATACCAGAATAACTATATTCTTACGATATCCTTGGTAATTACAAAGAACATCCATAAGTTTTCCGCGCGCGCCCTCTATATTTACTTTTGATAACTCCTTTAAGTCTTCCCACGCAAAGATAACATTATAGCCATCCACTAGAAGAACTTCTTGCAATTGTTCTTGTTTTTTCACCTTTTTCGGCTGTGAAGTGGATGATGAAATGATTCTTGTACTATCGTAACGCTCTCTCTTCATTGGTCCATAAGTGCGCTCAAAGATTTCTTTGAGTTCCTCATCATCAATTACCAGAGGCGCTGAATAAGACGTTGCAGTTATTTCTTTTTGCATTTGTTTTTGTTTTGCAGCAAGACTTTCCGTATGCATATGATTTTCAACCTCGCTCCAGTGCACCACAAAGCCAGCTCCATGACTGCAGAATACGGAGCCAGTTGGATTATCCAAATCAGCCTCTGAATCATAACCAATCTGTGCAATTACTTCTTCACTGTTATGACATGGCTCATACCCTTTCAATGTGCAGAATAAGCGTCCCAAGCCTCTGCTGTAAGCAACCACCTCTGTCTGATAATCTCTCATATGAAGAACAGGCGCTGTTCCTTTTAAAACAGACATATCTCCATCAATTTCTGGCTGTGAAAATGTTCCCTGCATCTTTTGAATATCAGACATTGCACGTCCTATCATTTCAGAAGGAACTTCCAATTGATATTCATAGACCGGCTCTAAAAGGATACTACTTGCACGCTTCAGTCCTTGCCGCACTGCACGGTAAGTCGCCTGACGGAAATCGCCGCCTTCTGTGTGTTTTAAGTGCGCGCGTCCATTTACAAGCGTAATCTTCATATCTGTAATCTCAGAACCTGTCAGAACACCAAGATGTCTTTTTTCCTGCAAATGTGTGAGTACGAGCCTTTGCCAGTTGCGGTCTAGTATGTCTTCACTGCAATCTGTCTGAAACTTCAGTCCACTTCCTCTCTCACCAGGTTCTAATAACAATCTTACCTCCGCATAGTGTCTAAGTGGCTCATAATGGCCTGCCCCTTCCACTGCTTCAGCAATCGTCTCTTTATATACAATGTTTCCCGTTCCAAATTCCACTTCCGTCAGGAAACGTTCAGCAATCATGTTCTTTAAAATTTCAATCTGAACTTCCCCCATAACCTGTGCATGGATTTCGCCCAGCGGCTCGTTCCAAACAATGTGAAGTTCTGGTTCTTCCTCTTCTAACTGTTTTAGTTTTAAGAACATACCATGGACATCACAACCCTCAGGTAATTGAATCTGATAAGTCAGTACTGGCTCCAACATTGGCGAATAAGCATCCTCTTCCAATCCAAATCCATCACCGATTCTTGTACTTTGAAGTCCTGTCACTGCACAGATACTTCCAGCAAAAATCTCATTCGCTGGCGTAAAAGAATTTCCCGAGTAGATTCGAATCTGATCAACCTTTTCTTCTTCCTTTAACTCTGTCTTTACCTTCAAAGAACCACCTGTTATTTTCAAGTGAGTGAGGCGATTTCCCTGTTTATCTCTGGAAATCTTATAAACTTTTGCCCCAAATTCTTCTGGATACTCTGGGCATTTCGTATTTTTCTCAAATCCTTCCAGGAACTCTTCGATTCCTTGTAATTTCAGTGCAGAACCAAAATAACATGGAAAGATTTTGCGCTTCTGAATCATTTGCTGAATTTGTCCTGCCGAAACTTCTTCGCCTTCCAGAAATTGTTCTAATACTTTTTCATCACACACAGCAACATTTTCAAGAAATTCATTAGAATCTTGTTCTGAAGAAAAGTCTACACAGTTGTCATGAAGCTGTTTCTTTAGTTCTGTCAACAGAGCTTCTTTGTCTGTACCATCCTGATCCATTTTATTAATAAATAAAAATACTGGAATCTCATAGCGCTCAAGTAATTTCCATAATGTCTTCACATGCCCCTGTACACCATCGGCTCCACTGATAACTAAAATTGCATAGTCAAGCACCTGAAGGGTTCGTTCCATCTCCGCAGAGAAATCTACATGCCCCGGAGTATCTAAGAGTGTGATTTCTTTTTCTCGAAGCTTTACCTCTGCCTGTTTGGAGAAAATGGTAATGCCACGCGAACGTTCTAACTCGTATGTGTCAAGAAATGCGTTCCCGTGGTCTACTCTTCCAAGTTTTCGTATATTTCCACTCAAATATAAAATACTCTCTGCAAGTGTTGTCTTTCCAGCATCTACATGTGCCAGAATTCCAACTACTAAACGATTGTTGGTCATTTTTACTACTCCTACATTTTGCCATATTCGGAAATGATTCCATCTATAATCTTTGAGGCTTCGCTTCTTGTAAGCCTACAAAAGTCACAAGTTACTCTAACGTCATGGAATGCACAAAGTGCTTTTATATATTCCACCTGTTTTCCGGTACATGGCTGTGTTTTTTTCGGTTTGAATTGTAATTGCTCTGGTATGAAGAGTTTCCCGTCTTTTTCTTCATATTCATGAGCCAGCATATGATAAACCTTTGCGGTCGATAAAGCATCGTAATAGGCACGATGCGCAGCAGGATTCTCAATTCCATAATATGTACATAAAGAACCTAGACTTTTTGATTCTAAATCCTTATGTACCTTTCGTGCAATCTTCAATGTATCAATTCCCGTCTTTTCAAAGGGAAAAGCATATTGATTGGCGTATTTTTTTATAAATTTATAATCAAACATAATATTATGTCCAACTAATACATCATTACCACAAAATGCAACAAAATCACGGATGATTGACTCGGTGTCTCTTGCACATGCCACCATCTCATTCGTGATTCCTGTAATGCTTGTAATCATTGGGGAAATCGGCTGCTCTGGCTTTAGAAATTCCATAAAGCGTTCTCTGACTTTACCATCTACCACTTTCAAAGCACCAATTTCTATTATGTAATCACTTTCTACGTTAAGGCCTGTTGTTTCTAAGTCGAAGGCTACATAATTTTTAATCATTTTTTCTATTCTTAATCCTCTCGCAAAGCACAAGTTTCAAATAACGTGCTTATGATATTTTCATACTCTTTGAGACGTTCTGTCTTCTTAATTTTCTTTGCATGTTTTTCGGCATCTTCAAATAAAGAAATCATGTAAAACCATAATTCCTTCATCTTGAAGAGAACATTACGGTCTCCAGAACTGATTTTAATGTATTCCTCTAAAACCATCTGATGAAAACCGTATAAATTATCTTTAGAAAGTTTTAAACCACTTTCTATATTAGATACTAAAGCAGGATTTTTTATAATTCCCCTGCCTAACATGAGTGCTTTTGCCTCAGAAAAACGCAAATAGAACCTTTCATAATCTTCTTTCGAATGAATATCTCCGTTATAGCAAATCGGATTCTTACTTTCTTTGTAAGCCACCTCAAACATATCCCAGTTTGGAGTATTGTTATAATAATCAGTTTGAACTCTTGGATGTATCGTTAACTCTTCTATCGGATATTTGTTGTATATTTCTAAAATACGATAGAATTCATCTGGATTTTCTTTACCAATCCTTGTTTTCACAGAAATCTTCATATCTGTTTTTTCAAAAACTTCTTCTAAAAATCTATCCAACTCATCTGGAAATGCAAGGAAACCCGAACCTTTCTTTTTCGTTACGACAGTCTTAGAAGGACATCCAAAATTAAGATTAATCTCATCATATCCCAAAGCTTTAATATCTTTTGCTGTTTTTAAAAAGTCCTCTGAATTATTCGTTAATAATTGAGGAATGACTACTAAGCCTTCATTATGCTCCGGTGAAAGTTCTTTTAATTCTCTTGTACTAAATTTCTTATCCTTATGTGGTACGATAAAAGGAGTAAAATACTTATCCATTTTTCGAAAATATTTGTGATAAGCATTCCGATACACATAAGTTGTAACCCCTTCTAACGGAGCCAGGTAGTATTTCATGTAAAAATCTCCAGTCTATTTTGTAAGTGTTGCAATCACAGCCTTTGCTTTTTTGAGACGCTCTTCAAACTGCGAATAGAACTCCTCAGCGTTGTAACGCTCAATAAAGAAATGCTGTAAAATGAACATATTTATCTTCTTAATCAATTCTTCATCCAGATTAGAATTCACCCTCGCTTGCACATCATTAACAAAATCGTGCCAATCTAAAATAAACTTATCATTCTTTTTAAGTTCAGGCGTATCAATCCATTTCTTCACTTTTACTTTTGTGCGATTCTTATTGCTGCATTCATTTACTTGTAAGAAATATTGAAAACCATCTTCATCATAAATTCTTCCAAGCGGAAAGAGCCTACAAATGCTTGGCCTAAATTCGTGAATACTGCATCTTCCCTCTGCATTTAAAAACGCACATGCCTCATCTGTGCCAGACATATTCAAATGCGGTAATATGATTCCATCAAACATATTTAATGCCAATTTGTCAGCTAAAAACATTTCAAAGGGTACTCCTAATCCAGTTGTCAGGCGATAAACATCATACGGATCTAATATAATAGATTCCCCCATACCCTTGCAGCAGTCAAAGCACCCCTTACAATCATTGCAGTCTGCTTTTACAAGGTCATTTGCGCTATACAATTTGCCATCTGAAATTTCATTGATATCTATATCACGTTTCATTTTATTTCTTCCTTAAAATATCTAATGTGTGTGCACTTGCACCAAGTAATTCTGGTCTTTCACAGGTTGACAAATGATACTGGATAAATAGTTCATAAGTCTCTTCATCCATTGCATTCAAAATCTGTCTCATATAATTTGCTGGACCATCTGCAGAGATAATCTGGATACGCTCCACATCTGCGGCTTTATTCACTTCCGCAATGTCCTCCAACCTTACATAATCATACAAATCTTTTTTCGAAGGCATAACGCGAAATGCTTCATTCACCTTACCTTCTGCTAAAATCTCTTTCATATGATTTTCTTTAAAACCATATGTTAAGATACTATATTCATTCATGCAGTAGGCAACAAGAATAATGCCGCCGCGTTTTGTTACACGTACAGCTTCCTGTAATGCTTTCTGCTTATCCTCCATGGTATAGAGATGATACATCGGTCCAAATACCAGCGTCAAATCAAACATATTATCCTGAAATCTTTTCAAATTCAGAGCAGTTCCCTGATATGCTTTCACAGAACTGCCTTTTTGCTTCAAAATGCCAAGATTATACTTTACAAGCTCAACAGCTGTCACGTCATAGCCTTCATCCGCCAAAGCAACCGAATATCTTCCTGTGCCTGCTCCCACATCAAGGATTTTCGCGTTTGATGGCAATTCTTCCAGATATTTATGTATGTACTTCATAGAAGTAACATATTCCACGTTTCCATGCCTTCTAGTAAGCCTTTTATCTTCACAAAATTTATTATAATATTGTTCAAGTTCTGTTGACATATCTACACTCTCTTCATTCATATTTCATTGTTTCATTCTAACATGAAATCACACATTTTCCAACAATGTTTTTTCGAGGTGGGTTTGTGTAGTTCTTCAGGTGGGTTATGAAACTTCGGGAAATTAACGCGATTTTCCATATATAAAAAAACTAGCTTCCAGTGCTAACACTTTTGCCAAAATCCTTTGCATGTCAGCACAATTATTTTCCATGCGGAAAAACTTGCCTAAAATACCGCAAAAATCGGCAAAAATCAAGAATTTTTCATCCGTAGTACATCAAAAATACTGCATATGGAAAATTACCATATGATTTCTTATGGTAAAAAACACAGATTCATCAAAGACGAATCTGTGCTCAAACTATGCATTTCAATTATTATGTAACTATTATTCTTCTACTTTCGCTTCTTCTAATACTGATGTACAGTGTGGACATCTTGTAGCTTCAATTGCAATTTCTGACATACAGTATGGACATTTCTTTGTTGTTGGTGCTGCTGGTGCTTCCTCTTCCTTCTTTGGAGTCATCTTTGCAGCCATTCCATTCATTACTTTCATAATTGAGAAAATTACAAGTGCCATTACTAAGAAATTGATAATTGTTGTAATAAAGTTCCCGTAATTTAATGATGCTTCACCAGATAACTTAAGTGTATATTCGCTGAAGTTTAATCCTCCGAAGATACCAAGAAATGGATTGATAATATCGTTTACTAATGAATCTACGATACTCTTAAATGCACCACCGATAATAACACCGACTGCCATGTCCATAACGTTTCCACGAGCAATAAATTTTTTGAATTCTTCGATAAATTTTTTCATGTTTCTTATCTCCTTTTCCTTTGAATAAAACCCATGTATGTATTATAGCGCATGTTCACACAAAAGGCACTCTAAATTTTAAACTTTTCTTACACTTTTCTTAAGTCAATTGACAGTTATAACCAGAAATGTGATAATAAGTGTACTAATACAATTAATACACTTAAACAGAGTTTTTTCGAAAGGAGTGTGCATATATGATTGTGATAGATTATCACGACAAGCGGCCAATTTACGAACAAATTATTGATCGTTTTCAGTTACTTATTCTAAATGGGGCGTTGGAACCAGATTCCCAGCTTCCATCTGTCCGTGCTCTTGCAGTTGACTTGTCGATTAATGCAAATACAATTCAAAGGGCCTACAGTGAATTAGAGCGGCGTGGTCTTATCTATTCCATCAAAGGACGTGGCAATTTTGTTTCTGCTCAAAAGGATGTTGTAAAAGAGCAACAAGATAAGCTGTTAGAGGAACTACGGCAGCAATTAGTCATTTGCAAAGAGTCTGGAATAGAATTTATTAAAGTTTTAGATTGTGTAAGAGAAACATTTCAGGAGGTGAACCTATGATTGAGTTAAAGAATGTAAACAAAGCCTTTGGCGATGTTCAGGCTGTAGATAATATTAGTCTTACAATTAAGGATGGTGTAGTGATGGGGCTTCTAGGTACGAATGGTGCCGGCAAAAGTACTCTTCTACGCATGATGGCGGGTGTCTTAAAGCCAGAAAGTGGCGTGATTTTAGTTGATGGTAATCCCGTGTGGGATAACCCTGAAGCAAAATCACAGTTTTTCTATATCTCTGACGACCAATTTTATTTTCCAAATGCTACACCTAAGGAATTTGCTTCTTTTTACAAGACTTATTTCCCAGCGTTTGATTCAGAACGTTTTTGTCTGTTAATAGAAAAAATCGATTTACCAATGGACCGCAAAATCCGCACCTTCTCGAAAGGTATGAAAAAACAATTGTCCATTCTTATAGGAATTTGTGCTGGTACACCTTATCTTTTCTGTGATGAAACATTTGATGGTCTTGACCCGGTTATGCGTCAGGCAATCAAGAGCATCTTTATTCAGGAAATGGAGAACCGCAGATTCACTCCTGTGATCGCTTCTCATAACCTTCGTGAGTTGGAAGATATTTGTGACCACATTGGTCTGCTTCACAAAGGCGGTGTCTTACTATCGCAGGATTTGATTGATTTGAAATGTAATCTTACAAAGATTCAGTGTGTTCTGCCAGAAGAATATGATACCAGGATTCAAAATGCCCTTCTGGTACTTAAAATGCAGCGTCATGGTAAATTGCTTACAATGACTGTCCGAGGGGAATCAGAAAAGGTAGTTGCCTGGCTTAACTCTTTAAATCCTGTTTACTGCGAAGCAGTCCCATTATCATTAGAAGAAATCTTTATTAGCGAAACGGAGGTGGCTGGATATGACATCAAGAGTCTCATTTGTTAAACTTTACAAAGAAACATTGAAGCATCATCTTGCTTCTCTTCTTATTACGGTGTTTGTATTCATTGTTCATTTAATTACATTCTTTATGAACTTCCAAAACATACTGGAATATACAGCTATTAGTTACACTGCACAATATGATTATTTTATAGAAAGACTTACAGAGCTCTGCTCTCCTAATTTTAACAATGGAATTCTCGCATTATTAATGGCCGCATACCTTGCATTTGATTATTTCAAATATATGCACTCAAGGAAGGAAACTGATTTTTATGATTCCTTGCCAGTTCGAAAAAGAGACTGGTTTAAAATACTTCTCCTATGCGGCATCAGTGTTTTTGTAATTCTGTGTACGGTTACACTTGGCATTGAACTTGCAATCGTATTTGTATCTGGATATGGGAATTTTACAATTCTCCAATATATGCTATGGAATCTATTATGTATGATAGGAATTTTTCTTGCCAGCTTTATGACCGCTGTGCTTGCAATGACTATGACTGGGCATCCTATTGTTGCAATTATGGGATACGCTGTATTTGCTTCCTATATGCCAATTATTCTACGCTATTTATATCCTGCATTTGCAGATACATTCTTTACTACTTATGTAGAAACAGAAACTGGTAATGTTATGAATTTCTTTTCACCAGCAAGTATTGCATACAAATTAACATACACTTGGGGCCGAATTTGGGATGCAACGGAACACATGAAGTATTTTATAGCTGTCTGGATATTTGCAGCTGTTGTTGGAGTGATTGCTTATCTTCTATTTCTTAAGAGACCATCAGAGGCAGCTGGACGCGCAATGTCATTTGAAAAAGCAAATGCACCAATTCGAGTTTTACTTGTTATTCCACTTGCATTGTATATTGGATTGTTCTTACATTCCATGAGTGCATTTGCGCATGATGCCTGGTTAATATTTGGTGTTCTATTTGGTGGATTTATCATACATGGACTTATGGAATGTATCTTCCAATTTGATGTTAGGGCATTATTTTCAAAGAAAAAGCAGCTTTTGGTTTCACTCTTAATCTGTTACGGTGTTGTATTCGGCTTTCAAATGGACTTTTTTAACTATGATGAATATATTCCAAAGGCAGATGAGGTGAAAACTGTTTATATTACATCAGGTAATATGCAGCAATACACGGGATATGGCTACAACAATTCTGAAAAAGAAACGGATGGAATAACCGGTGAATATATTGAACCCGCGTTGGAAGCAGCCAAAGATATTATGGCTTTTTCTACTTCTGTCAATTGGGATGCGGATGTTGTTTACACGGACGTTGTCATTTTTCAGTATGAATTAAAAAATGGGCAGACAAAATATCGGCGCTATCAATACAATGTCAATGACATTCCTGAATCCTTTGACAAAATTATTGCAACCAAAGAATATAAAAATGATATCTGCTCCCTCTATACGGTGGACCGCAGTAAAATTAATTCCATTGGGTATAGCACTGGTGTTGAGTATATAAATCTAAATTTGACCAATGAACAGATGAATCTATTAATCGACACTTATTTAGAAGAATATACAGCATTAACTTACACACGTTATTACGAAGAGTCTGTTATTCTGCAATTTGGCTGTGAATATTCACAACCGAAGGCCGAAAATGTGGATGAGAAATTCTATGTTGAGGAAGCGACGTATTATTTAGATGAATATTTTCCTGTATATAGCAGCTTCAAAAATACACTTTCTCTTTTGAATGAATACGGCACTACTACTTTTCAGGAAACAGAGAATTTAAAAGTTAATAGTTTAGAAATTTATGATAAAGAATACGGAACAACTATGATTACAACGCCTGAGCTTCTTGATGCACTCATGCCATATTTGCTTGTTAGCGAATTTAATCATAACAAATATGATAACAACTGGTTATATGGCACTTTAAGGGCAACTACAGACAATAAAGAAATCTATTTAGACATTTGTATTAAACAATCAGATTTTGAAAACATATATAAGTAAAAGAAACTGCGTACTCTGTTTGGGTAC
Source organism: Tyzzerella sp. (assembly GCA_017465565.1). GTDB lineage: Bacteria > Bacillota > Clostridia > Lachnospirales > Lachnospiraceae > Faecalimonas. Next base: position 56,859 of record JAFTWA010000039.1, read on the forward strand.
GCAGTTTTCATATCTACAAGACAGATATCATCACCATATAATAAACAATTTGGCTCTAGTATTTCTGTGATTGGTATATATAATACCTCTTATAAACTTTCAACTTCTACTAATTTACCGTCTCTCCAGATTCTTTCCAAATCATAGAATAAGCGGTTTTCTTTATCAAAAACGTGAACAATAATTTCACCAAAGTCAAGTAACACCCAGCTTCCGAGGCCTACGCCCTCGCGTTGTTTTGCATAGAAGCCGTCTTTTGCAAGCTTATCTTCTACATTGTCCACTAATGCTCTAACCTGATTGTCATTTGTACCATTTGCAATGATAAAATAATCTGCGATTGTAGAAACGCTGGAAATATCAATAATTTTGATATCTTCACCTTTTCTTTCATCCAATGCTTCATAAGCGATTTTTGCCATTTTTCTTGATTGTTCCATGAGTATTACTCCTTTCCTGTTTCCTTTTGAAATACATCTTTATAATACAAATATGTTTTTTCCGTCATTGGGTCGATGACTTCATCCCTAGACAAAAGATACTGAAGCGATGCTTCTAAAATCTGATACAGACATTCGTCTAAATCTATAAAAGCTAAATGTCTGAGGTTATCCAGATTCGGAGCCTGATTACGATTTGGTTCTATATAATCTGCAATATAGATAATTTTATCCAAGAGCGTCATATCAGGTCTTCCAGTTGTATGCCATGTGATAGCATCCAGAATTTCTTCGTCTGTGATATTATATTCCTTATCTGCGAGATAGGCACCAAGCTTTGCATGTAAGAGTCCCGGATTCTTTTCTTCCGCTTCTGAAACAGGCAGCTGATATTCTCTGCATAAATCCAATTTCATCTGTGAAGAATAGCCTTTTGCACAGTCATGAAGAAGTCCGGCAATCAAAGCTTTGTCCATATCTTCGTTATAACGCATTGCAAGTGCTGCGGCAGTGTACATCACCCCTAATGTATGCTCATATCTGGTGTCATTCTGGTGTTCCCGCACTTTTTTTCTGATTATGTCTAGTTTAGACTGACTCATTTTCATCATCCTTAAATAATTGCTCTGATTGTATATATGAATAAACACTTTCTGGAACCAAATCCTCTATAGATTCACCACTCTTCATTCTTCTGCGAATTTCGCTGGAAGAAATGTCCACATTCGGAGTGTTTAAAAGTCTGATATCCGCATCAAATTTTTCGTTCAAATACTGAATCTGCGCTTCCATCTCCTTCGTATCCTTTCCATCGCGATATGCAGCGAGTATGATACAGGTCTTAAGAAGACGTTCAGGGTGAACCCAGCGTTCCAGTGCAAACAAAGAATCCGCACCAATAATAAAATAAAATTTATTGTCAGGATATACTTCTTTGAAATGCTCCATCGTTTTGTAAGAATAATTTACTTCTTTACGATTCACCTCATATAACTGCAACACAAATCCTGCATTCCCTTCAATGGCTCTCTTTACCATCTCAACTCTGTGATTTGTCTGAGATTCAATATTCTCATTCAACTTGTGCGGCGGATTTCCATTTGGCATGAACCAAATCTCATCCAATGCAAACAATTCTCTTGCATATTCGCCAAGCATCAAATGTCCTTTATGGATTGGGTCAAAGGTCCCTCCCATAATTCCTATTTTCATATATACACCTCAAGAAATCTATTATTTTTTCTCTGGTAAAACGATTTTCTTTTTATCGTCTTTTCCCTCTTTGTATAATGTAATTTTCTTACCAACTACCTGAACAACTTCAGAACGCGTACGTTCAGCTAAAATCTGTGCAAGCTCTTTTGGGTCATCCAAACAGTTCTGCAGTACATTGATTTTGATAAGTTCACGCGCCTCTAATGCCTCACTGATTGCATTTGTAAATTCTGGTGTAAGGCTTGACTTTCCAATTTGAAAAATTGGGTCCATTGTCATGGCAAGACTTCTTAAATATGCTCTTTGTTTTGAGGTCATCTTATCTCTCCTTCTCTATTTATAATAGTCAAATTGTAAACCATACATACGAACGGTATCGCCTTCCTGGATTCCTTTTGCTTCTAATTCGTCCAGGATTCCTGTATCTTTCAGGAACTTGTTGAAGAATGTAAATCCTTTTTCAGAATCCAGATTTGTATAGCCAAGCATTTTCTCAATCTTTGGTCCTTCAACTACATAAACGCCGTCTTCCACTTCCACACTGTATGGTAAATCGATGTGAATCAATTCCTCTTCTGGGAAATATTCTTGTTCAAACACGATAGGCGCCTGGTCAAGAGTCTTAAGCTGCTCATTTACATAATACAATAACTCTTTGATTCCTTCGCCGGATACGCCTGAAATTGCGAATACCTTGATTCCCTGTGGCTCAAACTCAGCACGAATCTTTTCAACAGGGTCCTCATCCTCTGTGTAAATGAGGTCTGTTTTATTCGCTGCAATTACCTGTGGACGTGTTGCAATTTCCTCGTTGTATGCTTTTAATTCTGCATTAATTTTGTAAATGTCATCAATTGGGTCTCGTCCTTCCGATGAAGCTGCGTCTACAACGTGAATCATCATCTTCGTACGTTCAATGTGACGTAAGAATTCATGTCCAAGTCCAATCCCCTGCGAAGCTCCCTCGATAAGTCCTGGGATATCTGCAATCACAAATCCTTCGCTTCCTTCCAAATCCACAACACCTAAATTTGGATTGAGTGTTGTGAAATGATAATTAGCAATCTTTGGATTTGCATTCGTTACACGGGATAATAATGTGGATTTGCCAACATTCGGGAATCCTACAAGCCCAACATCTGCAATTACTTTTAATTCTAATAAAACATCTAGTTCCTGTGCAGGTTGTCCAGGCTGTGCATACTTTGGAATCTGCATAGTTGCTGTCGCAAAATGCTGGTTGCCAAGTCCGCCGCGACCACCTTTTAAAATAACTTGTCTGCGATTTTCTCCAGACATATCAGCAATTACTTTTCCAGTCTCAGCTTCTTTAATAACGGTACCTTCTGGAACTTTTAAGATAATGTCTTCTGCATCTTTTCCGTGACATTTTCTCTTGCCGCCTTGTTCTCCATCTTTTGCAATATATTTTCTTTTATGACGATAGTCAACAAGTGTGTTAAGACCTTCATCTACCTCAAAAATAACGTCTCCGCCACGGCCGCCATCGCCACCGTCTGGTCCGCCATTTGGTACATAAAGCTCTCTGCGGAAGCTTACGTGGCCGTCGCCTCCTTTTCCTGATCTAATATATATTTTAGCTCTATCTGCAAACATGTTTTCACCTACTTTTCTCTTTCATAGATTCTGCCATTTATGAACATTATATATAACTCTTAGACAAAAAACAAGGCTTCAAACCAAATGATTTGAAGCCTATTTTTATTCGTAAAATTCTTATTCAGCTACTGGATAGATAGAAACTTGTTTCTTATCTCTTCCTTTTCTTTCGAATCTTACAACACCGTCAACTAAAGCGAATAAAGTATCATCGCCACCACGTCCTACGTTAACGCCTGGGTGAATCTTAGTTCCACGTTGTCTGTAAAGAATGTTTCCAGCTTTTACAAATTGTCCGTCAGCTCTTTTCGCACCTAATCTCTTAGATTCAGAGTCTCTACCGTTCTTTGTAGAACCAACCCCTTTTTTATGAGCGAAAAATTGAAGGTTTAAATTCATCATGGTTGTTACACCTCCCTAAATTCTAAATCGATATATTCTGAGTAATTCTCGTCATCCACCATTGTCTGTAATCCCAGCACCATGGTTTCTAACAATAGTGTTGTCTCTTTTGTAGGTTTTCCTAAAATTCTATATTCCATAAAACCATCTTCATCATCCGCCACCAAAGAAGCTTCGCTATCTGTAAATGCTTCAATTGCATTCATTGTATTAATTGTTAATACTGAAATTGCTGCACATACAATATCTTCGCCTTCTTCTGCATAATCGGCATGTCCGAATGCTTTAAATCCAACACATTCATTTTTTGCATTTTTGTAAATGGTTACCCTTGTCATGACACCAGATTAAGCGTTGATTTTTTCAATCTTAACAGCTGTGTATTGTTGTCTGTGACCGTTTTTCTTATGGTATCCAGTTTTTCTCTTATACTTGTAAACGATAACTTTTTTAGCTTTACCGTCACCAATTACAGAAGCTGTAACTGTAGCGCCTTCAACTGTTGGGTTTCCAACTTTTAATTCTGAATCGCTTACTGCAAGTACTTGGTCAAATGTAAAAGTTTCTCCAGCTTCTACACCAAGTTTTTCTACTCTAATGATATCGCCTTCGGCTACTTTGTACTGTTTACCACCTGTTGCTATAATTGCGTACATATGGCACCTCCTATTTATCATTACTCGCCAGTTGTGGTGTTACACATTTGTGTAAGCTTGTAAACCTCACTGTGCGGCATACTCATATATTTTAACTTAACACATTGTATTTGTCAACTGTTTTTTTCTTTTATTGTAAATATCTTCTTACAGAGGAAAGTGTATTTGAATCCCATCTCTCATAGGTATCTACGTCCTGAACAAATGTGTCATACTTTTCACTCAAGGCGTGAATCATTTTGCCGTCTCCAAGATAAATTGCAACATGGCTCACTCTCCCGCCACTCTTGTAGCACAAAATGTCTCCAGCCTTCCATGAAGATCTATCATAAAGGCTTACCGCTGTTCCTCCTGCTGCTTGTCCCGCAGTACCCTTAGCAATGCTTACTCCATATAGATTCTCCATAACCCAGCTTGTAAATCCACTGCAGTCCCAGCCTGATGGCGATTTTCCACCATATACATACGGATATCCAACATAATCAAGAACCGCACTAAAGCTGCCTAATTCAGCAGACGAATAGTTATAGTTGATTTTGACCGGTTTTGCATAGGTTCCTGAATAAGAGCCTGTATAATTCGTTCCTTCCAACACCGCATATGCCCGTACTCTGTAGTAGTATTCTGAGGTAGCCGTAAGTCCAGACTCTGACCATGATAAAGTATTTGCATTTTCAATTTTTTTCACAAGTTTGAACTCGTTTGAAGAATTTACACTTCGGTAAATCTCGTATCCTGTGGCACCAGCTACTGCTTTCCATTTTAAAGCTGCTGTCGTTTTCTCTCCATTGGTAGAGCCAGATAATGACACCTGATTTAACGCTGTACTTCCAGATATAATACCTGAAGGCTCACCATAAATCATTTCTTCTTCAATCTGCTGACATGTTCGAATGTAGTAGAAATAGGTCTTACCAAGTGTGCAGGTTCCATCTGTATAGCTGTTTACAGTTTTGTCTGTCACTTCTCCTATACATTGATATTCGCCAGCCTCTTCTGTACTGCGGTAAATCTGATATCCGACAGCTCCATCCACAAGATTCCATTCCACTTTTAACGTCTGGTAATCTATAGATGTAACCCCTGTCATAACTGGGATGTCAAGAGGTGTTGTGTATCTTACAGAATCAGAAGCAGCACCTCTGACTGTTTCTGTATCCTTATTCATATAAGCTGATACTTGATATAAATAAGTTGTATTTAAAGCAATGTCTAAATCCTGATAAGTCGTAACCTTTCCATCTTGAATATTCTGCACTTCATGATAGGTATTGCCATTATCCGAACTTCTGTGTACCACATACCCATCTGCTCCTGGAACCTTGTCCCAAGCCAAATCCACATTTGTCTTTGTTGCATCGGTCATCTGAAGCCCTTTTACCTGACCAAGCACAATTTCAAATGCTCCTTCAAAAAGAATACTTCCTCGATACCCCTCCAGTGCTACTTCTGCGTTCGCATAACCAATTTCTACATTATTTTCATAAGAAAGAACTTCAAAATCCCCTTTTTTCACACTAATGATTTCACCTTTTTCATTTCGAAAAACAAAGCTTGAAAATTCAGGTTCAATTTCTTTCCCTGTATATTCATAAATTCTTCCCTTTTCTGCCTCACATGAAATATATCCCAAATCTACTGCTTTTGGAAGAACCTGGGCAATAATTTCACTGGAACCGATTAATAATACGGTACACACAAGAAGAACTGTAACTGCTATAATTGTTTTAAAATTTTCACGAATATAGTTTCTCATATGAATTTCCTCTCTCTGCGCAATCTATAGCGCACACGTAGGTTCATTGTAATATTTATTTAACAATTCGTCAACCATATGTAACAAAAAAATTGCATATTTTTTATAATATGCAATCTTTTCAACTAAAAAACAGAATCTGTCAGATGAGAAATGGTTAAGATTAAATTTTTGTAATCACAAAGATATCATAGAGTGCCCTGATTGCGTTTTCAAAGTCGTGATTACGCACACCTACTACGATATTAAGCTCACTAGAACCCTGGTCAATCATTTTTACATTAACATGTGCATGTGCAAGTGCTGAGAAAATACGTCCTGATGTACCACGTTTTGAACGCATACCACGTCCTACAATTGCGATCAATGCAAGGTCTGATTCTAATTCAATCGAATCAGGTTGTACTGCCTGATGTATACCTGCTAATACCTTTTGTTCCTTCTCTTCAAACTCTGATTGATGAACAAGAACTGTCATTGTATCAATACCTGATGGCATATGCTCTATTGAAATTCCATTGTCTTCAAACACTTGCAATACCTTACGGCAGAAACCAATTTCTGAGTTCATCATTGCTTTTTCAATTGTAATTGATGCAAAGCCCTGCTTTCCTGCAATACCTGTGATTACGTATTTTGGATGTCTGCAGGTTGCTTCTACAATCAATGTCCCCTTATCTTCTGGAGCATTTGTATTGCGGATGTTGATTGGAATACCTTCTTTACGAATTGGGAAAATAGCATCTTCGTGAAGTACAGTTGCACCCATGTATGAAAGTTCCCGCAATTCTTTGTATGTAATCGCTTCAATTGCTTTTGGATTTGGAACAATTCTTGGGTCAGCAATCATAAATCCAGAAACATCTGTCCAGTTTTCATACATATCTACTTTCGCTGCCTTTGCAACGATAGAACCTGTCAAGTCAGAACCGCCTCTTGAAAACGTCTTAATGCTTCCATCTGGCATAGAGCCATAGAATCCTGGAATAACTGCTCTTTCAGATTCTTCTAATCTTTTGCTTAACACGTCGTTCGTTTTTACTTCGTCAAAATACCCGTTTTCATCAAAGAAAACCACATCTGCGGCGTCAATGAAATCATACCCCAAATAGTTTGCCATGATAATACCATTCAGATATTCACCTCTGGAAGCTGCATAGTCGCGTCCGATTTTTTTGCCAAAATTTTCTTTGATGATAGCAAATTCTTTCTCTAAAGATAAATCCAATCCCAATCCTTCAATGATTTCGTTATAGCGTGCTTTGATGTCCTCCAACAGACCTGCAAATTTTTTTTCTCTCACTGCAGCGCCATAACATTGATATAACATATCCGTTACCTTTGTGTCTCCTGAAAAACGTTTTCCTGGTGCAGATGGCACTACATATCTTCTGCACTCTTCTGCACGAATAATGTCGCCTACTTTTTTGAACTGCTCTGCACTTGCAAGAGAACTTCCTCCAAACTTCACTACTTTCTTCATTTTCATTCCTCCTATTTCGTACGAATGGTCTCATGGAGAGGCCTTCGCACTTTCTTTCTTGTCACTTCCACTAGTTGCAATTTTGTCATATCTACTAAGGTAGTCGCTATCGGGTCACGCTGCAATAATTTTGCAAATTCCTCCAATAGCTGCTCCGTGTATTCTTTTTTATCCATATTGATGAAATCTACCAGAATAATGCCTGAAAGATTACGCAAGCGAATCTGTTTTGCCGCTTCCTTTGCCGCTTCCAGATTAATTTTCAAATGAGCCGAATCATCTTTCTTTTTGGCGATATTTTTTCCAGTATTTACATCAATAACAGTTAAAGCCTCTGTTGGCTGAATTACGAGATAAGAACCGCTCTTCATCCAAACATATTCTTTTAAAGCATCCTCTACATGTTTTTCAATGCTATATAACTTATGAAGCGGTAACAGCTTATCTGCATACAGACGAAGTTTTTCTAAATCTTCTGGTTGTTCCTTCTGTAGATAAGCTTTTACTTCCTCATAAATTTCCAAGTCTTCTATGATAATCTCGGTAAGACCGTCCTGATAAATGTTTTTCAATTCTGCCAGGTATTGTTTAGGTGCCCGTTGTAAGCACGAAAAACATACTCTTGTGCCAGCTGCCCGTATAAGAGACTCGCACTCCTGAATCAAGCGGCTTAATTCCTTGCGAAGAACTTCTTCTGATGCCTCTTTCGCATTCGTACGCATGATGATTCCATACTTATCCGATGCATACGAGGAGGCAATTTCTATCAGACGTTCTTTTTCTTCTTTTGGGAGCTTTGCTGAGGCACCAATACGTGTATCTCCGCTTGTGAGAACAGCATACTTCCCTGTGAAATTCAGTTTGCTGCTTACCGATGGTGCTTTAGTTTTTACCGCCTCCTTTGAAATTTGTACCAAAAGCTCATCTCCAATGCAGAGCGGCTTCTTGCCAGCCTTCTTCGTAAAAATCGGCACAGGGTTATCAAGGATTGAATAATAGCATTCTACACCATTTGCTATTTCAATAAATGCGGCATTAATATTAGCAACAATATTTTTCACTTTGCCTACATAAATATTTCCTAGAAGAGGAAGCCCCTCCTGTTCTTCCACAGAAGTACAATGAAGTTCAACAATACCTTCATCTTCTAACATGGCAGTTAGAATCTTCCCTTCCAGCTTTGTTATCACTAATTTTCGATTCATTATGACACCTGATCTAGACTTACAAACTGCTTTTCTTCGTCACTTCCTACATTTGCATACACTTCTAATCGGTGATGTGCAAAGGATAAGCTTTCATTATCTAATCCGAGGAACTGGCCAAGTGCCTGCATCACAAGCTCTGGTTTCAGGTTTTCTACACTTCCTGTTGCAACCTGCATATAAACGCTGTCTCCACGCACTTCGAATTTGTAAATCATTGGTTTAATATCTACTTCTTTTTCACTTTTCTTAGTTTTCTTTACAATATGAATTTCCGGCTGGTTCATAAAGTCTTTCGCCTTGTCCTGCCAGCCTTCTGGAAAACCATTATATTTAACCGTAGAAAGGTAATCTGCAGCCGCAACAATCGACATGCCAGTCTGTTTCTTGTCATCCGAAATTGGAACCATGTTCACAACATCAATGCCTTCTACCATTACCTGGTTCATACGCTCTACAGCCGCTTTCATGTCAATTTCTTCTACTAATTCAATATCAAAATATTCTCCGTCACTTGTAACCCCTACTCCAAGAGGGTTTGCAAATGACATAATCATGTGCGGACTAAAACCACCAGTAAATGCAATCGGGATATCTGCACGTCTCATGGCTTTTTGGAAAAAACGCATCACGTCCAGATGCCCAATGAATTTCATGCAGCCATATTTACGGAATTTAATTCTTGCCTTCAATACAAACACCTCCTCCATAAATAGCTGCACCGCAGCCAGCACATTTTGCACGGCAGTTTGGAGTTACCTTTTCATCCAACGCATTCTGCCATTCGCGTTGTAAGAACTTCTTAGAAACGCCAATATTAATGAAATCCCATGGTAGAATTTCCTCCAAATCACGTTGTCTAAGATTATAAAATGCAATATCTACACCCGTGTTTTCAAATGCCTGCATCCAGATTTCATTGTTGAAATGCTCACCCCATGAATCATACAGGGCACCGAGCCTATATGCTTCTAAAAGTACTTTGCCTGTATTCCTGTCGCCACGTGCAAATACACCTTCTAAAACAGTAATATCTGCTTCATGCCAATTATATTTCAAACTCTTATGGTTGAGCTGTGCTTTCATCTCATGATTCACAATTTTAGCTCTTTCAATATAGTCTTCCTTATTCAGCATGGTAGCCCATTGGAATGGAGTAAATGGCTTTGGAATAAAGAAAGAAGAACTGGCAACAATTTGACATTTTCCATTTCTTTGATCCTTTGGAATCTCATAGTAACGTCTTGCAATTTTGTCAGCCAAGTGTGCTATTGCCTTCATATCTTCTTCGGTTTCCGTTGGAAGACCAAGCATAAAGTAAAGTTTTACACGTGTCCATCCGCCTTCAAACGCCTGCCCAGCGCCTTCCAGAATCATTTCCTCGGTAAGTCCTTTGTTAATTACATTACGGAGTCTCTGGGAGCCGGCTTCCGGGGCAAAGGTAAGGCTGCTCTTTCGAATATCCTGTACCTTACTCATAACATCCAATGAGAACGCATCGATTCGAAGCGATGGTAAAGAAATATTGATTGCTTTATCCTTGAACTCTTCAATTAAGAAGGTCACTAATTCTTCTAACTCTGAATAATCACTTGAGCTGAGAGAACTAAGAGAAATCTCTTCATGCCCTGTGCTCTTTAGCATTTTATATGCATAGTCTTTTAAGACTTCAACATCTTTTTCTCTTGTTGGGCGATATAACATACCAGCTTGACAGAAACGGCATCCACGGATACACCCACGTTGAATTTCAAGCACTACTCTATCCTGAGTTGCCTTAATAAATGGTACAACTGGCTTTTCTGGATAATATGTGTTTGTCATATCAAGAACCATTTGTTTCTCAATAACCTTCTTCGCATGTTCGTTATTTGGTTCAAACGAAGCAATCGTTCCATCTTCATGATATGTTACATCATAAAAAGCCGGCACATATAATCCTGGAATCCCGGCAGCCATTTCTAAGAATTCTTTCTTCGTTTTTCCAGATGCCTTCCATTCTTTATATCTATCCATTAATTCAAAATATACCGTTTCTCCTTCTCCAATATAGAAAATATCGAAGAAATCTGCCAAAGGCTCTGGATTATAAGTACATGGACCACCACCAATTACAATTGGATGTTCCTCTGTACGGTCTTTTGCAAATAATGGAACCTGCGCTAAGTCCAGCACCTGTAAAATATTGGTATAACACATTTCATACTGGATTGTAATTCCAATAAAATCAAAGTCTTTAATTGGATCTTGTGATTCTAATGCAAATAATGGAATCTGTTCTTCGCGCATGATTTTATCCAAGTCTGTCCATGGAGAATATACTCGCTCACACCAAATATCCTCTCTGCGATTCAGCATGTCATAGAGAATCTGAATTCCAAGATGCGACATACCAATCTCGTAAACATCAGGAAAAACAAAGGCAAAGCGGATATCCACTTCGTCTTTGTTTTTCATAACTGAATTTACTTCATTTCCAATATAGCGGGCTGGTTTGTCAACTTTCATTAATATTTCATCGCTTAATGCTAGTTTTCTCACTTTTTCCACCTATAAACTTTCTAATGTTTTTCTGATTTCTTTAATAAATGCCTCAGATGATAACACTTTAACATCTTTTAAGGATGTAATCAATGCTAAATCTTTTGTCATTTTTCCACTTTCAATGGTATTGACGGTCGCTTTTTCTAATTTATCTGCAAACTCTGCTAACGCCTTATTGTCATCAAGCTCTCCACGTTTGCGAAGTGCTCCTGTCCATGCAAAAATAGTTGCTACAGAGTTTGTAGATGTTTCTTCACCTTTTAAGTGCTTATAATAATGACGCTGTACAGTTCCGTGTGCAGCTTCATACTCATAATATCCTTGTGGTGATACTAATACAGAAGTCATCATTGCAAGTGAACCAAATGCTGAAGAAACCATATCACTCATAACATCGCCATCATAGTTCTTACATGCCCAGATAAAACCGCCTTCTGCTTTCATAACACGTGCCACTGCATCATCAATTAATGTATAGAAATATGTGATACCAGCAGCTTTAAATTTATCTTCATATTCCTTTTCGTAGATTTCCTGGAAAATATCCTTGAATGTATGGTCATATTTCTTTGAAATCGTATCCTTTGTAGCAAACCATAAATCCTGTTTTGTATCCAATGCATAGTTAAAGCAGCTTCTTGCAAAGCTTTCAATGGAATTATCCAGGTTATGCATTCCCTGCGCAATACCTGCTCCTTTGTAGTTATGTACTAATTCACGGATTTCCGTTCCATCTTCTGCAGTATAAACAAGCTCTACTTTTCCTGGGCCTGGGATAACCATTTCTGTATTTTTATACACATCACCGTAGGCATGTCTTGCTAATGTAATTGGTTTCTTCCAGTTCTTCACACATGGTTCAATCCCTTTGACAATAATTGGTGCACGGAATACAGTACCATCAAGCATTGCACGGATTGTTCCATTTGGACTCTTCCACATTTCTTTCAAATTATATTCTGTCATACGTGCTGCATTTGGTGTGATCGTTGCACATTTTACTGCCACACCGTATTTCTTTGTTGCATTTGCAGAATCAATGGTAACCTGGTCGTTTGTTTCATTGCGGTATTCCAAGCCAAGGTCATAATACTCTGTTTTTAAATCGATATATGGTAACAACAACTCATCTTTGATCATCTTCCAAAGAATTCGTGTCATTTCATCTCCGTCCATTTCCACAAGTGGTGTGGTCATTTTAATTTTATCCATTATGCTTTTCCTCCTATAGCTTCATCTTCAAATTTTTCATTGCATTCATGATATGTGCATAAGTTAATGCGTCTGCTTTATCTGCATCTCTGTCCTTTATTGCCTGCAAAATCTCTTTATGCTCTGCAATTGATTTTTCAGCACGCTCTGGATTTTCCACAGATGTTTTTCTTGCCAGCTGTACATATTTATGGAAATCAGATAAGACATGCTCTAAAATACGACTGTTGGACGCTTCATAAAGCACCTCGTGAAATTCTCCATCCAGTTTAGAAACCTGTGTCGCTAATTCCTTTTTCTTATTCACGTGATATTCAGATAATAATATAATCTCTTCTAACTTGTCAATCTGTTCTTCTGTAATATGCTCTGTAGCCCATCTTGCACAAAGGCCTTCTAGCAGAGAACGAATCACGTAAATATCATTCACATCTTTCCCTGTAATTCCAGTTACATAAGCACCTTTATTTGGAATAATTTTAACCAGACCTTCCAACTCCAATTGTCTGAGTGCTTCTCTAACCGGCGTTCGGCTGACTCCAAGCTCTTTTCCCAAAGTGATTTCTCTTAATTCATCGTTTTCTTTATATTTTCCCTTTAAAATATCATCACGAATTTTTTGAAATACCTTTCCCCGCAAGGACAACTCTTGATATTCTTCCATTTTTATATCTCCTAAAACTCATTGATAACGTCTATTATAGAATAATTTGAAGTTCGTGGCAAACATCTGTAATAATCTTTACCAATTCAGCATCTGTAATAACAGTTACACGTCCCGCATCATATTCCGTATCAACCCATTCTTTTACTTTTGCTACTAATACAGAATTCTTATCTACCAAACGGTCTTCGGATAATCTGTAATATGTATTAATCCAGTGTGCAATTCCAGCTAGTCCAGATGTATTAGATACCGCAACTAAAGCCGGACGATTTAAGAATTTACCTGTATCAAAAATGTTATATATTTCTTCATTTTTCAGCAAGCCATCTGCGTGAATTCCTGCTCTCGTCACATTAAAATTCTTGCCTACAAAAGGGGTTCTAGACGGAATCTTATAACCAATTTCTTTTTCAAAATACTCCGCCAATTCTGTAATTACAGTTGTATCCATTCCATCTAATGTACCGCGAAGCTGTGCATATTCAAAAATCATTGCTTCCAGAGGGGTATTTCCTGTACGTTCTCCAATACCAAAGAGCGAACAGTTTACTCCGCTGGCACCATAGAGCCATGCTGTTGTAGAGTTATTAACTGCCTTGTAAAAATCATTGTGGCCATGGAATTCGATTAATTCTGACGGAACACCTGCATGAACCATTATACCATAGATTATTCCTGGTATAGAACGCGGAATTACAGCACCTGGATAATTTACTCCATATCCCATAGTATCACATACACGAACTTTGACCGGAATCTGATATTCCTCCATTAACTTCATAAGCTCCAAACAAAATGGAATAACGAAACCATAAATATCAGAACGGGTAATGTCTTCTAAGTGACATCTTGGACTTACACCGATTTCCAGACAGTCGCGAACAATCCCAAGATAATGATTCATGGCTTCTCTTCTAGTCATATTCAATTTATAGAAAATATGGTAGTCTGAGCAGCTTACCAAAACACCCGTTTCTTTCATGCCGATATCTTTTACAAGCTGGAAATCCTTTTTACTTGCACGAATCCAGCTAGTAACTTCCGGGAACTCATAGCCTCTTTCCATACACTTATAAACGGCATCACGGTCTTTTTTACTGTATAAGAAAAATTCACACTGGCGGATTTTTCCGTTTGGGCCGCCCAAGCGATGAAAATAATCATATATTTTTACAATCTGTTCGGTTGAATATGGTGCTCTCGATTGCTGTCCATCACGAAATGTGGTGTCTGTAATCCAGATTTCATCTGGCATATGATGTGGTACGATTCTATCATTAAATGCAATTTTTGGAATTTCTTCATAAGGAAATAAATTACGGAAGATGTTTGGCTTTTCCACATCCACAAGTGGATACATATGTTCTTCCAATGATAATAGGTTATTTTGCTTGTTCATAAATACACGTCTGTTTTCCATAAATAATCCTCTTTTCATATTGTTTTATCTTTTGTATGATTGTATACAATTATACATTTGTTGTCAATCATTTCTTACTATAACAAAAAGAAAACCTCTAAGTGCCTTATTAACTACACTTAGAGGTTTCATCATTCCATATACTTTTTTATTTTGCCATATAAGCTTCAATATCTTCTACAGTCTTAATAATCTCTTTTGAAAGATTGATGCAGCCATCCTCTGTTACTAATACGTCGTCCTCGATACGGATGCCTATTCCTTCTTCTTCAAGGTATAATCCAGGCTCTACTGTAAATACATTTCCTGGCTCTAATTCATAATTTGATAACTGAACATCATGTGTTTCAAGTCCTAACATATGGCTTACACCATGCCAGTAGTAATCAGACACTTTCTTACCGTTTTCCAGCAAGCCAATTTCAGCTAATTTCTTTTCGTAGAATTCGATTACCATATTGTTAAGGCCGCGAAGTGTAAGGCCTGGTTTTACAGCCGAAATAATCATTTCGTTTGCTTCTAAAACAATATTATAGATTTGTTTCTGGCGCTCTGTAAATTTACCGTTAACAGGGAATGTTCTTGTGATATCTGCACTGTAGTTTTCATAAGCAGCACCTAAATCACATAACGCTAATGTGTTATCTTCTGCAATCTGATTATTTTCGCCATAATGAAGCACAGTACCATTTTTTCCACTTCCAACGATTGTTGGGAAAGCACGTTTGCACTTATTGCATTTCAGTACAAAATCAAAGTGTGCCTCTAATACGTTTTCGCCAATTCCTGCTTCTGAGTGGTCCATCATATTTAGGATTGCTTTATTTGTTACAGAAATCGCTTTCGAGATTTTTTCCACTTCTGCATCGGCTTTGATGATACGAAGCTTTGTTAACATTGGTGCCGCATTATTCACAGTAAGATGTGGATATTTGGAAGTAAATTCATTTATAAACGCATATGCAGGTGTCACCTGGTCAATATCTTGCTTTGTCAAATCTGCGTATACATTAAGATTTGCTTCATGGTCGAACTGGCGGGCCATCATTCTATGAATTGTACACCATTTTTCATCATCCATTACAATTTGCCCGATGCCGCTGATTTCGGTTGCTTCTGCTGGTAACATTTTAGCACCCACCCATTTCGCCATCATTTCATCGAAACGTTCAATGACTAACATGTCTTGCACTTCGCCATCTTTTTTTACTAACATATACATCATATCAGATCGGTCAATTCCTGTTAAATAGTAGAAATTGCGGTCCACAGCAAATGGATACATTTCATCGCCTACGCTGTGTACATTTTTTCCACTTAACACAAATAACATCGCATTTTCAGGCAGCATTGCTGCTAATTTTTCTCTTCTTGCTTTATACATAATTCTTTACCTCAATCTTCCTCTTTCGTATCGCTCTACAGTTTTCAAATATTTTAGAACCGCTGTGTACCGCTCAGCTAGGCTTCCCTCTTTTTCAACGAAGTCTAACGAGTGGGCTACAACTTCTATAAACTCTTCTGTGATGCGATCTTTTACATTTTGAAGATACTTAATTTTCTCACTTACTTCATCCAGTTCCAGAAACTCTAATATTTCCGGTGAACACTCGTTTTCTACCTCTTCCTCGGCCTCTATAACAGTAGGTGAAGAAATTGTTTCTCTTACGAGTTCAAACCGAAATTCCTGAGTTACATCCGGATATTTCTCTCTATCTACAAGACTGACAAACATTGGAAGTGAACGTACATAAGCAGCATCCCCATTTACTTCTTTGTACACGACCTTTTCTTCCAAAGTTTCGGAATCTCTTGCAATGATAATGATTTCATACAGATTTCCTTTGAAATGTCTGTAGATTTCCTCTTTTTTCGGTATTCTATACTCCATACTAATTCCCCCTAGTACAATTTTGCACTAATGCTTTTTGGTTTATATCCGCCATTTTCCAACGATTTTAAAATTTCTCGTTTGTGCTCTGTACCAAATGATTCCATTGTAATACGAAGTTCCACAGCCGCATTACGGTTCGTACTTACGAACTGGTTATGTTCCAGTTTGATAACGTTTCCCTGCGCTTTAGCAATTAAGTCAGCTACTCGTACTAACTCACCTGGTTTATCTGGAAGTAATACAGAAACCGAGAAGATTCTGTCTCTCTGAATCAAACCATGCTGTACAATGGATGACATTGTAATCACATCCATGTTACCACCACTTAAAATGGCCACTACCTTCTTGCCTTCTAAATCAAGCTGTTTGAGGGCAGCAATGGTAAGGAGCCCTGAGTTTTCCACTACCATTTTATGATTTTCAACCATATCAAGGAATGCACCGATAAGCTCATCATCTTCTACTGTAAGCATCTGGTCTACATATTCCTGCGCATATTTGAATGTGTTTTGTCCAACGGTCTTCACTGCTGTACCGTCTGCAATCGTGTTTGCAGTGTCTAAAGTCACCACTTCGCCTGATTCTAAAGATACCGACATACTTGCTGCTTCCACTGGCTCCACACCGATTACTTTAATCTTTGGGTTCAACATTTTCGCAAGAGTTGCTACACCCGTAATTAAGCCACCGCCGCCAACAGGTGCGAGGATATAATCTACTGTTGGAAGTTCCTGAATAATTTCCATTGTGATACTTCCCTGACCGGTTACTACATCAAGGTCATCAAATGGATGCACGAACGTATAACCATGTTCCTCTGCCATTTCAAGTGCTTTTTCACAAGCATCATCATACACATCTCCGTAAAGAATTACTTCTGCTCCGTAACTCTTTGTACGGTTTACTTTAATGAGTGGTGTAATTGTTGGCATTACAATGATTGCCTTGCAGCCAAATTCTTTTGCTGCATAAGCTACACCCTGTGCATGGTTTCCAGCAGATGCTGTGATAATGCCTTTTTCCTTTTGTTCATCTGTCAATGTACTGATTTTGTAATATGCACCACGAAGCTTATAAGAGCCGGTGTGCTGCATATTTTCTGGTTTTAAATATACTTTTCCACCCGTCTGCTGGCTTAAATAATCACTGTAAACCAGTTTGGTAGGGTGAGTTACTTTTTTTACAATTTCACTTGCCGCTTCAAATTTTTCTAAAGTTAACATACGATTCCTCTCTTTCATGCCTTTTATTCTTCTGTCAGGAATAATGCATTTACAAAATCATCTGAATTAAATTTTTGTAAATCATCAATCGTTTCGCCAACACCAATATACTTTACAGGAATTCCAAGTTCGGCCTGTATAGCAACTGCAATACCGCCTTTTGCTGTTCCATCCATCTTAGTTAAAACAACACCTGAGATATCTGTAACATCTTTGAATTCTCTTGCCTGAGAAAGTGCATTCTGTCCAGTTGTTCCATCTAAAACAATTAAAGTTTCACGATATGCATCTGGATATTCACGTTCTAACACACGATTGATTTTACGAAGTTCTTCCATAAGATTTTTCTTGTTATGAAGTCGTCCTGCTGTGTCAACCAAGAGCACATCTGCTTTTCTGGATTTTGCTGCAGCTACTGCATCATAAACGACAGACGCCGGGTCTGAACCTTCTTGTCCACCGATAAGATCTGCATCCGCGCGATGGGCCCATTCTTTCAATTGTTCACCAGCCGCAGCACGGAATGTATCTGCAGCAGCAAGAACAACTTTCTTATTCTGATCCCGGAGTTTTCCGGCCAGTTTTCCAATTGTGGTTGTCTTTCCAACACCATTTACACCGATTACCAGTACAACTGATTTCTGGTGCTCAAATTCGTATGCAGCTTCTCCCACATCCATTTGTTCTTTGATGCTTTCAATTAGGAACTGTTTGCATTCTACAGGTTCTTTGATATGATTTTCTCTCACTTTTTTCTTTAAATCTTCAATGATGTCCATAGTCGCATGAACGCCCAAATCACCCATAATTAAGATTTCTTCCAATTCTTCATAAAAGTCATCATCAATATTGGAAAAGCCATGAAAAATGCTGTCAATCCCAGAAACAATATTGTCTCTTGTTTTGGTCAGTCCTGAAACAAGACGTTTAAAAAAGCCTTTCTTTTCTTCTGCCATAATTCCTCCTAATTATCCAGTTCATGTTCTAATAAGTCTACCGATACCAGTGCAGATACACCTTTTTCCTGCATGGTAATACCATATAAGCGGTCTGCCGCAGTCATAGTACCTCTTCGGTGGGTAATCACAATAAACTGTGTATGCTTTGTCAGTTTATGTAAATATCTTGCAAAACGGTCAACGTTGGAATCATCCAGTGCCGCTTCAATTTCGTCTAATAGACAGAATGGAGAAGGTTTTAAGTTCTGGATTGCAAATAAAAGTGAAATTGCAGTGAGTGCTTTTTCTCCACCAGAAAGCTGCATCATATTTTGCAATTTCTTTCCAGGTGGCTGTGCAATAATCTTAATACCTGCCTCAAGGATGTCTTCATCCTCCATAAGCTCCAAGGTTCCTTTTCCACCGCCAAAAAGCTGCTTGAATACCTTATCATACTCTACGCAGATTTCCTGGAAACGTTCTTTAAACTGAACACGCATTGCCTGGTCAAGCTCTTCGATAATTTTAACCAATGTAGCTTCTGCCTCAATCAAATCGCTGTGCTGTGCGCTTAAGAACTCATAGCGTTCTGAAACATTCTTATAATCTTCAATCGCATTTACATTGACAGAACCAAGTGCTTTGATTTCATTTTTCAAAGTCTGAATCTGTTTCTTCATAAATGCAAGATCCGTTAAGCTTTCGTCGCGAATTTCCAAAGCCATATTATAGGTTAGTTCGTACTCATCCCACATATAGTTAATCTGTTTATCAGATGCTTCTTCATAGGATTCTCTTCGGTTATTCAAACGGAAGGCCTCTTTATCCAATTCTGACATGTGTTTTGTTAATTCTTCCCGCTTACCTAAGAACACTTTATGCTGCTTGTTGAGTTCTTCCTTTTGCTCAACAAATTTCTGGATTTCGGACTCAATCTCAACAAACAATTCTTTAGAATCTTCGATTGTCTTACGAATATCCTCTATTTGTTCTTCTTTGTTTTTGATTTCCTCTGTTGCATCGCCCTTATTTTCATCAAGCTGTGCCTGTTCTTCTTTAAACTTCTCTATCTCATCCTGAATACGTTCTTCGTTTTCGAGTAAGAATTGTTGTTTCTGTTCGAATGTCGCATAGGATAAGTGTACCTTTTCTGTCTCATGAAGCTGTTTGCTTTCTAGCTCTCTTGCTTCTTCCAGTTCTTTTTGCTGTGATTCCGAATTCGTGTTTAATTCTTGTTCTAATTTCTCAGAAATCTCCAGTTCAACCTGAATAGACTCATGATTTTCACGAATTTCTTCAATCTGTGCATCTAACTGCGCACTCTCCGAACGAATCTGTTTTACCAGAGCTATTGCCTCTTCTTTCTTGGCAGTCATCTGGTCCATATTCATCTTCGCTGTATTCTGGACAACGTATGCCTTTTGAAGTTCGCTCTTCACGGCTTCAATTTTGGCATAGTATTCCGCACGTTCTTCCTTTCGTGCTTCTACAACACGTTCCATCTCTTCCATTTCCTTTTTGAGGAGCTGAACGGTCTTTTCAAATTCCTCAATCTCACGTCTTCTGCTAAGAAGGTTGCTGGAATTTTTAAAGGCACCACCAGTCATGGCCCCGCCCGGATTAATAAGTTCCCCTTCTAAGGTTACGATACGAAGAGATTGTTTGTATTTCTTTGCAATCGCAATTCCATTGTCAATATGCTCTACTACCAGAGTACGTCCTAATAAATGCTCTGCAAGTTTGCTGTATTTGTCTTCTACATTTACAAGAGTGCTTGCAACTCCAACAACACCTTTTTCCTTTAACACTTCTTCCTGCTTTAAGAAAGAACCGCCATTAATCGCTGTAAGCGGAAGGAAGGTTGCCCGTCCGAACTTATTTTGTTTCAGATAATGAATCATTTCTTTTGCTGTATTTTCATTATCTGTTACAATGTTCTGAATGCTTCCTCCAAGTGCCGTTTCAATTGCAATCTCGTAGTCCTTATCTACTTTGATAATATCAGCCACAACGCCGAGGATGCCCTTAATCTGGTCACGTCTTTCCATGACTCTTCGGATACTATTTCCATATCCATCATAACGCTCTGTAATGTTTTTCAGAGATTCAAGACGTGATTCTTCTCTGTGGTAAGCTTTTTGCCCTATACGTAACTGTTCTGTCTTCTTACTAATATCATCCTGAAGTTTTTCAATCTGAGCCTCATGCTGCTCGATTTCATTTACATAACCGATAATTGTAGAAGAAATTGCTTTTAATTCTTCTTCATACTGAACAATCAAATCATCCTGCTCCACAGACTCACTCTGAGCCACAATCAGTCTTTGATTTAATTCAGATTTACGAACCTGGATTTGTTCCAGCATAGTGTCATATTTCTGAATCTTTGCTTTTGTCGAAGAACGATTGTTAAGGAGTTCAATTAAGTTGTTCTTTCCATCTTCTACTCCAGCAGCCAATTCTGCAATACGTGTCTGAATTCGAATTAATTCTTCTTCCGCATTTTTCTCTTCTACAGATTTTTCTGCAATCTGTCTTTGTAGTGTTTCTTTCTCTGCAGCCAGTTGAGAAAGCTGGGCTTCTCTTTCTACAAGTTCTTTATCAATTGCCAAAGAACGTTGTGCCAAATGCTCATCATTCATTCTGGCTGTATTAATCTGTTCTTTTAATACTTGTATCTGTCCTTCTAATTGTTGCTTTAAGAGTGTTGTTTCATTCAACTGATGTTTTGCAAGCTCTAACGCAGCATCAATCTCATCTACCTGAAGCTCGATTGCTTCGTACTCATTTTTCGTATTATCATATTGTGCTGTTGCAGTTGTCAATTCATCTTGTACAATTTTAATTTTTTCATCAATTGCTGCAATTTCAGCTTTTAAACGTGAAGTCTCTAATAAAAACATATTAATATCATACGTTTTCAATGCTTCTTTCTTCTTTAAATATTCTTTTGCAGTTTCAGACTGTTTTTGCAATGGTCCAATCTGCTTTTCCAATTCTCCTAAAATGTCTGTCACACGAACAAGATTCTGACGCTCTTCTTCTAATTTTTTTACAGACATATTTTTGCGTCTCTTAAACTTTACAATTCCGGCTGCTTCATCAAAGAGTTCTCTTCTGTCTTCCGGTTTACCGCTTAAGATTTTGTCAATCTGGCCTTGTCCAATAATAGAATAGCCCTCTTTACCGATACCTGTGTCATAAAAGAGTTCATTCACATCCTTCAGACGACATACACTGCCGTTAATCAGGTATTCACTCTCGCCAGAACGATATAACTTTCTGGCAATTGTTACTTCGTTGTAATCAATTGGCAAATGGTGATCCGAATTATCTAATGTAATAGAAACGTACGCATAACTGAGAGGTTTTCTCGTTTCTGTACCAGAGAAAATAACATCCTGCATATTGCCGCCACGGAGCTGTTTTACACGCTGCTCACCGAGTACCCAGCGCACGGCATCTGCTACATTACTTTTACCACTTCCATTAGGTCCGACGATTCCAGTAATACCATTATGAAAATCGAATACGATTTTATTTGCAAATGATTTGAATCCTTGTACTTCAATACTTTTTAAATACATTTTACACCTACTTTATGTTTCTCTCATGTAACCTTAAAATTGCGAGATAAGCTGCTTTCTGTTCCGCAGCCTTTTTTGTTTTTCCAGAACCTTCTCCATATTTCTCATTGCCAATATAAACTTCCACTGAGAAAACTTTGTTATGGTCCGGACCTTCTTCTTTAATAAGACGATACGATAACTGTTCCGTGAAATTACCCTGTACAATCTCTTGCAGGATAGTCTTGCTATCATAAAAGAGTTTCTTATGTTCTAAATCATTCAGTACAAACTTATGAATAAACTCTTTTGCATTAGCAAAACCACCATCTAAATAAATCGCACCGATTAAAGCTTCTAATGCATCTGAAGTTACAGAATCTCTCTGTCTCCCACCAGTTGCTTCCTCACCTTTACCGAGGAGCAAATAATCTCCCAAATGAATTTCTCTTGCACAAAAGGCTAATGAAGGCTCACATACCATGCTTGCACGCATTTTGGTAAGCTCTCCTTCTGGACTTTTTCGATTTCCAAAAAACAAAAATTCACTTGAAACTAATTCTAATACAGCATCTCCCAAAAATTCAAGACGCTCATTACATTTATACTTTGGTAAACGATTCTCATTTGTATAAGAACTATGCATCAATGCAGATTCTAAAAGTTCTAAATCCCGAAACTTGTAATCAATTTGTTTTTGTAATTCTTCCAATCTTCGCTTCATATTGTTCCCCACATCGCTTTATAACAAGCGAAAAAGCCCTTTTGGGCTTTTCCGTAATATCTTAGTTGATAGCATTTTTAATTTGTTCTACTGCATCTCCAACTGTAACAATCTTTTCAGCGTCTTCGTTTTCAATTTCAATATCAAATGCTTCTTCAATCCCCATAATAATCTGGAAAATGTCTAACGAATCTGCGCCCAAATCGTCAACAAATGTTGTCTCCATTTTAATATCTTCTTCCCCAACATTTAATACGTCGATGATGATTTCTTTTAATTTTTGAAATTCCATAACTTTTTCTCCTTTTATTTTGGATTTTTATTCTTCTTTGTCTTCTTTTATTTGGATACGTTCACGAATCTTATCACTAATCTTTTGTTCCTTAAACGTAACACATTGAATAATAGAATTCGACACCTCAATAGCTTTAGAACTACCATGTGTCTTTACAACAAGTCCATTCAAACCTAGTAAAGGTGCGCCACCATGCTCGCTTGTATCAAAACGCTTCATAGTGTTTTTTAAGGCTGGTTTCACAAGCAATGCTCCGATTTTGCTGCGAAGTGAAGAAAGCATTCCTTGCTTGATTTCTTTCACAAGTACAGAAGCGAGTCCTTCGTAAAGTTTTAAAATAACATTTCCGACAAATGCTTCACATACGATAACATCAGCGTCACCTTGCGGAATATTTCTAGCTTCAATACTTCCCACAAAGTTGATGTCTTCGCATTCTTTCAATAGTGGAAATGTCTCCTTTACCAGAGCGTTTCCTTTTTCCTCTTCTGCACCAATATTTACAATTGCTACTTTTGGATTTTTAATTCCTACAATATTTTCCATATAAATGGAACCCATTTTCGCAAATTGCACCAGATGTGAAGGTCTTGCATCTACGTTAGCCCCACAGTCAATGAGTAATGAAACTCCTTTTGCTGTTGGAATTAATGGTGCTAATGGCGGTCTTTCTACTCCTTTGATTCGGCCTGCGATTAACTGTCCTCCAACAAGAATCGCTCCTGAACTTCCTGCTGAAACAAAAGCATCCGCTTCGCCTTTCTTAACCAGATTGAGTGCAACTACAATAGAAGAATCTTTCTTCTTGCGAATTGCCAGAACTGGCGGCTCTGCTGTCTCAATGACTTCTGTTGCATTAATCACTTCTACTTGCCCTTTGTCATATGTATACTGAGCAAGTTCTTTTTTTACAACCTCTTCTTGGCCAACTAAAAGTACTTTGATGTCTTTTCTTTTATTAACTGCATCAATCGCACCCTTTACAATCTCGGCCGGAGCATTGTCGCCTCCCATAGCATCTAACGCTACTCTTGTAATTTCTGTCATGTCTTTACCTCCTGACGTTAACGTAATTTTACTAGACATCTATACAAAAATCAATAATAATTATGAAAAAGATTATATCTTATCAACAAAAAAAGACGTAAAAGCCTAAACTTTTACGTCCTTTTGTACATTTTCTGATTAGTCTACAGCTACGATTTCTTTTTTGTTGTAAGATCCGCAAGCTTTGCATACTCTGTGTGGCATCATTAATTCTCCACATTTGCTGCATTTTACTAAGTTTGGAGCGCTCATTTTCCAGTTTGCTCTTCTTTTATCTCTTCTAGCTTTAGAAGATTTATTCTTTGGACAAATTGACATAGGTTACACCTCCTTAAAATTCTTAAACACATCGCGGATAACTGACATTCTAGGATCAAGACTTGTGTCTTCGCAATCACAAGTTCCATTATTTAGGTTTTGACCACATGTGTTGCAAATCCCTTTACAGTCTTCGCTACAAAGAATTTTCATCGGCCATCCTATCAAAATCTCATTATAGAGTAATTTTTCTACGTCAAGATTATATCCGTCAATATAATTTTTTTCGTCTAAGTCATCTACCTGCTCATCACCATCGCTCAGGTCTACATTCTTTGAAAACCCTAATTCAAATTCCGTCCTTACCGGCTCAAGGCAACGATCGCACGGAATTTCCAACACTAATCTGCATTCCCCCGTAATCATGAGTTCTCGCTGCTTCACATGTTTCACAACAATGTGGGCATCCTCCTTCTCTATCACCGGCACGCTTCCCAATGTAGATTTGAATTCTGTCATTTCCACAGGCACAACCTGATCGACTGGCTTATGATGTTCAGATAAAACGTCTGATAGGTTTATTAACATACAGTTACTCCTATTCACACCTAAATTATTATAGCATGTAAATTCTATTTGTCAACAAATATTTGTAAAATTTCTGCTTAAACTAATGCAACAGTTTCACGGGCAATTGCAAGTTCTTCGTTTGTTGGAACAACCAATACTTTTACTTTAGAATCTGGAGTTGAAATAATGATTTCTTCACCACGTTTTCCGTTAGCTTCTGCGTCAATCTCAATTCCTAAATATCCTAAGTATTCGCATACTTTTGCTCTAATGCTTCCATCGTTTTCGCCGATACCAGCTGTAAATGCGATAGCATCAACACCGTTCATTGCTGCTGTATAGCTTCCAACGTATTTTGCTACGCGGTATGCAAATACATCAATAGCGATTTGTGCACGTTTGTTTCCTTCTGCCGCACCAGCTGCCAGGTCACGGAAATCACTTGAAAGCCCAGACATACCTTGAACACCTGATTTTTTATTTAACATGTTCATAAGTGCTGTGATATCCATACCCTCTTTCTTAGCAAGGAATTCTAAGATTGCTGGATCAATATCTCCTGAACGTGTTCCCATTACAAGACCTTCCAATGGAGTAAGTCCCATTGATGTATCAACAGATTTACCATTTTCAACTGCACAGATACTTGCACCGTTACCTAAGTGGCAAACGATTGTTTTTAATTCACTGTAATCTTTTCCTAAGATTTCAGCTGTTCTCTTAGAAACAAAGCTGTGGCTTGTTCCGTGGAATCCATAGCGTCTAACCTTGTACTCTTCATAGTATTCATATGGAAGACCATACATATATGCTTTTTCTGGCATTGTTTGATGGAAAGCGGTATCAAATACTGCAACCATTGGTGTGCCTGGCATTAATTTTTGGCAAGCTTCAATACCGATTAAGTTTGCAGGATTGTGAAGAGGTGCAAGGTCATTACATTCTTCAATTGCTTTGAATACTTCTTCTGTGATTACTGTTGAAGAAGCAAATTTTTCTCCACCGTGTACTACACGATGTCCAACAGCACCGATTTCTTCCAAGCTTCCCACAACACCTGTTTCAGCATCTGTTAAAGCGTCAATTACAAATTGGATTGCTTCTGTATGTGTTGGCATTGCCTTATCTTCTGTTGTTTTGTCGCCGCCTGCTGGCTGATATGTTAATCTTCCGTCGATACCGATTCTTTCACAGAGACCCTTTGCTAATACAGCTTCTGTATCAGAGTTGATTAATTGGAATTTCAAAGATGAACTTCCACAGTTGATTACTAAAACATTCATGATATTTCCTCCGTCATTTATCTCATTAATTATTGATTATCTTCTGCTTGACATTGAACTGCTGTAATAGCAACAACACCTTCGATATCAGCTGCACTACATCCACGAGATAAGTCGTTAACTGGTTTAGCAATACCTTGTGTTAATGGTCCGTAAGCTTCTGCTTTTGCAAGTCTTTGCACTAATTTGTATCCAATGTTTCCTGCATCTAAGTCTGGGAATACAAGTACGTTTGCTTGTCCAGCAACTTTACTGTTTGGAGCTTTAGATTTTCCGATTTCAGGAACGATAGCTGCGTCTAATTGCATTTCTCCATCTAATGCAAGTTCAGGAGCCAATTCTTTTGCGATACGTGTTGCTTCAACAACCTTGTCAACGTCAGCGTGTTTTGCACTGCCCATTGTAGAGTGTGAAAGCATGGCAACCTTTGGTTCTGCTCCTACTAATGTCTTGAATGATTCAGCAGATGAAATAGCAATGTTAGCTAATTTTTCTGGATCTGGATTTTGTTCTAAGCCTGAATCTGCGAAAATAAATGTTCCGTTTTCACCCATTTCACAGTCTGGAACTACCATTACGAAGAATGCTGATACTAATTTTGTACCTGGTTTTGTTTTTAAGATTTGTAAACATGGTCTTAATGTGTCAGCAGTTGAGTGGCAGGCACCTGATACCATACCGTCAGCATCTCCCATTTTAACCATCATTACACCATAGTATAAGTAGTTTTTAAGAAGTAACTCTCTTGCTTGTTCTTCTGTCATACCTTTTTTCGATCTGAGCTCTACTAATTTAGCGATATAGCTTTCTGTTTTTTCATATGTTGCAGGGTCAACAATTGTTGCACCTGAAATATCGAATCCGGCACCGTTCTTTTCGATTTCTTCTTTACTTCCTACAAGGATAAGTTTTGCTGTTCCTTCTTTTAATACAGCTTCAGCTGCTTCATAAGTTCTCTTATCTTCTGTTTCTGGAAGTACGATTGTTTTTAAGTTTTGTTTTGCTTTTTCTTTAATTACATCAATAAATCCCATGATTCAAAGACTCCTTTCGTTTTACCTCATATAAATTTATTATAACTCAATCGTATTTTGTATACAAGTACCTTTTATGTCTCTTTTTAAATACAAATTATAATCCGAATATCTTTGTAACGATTGAGAAATAAACTAAAATTGTTGTAGCATCCACAAGTGTTGTAATAAGTGGTGCTGCCATAAGCGCTGGATCAAGTCCACATTTCTTTGCAACCAGCGGCAAAACACAGCCAATGGTTTTTGCGATGATTACTGTAAATAATAAAGTAATTCCAAGTGATAATGCCAATGTTACATCATGATACATAAAAACAATACGAATACCATTTACAACTGCAAGCATTATTCCCACTAGTGCTGCAACACGAATTTCCTTAAATAATACTTTGAAAATATCTTTAAATTCAATCTCATCCGTCGCCAGACCACGAATTACCAGGGTAGAGCTTTGTGAACCACAGTTACCACCTGTTCCGGTAAGCATTGTTACAAATGTATTTAGAATCGGCATCGCTACAATTGCGGCTTCAAAATGTCCCAGCACGAGACCGCTCAAGGTCGCTGACAGCATCAAAAATAAGAGCCAAGGAAAACGGCTTTTCGCATGCTCCCAAACGCTGGTTTCAAAATAAGAATCCTCACTTGGAACAACGATACCGGCCATCATACTGATATCTTCGGTTGTCTCTTCTTCCAAAACGTCAATCGCATCATCTACCGTAACGATACCGACCATACGCATGTCATTGTCAACAACCGGAATTGCAATCAAACCATATTTACTAATCATACCTACTACTTCTTCCTGGTCATCATGGGTATGCACATAAAGCATGTTTGTCTCCATGATTTCTTCGATTGTACGATTATCTCCCGTTGTCAAAAGTTCCCTTAAAGAAACCGCACCGATTAGCTTTCTTTTTTCTGTTACATAGCAGGTATAAATAGTTTCGCGGTTAAGACCTACTTGTCTGATTTTTAAAATTGCTTCTTCTACTGTCATTTCTTTCTGAAACGCAATGTACTCCACGTTCATAATACTTCCGGCGCTATCTTCCGGATAGTTCAGAAGTGTATTAATCTGCTTTCTTGTCTCTTCGTCGGTAGCCATGAGAAGTCTGTCGACAACATTCGCCGGCATCTCTTCTAATACGTCAACCGCATCATCCAGATACATCTCATCCATGACTTCCTTGATTTCTGAATCAGTTAACGCATTAAGAAGAATCTCGCGCGCGTCGTTATTCATTTCAGTGAAGGTTTCTGCCGCTTCATCTTTTGCTAAGAGACGGAATATCAGAATCATTTGTTTATCTTCCAACTCTTCCATCATTTCGGCTATATCAACGGGGTGCATATTTTCCAATTCAGCTTTTAATTCTTTAAATTGTCTTTCCTCAAGCATTTGCAATACAAATTCTTTT
Source organism: Tyzzerella sp. (assembly GCA_017465565.1). Taxonomy (GTDB): domain Bacteria; phylum Bacillota; class Clostridia; order Lachnospirales; family Lachnospiraceae; genus Faecalimonas. The sequence goes on from JAFTWA010000039.1 coordinate 85,738, forward strand.
TCCATACTTTTCCCCCTTCACTTTTATTTCCAACATACATCTTTTTTATTCTAACTCTTTTACATTCTCCTTGTCAAATATTCCTTTTGTATATACCATGCTCTTGCGTTTTTTACCAAAATTTTCGAGATAATTATTTTGCCTCTTTCTATATCATATAGTATAATTGTTTTATCTTACGTTGTGGAGGTACTTATGAAAATTGTTGGTTTAATTGCGGAATACAATCCCTTTCATAATGGACATCAATATCATATCGAAAAAGCGAAGGAAATTACAGGAGCAGACCATATAATTGTTGTGATGAGCGGTGATTTTGTGCAGCGCGGTACACCTGCAATTATGCCAAAGCATTTACGCACTGAAATGACTTTAAAGGCAGGAGCAGCTCTTGTTGTTGAAATGCCAGTTTGTTATGCAACAGGCAGTGCTGAGTATTTTGCATATGGTGCTGTTTCATTGTTGGACAAACTAGGCTGTGTAGATGCTATTTGTTTTGGAAGTGAATGCGGAGACATTCATAAGTTGGAACATCTTGCTAGAATTATGGTTGAAGAGCCAAAGGAATACAAAACTTTCTTACTTTCTAATTTACGCAACGGCAGTTCTTATCCATTGGCAAGACAAAATGCATTGAAAGAATATTTGAAATCAGATACATTGGATGAAATTATAGGAGAACCTAATAACATTCTTGGAATTGAATATATTAAAGCACTCTACAAATTAAAATCTAAGATGATTCCTTATACTATCACACGTATTTCATCCAATTATCACGATACAGAATTGCAGCAAGTATATAGTTCTGCATCTGCCATTCGAAAAGAAATTTCTAAAAATGCATGGAGACATCTGGGTAATCAAATTCCAGAAAACAGTATTGGTTTATTCGAAAAACATTATCAAAAACGTTATCCGGTTGTCACAAATGATTTTTCACTTTTGTTGAAATATAAATTACTAAATGAGACAAAAACATCTCTTTTAGAATATGCAGATGTTTCAGAAGAACTGGCAAACAGAATTATGAATCAATTAAATCAATACATTGATTTCGAACAATTTTGCAATCTGCTAAAGACAAAGGAAGTAACATACACACGCATCAGCCGTGCTTTGCTTCACATTTTGTTGAATATAAAGAAGACTGATTATGAAGAAATTTCTTATGCACATATATTAGGATTCCGTAAGGATAGCACGTCTGTATTAACGCAGATTAAGGAAACCTCCTCTATTCCTCTGATATCGAAATTAACAAATGTAGATTGTCCAATGTTAGGACAAGATATCTATGCATCTAATTTATATGAATCAGTAATTACAGACAAATTTAAAACACCTTTTATAAACGAATATGAGCATTCTATTGTACTCATTTAATCAAAAATTTTTTCTAAGCAAAGCGGGGCTTATACAGAATTTTTGTGTTGTACGGCCCAAAAAAAGCCAAAAATTTGTAGTTTTTATAGCATTTTGGCCTTATACGCAAAAAACATGCTCCCAAGCCCCGCTTTTTGAAAATTCTGGGGCCTGGGAGCCTAATTTTTTTGTATATGGAATTAAATTTTAATTCTTGAAGCTGTGAATCGGTGCTGGAATACGTCCTTTACGGTTTATAAAGGCACTGCAGTCAAATTCATTCACAGGAATGATTGGTGCATATCCAAGTAATCCGCCAAACTCAGCTATCTCTCCTACATCTTTTCCGATTACCGGAATCAAACGTACTGCTGTTGTTTTTTGATTTACCATACCAATCGCCATCTCATCTGCAATAATACCTGAAATAGTCGTTGCTTTTGTCTTTCCTGGTATAGCTATCATATCTAAACCTACGGAACAAACGCAGGTCATTGCTTCTAATTTTTCTAAAGTAAGGGCTCCAACTGTTACAGCATCAATCATTCCCTGATCTTCACTGACTGGAATGAATGCACCGCTAAGTCCTCCAACATAAGAAGAAGCCATTACGCCGCCCTTCTTAACTTGGTCATTTAACATAGCAAGTGCAGCTGTTGTTCCTGGTGCTCCTACTTTTTCAAGACCTATTTCCTCTAAAATTTCTGCAATACTGTCGCCAATTGCTGGTGTTGGTGCCAAAGATAAATCAATGATTCCAAATGGAATACCGAGACGTTTTGAAGCCTCGCCTGCAACCAATTGACCTACACGGGTAATCTTAAATGCAGTCTTCTTAATTGTCTCGCAAAGTTCTTCAAAACCTTTTCCTCTTACTTGTTCAATCGCATGTTTTACAACGCCAGGACCACTTACACCTACATTAATTACTGCATCAGCCTCTGTTACACCCAAGAACGCACCTGCCATGAATGGGTTATCGTCTGGTGCATTACAGAAAATAACGAGTTTAGCACAGCCGAGGGAATCTCTCTCTTTCGTTGCCTCTGCAGCTTCTTTGATAATCTCACCACAAAGCTTTACTGCGTCCATGTTAATTCCTGTTTTTGTTGAACCAACATTCACAGAGCTACACACTCTTTCTGTTACAGCAAGTGCCTTTGGAATCGAACGAATCATGTTCTCTTCTGCCGGTGTCATACCTTTTGAAACAAGGGCTGAATAGCCACCGATAAAGTTAACGCCAACTGTCTTTGCAGCTCTGTCAAGAGTCTCTGCAATTGTTACAAAGTCATCGCTTGTCTTACATGCAGCCGCACCAATAATAGAAATTGGTGTAATAGAAATTCGCTTATTAACAATTGGAATTCCAAATTCATGTTCAATCGCCTGACCTGTAGAAACAAGATCCTTTGCAACTGTTGTAATCTTATTGTAAATCTTTTCGTTTAACTTATTTAAATCAGAATCGATACAGTCCAGAAGGCTGATTCCAAGTGTGATGGTACGCACATCCAGATTTTCCTGTGTAATCATCTGATTTGTTTCTGTAACTTCATAAATATTAATCATAATGATTTCTCACTTTCTGTTCTAGAGTCTATGCATTTTCTCAAAAATTTCTGCGCGTTGGCAACGGATGGTTACTCCGATTTCATTTCCGAGTTGTTCTAATTCATCAAAAACATCGCCAAACTCTTTTTCTGTTTGAGCCATATCTGTAATCATCATCATGTTAAAGTACCCTTGCACGATTGTCTGGGAAATATCTAAGATATTAATTTTATTTTCCGCTAAATATGTACATACTTTAGCAATGATTCCTACTGTGTCTTTTCCTACTACTGTGATGATACATTTTTTCATATTTCATCCTTCTCCTTGATTAAATAAATAATATTTCTGACATACAGTCTCTTTTTGCAACCATAAGCGGGATCTCATCTCCACGATATGGTGTATTGCCCATAGTCACTTCTAATTTCACTGTCTCATATGCGAGTTCCGGGAAATTATTTTCTCTGCTAAGATGACCAAGTACAATATGTTTTAATTTATCATTCAGTATACTACAAAGTAGTCTTCCTGACAATTCATTTGATAAATGTCCATGTTTTCCAAGCACACGCTGCTTCAAATAATATGGATAAGGTCCAACCTCCAGCATATGAACGTCATGATTCGCTTCTAACACAATCGCATCCAAATCCTTTAGATTTTGGATGGTATATTCATCATATACCCCAAGGTCTGTTGCAACAGCAACGGCCTTTTCTTCCTGCTCAATGCGAAATCCCGTTGGTTCATTTGCATCGTGGGAAATAGCAAAGGGCTTCACTGTCAAATCGCCGATTTCAAACGCTTCGTCCTTTGGCACTTCACAATACAAACCTTCCGGCATCTTGCCAAGACTCTTGTATGAGCGAATTCCCTCGATAGTTCCCCTTGTCGCATAGATTGGAATCTCATATTTTCTGCTAAAAACTCCCAACCCCTGAATGTGGTCGGAATGTTCATGGGTAATTAAAATTCCACTTAATTCTTCACCTTTGATTCCAAGCTCCGCAAGACTTTCATCAATCCGCTTCTTACTGATTCCAGTATCTATTAATAAATGTGTTTGCTCGCTCCCAACATATATACAGTTTCCACTACTGCCACTTGCAAGGCTGCATAATCTCATACTTTATCTCCTATATATTCATAGCTTTTTCAATCTGAATACAAGTATCTTCAAAATCACCGCTATTGTCAATGACAATTTTACAATGTTCTCGAAAATATTCTTCCGAAAGCTGTGAAGCTATGATAGCATCTATTTTCTCGTCACTATACCCTCTCGACTCTTTCAGACGTTTGCGGCGGATTGCTTCACTCGTATAAATATACCACAGTTCATCACAAATTTCATCATAATGATCTTCTAAGAGCAGTGCAGCTTCCAGAACAAAGCATTCTGTTCCACGTTCTTTTTCGAGACAAATCTGTTCCTTTATGTATTCCTTTACTGCTGGATGCGTAATCTGATTGAGGATTTGAAGCTGTGATTCATTTCCGAACACGATCTGTCCCAGTTTTCTGCGGTTGATGGTCTTGTCCTCATTTAAGATTCCTGCTCCAAAGTGTTTCACAATTTTGCAATAGCTTTTTTCACCAGGCTCCTGCAATTTCCACGCAACATGATCAGCCTGACATATCACTGCCTGATATTTTTCTTCCATAAATAAGAGAATGCGGCTCTTTCCAGAGCCGACTCCTCCCGTAATTCCAATAATTTTCATTATTTTGCCTCGTACCAATTCTCACCTGTATGCATATCAACATCGAGTGGAACCAGAAGCTCAGCCGCATGTTCCATCTCGTAGGCAAGAATCTCTTTTACCTTTTCTACTTCTGAGTGGTGTGCTTCAATCAGAAGCTCATCATGCACCTGAAGTACTAATTTTGATTTTAAGTTTTCCTCTTTCAAACGGCGGTGTACACCAACCATTGCTATTTTCATAATGTCTGCAGCAGTTCCCTGAATTGGTGAATTCATGGCAACACGCTCCCCAAAAGAACGCTGCATAAAGTTGCCGGAAGAAAGTTCTGGAATTGGTCTTCTTCTGCCAAAAAGTGTTGTCACATATCCCTTTTCTTTTCCGGTTGCAACTGCATTATCGAGAAATTCTTTAATTCCCGGATAAGTTTTAAAATAATTTTCAATATACTCGGCCGCCTCTTTTGGTGTGATACTAAGGTCCTCGCTTAGTCCCCATGCGCTGATACCATACACAATTCCAAAATTTACTGCTTTTGCATTTCGTCTCTGCAAATCAGTCACTTCATCGAATGGAATATGGAACACCTGTGAAGCTGTCATTTTATGAATATCCCTTGCTTCTTTATATGCAGCAATTAACTGTTCGTCTCCAGAACAGTGAGCCAATATACGAAGCTCAATCTGTGAGTAGTCTGCATCTACAAATATATAATTCTCTTCCGGAACAAATACCTTACGGATTAATCTTCCAAGTTCAATTCGAATTGGAATGTTCTGTAAGTTCGGTTCCGTACTGCTGATACGGCCGGTTGCAGTGATAGTCTGGTTGAATTTTCCATGGATTCTGCCATCCTCCTGGATGAAATTAGCAAGTCCGTCAGCATACGTTGATTTTAACTTTGTAAGTGTGCGGTACTCTAAGATTTTAGAAACTACTGGATATTCTGGCGCAAGCTTCTCTAAAATATCTGCAGATGTTGAATAGCCTGTTTTTGTTTTCTTTCCATGAGGAAGTCCCAATTCTTCAAACAAGATAACACCCAGTTGTTTTGGTGAATTAATATTAAATTCTTTTCCAGTTAAACTGTAGATTTCCTTTTCTAATTCTACAATCTTTCCACCCAGCTGCCCGCCATACACTTTAAGCTCGCTCGCTTTCACCTTTACACCATTTTTTTCCATCTCATAGAGGGTAAATACAAGCGGCATCTCAATTTCCCAGAAAAGCTTATCCATCTCTGATGCCTGGAGTTTCTGAACCAATGGCTCATAAGACGCATACGCAACATAGGCTTCGTAAAAAGCTTTCTGCAGCTCTTCCATCTTATCATCCAACAATAAATCAAGCTGTTCTCTTGCCACATCCGCATAATCATAATCATTCTTTAGTGGATTTAGCAAATACGCTGCAATAATGGCATCAAAGCAAGTCTTTTGATTTACCTCCGGAAGATGCTCCATCGCTTCCTTTACATGGAATAAAGATAGTTTTCCCACGCTGTTTGAAAGGTCTTGTACCTGCTCCAAAATATAATCAATAGACATTCCGCCTTCTGTTGTAATCAAATAAATATCATCATTTCCAAAGCAGATGCCAACTCCTGAAAGTCCCGCCATCTGCACAAATAATGGCAATACATTTTTTGTATCCTTATAGAAAGAAACACCAACTACTTTTTGTGTTTTTGCTTTTGCAAAAATTTCGTCCGCTTCCTTTTGACTTGAAATCTCTTTAAAGTTATCTTCCACTTTATTGACGGGTGCAGACACTTCAAATCTTGATAGCAAGTTTTTAAATTGTAATTTTTGAAATAACACATAAGCTTCTTCTGTATAGAGATTTCCAAGCCGCGCTTCTTCCATATCATATTCAAAGTCTGCTTCCACGTTGATAGTTGCAAGAACTTTACTCAACTGTGCCAAATCATAATGCTCCTGCATCGCCTTTGATGCACGAGGTGGTTTGATTTCTTCTACGTGTGCAAATGCGTTTTCAATAGAACCATACTCTACTATAATCTTTGTAGCTGTTTTTTCTCCAATGCTAGGAACACCTGGAATGTTATCCGATGTATCTCCCATAAGCGCTTTTAAATCAATAAATTCTTTTGGAGTGACCTCATAGCGTGTCTTCACATCGGCAGCATAGTAATCCTCCACTTCCGTCTTACCCTGCTTTGTTTTTGGAATACGAATCTTTACCTTCTCTGTTGCAAGCTGAAGCAAATCGCGGTCTCCAGAAATAATAGCAACATCCATTCCCTCTTTTTCACAACGTTTTGAAATGGTGCCAAGTAAATCATCTGCCTCCAGACCTGCCTGTTCAATAATTTTAACGCCCATTGCCTTTAAAACATCTTTGATTACAGGCACTTGCTGACGCAGCTCGTCCATCATCGGCTTTCTCGTTCCCTTGTACTCTGGATACATTTCATGACGGAAGGTTGGCGCATGTACGTCAAAAGCAACCGTCAAATATTCCGGTTTCTCTTCTTCTAATATTTTAAACATGATATTAAGAAAGCCATAGATTGCATTTGTATGCAGCCCCTCTGAATTTGTCAAATCTGGAACCCCATAAAATGCGCGGTTCAAAATACTATGTCCATCTATCAAAACAATTTTACTGTTCAAATGTTATTCCTCCATTTAAATGTTTATTGATACAAATCTCCAAATACTTCTCGGCATAATTCTTTGCAAAATTCAAGATTAAATACAGAATCTTTCTCTAAAATCTTATTTGTTGCTGCTAGTTCCTCTGTATAATCCGATAATTTGTATGTTGTAATCTCCTGCTTCTCATAAGACAGCTGCGTTACTAATGGTTCAACACCATATTCCTTAATATATACTTCCCCATTTGCATCGCGAGAAACCGTAATTTCTGCCATACCGCCAATCATACGGTCAGCAGTTCCTCTTCCTGTATCACTGGTAGAATTGATGAAATTACCAAGCGAATAATATACCAGCATTTGATTACCATTTTCACCGATAAGCATTTCTACTGGCTGAATATAATGAGGATGAGCTCCAATTACTAAATCTACGCCTTCTTCCAAGAAAATATCAGCCCAATATTTTTGCTCATCGGACTGTACATGCTGATACTCTGTTCCCCAGTGAGGACAAACAATTACAAAATCAGCCAATTGATTCGCTTTTTGTATATCCGAAACAACTTTATCCTTTTCCAGCATTGCTACCGCATACGGCATATCGCCCGGCATAGGAATTCCATTTGTTCCGTATGTATAATTAAGAATTGCAATTTTTATATCATCCTGTTCGTAAACATAGATATTATTGTCGTAATCTTGCTGTGATCCGTAAATTCCAAGGACAGCTATCTCACTATAATTTGTCTTCCAGAAATTAAGGCAATTTAAGAACGCTGTTTTTCCACGGTCCAGAGAATGGTTTGTGGCATGCAGAATCACGTTAAAGCCCGCTTTGGCTAAAGCATCACCAACTTCATATGCCCCATTAAAACTTGGGTATCCGGATAAGCCCAGCTCCGTTCCGCCAAGGATTACCTCCTGGTTTGCTATCGCAATATCTGCAGCTTGAATATCTTCCTTTACATTTGCAAATAGATGGTCATAATTATAGGTTCCATCTTCCAATTTACCACTTTCCTGTACATTATCGTGCAGAAGCATATCTCCCACCATAACAATATCTATTTCTGGGTCTGTAGGAATCTCAACCTCATTCTGTTCCTCTTGATTTTCCACTATTTCATCTTTTGGCTGTTCGTTATCTTTATCCTTATCTTTTCCACTTGAACAGGCAAACATAATAATCAAAATAACAAGGAGTAACGCTATACCAATAATCGCACGTCTTATCATTCTTTTTATACGTCGGATTTTCCTAATACGTTGGCGTTTAAGCCTTAATCTTTGCTTCTCGTCCATTATTGTATTACTCCATTTTCATCAATCTGTACGCCGAGATCTGCACTATAAGTATTAATTCTATCAATGACTCTTTGACCTTCAGAACCAGTTAACGGCGTCGGACAATAATCATTTCTGTTAGAAACAGAACTAATTGAGCATGGAATCACTTGTGCCTTACTACTATCTAATTTCTTCATTGTAACAGTTCCGTCATCCATGGTTGTCTTCTCAAACTGAAATGTTTGCTGGAAAATTGCGGTATCCTTATCTGTTGGATTTTTATTTGCCCCAAAACAGAAATTACCTAAACTATAAACGATGTATTTGCCATTGTATTCCTCAATTCCCTGCAAAACATGTGGATGGTTTCCAATTACAAGGTCAGCACCCCAGTCGATGCACTTTTTGCCAAGTGTTCTTTGATACTCTATCGGATAGTTTTCTCGCTCAATCCCCCAATGACAGCAAGCTAAAATAATATCTACATTTTCTGATTTTAATTTAGCAATTCCATTTTCAAGATAAGTTTCTACACTCGTACCAAAGGATGCCGGATTCACAGAAACCCAGCCAATTGTAATGCCATTCACCTCATAATATCCGATATTTTCTAAATATGCATACGGAATACCAACCGATTCCAAGGCGGCTACGGTATCTGTAGTGCCTTGTTCACCCCAATCACGGCGATGATTATTTTCCATACTGACACCCTCTACACCTCCAGCCACTAAAATATTCTTATAGGACGGGTCACCTTTAATATTAAACGTTCTTCCAGGCGCCATATTTTCAGACGTTGTAAGAACACCCTCCAGATTTACAAGCGTAAAATCGTCCTGACTAAATATGTCATACACATTCTTAAAAAAGTAACTGTAGTCCTGCAATTGTTCATATGTTTGATTAAAAGAATTGTCATATCCTTGTCCCACATAGTTGCCTAGGGTAACATCCCCTGTGGCAGAAATTGTAATGTCAACAATCTCTACAACTGGTTCCTTGATTGCATCTTCTAACTCAAGAGTCGCCTCCTCCTGTTTTTCCTTATCTTTGTTATCGGAATCAGAGGTTGTATCCTTACCACCACATCCTGCAATTAACAATACCAATGACAATAAAAGGTATGCTAGTTTTTTCATATCTATATTTCTCCCATTTCTTTATGTCTTGTCAAACCTATCATTAAAATGTACCCTATAATGTGTACAGACTATACTGCTGCATATAAAGAAATAATTTCCATAATCATATCTGTTGCAAAATCCATTCCTTCTACTGTGATATGCTCATATGGTCCATGGAATGCATATCCACCCGTTCCAAGATTTGGACAAGGAAGTCCTTGGAAGCTTAAGTAAGAACCATCAGTACCACCGCGAATCGGCACAACTTCTGGTGTTAATCCTATGTTTTCAGCAGCTTTCTTTGCATTATCAATCAAATGCATGTGCTGACTGATAATCTCTGCCATATTTGCATATTGATCTTTGATAGTAAGTTTTACCGTTCCTTCACCCCATTTTTCATTCATGATTTTCTCAATATGGAGTAAGATATTTTTTCTTGCTTCAAACATAGAAGCACTATGGTCACGAATAATATAGTTTAGTGAAGCATGTCCAACATTCCCTGACATTTCCATCAAATGATAGAATCCTTCGTACCCTTCTGTATCTCGAGGCGTATCAGCACTAGGGAGCATACTATTAATTTCCATAGCCACAAGACTTGCATTAATCATTGTGTCTTTTGATGAGCCAGGATGAACACTAAAACCTGCGATATCAAATTTTGCAGAAGCTGCATTAAAGTTTTCATATTCAATTTCACCTTCTGCTCCACCGTCAACTGTGTAGGCAAATTCCGCATCAAAATCTGGCACATTAAAGCTGTGTGAACCTGTACCGATTTCTTCATCAGGTGTAAATGCTACGCGAATTGGTCCATGTGGAATCTCATCTTTCATAAGGCGTTCTACCACAGTCATAATTTCTGCAATACCGGCTTTATCATCTGCACCTAAGACAGTTGTCCCATCTGTTGTAATAAGAGTACGACCTTTTAGTTTTGGCAGATGTGGGAAGTTTTTCACATTTAAAGTACGGCCGCTGTTTCCTAATACAACGTCCTCTCCGTTGTAATTCTCTATAACTACAGGAACAATATCATGGTCACAGAAATCCGACACGGTATCCATGTGTGCCATGAATCCAAGTTTTGTACAATTCTCATAACCTTTTGTTGCTGGAATTTTTCCATAAACAAAGGACTTATCATCCATGTAGGAATCCACACCTAATTCTTGTAATTCTTCCAACAAAATTTTCGCCAAATTAAACTGACATGCGGACGACGGAACCGTCTCGCTGCTTTCATCGCTTGGTGTACGTATCACAACATATTTCAATAATCTTTCATACGCTCTCATATTCTCAAACTCCTTTAAGCTTTACTAAGACTATAATAAATAAAAAAGTCCCTGAAATCAAGGACTTTTATTATAGCAGGAGATGGGGGCGCACCGCTTCAGAATAGAAAAAGCAGCAGGTTATAAACCCACTGCTTTTCTATTCTAACTGCAGGAGATGGGACTTGAACCCACACACTGTTGCCAGCGTCAGATTTTGAGTCTGATGCGTCTGCCATTCCGCCACTCCTGCATATCTGGAGTACTTCGTACTCCAAACGACTTGTTTATAATATCCTAATTTTAAGATAAAGTCAACTATTTTTTTAGTTTTTCTCCAATTTCAAAGCAATCAAACGTTGCAAAATAATCTGCTGGAGTCTCTGCTCTACGGATTAACTGTGTTGTTCCATCTTCTTTCAGTAATACTTCTGCTGATTTTAACTTTCCATTGTAGTTATATCCCATTGCAAATCCATGTGCACCTGTATCGTGAATTACAAGTGTATCACCGATATCAATCTTTGGCAGCATACGATCAATTGCAAATTTATCATTATTTTCACAGAGAGAACCTGTCACATCATACATATGGTCGCATGGTTCATTTTCTTTTCCCATAACAGTAATATGGTGGTATGCACCATACATGGCTGGACGCATTAGGTTAACGGCACAGGCATCACAACCAATATATTCTTTGTGTGTATGTTTTTCATGAATTGCCTTTGTTACCAAGCATCCATATGGTCCCATCATGTAGCGGCCAAGTTCTGTGTAAATTGCCACATCACCCATTCCAGCTGGAACAAGAACTTCTTCATACGCTTTTCTTACACCTTCACCAATTACATATATGTCATTTGCTTCTTGGTCTGGACGGTATGGAATACCAATTCCGCCTGATAAGTTAATAAACTTAATGTGTGCACCAGTTTCTTCTTGTAATTTCACAGCTACTTCAAATAAAATCTTTGCAAGCATTGGATAATATTCATTTGTTACTGTATTACTTGCCAAGAATGCATGGATACCAAACTCTTTGGCACCTTTTGTTTTTAATACCTTGAATGCTTCAAAAAGCTGCTCTGTTGTCATGCCATATTTTGCATCTCCAGGGTTATCCATAATGTCATTGCTGATTTTGAACAATCCACCTGGATTGTAACGGCAGCTGATTGTCTCTGGAATATGTCCAATGGTCTTCTCCAAGAAATCAATATGTGTGAAATCATCAAGATTGATAATCGCACCAAGCTTGTCTGCATAAACAAACTCCTGTGCAGGTGTTGCATTTGAAGAAAACATAATGTCTTCTCCTACTGCCCCGATTGCTTCTGAAAGCATTAATTCTGTGTAAGAAGAACAGTCACAGCCGCAACCATATTCTCTTAAAATATTAATCAAAAATGGATTTGGTGTTGCTTTCACTGCAAAATACTCTTTAAAACCTTTATTCCATGCAAATGCTTCTTTTAAAGCCTTTACATTTTCACGAATTCCTTTTTCATCATATAAATGAAATGGGGTTGGATATTCTTTTGTAATATTGTCTAATTGCTCTTTTGTAACGAATGGTACTTTGCTCATTTCATTTTCTCCCTTCGTAAAACTATACTCAAAACTTTACCACGTTACCTCTAAATAAGCAAGAAAAAAAGAAGCAAACTTTCGTCTGCTCCTTTATTGTTGTTGTGTTGTGTGTCTGTATAATTTTTGAATACTTTAAATTATTTTCTTAATCCTAATCTTTCGATTAATGAACGGTATCTTTCGATATCTGTTTTCTTTAAGTAAGCGAGTAAACCTCTTCTTTGACCTACCATTTTAAGAAGACCTCTTCTTGAGTGGTGATCCTTTGGATTAGCTTTAAAGTGTTCTGTTAATTCGTTGATTCTTGCTGTTAATACAGCGATTTGAACTTCTGGTGAACCTGTGTCGCCTTCTGTTCTAGCATATTCTGCCATAATAGCTTGTTTCTTTTCCTTTGCGATCATGCTATGACCCTCCTATTTTCTTTTTATTAAACGCCTGAAATTAAGTAACGGTTGGAGTTTCCAATTACCGAACCTCGGCTTTTCTCATACTGTAATATAATACCACAGTAAAAATACAATGTCAACAATTAAACCAGACTATTTTTACCATACAAGTAAAAGTCATATCCCAAAAGTTGATTTACCAGCTCTGTATTTCCTTTTTTCAGTTCTTCTTTGATATAAGTACTGCTGATTTCTCTGCCTTCATATTGTTTCTTTTCAAAAACCTCTACTTGAAAATTATATTCTTCTCCAAATTCCTGAAGCATATGATAGTCTCCACGTTTTTGATATCCAAATCGAAAATCAGCTCCAACAACTACATATTTTGCATGAAATACACCTACTATAATGTCTTTAATAAATGCTTCTGCTTCTATGGCAGCTATTCTATCGTCGAAAGGGCAATCGATAAAATAATCAATTCTATTCTTTAGAAACTCAGCCTTTTCAGGATTCGTCAGCAAAAAATCTTGCTTCTTATTCAATTTCTGAAACAATGGACTCATATCAAATGCTACAACAATACCATTCACATTGTCTTTTTTTTGGTGTTCTTCCACACGTTCAATCAACAAATTATGTCCTTGGTGTAACCCATCAAATTTACCAAATGTAATTGCTGAATTTTTAGTATCTTGATATGCATCAAAACCTTTTATATACTGCATATTTCACCTTCTAGTCTTGTTCATTCTTGTCAAAAAACATTTTTTCTATTTTAAACAAATATTTTTCCTTATTAAATTTGTAAATAGCTATAAATCGTTCCTGTCTATCATAAACACGAACCATCTTGCCATCTACAAGCTCCACAAACTTATTTAAATGCTTTGGAAAAAATACATTTCCATTATATACAAAGCTCATGTATTCATCTTTCAACGAAACTGCTTCGTATTCTAAAAACATCTTATCAATAGGAATCAGAATCTCTTCTAATCTTCCACAATCTTTAAGTTCCTGCACCTGGGAAATCGTCAAACTATCCTTCCGTTCAAAGCTGCTCACTCTTGTTCGGATTAACTCCTCCATACAAGCGCCACAGCCTAATCTCTCTCCAATATCATGACACAATGTCCTAATATAAGTTCCTTTTGAACATGATACCTCCATGCGAACACGTGGCAGATTCATTTCTTTTATCTGAATATCCAGAATCGTTACAGGTCTCGCTTTTCGCTCGATTTCAATACCTTCACGAGCGAGTTCATAGAGCTTCTTTCCATTTACCTTCAAGGCTGAATACATAGGTGGAACCTGCATATAATCGCCAACAAACGACATAACAACATCCGCAACAGCTTCTTCTGTCAGACAATCCGTCTTAGCTTCAGCTAAAACCTCGCCTGAAATATCCTGTGTATCAGTCACTTTTCCCAGAAGCATCACCGTCTCATATGTTTTGTTTTTATCAGTAAGCATGTCACAGAGTTTTGTGGCTTTTCCAAGACACACTGGAAGCACCCCTGTTGCATCAGGATCCAGGGTACCTGTATGTCCGATTTTCTTTTGTCCAACAATTCCTCTGAGTTTTGCTACCACATCATGGGAAGTATAACCCTTTTCTTTGTTGATATTAATCACTCCGTGTATCATAAATTCTTCCTTTTACATTTGCGCTTGAATCTGTTCTACAAGTTGTCCCAAAATATCCTCTGGTTTTCCTTTCATGGTAACTCCTGCCGCTTTTTTATGACCGCCGCCTCCGAAGTTCTGCGCCACTTTGCTAACGTCGATATTCGATGTTCCTGTTGCACGAAGGCTCACTTTATATTCAGCAGTTCCCGTTTCATACAAAAAGATGGCAACTTCCACGCCCTTTGTCACGCGAAGCTGGCTTACAATACCTTCCAAATCTTTTGGTGTTACACCAATCTCTTCCATCATTTCTTTCGTGATGCAGGCGGCAATCGCTTTTCCATCTAACAATAAGGAACTATCAGTAAGTGCCTTTCCTAAGATTTTGTTCTGCGCAAATGTTTTTTCATAAAATGTTTTATCTATGATTTCATTTGCACGGATATTTTTGCGCATCAAATCCGCTGCAGTTTCCATAGTCTCTGGGGCTGTACAAGAATACTGGAATACTCCTGTATCATGCACAATACCAAGATAAAGGCATTCTGCAATCTCTGTCGTAATACTTTCTTTGTCCAAAAGACGATAAATAAGCTCGGATGTAGAGCTTGCCTCTGGAACAATATAATTTTCATCTGCAAATGCCCTGTTACTAATATGATGGTCTACACACAGAGTTGTCCTTGCATTTTCAAATAGACATTCTGAAAAGCCAAGACGCCCTGCATCACCGCAATCTAATGCGATAAACAAATCATATATTTTATCTTCCTGCACTTCATGTTTGATTTCTTTCGTGACTTCTATCATATGAAAACTATCCGGAATCTCTTCTAGATATACATCCACAGCGATTTCCGGATAATTGTTCTTAATATACTGATAGAGCCCCATGCAGGATCCAACACAGTCGCCATCTGGTCTCACATGACCTCCAATGGCAACTGTCTTTGCTTCACTCAAAGCACGGTTTAACATATTACTCATCCTCTTTTTTAAGATCCTTTGTTACATCGTCAATCT
Source organism: Tyzzerella sp. (assembly GCA_017465565.1). Taxonomy (GTDB): domain Bacteria; phylum Bacillota; class Clostridia; order Lachnospirales; family Lachnospiraceae; genus Faecalimonas. The sequence continues at coordinate 101,326 of JAFTWA010000039.1, forward strand.
TCTTTGACATTGCAACACCATAAGCAATCGATTGGTCCATTACAAACTTAATTTCCGGTGTATTTCTCATGTTCAGCTTTCTGGCTAACTCACGGCGGATGAAACCTTCTGCACTCTGAAGACCTTTTACAGTATCCTCCTGTGCCTTTTCATCGCCAAATACACTGATGTATGCCCTGCAAGTTTTTAAATCTGGAGCAACTTCTACTGCCACAACAGAAGTCATTGGAGCAACTCGTGGGTCTTTGATTCCCCCACGAATGATGTTGCTTAATTCCCTTTGAACTTCCACATTCACTCTTGTATTCTTAATACTATTCTTTCTCAAATCTAATCCTCTTTTCTTCGACTATCTTGGAATTTCTACCATCTTGTAAGCTTCTACCTGGTCGCCTTCTTTGATATCGTTGAATCTTTCAAATACGAAACCACATTCGTATCCTGCTCTTACTTCTTTTACGTCATCTTTGAAACGTTTTAAGGAAGCAAGTGCACCATCAAAGATTACAATGCCATCACGGATAATACGTGCCGAACATCCACGTTCAAACATACCATCTAATACGTATGAACCTGCAATTGTACCAACACCTGAAGCACGGAATGTTTGGCGAACTTCTGCATGACCAAGTACTTTTTCTTCGAATACTGGGTCTAACATACCCTTCATAGCAGCTTGGATATCTTCGATAGCATTGTAGATTACACGGTATAATCTTACGTCTACACCTTCACGTTCTGCTGTTTCTTTCGCCGTCGCATCTGGACGAACGTTGAAACCGATAATAATTGCATTTGAGGTAGATGCAAGTGTAACGTCTGATTCGTTGATTGCACCAACACCGCCATGAATTACTTTTACTGCAACTTCTTCGTTTGAAAGTTTTACTAAGCTTTGTTTTACAGCTTCTACAGAACCCTGTACGTCAGCTTTTACGATAATTCCAAGTTCTTTTACGTTACCTGCCTGAATCTGGTTGAATAAGTCATCCAGAGACATCTTAGATTTAGTATCATCAATTAATTTCACTTTATTCTGCGCGATAAATGTTTCCGCAAAGTTTCTTGCCTCTTTTTCATTTCCGCATCCTACAAATACTTCACCGGCATTTGGAACATCATTGAGACCAAGGATTTCTACTGGTGTAGATGGACCTGCTTCTTTTACACGTCTTCCCTTGTCATCAATCATCGCTCTTACTTTACCAAAAGCAGCACCGGCAGCAATAGGGTCGCCAACGCGCAATGTACCTTTTTGTACAAGTACAGTAGCCACAGGACCTTTACCTTTATCAAGCTCTGCTTCGATTACAAGACCTCTTGCACGACGGTTTGGATTTGCCTTCAACTCAGCAACTTCTGCTGTTAAAAGAAGCATTTCCATTAAGTCTTCAATACCTTCACCTGTCTTAGCTGAAACAGGTACGAAGATTGTACTTCCGCCCCAGTCTTCTGCGATGAGACCATATTCTGTTAATTCTTGTTTTACTCTTTCGATATTTGCACTTGGCTTATCAATCTTATTAACAGCTACTACAATTTCAATACCAGCAGCTTTTGCATGGCTGATAGCTTCTACTGTCTGTGGCATAACACCATCGTCAGCAGCTACTACAAGGATTGCGATATCTGTTGAGTTTGCACCACGCATACGCATAGCTGTAAACGCTTCATGTCCTGGTGTGTCGAGGAATGTGATTTTTTCACCATTTACAGTTGCTACATAAGCACCAATATGCTGTGTAATACCACCAGCTTCTCCTGTAGTTACGCTTGTGTTACGGATAGCATCAAGAAGTGATGTTTTACCATGGTCAACGTGACCCATAACACACACAACCGGCGGACGCTTCTTCATCTTGCTTTCGTCTTCTTCATCCTCTTTTAAAAGTTCTTCGATAACATCAACTACTTCTTCTTTTTCGCAAAGCACTTCAAATTCCATTGCGATTTCTTCTGCTGTATCGTAATCGATTTCCTGATTCATAGTTACAATTTTACCTTGCATAAATAGCTTCTTAACAATTACAGATGGCTGAATCTTCATATGGTCAGCTAATTCTTTGATTGTTAATGCTTCAGGAATTGTAATCATTTTGATTTTTTCTTCTTCTTTTACAACAGGCTTTGGTTGAGGCTTTTGCTGAAGCGGAACATTCTTTTGGTTCTTTTGATTCTTTCTGTTTTTTCCGCCTCTTCCATCCTGTTCATCATCATTGCGATAATCTTTTTCTTTCTCTTTCTTCTTATAATTATCTTTTTGATTTTTACGCTGCGACTTTTGCTCTGGAACGATTGGTGCAGGAATAGACATATCATTTTTTCTTCTGTCATCCCGTCTATCGTTTCTTCTATCATCTCTTCTATCGTCTCTTCTATCGTCTCTTCTGTCGTCGCGTCTATCGTCACGTCTATTGTCGCGGCGCTCATCTCTTCTGTCATCACGACGATCTTCACGTCTGTCATCGCGACGTTGTCCCCTATCTGCTCTTTCGAATCTTTCAGTTCTTTCAGCTCTTTCGGGTCTTTCTTGTCTTTCTTGTCTTTCAGGACGTTCTTGTCTCTGAACTGGTGCAGCCGGTTTTTCTACACGTTCTTGCTTTTGCATTGGTGCGGCATTTACTGGCTTTTCAACCGGTTCTGTTTTTTGAACTGGAGCAGCTACTGGACGTTCTATCTTCTGAGCAGGTGCTGCTGGACGTTCTTCTTTTTGAACTGGTGCTGCAGTCACTGGACGTTCTGCCTTCTGTGGCTGTGGTGCAGCCACTGGTTTCTGTGCAGTTTGCGTTGGAGCCGCAGGTCTTTGTGCTGCTGGACGCTCTGGTTTTGTAGCATAGCTCATTCCCTGTCTCAAGCCCTGGTTATTACTTGCAGTTCTTTGGCTCTGACCATATGGTCTTTGACCATCCTGACGTCTCTGATTTGGACGGTTTCCTGCCTGACGGCTGTTTTGTGGTCTAAACACCTGAACGATGTTCTTTTTCTTTGGTGCTTCAGCTGGTGCTGCTGGGGCAGCAAAGTGATTCTTCACCATCTCCACATGTTCATCTTCAAGAGAGCTCATATGGCTTGACACCTCCACATTCTTTTCCCTCAAAAAATCGATTACTTCTTTGTTTGATTTATTTAAATCTTTTGCAATTTCATGTACTCGCACTTTTGTCATACACTCATTACCTCCTCTATGCAATTGTATTCTGTTCTGTCTCTATATGTTTTAAGATTCCTTTTGCAAATCCCTGGTCTGTGACCGCAAGAGTTGCCCGGAACTCTTTTCCCATTGCATGCCCTAAGGTATCTTTATCTCCATAAAAATAGATTGGCACTTCATAGAATTCACACATGTTTTTAAACTTCTTTTTTGTATTTTCTGATGCATCCTCTGCAACAATTACGAGCTCTGCACATCCTGACTTCACTTCTTTTTCGGTGCAGAATTCACCGCTTGAAGTCTTACCTGCTTTTGTTGCAAGACTAATCATCGATAATGCTTTACTAAGCTTCAAGTGACTCCAACTCCTTTGCCAGTTTTTCGTACACTTCTTTTGGAATAGCATGTTTGAAAGAACGTTCAAGACCTTTGCCTTTTACTGCTTTATCAAAGCATTCTTTTGAAAAACAGAGATAAGCGCCACGTCCATTCTTCTTTCCTGTTGTGTCAATCACAAAGTCTTCATCCGAAGTTTTTAAAACACGCATCATTTCTCGTTTATTTTTCATTTCTCCACATCCTACGCATTTACGCATAGGCACTTTTTTCACACTATTCACGCAATCACTTCCTGACTAAATGTAATCTTCTTCGTATTCACCTGCATATTCCTCTTCCATAGCCTCTGCAAGTTCCATCCAGTTTGCTGGAAGCTCTCCTGATTCGATTGCCTGTGTTTCACTCTTAATATCAATCTTATAACCTGTGAGTCTAGCTGCAAGTCTAGCGTTTTGTCCTTCTTTACCGATTGCTAATGATAATTGGTAATCTGGAACAATAACACTTGCTGTCTTATCGTCTGGGTCAGCTGCTACAGAAATTACTTTTGCAGGACTTAATGCATTTTCAATCAAGTATGCTGGATTTTCATCCCAATTGATGATATCAATTTTCTCACCGCGAAGTTCACTGACGATTGCATTAACTCTTGCACCATTCATACCAACACAAGCTCCTACTGGATCTACATCTGGGTCATTTGACCAAACAGCAATCTTTGTACGAGAGCCTGCTTCTCTTGATACGCTCTTGATTTCAACAATACCGTCTCTTACTTCTGTTACTTCTGACTCAAATAAACGTTTTACAAGTTCTGGGTGTGTACGAGACACTAAAATCTTAGGTCCTTTTGTTGTATTCTTAACTTCTACAACATAAAGCTTGATACGTTCTGTTGGTTTAAATACTTCACCCTTTACTTGTTCGTTTTCTGTAAGCATCGCATCTGCTTTACCTAAGTTAATACTTACATTTTTGCCTACATAGCGTTGTACCACACCTGTTACGATGTCTTTTTCTTTTTCGAAATATTGATCATATACAACTTTTCTTTCTTCTTCACGGATTTTTTGAAGAATTAAGTTTTTGGCATTCTGTGTAGCAATACGCCCAAATGATTTTGATTCTACTGGAATCTGAACGATGTCACCCAATTCGAAATTTGCATCCTTCATCTTTGCTTCTGCAAGACTGATTTCCATAACTGGGTCCTCTACTTCTTCCACTACCGTTTTTTCTGCATATAAAGAGTATTCGCATGTTTCACGGTTCATGATAACTTTGATGTTGTCTGCTTTTCCAAAGTGGTTCTTGCATGCATTGATTAAAGAATTTTCAATAGCGTCTAATAATGTCTCTTTGCTGATCTCTTTTTCTTTCTCAAGAATTGTCAAAGCTTCTAATAATTCTGTGTTCATTTTTTACTTCCTCCTAAATTAAAAATGTAATGCCAAACGGATTAACGCGATATCTGCTCTTTTAAAAACCTGCGTAGTCTCGTCTTCATATTCAATCGTTACTGTATCTTTATCGTATTCTGTTAAAATACCAATAAATTCTTTTTGTCTGTCGATTGCACGGTATGTGCGGATTTCAACTTCCTCTCCAATGCTTCTTGCAAAATCTTTTTCTTTCTTCAAAGGTCTTCCGAGTCCTGGAGAACTCACTTCAAAGATATAAGTATCTTCAATATAATCTTTTTCATCCAAAATATCAGAAAAAGCTCTGCTTACAATTTCACAGTCATCTACCGTTATTCCCCCTGGTTTATCAATGTAAGCTCTCAGATACCATGTTCCAGCTTCCTTTACATACTCTACATCTACTAACTCAAATCCATGAGCATCGATAATTGGTTGTAAGAGCTCCTCTGTTTTTTGTTCATATTGTTCTCTTTTAGACAATGTAAAACCTCACTTTCCTAAATACATGAAGAAAAGTGAACCTTTCGGTTCACTTTTCTGTCGACATCTAATTCAGTTACATGTGTATATTAGCACTTATTCTTCTAAAAATCAAGCACTTTTATTAATTTCTTTGCTTGTTACCACTTCCGCCCCGGCTCGATTGTTTCAGTCGGTTGAGCGTAATTTCTTTTTCTTTGAAAAGGACTTTCGATTCTTTTCCCTCTTCGAATAAATAGGTGTTTTCTACCACATCATTCTTCTGTAGTTTGATGCCTTTCACACCAATCGCAGTCTTCTTCATTTCCGAAATCTCACTGCCATGGAAACGTAGGAAATATCCTCCTGCAGTCTGGATAACCACACTTTGTTTGTCGTTGATTACTTGAACATTTAAGAGTTCATCGCCATCTGCAAGCTTTGTTGCTGCAATGGTTCGTTTTGCCACTAAGAATTCATTTCCTTCTACTTTCTTCACCATACCCTGTTTCGTTGTAAAAAGAAGTTTTGCAATGCGGAACTGATTTTCATCACAAATAAATACGATTTCTTCTTCCGCACTATTATAGTTACTCATATTATCAATTGGAGTTCCCTTATCACGGAATTTTCCAAATGGAATATCCAGAACCTTCACCTGATGCATTTTACCTGTATTTGTAAACAGGCATACTTTTCCAGTATTGAGGCAAGATACTATGTACTTGCTTTCCGCATCTGCTGCTTCTTTGTTTCTTTCATAAGTAGGAACATCAATTGTTCTTGTGTAACCAAAGCGGTCCATAAGAAGAACCACATCCTGCTCCTCGATTTTCTTTTCTTCAAAGACCGCTTCTTCCGCATTTTCAATGACTGTACGGCGTTCTCTTGTATATTCCTTTTTTACCTTTTCCATGTCTTCCATGATGACATTTGCCATGGAATCGTAGTTATTCAGGATATCTTCGTATTTGGCAATGTTCTTGAGTGTAGTCTCATGCTCTAATTGGAGGGCTTCAATTTCGAGACCAATTAATTTGTAAAGACGCATTTCTAAAATAGCTGTTGCTTGTCTTTCTGTAAAGCGAAGCATAGAAGCCATTTTCTGAGAAATCTTTGTCTTAAACTTGATATTCTCTGTAATACCTTGTGTCAGACATGCCTTTGCATCTTTGATATTCTTACTTCCACGAAGGATTTCAATAATCAAATCAATAACATCACAGGCTTTGATAAGACCTTCCTGGATTTCTTTTTTATCTAATTCTTTTGCCAGAAGGGTTTTATACTTTCTTGTTGCCAACTCAAATTGGAAATCCACATGATGTTCAATGATACTCTTTAACCCCATGGTTTCAGGCTTCCCATCTGCAACGGCAAGCATATTTACACCAAAAGTATCTTCTAAACGAGTCTTCTTGTAGAGCATGTTCTTGAGATTCTCCACATCTGCATCTTTCTTTAATTCTAATACAATACGGATTCCTTCTTTGGAAGACTGGTTGGAAATATCAACGATATCACTTGTTTTCTTTGCTTCTACTAAAGCAGCAACGTCATTTAAGAACTTGCCAATGCCTGCACCAATCATGGTGTATGGAATTTCTGAAATGACAAGGCGTTTCTTTCCGCCCTTCATATCTTCCACTTCCACTTTACCGCGAAGCTTGATTTTACCCATTCCAGTTTCGTAGATATCGAGCAATTCATCTTTATTTACCACGATACCGCCAGTTGGAAAATCTGGACCTTTCACATATTCCATCAATTCTTCGGTTGTAATTTCATTATTCTGCATGTATGCCTTTACAGCATCTACAACTTCGCCTAGGTTGTGTGTCGGAATGCTGGTTGCCATACCAACAGCGATACCTTCTGCACCATTTACCAGAAGGTTCGGAATACGAACTGGAAGTACCTGTGGTTCTTTTTCCGTCTCATCAAAGTTTGGCATGAAGTCTACCACATTCTTGTCCAAATCCTGAAGGAATACTTCCTGTGTTAATTTTGCAAGTCTCGCCTCCGTATAACGCATGGCAGCGGCGCCATCACCTTCAATGGAACCAAAGTTACCATGTCCGTCTACCAGAATCATTCCCTTTTTAAAATCCTGAGCCATAACAACTAATGACTCATAAATAGAACTGTCACCATGTGGGTGATATTTACCCATGGTATCCCCGACGATACGGGCACATTTACGATATGGTTTATCATAACGAATTCCGAGTTCATGCATATCATAGAGCGTTCTTCTCTGTACTGGTTTTAACCCGTCACGCACATCCGGAAGGGCTCTGGCAATGATAACACTCATGGCATAATCGATGTAAGATTTTTTCATTACATCAGAATATTCAGTTCTAATAATCTGTTCTGTCTGTAAAGTAAGTTGTCCTTTCATCTTTCGCCTCCTCCTATACGTCTAACTCTGCTTCTTTTGCATTTTCATAAATAAACGCACGTCTCGGTGGAACTTCGCTTCCCATAAGCATTTCTGTTACCGAAGAAGCCATACGGGCATCTTCAATTTCCACCAATTTGAGAATACGTGTATCTGGGTTTAAAGTCGTTTCCCATAACTGGTCTGCATCCATCTCTCCAAGACCTTTGTAACGTTGAAGCGTAAATGGTCCTGTCTGACGTTTACGGTATTTTTCTAATGCTTTGTCATCGTACAAATACTCTTCTTGTCCATTCTTTGGCATGGCCTTGTAGAGCGGAGGCATGGCAATATAAACATGCCCTTCGTAAATAAGCTCTGGCATGAAACGATAGAATAAGGTGAGTAACAAGGTTGAAATATGGGCACCATCCACGTCGGCATCGGCCATAATAATAATCTTGTCATAGCGAAGCTTACTAATATCAAAGTCGTTACCATAGCCTTCTGAGAAACCGCATCCAAATGCATTAATCATGGTTTTAATTTCTGCATTTGCAAGAACCTTATCAATACTTGCTTTTTCAACATTCAAAATCTTACCGCGGATAGGTAAAATTGCCTGATACATACGGTTTCTTGCTGTCTTAGCTGAGCCACCGGCAGAATCCCCTTCCACGATGAAGATTTCACACTTGCTTGCATCCTTGCTTTCACAGTTCGCAAGCTTTCCGTTGCTGTCAAAGGAATATTTTTGCTTTGTGAGAAGATTGGTTTTTGCCTTTTCTTCTGTCTTACGGATTTTAGCTGCTTTTTCTGCACAAGTTAATACTTTCTTTAAGGTTTCTAAATTACGGTCAAAGTAATGCACAATCTCATCGTTGGTTACCTTACTTGTTGCCTTTGCAGCATCTGGGTTGTCGAGTTTCGTCTTTGTCTGACCTTCAAATCTTGGGTCTGGATGCTTAATGGAAACGATGGCCGTCATACCGTTACGGATATCAGCACCTGTAAAGTTCGCATCCTTTTCTTTTAAGATTCCAAGCTCTCTTGCATACTGGTTCATAACCGTTGTAAAGGTAGTCTTAAATCCTGTTAAATGCGTTCCGCCTTCTGCATTGTAAATATTATTACAGAATCCAAGTACATTTTCATGGAATTCATTTACATATTGAACTACAGCTTCTACTTCAATTCCTTCTGCCGTACCTTTAAAATAGATTGGATCATGAATTGCTTCATCCTTTTGATTTAAATCACGGATAAATCCAAGAATTCCTTCTGGCTCATGGAATTCCACACGCTCTACTTCCGCGCCTCGTCTATCTTCAAAAATAATAGTAAGAGTTGGATTTAAGTATGCAGTCTCATGCAGACGGCTCTTAATTTCCTCTGCTTTAAATTTTGTCTTTTCAAAAATTGTATCATCTGGCAGGAAGTTTACTTCTGTACCAGTCTTTTTTGTCTTTCCAATAATAGGGAGTAACCCGTCCACTAATTTTACAACTGGATTCCCCTGTTCGTATCTATCATGATGAATGGCGCCTTCTCTGCTAATCTTAACATCCATGTATGTGGAAAGCGCATTAACAACCGATGAACCCACCCCATGAAGTCCACCACTTGTCTTATAAGAAGAGTCATCAAACTTTCCACCTGCGTGAAGCGTTGTATAAACCACACGTGCAGCCGGAATCCCTTTCTGGTGCATTCCAACTGGAACACCACGTCCATTATCAATTACAGTCGCCGAACCATCCTTTTCCAAATACACTTCAATCGTGTCACAATACCCTGCCAAATGTTCGTCTACTGCGTTGTCAACGATTTCATAAACCAGATGGTTTAACCCCTTTGTCGACACACTCCCAATATACATTCCCGGTCTTTTTCGTACCGCTTCTAATCCTTCCAGCACCGCAATACTGTCTGCATCATATGTATTTCGTTTCGCCATTCGCTTTAAAACCTCACTTTTACTACATCTTGTGCACTTGCACATTTTCTCATACACTTTATAGTAACACTTCTACTAGGACATTTGCAAGTAAATCCATCGCATTTTTCATTTCCTGCACCGTATTCGTTTGCGCACCAGCCTCAATTAATAATGATTTTGGCATCATATGAAGACTATAGCGGTATCCTTTCAGATAAATACGTCTTGCAAACCCTGGATACAGATTTTCCGCCGCCAGCTGCATTTGAAATGAAAAGGATAGATTTTCGTCAATGTAAGGATTATATAAATAGTCAATATCCCCATTAGATTTTGTTCGGCTAAGTCCGTTAAAAAACATAATTTTCGCCGTCTGCTTTCCGTCCACAGTCGTCACAAGATGTGTATTCTCTCCTACACCATCTCGATGCAAATCGATGACAACCTCAATGCTTGGATACTGATTCAGAATCTCTTTTACACCAGTCTCTGCCATCTGGTAGGCTTTGCTGCGGTCGAGTTTTCCATTAATCAGGTCATAAACTCCTGCATGGTGTATGGTTTCGATTCCTTTTGCATTCAGTTGTTCCGATAAATAGGCTCCCATGCCTACAATTGTAGTGCTGGAATCCCCAGCCACAGAGTCGACAAATGCCTCCTGTGAATGGGTATGGAAAATCAGAACCTTCGGTCCTTCCTTTTCATTGTTAATATGCATATCATATTTTAAAAGATCATCTACATTCAGCTGGTCTTCTCCTATCATGGTAGTGCTGTCCACCGTATAAAAGGTACTGAGAAGGTAATTAAAATCCTTTAGCCTTTCCATCGACATATCCACACTGCTCACCTGGGTTTCGATTGTTTCCTTTGATACTTCTGTCAAATCTTCGCTCATCGTGTATTCATCATTCGCCTGGGCTTCCAAAATCATTTCGTAAGTCAGCGTATCCTCCACTTCAGCCGTTACAGGCACAGTTTCTTCCACATAGGAAAAAAGGGGAAATAACCTCTGCACCACAGCTTCCAGTAAGTTTCTCTCCTCTTCTTTGTCCGTCATGCTTACAATGCCAGGAAAGAAGAGTTTCTCTGACATATCCATAATTTCCACAGCAATTCCTTTTCCCCACCCATTTTCCTTATGGATTTCTGCACGGCTTACCGTGTCGGATTTCCCCTGTATTCCCCAGTAAATAATCAAAATCAGAATCAAAATTCCCGTAATTATATTCAAAACTTGTTTTTTCAAAATTACCACTCCCAGCGTTCTAATTATATGCCAGGAATAAGCCTCTTAGACCTTTGCATTCTGCGTGAAGAATACATTAAGGCCCTCTGCAATGGTTGCTCCTATTCGGTCAATGGATTCATCAATATCCTTCGGCGTCACAAACATGCCATAGAGATGTGGCGAAATCAAATCTTGAATTATTTCATATTTATCATCAGATTCCAATGTCGAAACCAGATTCTCCATGGTATCTCTTACGATAGTAGCGGCATCTACGACCGTTGGGACTCCGATTGCGATTACCGGGATTCCAAGCGTTTCTTTACTGATTTCATTGCGATGGTTTCCAACGCCTGACCCCGGATGAATTCCTGTATCTGCAATCTGTATTGTCCGGTTAAGACGCTTCGTGTTTCGTGCTGCAAGAGCATCCACTGCAAACACAACGTCCGGCTGAATCGTATCTACAATCCCTTTGATGATTTCCCAGGTCTCCATACCAGTCTGTGCCATAACACCCGGTGCAATCGCGCTAATCATATGAGATTCTTCCTCTCCCATTGCATATTTCCCATATTCCCTTACAATATGCCTTGTCACGTTAAGAGACTCCACCACACGTGGCCCTAAAGCATCTGGCGTCACATCACGATTTCCCAGGCCGACAACTAAGGCTGTAAAATCCGATTTATCAAATTCCAGAATATTATTAATGTAACTCGCCATCTCTCTTGCAACCTCTTTATGATATTCCTCGTCCGGCAACACCAGATTTGCAATCTCCATTGTAATATAAGTACCAATAGGCTTTCCCATGGTCTTCGCTCCATTCTCCGTCAAAATCTTAACCTCTGTGATGCGAATCTCCCGTTCTTCATCATAAAACTCTTCCACACTGACTCCTGAAACCTCGACATTATCTGACTCAAAACGTTCTTTATCTTCTAACGCCAAGTCGGTATGAATATTATAACTTCCAAGCATATTTCCATTCCTCGCTTTATTTTCAGATAATCTCTAGTTTTTGTTAAAAAACAAAAAAATATGTATTGACAATTTTTGTTTAATATTCTACAATATCTGAGTGTGCATCGGTAGGACGTTCCGTGTCCGGGTCTACCGATGGTCATTTCAAATTGAAACAATATCGCATATTGGAGGTGTCACAATGGCTAACATTAAATCAGCAAAGAAAAGAATTTTAGTTAACGAAACAAAAGCTGCTAGAAATAAAGCAATCAAATCAAGAGTAAAAACAGCTATGAAAAAAGTTGAAGCTGCTGTTGCTGCTAATGATAAAGCACTTGCTGCAGAAACATTAAAAGCTGCTATCGCTGAAATCAACAAAGCTGGCAGCAAAGGTGTTTATCACAAAAACACATGTGCTAGAAAAGTTTCTCGTTTATCAAAACTTGTTAACACAATTGCTTAATTATAACATATAAAACACAAAAGACAATCGTACCGTCATGCGATTGTCTTTTTTCTTATTATTTTCCTTTTACAAGTCCTACTACCGCTTTCACAACAGCTATAATTATCACTACTGTGAACCAAGTCATAGCTGCCAGGAATATCAGTGCCGCAATAGTATTCCCATCATCCACCATTCCAAACAGTGTACCATATAAATCGAACATGATAACAACAAACTGTGATAAGGCAATTCCTATTGCAATCACCGCCTGGGTAAATAATGGCGAATGCTTTTCTTTCACTTTTTTGCAAATCCATACAAAAAGAAAGATTGCCACAATACACAATACGATTGTTGTAAGAATTTCACTTTGTCGAATAACTGGTCTTAAAGCGCGGAATGCCATAACAAGTCCGGCTACTACGCCGCCGTAAACACCTGGATTCACTTTCTGCTTAATTCCAGCTTTCTCATCTAAAATCCGATATAATCGGAGGCCGATTTGACTTAATTCACTAGGATTTCTTCCTCGTAAACGATAAAAATCAATGATATAATCATAGATATTTTTCTTAAGCTTTGTCTCTTCCAAAACATCACACAATTTTTCCAGGAAATCAGCTCTCTTTATGATGGATTCGTATTTCTTGTCTTCCAAAAACGATTTATATGCTTTTATCTGATTCTTATATTTCGGTGAAACAAGAACCTTTAATTCCGCAGCCGCCTCTAATACTAGCTCATGAGATTTAGCCTGTTCCTCCTGCTTTGCTTTCTGCATCGCTTCCTCAAAGGAATACTCTGGGGCTTTGCGAACATTGTGTTCCATCTCAACTTTGTTAAAATCATATTCTTTTTTCGGTTCCTCTTTTATTACTTCTGGTTCTGGCTTAATCTCTTCAAAGTTAAATCTTGATTGTGATTCTTTTACTTCTTGTATTTCCTCATTTTCCTGATAAGCATTCTGCACACTTCCGCGCCGTTTTCTTCTAGTCAATGTCACATATGCTTCATGAATCTCCTGAAATTTCTCTGGCTCTTCCTCTGGATGGTATTGTTTCGAAAGTGCTGCATATGCTTCTTTAATTTGTTCTGGAGAACTGCCCGGTTCTAAACCCAAAACCCTATAAGCTGTTAACTGGTCCATATAATTCCGCCTTCCTCTTCATCCTTATCTTCATCGTCTTCTTCATTTTCGTCAATTTCATCTTCCTCGTTTTCATCAAACTCTTCGAAAATGATTTCCTGCGCCAATGGGTCATAGCCTTCCATCTGTGCTATCATCTGCTCTAAGAATCTACGATATTTTGCAATTCTTCGTGTATTCTGACCTTCCAAAACCATCTCAAAATTACGGATAAAATTCTGCACATGCTCTCTCATATAAGGAGGCACTTCTTCAAACAATGCTTTTAATTTTTCCATTACAAGCATATTTTCCGTAATCTCCTTTGGATGCACTTTAAGCTTCTGCAACTCATCCACCTTGCGCTGTAATTCCTTTTCTCTCATATTCTGAGAAATTACTCTTGAAACAGACTGTCCTGTCGAAAGCACCTTCACATCTACGATTAGGATTCCGTTAATGTCATATGTAAACCGCACATCCGCCGATTCTTCGCCACTTTTCTTTTTCGGAACTGTTACAGAAATCTCCGAAAGTTTCAGATTATCTTCCGCATACGGCTGTTCTCCCTGTAAAATCTCAAAACGAAGTGTAGTTTGATTATCACTTGCTGTATAAAAACGTTTGATTTTTGAGCACGGCAGCACCGTATTTCTTTCGATAATTGGTGACATATATGGATGGCTCGGATCTGCATGATTCACAACATTGGTTCCCAATGTAAATGGGCAGATATCCGTCAAAACATAATCTTTTATCTCTTCATTTCGCTCTTTAACTGCACAAATGAGTCCCAGTCCCTGCGCAATCATAAGGTCACTATTACTTACCACAACTGGCAGATTCCGAAAGATATGCTGCAAATATGACTGAATCAGTGGCATCTTGCTAGAACCGCCAACCATAACAACTGCATGTAAATCGTTGATCGATAAATCTCCATCCCGCAGCGCACGCGAAAGCACTCCCTTTATTTTACCAAGAAGCCTTGCACTTTCATCCAATAACCGTTGATTTGTATACATACTCTGGTAGGTTGTTCCATCCAAATTCAGTGTCATCTTCGCAGATTCATCGTCCGTAAGACGACGTTTACACATTTCTGCCTGACGAAGTAAAATTGCGTAGGTTTTCGGAGAAACATTTCGTTTTGACAATCCATGTTCACTCAGAAAGCTTTCTGCCATAATTTCATGAAAATCGTCTCCACCCAAGTGGTTATCACCCGCTACCGAAATAATTTCCACCATGGTATCAAAACATTCTACCACTGAAACATCCAATGTCCCACCACCAAAGTCAAAAATTAAGAACAGCTGCTCTTTGCTGGTATCAATATAAGAAGCCATTGCTGCCGCACTCGGTTCATTGATGATACGTTTTACCGTAACACCGGCTAATGCTCCGGCTTTCTTAGTTGCTACGCGCTGCTTATCATGGAAATATGCCGGCACTGAAACAATTACTTCTTCAATATCTTCCTGTAAATAATTCTTTGCATCCTCAACAATGGAACGAATCACAAAGCTGCTCAGTTCTTCCGGCAGAAATGTCTTCTTTCCAAGAACATACTTTTTCTCTGTTCCCATATCTTTTTTGAAAGATGCAGCCGTAGCTTCTGGATGTGTAACCAGGCGCTCCTTCGCCACCTCACCAACGAGCACGGTGCCATCTTCTGTCACACTTACTACGCTTGGTGTGAGAAAAGAGCCAAAACGGTTTGGGATTAATTCTACTTTATGATTACGGTACACTGCTCCAAGGGAGTTTGTCGTACCAAGGTCAATTCCAATTATTGCCATACTGTTCACCTCATAAATTAAATTTATAATTGAATTTTACCACATCTTTTTCATTTTTCACAGAGAAAAAGCGCCTCAACAGAGACGCCTTTTCAAAAAATTTATTACATTGTAATTAATAAGAATCTAGCTGCAAATAATAATGCAATAATCGTAACAACGAGGTCTTTCTTGCTGTATTTTCCTGTGAGTACTTTAATTAATACATATGCGATTGCACCAACACCAATACCGTTAGAAATTGAGTATGATAAACACATCATAATTACTGTTAAGAATGCTGGAACTGCTGAAGCAACATCGTCCATATCGATTTTCCCGAAGCCTTTCATCATAAGAACACCAACGTAGATTAATGCTGGAGCTGTTGCACATGATGGAATGATTGTTGCGATTGGGCTAAGGAATAAGCACGCTGCAAAACAAGCTGCTGTAACAACACTTGTAAGACCTGTTCTTCCGCCTGCACCAACACCTGCTGCTGACTCAACGAATGTTGTACATGTTGATGTACCAAGTACAGCACCTGTTAATGTACCAATTGAATCACACATCATAGATTTATCAACATTGATTGGGTCACCATTTTCATCAAGCATATCTGCCTGTGCTGCTGTACCATATAATGTTCCAACTGTGTCAAACATATCTACAAGAGCAAATGTGATGATAAGAACAACTGCTCCAAATACACCATCAATATGCGCACCGCCAAATGCATTTGCCCAAGATTCAGGTTTAAATACACCTGTAATACCGACTGACGCGAAATCTTTAAATGATTGTCCAATATTTCCAAGGTCAAATGATGGCACTTGGAGTGTTGAAACATAGTAAAGTACCGTAACAATAAGAATTGTGATAATTACGCTGCCTTTTACGTTTTTCTTTTCAAGTACTGCAATTAAAATCAATCCAATAATTGTAAGAACAACTGGTGCCATAGCAAGCCATGCCGCAAAACCAGATTCAGCATTTACGATTGCTCCGTGGAAATCAAACAATTGGGAAATTGTGTATTGGTTTGACTGGATAAGTCCAACATTTTGGAAACCAATATATGCAATAAAAAGACCAATACCTGCTGAAATCGCTTTCTTTAAGCATTCTGGCATTGCTGTTGCAATATATTTTCTAAGCCCTGTAAATGAAAGAATCAAGAAAATAACACCTGAAAGGAAAATGATTACAACACCTGATTGATATCCTTCGATTACATCTACACCTGCGAAAAACGCACCTGAAACAAATGATGTGCAGAAGAATGAGTTAAGTCCCATACCACATGCCTGTGCGAATGGCATTTTCGCATAAAGCGCCATTAATAATGTACCGATACAAGCTACTAAGATAGATGCAATATATACCGCATTCCAGATTTGGCTAATTGCTGCAGCATCTGCTCCTTCTGCTACCAGCCAACCTGCTGCACCGCCAGCTGCAACCTGATTAGGGTTAACAACTACGATATAACACATTGCAAAGAATGTAGTAAGACCTGCAAATATCTCTGTTCTTACATCAGAACCTCTTTCTTTGATTTTAAAAAAGTCCATTTAATAATTCCTCCTCATATAAACTCTTAAAAACAGTTCTTATTTTATCAAGTCAAAAAACAAAAATCAACAAAATGCGGCAAATACTGTGCTTTTCATTTATGATTTTTTCGCAGCTTTATTTATAAGCAATACTAATAAATTATGCAAGAATGTTTTTCATCTATATTTTAACTAATAAAAGAACCAGCACGAGACATTCTCGCGCCGGCCCTTTTGTAGCGTATGTAAATCGATTCAAACAAATTAGTTGTTGATAAATTTGTCTTCTTCGTTATTCCAACTGTAAAGCTGTCTGATTTCTTCACCAACTTTTTCTACTGGATGTTCAGCTGCAATCTTTCTCATAGCTTTGAAGTGAACTTGTTTTCCAGCATCAGACATATCCAATAAGAATTCTTTTGCAAATGAACCATCTTGGATATCAGATAAAATTTTCTTCATAGCCTTCTTTGTTTCATCTGTGATAATCTTAGGTCCTGTGATGTAATCGCCGTATTCAGCTGTGTTAGAGATAGAGTATCTCATTCCAGCGAAACCTGATTGATAAATCAAGTCAACGATTAATTTCATTTCATGAACACATTCGAAGTAAGCGTTTCTTGGGTCATAACCAGCTTCCACTAATGTTTCGTAACCAGCTTGCATTAATGCACAAACACCACCACAGAGAACTGCTTGTTCACCAAAGAGGTCTGTTTCTGTTTCTGTACGGAATGTTGTTTCAAGAACACCAGCTCTTGCGCCGCCAATAGCTGCAGCGTATGCTAAAGCTTTGTCTAAAGCTTTTCCTGTAGCATCTTGTTCAACAGCTACTAAACAAGGAACACCTTTACCTGCCTGGTATTCGCTTCTTACTGTATGTCCAGGTCCTTTTGGAGCAACCATAGTTACGTCAACATATTTTGGAGGTGTGATACATCCAAAGTGAATGTTGAAACCATGAGCAAACATTAACATGTTGCCTTCTTCAAGGTTTGGTTCGATGTCTTCTTTGTATAATTGAGCTTGTTTTTCATCATTGATAAGAATCATGATAACGTCAGCTTTTTTAGCTGCTTCTGCTGCTGTATAAACTTCAAAGCCTTGTTTTACAGCTTTATCCCATGAGCGGCTCCCTTCATAAAGACCGATGATAACGTTACATCCAGATTCTTTTGCGTTTAACGCATGTGCATGTCCCTGGCTTCCGTAACCAATTACTGCAATAGTTTTTCCTTCCAATAATGATAAATTACAATCTTCCTGGTAATAAATTTTATTAGCCATTTTTATTTTCCTCCTAAAATGAAACTCTTAAAATAATTTATTTAGTTAAAGGCTTCTTCGCCTCTAGCTTCATATGTAATTAATCTTCTGAGATATATACGCCCTCAGAACCTCTTGATAATCCTGTGATACCTGTACGTGCAAGTTCCAGAATCTCATATGCCGCCATCAATTTCAAAAATGCTGCAACCTTTGAAGTTGTTCCCGTCATCTCAAGCATCAGTGAATCCGACTCAACATCCACAATCTTTGCTCTGAAAATATCGGCAACTGAAATAATCTCGGCTCTCTGTGCTGCATTCGCTTTCACCTTAACCATGATTAATTCTCTGCAAACAGATTGTCCATCTTTTAATACCTTAATCTCAAGCACATCTTCTAACTTTGCTAATTGCTTTTCAATCTGCGACAAAATCTGTGTATCTCCAGTCGCTACTACTGTAATTCTAGTAATTCTGTCATCCATTGTAGTGCCTGATGTAATACTGTCGATATTGTAACCACGACGGCTGAATAGACCAGCTACACGGCTCAATAAACCAGCATTATTATTTACTAACAATGAAAATACTTGTGTTTTCATAAATCATTTCGCCCTTTCTATGTTTTCTCAAAAAACAGAGTGCGTTCTGTTTTTATATATTAACAACTCTATTTATATTTGTCAACCTTTTTCGCACTTCTTTTTTATTTAAGTTCAGGCAGGCGTCAGTGCACCTGCCTAATGCTCATATTATCTTACTTTTGGCAAGAATTTGCAAATCATTTTCTTACATTTATGTGAAAAGCTTTGTTTCATAACTCTAAAAATGCCCCACATACCTGATTCAATATCCCACTTCATACTTCCTGAACGATATAAATAATCACCTGGTCGCGAAGCACCATTCTCCAGTTCAATATCAAAGGTATTTCCAATGCTGATTGCTCCCTGCATTGATATTCTGTCTATGCAGGCACGCTCATCCACCTCTTTCCATTCATGACCGTGTATGCAGAATCCAACATTTCTCGGTTTATCTGCCGGCATCATTACACGGAATATCACCCGTTCATTTGAATACGCCTTAAACAACGGCGTCGACGGGTCTCCATGTACCTTACTGCTGAATACCTTTGAAGGTCTGTCGTCCTTCTGAAAACGGTTTGCAAAACGCTCCGAACGATAGTTATAACCCTTTTCTCCAGTATCCTCATGATCAATCCCCTCTCCATCCTCCTCTGGGATTGTCTTTACGATATTTCCTTCTTTATCCAGCATTCGTATTCCATTTTGAATAAACACTACATTTTCCCGGAAGCTATCCATGCCTGGTGCAGTAATCACGGCCTGCTCATGATACATTTCCTCCGCGAAGGAATTTGCATGATACCAGCATGCTCCTGCCGGCTCCACCAGTACCGCCCCAAAAAGTCCGTGATATCTGTGATTTCGCATATCTCCAAAAGACTGTATGATGCAAGAACCATATTCTTGGTCCGCATACCAAAGATATTTCTTACTTTCCCCCGGTCCTACAGTCTGCTCTCGATTGTTATATCCCATATTGATTCCCGAATCACAGACTGGGTCATAGTGTAAAAATTGCGGATTCATAGAAACCCTCATGGAAGGGGTATGCTTAAGGTCCAACGGAACACTTGGATAATCAAAATACGGAACCGGATTCGTAAATAGATTATGCAGCGTCACTTCAATCCACTCGCCAGCATTTACTCTCAAAATCAGTGGTCTAGGCTGATACCTTCCTCCTAATGCCATATCCACATCTTCCAGTGGAACAAATAATAAGCCATCTGGGTCATGGTCTCCATGACAATTATAAGGAATATCTGCCTGAATCGCTGCCACTTCATACCTCCGAATCTTAGCGTCAGGTCCCGGACATAACGGCAGAGGTAATATCTGTGAAATCCCTTTACACAATGGTTTCAGCCATTTCTTAGGTTTGTCATAGGCACGAATAATGCCCCACAAGCCAAGCCATGCATCATCAATACCACCAAAATAGTACAAATAATCACCTGGATAATATTGCTTTGTAATTCGAATATTAAACACCTCCGAAATGCCGAGGGTCTGGGCCGCTGTATCTGGCGATACGATATCATCAATCTCTTTTTTCCAGGATAGACCAGTCAGGTTGAAGGCATGTTGCTCCTCATGTGCCCCATCCAGAAGACGAATCACAATTTCATCTCCAGGATAAGTTTCCAAAATCGGAGTTGCCGGGTCACCGTGAACATAAGAACTGAAAACATAAGCCGGATCTTCATATCTGCAAAGTCGTTCGCGCATTGGCTCGCAGCGATAATTGATTCCCATCACGCCAGGGTCATCATGGGAACCTGGAACATCTGGCGGATTTAGTGGATTTCCCTCTTTGTCAAATAGCAACGCAAAATCATGCACAAACAAAGTAAATTCACGGAAAGAAGAGCCATCCTTTCTCTTGATTACTGCGCGTGTTCCTGTATTAACCGGTTCTCCTGTGCAAACATCGTGGAATGTTGCGCCTGCCTCTTCCACAATCAGTGCACCAAACACACCATGCTGCTGATGTGAATTTGCAAACAGATGGTCATGGAAAAAGACAGTTTTTAATTCCGTATCAGCAAAAAATCGTTCCACTAACGTCTCGTACTGTCTCGCTCCCGCAATGTTATTCCACCCATTTGCTGCCCCATCAGAAACTATTGTGTCAAACTTTACCAAGTGAATATGAAATCCCGCCATATCCGTCAGAGTTCGCATTTGGAAAGGACTCTCTTCAATAAATTCTGGAAGCAGGTTAGTCAGTTGAATCTCTATACAATCCCCTGCATTTGCGCGGATGACAAGTGGTTCTACTTTAATTTTCTGCTCTTCCACTTTTCTGATATATTCGTCCAGCCCTCCATGTCGCTCAAGTTCTTCCTTCAGAACAAAAAATCTGCCTTGCGGGTCATGCCAGCCAAAGCTGTTGTATGTGACCTTAGCTTGAACCAGCGCCAGTTCAAACAGCCGAACATTGTCTTTTTGACAGCAATATGGTTTATCAGTATGACACGGGCAAGTATCCGAATACAAAGCCCCTGGTTCAAAATTTTCTACAAAGTTTGCCTGCTCCAAATCTGTCGGTTCAATCTTATTCGTGCCGTCCGGATTCAAAATTCCAAGTGGTGGCTGCAATGGACGCTCTCCAAAGGTTCCGTTAATAAAATTCGGATATCCCGGATGGTCCTCGTCTTTCTTTGGTGGGCGCTTTCTATCCTTCAAGGGCATCAATGGTGGAATTGGCGTACCGTCCGGTAATCTTCCCGTTCCATCTTCCAGCCTGTCATGAATTCTCCACAAAGTCCACATTCCTTCATGGAAATGCGGATATAAATGACAATGAAAAATTACATCCCCAATGGTGCCATTAAGGCTCCCTGCTCCATGTAAAATATCCAACGTATAGGTTTCCTGTGGACTAATGGAAATGGAATCAATAATCGTGGATGTCTGGCATGCTGGTTCTAATTTCCATTGATGATTGTGTAAATGAAATACATGTGTCTCTTTCACACCGCCATGAATCAGGCGGATTTTGGAAGGGTCTCCCACATAGGCCCGTAAAATCGGTGGTGCCGGATCCCCATACACCCAGGAGCTCATGGAAATATCTTCTCCGGTATCTGCGTGGTCGTGGCTCAATGGTTCTCTATTTCTCATTGGTTCTGAACGGTAACTGATTGCAGTCGTCATGGATGGTAAGCCTGTATGTGGGTCAAGGGGGTGATTTCCGTTTTTATCCTTTATTTCCAACTCGTCATGGAAAAACACAGCATATTCGCGAAAGGCTGGATTTGTCGGGTGGTAAATATCCGCAAACAAACCACTTTCTATTTCTTCTCCCGTCTCTGGATTCAGCCACTTTGACTCAGGGGCTTCTACAATAATCGCTCCAAATAACCCGTGTATATTCGTTGCCTCTTCACTGCTGCGAGGGTCTGCCATGTCGTGAAATACATAGACCCCTTCCTTGTGTGCATACCAAGTATAGGTGATGCTTCCTTTCGTTGTTGTATCTCGATTATACCCCACACTTGCACCGTCCGATGTCTGTACATCATAATGCAGCCCCTGCACATGAATCGAAAGTGGTCGATTCAGGGAATGCGAAAAGCAAACAACTACCTTATCTCCCACATTTGCACGAATAACTAGCGGCTGCACTTCTTCATAAGGCTGAGGTATTTCCTGATTAAAATTCTCTAGTGCTTTTTCTTTGATTCTTTCTGCATCTTTCTTTAACACAAAAAGGAGACCATCTGGATCATGATCTCCGAATCTGTTATATACAATTGGTATCTCAATTGCTTCAATATCATAGTGTCGATCTTTTTCCGAACTCGGATACGCATATAATTCCATTTTCTCGCATACCTTTATAAATTTCTTCTCTTTATAGTATGCAAGAAACTATACGCGGGTTCGAAAAGTCATTAGCCTTCCATCCACTTGTACCCATTCTCTAAGATACGAATATAATGGTTTGCTTCACGCAGCACGTGGTCCGCAAGGAGTGGTAAAATAATCGATTTCACCTGACAATTTAAGAGGCCTCTCGTTCCTGCCGCCTTAAAGTCGCGCAGTTCTTTTGTTTTCTCCAATGTCATTTCAGTCATTCTGTCTGAATAATCATCTGTCATGCAGTTATTTCCACACGTGTTATTGGCATAAGTGCTATTTCCACATGTATTATTTCCGTATGTGTTATTTGTGTATGCGGTATTCGCACGATAATCCTGCTTGCGGGCTTTCTCAATGAGTTCCTTGAAATCTCTTGCCAAATCATCTGCTGTTCCAATCAACTCTTCTTCACATGGATCCAAAAGTCCACGAATAAAAAGTGCATGCTCCATCATAATACAATTCCAGAACTCTTCCTGATTCTGTAAACTGCGGTAATTTACCCTTTGATTTCGCATCAAGCCTTCTACTGTATCACGATATAATTTCGCCTCTCTCATTATGTGGTCAATGAGCAGCGGATAATTGGTTGTATACATACGGCATTCTTTTACTTCGCGAAGAAGACGTTCCTTGAAATCAATCAGACCGTTCAAAAGCGAAACAGCCTTCTCATTCAAACGATAAACCCTCTGCATCATTTCTCGTGTCACAACAAAATCACGTCCACACTTTAATTCCTGCTGAGCACTCGTAATACGTGTATCGATTGGAAGTCCGCTAAGCTCACAAGTCTTATTCTCTGCATCCATGGTATAATCCGTCACCATCTCATCTGACCGAAGTACACTTCCACTAATCATTCGATTGCTCATTTCCACCGTTCTTCGGTGTAAATCTTCAAATTCTGTCCGGTAATAATCTGCTTTTTGAATCCATTCGCTATCCTTTTGTACGAATCCTGCCTGTAAAAACATGGCATGTTCCTTCATGATTCGCGCAAAAAACAAATGGGTTTCCAGGGATATTCTTACATAATCTCTCATCTTCTACATACCTTTAAATTCAAGTTCCTTTTATCATATGCAGAATTTAGGTTTGCTGTGCGATTTTCTCCGCTAAATCATTCAAATATACCCAGCGCTCCATCTTCTCTTCCAGAGCGGCTTCAGCTTCTTCTTTCTTGGCCAAAATCTCTGATAACTTTGCTGAATTCGTTGCATTCTTAAGCATCTCATTTTCTAAAGACTCAATTTTTGCTTCCAGATTTGCAATATCGTCGTCGATGGATTCGTATTCTTTTTGTTCCTTATAAGTAAACTTCAGCTTTACCGGCTGATTTTGCTTCCAGTCCCTGCCTGATTTTTTCTCTGTATTTTGGCCTGCGTTGTTTTGTCCTGCATTATCTTTTGATGTTGCGTTGTTTCGGTCTGCCTGCTGACGTTGCTTCGCTTCCAGATAGTCTGTGTAGCCACCTTCGTATTGCTTTAATATTCCTTCACCTTCAAACGCAAAAATACGGTCCACCAGATTATCTAAGAAATAACGGTCGTGTGATACCGTAATGATAATTCCATTAAATGAATCTAGATAATCTTCCAAAATCGTAAGCGTTGGAATATCAAGGTCGTTAGTAGGTTCATCGAGTATGAGTACATTTATAGGTTGGATTAGTGTTTTGCAAAGATAGAGTCTGCGCTTTTCTCCGCCCGACAACTTGTTAATCGGTGTGTACTGTAAATTCCCGTCAAACAAGAAACGTTCCAGCATCTGCGATGCCGTTATCTTACCATCCTTCGTCTGTACATACTCTGCAGTGTCTTTAATATAATCAATTGCCCTCTGACTCGTATTCATCTCTTCCGCTTCCTGCGCAAAATAACCAATTTGGATGGTATCACCAATTTCCACTTCCCCCGCATCTGGTTCAATGATGCCTGTGATAATCTTCATAAGAGTTGACTTTCCACAGCCATTCGGCCCGATAATACCAAGTCTTTGATTCCTCAAAACAATATAGTTAAAGTCATTGATGATTGTTTTTCCATCATAGCTCTTGCTTACATGTTTCAGTTCAATGGTCTTCTTGCCCATTCGGGTTCCAATGGATTCTAATTCTACAGTCGCATCCTGTACCGGCGCCTTGCCAGCCTTCAACGCCTCTAAGCGCTCCAATCTAGCTTTCTGCTTCGTCGTTCTCGCGCGACATCCTCGCTTCGCCCACTCGATTTCCATACGCAAAATACTCTGACGCTTGCGTTCAGAAGCAAGTTCCATCTCTTCACGCTGTGCTTTGAGTTCTAGAAACTGCGAATAGTTTGCCGTGTAACCATAAAGCTTTCCATGGCTGATTTCCAGAATCTTGTTCGTCACACGGTCCAAGAAATATCGGTCGTGGGTTACCATAATGATAACGCCCTTGAATTTATTCAAATAATCCTCCAGCCAGGTCGCCATTTCGTTATCGATATGGTTGGTTGGCTCGTCCAAGATTAGGACGTCTGTTGGGTTTACGAGTGCTTTTGCAAGCGCAACTCGCTTCTTCTGACCACCAGACAAAGTATTGATTTTAGCATCGTGGTCGTAGATGCCAAGCTTATTCAGAATATTTCTCGCTTCATGCTCCTTCTCATCAGTTACATAAGATAAGACTGTGGAACCTTCTGGAAACTCCGGGTTTTGCGGTAAATATGTGATGCGAAGACCATTCTGCTTGATAACTTGTCCTTCATCTGGTTCTTCTATTCCAGCAATTATTTTTAAAAGGGTGGTCTTACCGGTTCCATTGATACCGATAATACCGATTTTGTCACCCTCGTGAATACCGTAAGAAACATCATCGAAGATGCGCTTCTCACCAAATATCTTGCTGACATGTTCTATGTTTAAAACGTTCATGTTAATATATTCTCCGATTGTTAGTTATCTTATTGCGGATTTTACTCTTTTTAGAGTTCTCTGTGTTCAATGAGATAGTCAAGGAAGGCTTCACAGCCTTCTAGTACATCATTGTATGTCTCATCGAAATTGCCAGTGTACCATGGGTCTGCAATATCTTTGCTGAGACCTGCAAATGATGGCAACTTGTAGATTTTTCCCTGTGGGTCACCGCCTGCGATACGATTCATGTTGCGGATATTGGCCGAGTCCATACCGATGAGGTAATCATAATAAGCATAGTCGGTGATAGTCATCTGACGCGCGCGATGCGGGATGACAGGGATGCCGACACGTTTTAATTTTTGTACTGTGCCGTAGTGCGGTGGATTACCGATTTCCTCACGGGAAGTGGCGGCGGAATTGATTTCGAAGAGGTCGGCGAGGCCTCGTTGGGTGACCAAGTGGGTTAAGACCGATTCGGCCATGGTGCTACGGCAGATATTGCCGTGGCAGATAAATAAGATTTTTGTCATAGTTTTGATATCTCCTTATAATTCCTCGAACCCCTTGATTTTACTGGGGTTTCGAGGGTATTTGTTTGCCATGTGTTTTGGATTTGTTTTCTCGTAACTTCTTGTAATTTTCTATATTTTGTCATATTTTTGGGGTGTTTTGTCCTAAAATTGTCTTATAATTCAACTGGATTTCATGGTTTTCAGCACAGTTGAAATGCATGAATTTCAGGCTCCTCTTGCTCAATCAATCCTATTTTTATCATTTCTTCCCTAGCATCATCCTCACCCAAGTGGGTATACACATTCATGGTCACACTAATCTCTGCATGTCCCATCAGGTACTGAAGTGCCTTTGGATTCATCCCTGCCCTTGCCATCTTACTGCAGTAAGTATGTCTGCAAATATGTGGCGAAATAGTTGGTAACTGTAATCTATGCAGGCTATTATATTTTTGCACTGCACGTTTGAAATAATGTTGCCAATGTTGTGCAATCATAGGTTTCTTGTCCTTGTCCAGAAACAAGAAGCAGGAATGACCATCTATCATTGGTTCCTTTTTCACTTTCTCACGATTTGCAATCACTCTTTCAAATGCTTCTCGCACTTCCTCAGACATTGGAATTCGCCTCGTACCACAAGAAGTTTTGGTGGTTTCTATGACGTACTCCATATTCCTCGTCCTTTGCAACTGATGGTCTACGTGAATGACACCACTTTCAAAATCAATGTCCCTCTTCGTTAATCCACAGAACTCACTGATGCGAAGTCCCGTGTTAAACAAGATAAACATGCCATCATAGTAACGGCTGAAAGTCGGGTCTTCTTTCACGAACTCTAGAAACCTTTTTTCATCTGCCGGCGAAAGTGCTTCACGCTTTACGCTATCATTTATTACAACTGTTGACAAATGAAACTGAAATGAATTTTTTGTAAGCATCTCATCGTCAACTGCCATTTGAAATGCAGGACGTAAAACTCCGCGGACAGTATGAATGGTACTATAGCCTTTTCCTTCTCTTTGCAGTTTGATTAAAAATAGTTTTGCATCTGACAATTTTACTTTGTGAATCGGCAATTGTCCGAAGGGCTCCTTTGCAAGAATCCCTTGTACGGTTTTATATCCTGAACGTGTGCTATGTCGAACTCCGGTTTTTGTCATCAAATAACGGTCCACCAGTTCAACCACATTCATATTGTCGTGCCACACACCACGAGATAACTCTTTCTCAATATCTTTGATTTTATCTCTTAGACATTTATCTTTTTTCCTGCCTTGCGGTGCTCTGTCAGTTGGTATTAAACACCAACTGTACACAGTCCTTCTCTTGCCGATCATGTCTTTATACTTGTATGAGTATCTTCCCGATTCATCCTGATATTCTCCGGGATGAAGGATTCTACCCTTGTTATCACGTCTCTTTCCGCTCATTCTTGCTCCTTTCCAAGAAACGTGGTATAGCGTACGTTTACTATACCACAGTTTCCCAATATTTTGTATTACTTTTTCACTCTGCATAACTTGGCGTTACGGCATGCATTGCATCGGCATATATCTGCCCTCAAATCGCCTCTAATTCGTCCACCTACAGGAACTGTCACTGGCAGTTCCTTACGGATGCATGGCAACAAATCGCTCAAATAGCTCTCGCTTGATTTGTACCCGATTGCCGTTCCAAAGCAGATATTTGGCCCGTTTATCGTCTTCAATTAGTTGCCGCAGTTTACCCTCACCAATGCGAAAGTAAACGGCTGCCTCCTCAATGCTTAACGTGTATTTTTCCCAAATGGGAACCTCTTTTAATTTACTCATCTATCTAAAAATCTCCTTGCCGTCATGTTTAATTTATAATCTTTCACTTAAATTTATATCAATCTATCAGAATTCGTCCTCGACACCCCTGACATACGGGAACATTTCTTTCGGTCATGCATTTAACCTCATAGGAATTTCACCTCTCTGTGATTCTCACTGAGCCGCCCTCATTGGTTGCGGCAAGTCTAACCTGCTCGACCTGTGACTAGACGGAAGTATCACAATTTCTTCTGCTTGTCATCGCCCTCAATACATGTGCCTTGTATTGTCGATTCTAAAAATCCGTAGCTTATCAGCGGCAAAGCCGACGGCAGAAGGAAAGTAAAAGAAATGCTGATTATTAAATTTTCAAGGTGCATGTGGAGTTTCAAAAAAATACCCTCTCACTTTTACCCTTTAGAAAAAATAGGGGTGTTGATAACCTATTTTTGAAAGTTTTATAAATTTTTAATAATTTAGGATTATATGGTTGTATTAGGGTATTAAAAAACCTCCTCACTTTACATGCCGAAAAATGGGGAGGTTGCACAACACTATATATTAAATTATTTTATGTTTTGATATATTTTTTTCTTTTTCTGCCTGTAATCTTTCTTTTTCTGCTTGTAATTTACTATATTGGGTAGTTCACTAGACAGGTCACTGTGGCAGGTACCACCTACCACCAAAAGGGCGAACTTACCCCTTGATGAAGTAATTGCTTTTTAACCCCCCTATTGTGACTCCTGGGTTTTTCCCGGAAATTCGGCGTTATTTGGTGTTCGTTCTGGTTTGTGACACCTACACTGACTCCTAGGGGCTATTTCTGACCCCTAAAAATTTACGTTGTAAAATGTCCATAAATGCCGTAACGGCGGGCGTTGCACGACGATGTGATAAGAGCCGGGGGACACTCTGTGAACCCAGCTCTTTCTCCTGCTTGATTTTCGACCCTTAATTTTTTTTCAACACATGTATTAATCAAACTCTTTTCAGATTTCCTAACTTATTCTTTTGGCTAAACAAGATTAACAAATATTCCTTTTCGATTTCAGACTGATTTAACTTACACTGTAAACTTTCTATCTCCTCATCATAAGCATCAATTAATGCATTATACTCTTCAAGATTATACTCTAAGTTTTTCTTTTCCATCAGAAATTCATCTGTCTGTTTTTGAAATTTCTCGGCATATAAGACAGAAGCATCCTCAAAACCTTCTTTATATGCCCTTTCGACTTCTTTCTTCTCTTGATTTTTATCAAAAATATGTACTCCAATTGCGGATAATCCGGCACTAATTACTCCCACAGATATTTTGTCACTATGTCTACTAAAAATAGAATCCCCTTGCCTTAGCCACTCTTTTATTAATGGTTTTAATTTATCTATCTTTCTCATATGAAAGTTACTCCTAAGCTTCTCTTTCTACTCGTTATTCATTATCAATTGCGAATATTTTTCTTTAATAAATTCCTGCTTAATATTAGCAATAAATTTATCACCTGTAAATATTGTTAACAGAGTTGCCCCTATTCCTCCAATATCTAATTTTGATACATTCTTTGACAAAGCTGCATGAAGAACATTACTCGAAGAAGTAATGACATTTGCTATCTTAATTATTTTTCTGATCTTAACTTCTTTTATTTCTGTCGATTCAGCAGAATCAATAATTAGCATATAAATAATTTCAACTATTATATTTATCATCATAGCCACCAACGCACTAATACTTATCTGCTTTAAGTCTGACTTCAGCAAGCGTTCAATTTCGATACTATTCCAACCCTTTTCTATTAATTCCTGAGATTTTTTTTGATCAATTACTGATAAGACAGGTATTGGAAGTCCTTCAACACAGTATTTATCCGATGTCAAATGAATGGATTGTCGAACAACTGCAGCCATAATTCTTTTGTAGTCTTCTTTAATACTTAAAATACAATTCTGCAATATATCCATCATATCTTTCGGATTTTTATAGTCAATAGCTTGATCCGAAAACTGGAGTTCTCTATTTTCTATAAAAACATCCAATGCTTTGATTTTATGGCCTCTTACTACCTGATAACTAGAAAAATCAACAAATGTTATTGTACTTGTCATAATGTTTAATGTTCCAAATATCCACCCCAAAATTGGATCATGCCCTAACGTCGCAACATGGTGGTTTTTTCCATATATATTGTTATATGTACCATTGGAATTTTGCTTATTCAGTCCAGCTATATTAGGTATGCTTTTCTTGTCTAATCCATTCAATGCATCGTACGGAACAGGTTGAGTAAGTATTTCTATCCAGCTTCGGTATTCATTTTCACGTTTATAAAATGCTTCTTGTGAATCTAATGCTTTGTCCTTATGTTGCTCACGATACTTAGATAATGCTTTTGCTTCATATAATGCACCAGAACTTTTGCCATCGTATAGACCACCTACATGCTGTTTTTCCTTAGCACCAAGTCTATCTTCTTTACTAATCTCAAGCGAAAGATTCTCCAACTGTGTCATCTTCAATTTTGGTGATAATACCCATCTAATAGTTTGAAGCATTATCGTTAAAAACAGAAAATTCACATCAAATTTATCAAGTGCTGTTTCCTTCTCAAATTGTTTATCTAGATCGTTTAATATTTCTTGTGCATTTGAAGCAATTCCTGACACTCTACTTGATTCTCTAATTATCTTGTCCATCTTGTCAGATGCGTTTTCTGTTGATTTATTTAATTTTTCTTTTCGTTTTTTTAATTCTTCTATGCTCATTCTAATCTTAATTTATATTTGTCTTATATATTTTTTCGCACTACATTTACTTCTGACATCTTATAGACCGCTCAATTGCTTTCATTCATATAATAATACCACAACAACAATTCATTGTAATGGCAAAAACTTATGTCCCAAATAACGATATGTATTTATTCTTCTTTCTTATTTCAAAATTTTAAGTAATGCTTGAACAATTTTATGAGCATCTTCTACGGAATTATCTTTTCCAAATGAAATTCTTATTGTGCCTCTTGCATAATTTTCATCTAATCCTATTGCTTGAAGTACATGTGAAATTTGTGTATTCACACTATCACATGCCGAGCCGGTCGAAACACAAATCGCCATCAAATCAAGCCGATGCAAAATTGCTTCACCATCACCTCCACGAAATGACAAACTTATATTTCCTGGAACATGAGTTGTAGATCCATTCCTTATATAATCAATCCCTGCTACATCAAGATTTGTAATTAATATTTTTTCTAATTTTTCAAGATGTTTTGTGTTTGTAACAATTTGCTCGCAATTCTTTTTGAGTGCAATAGACATACCAACAATTCCTGCTACATTTTCAGTCCCAGCTCTCAAACCAAATTCTTGTGCACCACCATCAGAATACGGAACAATATGGGTGCCTTCTTTTATATACAAAAAGCCTACCCCTTTGGGACCATTAAATTTATGCGCAGAGGCAGAAAGCATATCAACTCCCAACTCTTTAACATCAATTGGAATATGCCCCAAACATTGAACTGCATCAGTATGAAATAAAGCCCCATGACTATGTGCTAGTTCTGCCAATGCTCTTATGGGTTGAATAGTACCAATTTCATTATTTGCGAGCATAACAGAAACCAACCTAGTCTCATCAGTTATTATATCACTAAGTATTTCTGGTGTGATAACACCATCGTTCTTGGGGCTTAAATACTCAACCGGATATCTCAATCTTGCAAGCGATTTACATGCATTCAATACCGCATGATGTTCTATTGCTGATGTAATGATTGTTCGCATATATACATCCGAAAACGCCGAACCTTTTATTGCCCAATTATCACTTTCCGTTCCACCAGAAGTAAAAAAGATTTCTTCCGGCTTCGCATTAATACATGAAGCAATAATCTTTCTAGCCTCTTTTATAGCTCGTCTAGCAGTTCTAGAAAATGAATACGGTTGTGAAGCATTACCATACTCTTCCAAAAAATATGGTTTCATCGCTTCAAATGCATCTAAATCAAGTTTTGTTGTCGCCGCATTGTCGGCATAAACTATTTTTTTCATATCATTTCTCATCTGAAAAGCGTACACCCTTCTTCTTTAAATTCCTCAATCTTTTCAAGAAGATCCTCCTCTGTACATCCAAGATACTCGGCAAAACAATTCAAACAATAAAAATCAGATATTTCGTTGCTTAATATCTTTTTATTAATTCCAATTGTGTCCTTATCTAATTTTTCCTTTCCACATACAACACAATTAATTTCCATCTCTAACATCCTTTACTGCATATTGTGGTATGCTTTTCCCACGATATTCCACATCTAATATTCCCAACTGTGTTTTTATTATTCCTCTCATTTTACACGCAGGTCTGAGGCAATAAAGATTAAACTCATGCATAGAAATTTCTTTTGCAGCGCGAACATTCGGAAAAAGAAGTTTTAGAAAAGCTGTACATATTCTTTTAACTGCCTCCGTATCACGAGTATCTGGATGGTCTGGTAATTCAATTAACTCATCAACAATTGCTCTATAACTCACATCCTCGCGCAATTGATGCATTATTGAACTAAAATATTCCGAATTAAGCGCCCATCCACATACTTTCAAATCATCGTTCATTCTTGGAATGTCCCATCCCTTAATAAAACCATGTATTCTATCAAGCAAAGCACTTTCCTGAAAGAGCTTAGGTAATTCAGTAAACATATTTGTATACTCATCCATATTATCTTGATGTATGTTTCCCAAGAAAACTACCCCCGCATCTGACTTGCCATCATATCCACCAATATTAAATGTTCCATACTCCATGTATCCTTGCATAATTGAACGCATTTCGTTAACGTCCCCAAACTGCACAAGTTTTACTTCATCAATTACAACAAAATCATTTCCTATAATAAACCCTGGAGATCTGCGTGATGTGTCGTAAAACATTTTTGCCCGAGTCACTTTACCTCCGTCAGTCAACATACCGTATTTACTTACATGACCAAACACATAAGACTTTCCTGTTCCCTTAGGCGCCAATTCAATTATATTTAATCTTTTTTCAACAAATGGTAGTAAACGAGAAAGCATTGTTAATTTTTGTTCTTTGCTCTTATACCCTGACGCATTGTAATCAATCGCTCCTAGTAAAATATCTATCCATTCATCAATGGAAAATTCGTTTCGAACATCTTTGTAATACTCAATATCTATTGAATATGGGCAAAAATTTTTAAAAGCAGTAAGTTTAATTTTTCCTTTTTTACCTTTTTTCATTTTGTCATCTTCAAACTGCTGGTCAAACTCATTTGGAGCACGATATCCTAGTTCAATCATCCCCCATGTCTCATGTTCTGCAATTAACTCATCTTTCACTTTCTCCCAGACACCGTCTTCGATAATTGTATCTTTATTTGTCAAGCCAAAATCCGGAAGTGAAAATGTAATTTCACTAGTTTGAATATCAATATCAACTGTTATTTTCGCTAATATTTGAACTTTTTCACGTTCAAATATAATCTTATCCTTTATCGCTGTCCAATCTTCTTTACGAGGAATATATGCTTTCACAAACTCTGATATTTGCACTGCGTCAAAATTTCCATTATCATCTTGAAATTCAGCCAGTAACCAGTCTCTCATAAATGAAGGAAGGCTGAGTGTAGAAAAAAAATTATTCTTTTTTAAATCCTTATAAACAATCATTCCATTAAAACAATCTCTTATTTTTTCATGCATTATTTACCAAAACCTCCACTCAGCATATTATCAAGCGTCAGCCCTTTTGCTCTTTGTAGGCCTTCTCTTTCAAAACGGAAAACAATATTTGCTTTTACTGGATTACCTGAAACATAGATATCAGCCACACAATCGCACGCTCGTTCTGGCTTATCTAGTTGAAATTTAAAAGTTTTCTTATCTGTTTCTGCAACCCCTGTGTAAAATTTTCCATTCACTTTAATAGAAAGATTACTAATTTCGTTTTTCGACCAAATAACAAGAACTGGTTCTGTTTTATAACTGAATGTAACCTTTCTATCATCGTTCATCACCTTAAATTCCCACAAAGTGCTATTTCTTGTGATACGTATCACAGGTACAACAACCTCTTCCAATGTTGCACCTCCATGAGTTTCAACAGCAGCTGGTCTCGCACCATCAAACCTATCATAGCCAGCCAGAATACACAACTGTCCTTCATGTACCGCATACGAAAGGTCTTTTGTTTTGTCATTATTTTCGCATACTCTTCCACCATGAGTGCCTGTGCGATTAGATTCTATTGGTAAAATAGATTTTTTTATTACAGCAAGCCTACTAGCTCCATGATCAGAAATTATATATGCGTGTTTATATTTGTTTGTTGCAAGCTTAGCACTTATATTGGAAAGCACTTTATTAATAGTTTCCAATTCATCAATCAGATGAATTGGATATTCTGATTTTTCAAAATTATAGTCTCCAATTGCTTCATGTTTATCCTTATCAATTTGCTTAATAAAACCAACAATTTCAGCATCATATGTCTTGAACTCACTCAAAAACTCCTTATTGACTTCAGTAATTGATGGTAAATTACACTTTGCTACCTTAGGTTCTGCAAAAAGGTCTTTTTCCGCACACTTCTGTAATATATAGTTAAGGAATTCTACTCCAAGGGCATCTACAAAGTATAAAATAGAATTCTTCTTATCAAATCCGCCAACAATTTCTGCTCTAGAAGGAAGCTCTACAAAATGCTGTTCTTCAGCTTCTTGTTTCACTAATTCTTCAAATTCCGGATAAATTACATTACGCAACTTTTGCATCGTGTATTTTGCAAAGTACATATCTAGCAACTCATTATTATAATAATAAGGACTAACATAATTATAAAAATCCGGGAAATTTGTTTGAAGAAGAGATAACAATTCTTCGTCATTAAACTGTGCCTGATATAATCCAATAAGTTTTATTGCCTTTTCCTTTTCTTGCTTCGTTAAATCGGATAAATAATAAATAGCATCTTTTCCTTTTTGATCCACGAACTCACAATAATCAGCAACTTCTTCTTCAGATAAATTTAACCGATATCTCAATGACTTCCACTGTTCATAAAGACCTTGAAATTTATTACTATTATGAGCATATTGCAAGATGACACGAATTATATTTCGCATTAATTCAGAATGAATATTTGTTCGGTCCACAGCATCAAAAATAATCTGATTTTTGCATTCAGGAAAAACTTTCATAGCAACAAACAACAACCACTTTTTGTAGTCATCGTAATTATTCCACTCTTGTAACGCATATTCATAACTATTACTATCACCAAAATGCTTCAAAATGATTGCTTTAAAACTAGACTGTTCTTCGCTCAAATTAAGCAGATATCTCCAATACCGTTCATCGTGTTCTTTGCCTAAAAACACATTGAGTTCTGGAAATTTATTTTGAAGAATTTGAAGAGGTGTGTTAAGCATACTTATCGCATATTGGCCCTTAGCAAAAACCAATGGTTTATTTTTCGTCCGAACAAAAACCTCTTCTCCAGTCATTTCATTTTCTATTGCCTCCGGTAAATTTTCTATGCCACATATTACATTCACTGTCTCGAGCGAGAACTCGGGAGACAGGAATGTAATATGAGGTTTAACAAAATCCTCATATGTATCAACTGTTACTACTTGCTGCATTACACGCAAATCTTTCTGACTCATAGTTTTTAATATTTCTTCGCAATGATAACAAACGACAACCACTTTCTTTGCAATCCTCATATTACACAATATTTGCAGTGTTTTTTGTAACTCATCATTTCCAATCAATCGCAAATAGGTAGTCAAACCAAACACAAATGTATTTTGAGGACTTTTCTTTAAAGTATCAATCATGGCCATGACATTTGGCAAACTATCATCTTTCGCAAAATCGGCAATATGACTGATTACATTTGTACCGACATTAAAATAATCATAAATTGCTGTCTTCTGATAAGAATTTTCAACATTAACGAACAGCGGTAAAGTAACTTCTTCATCTCTTAGGTATTCATTTATTCGCTCAATGCAACCATTCATATGTATATCACCTTTCTTTTACTTTTTCATGTCTGTTTTTATTATCCCAATTCCAACCGAAATATCTTCTTGAATCAGTGATTTCAGATATGTCTTCAACTCTGATATATCGTCCATTTTATCAACAATATTCTTTGCCAATACACTACCTTCCGTATCATATTTTGCTGTGGCAAACTCTTTAATAAGCTTATCCACCATTGGATTTAAATACCAATCATATGGCTGAGCTGCTGCTCGCTCCTTCAAATAAGAACGCACTTCATCTACCCTCAACAACACGGCGTATTCTTTTAAAATCTTTTCTCTAAAGACTTCATCACATTTATCTTTGTCTAATAACGTTTCATAAAATGAAGTAGTTTCAAGATATTCCATAGCCTTAATTGTTTCATCATCTTCTGGACGTTGTCTTGAAAGTGTTAAAAACGCTTGTCTGGCTTTGTCATACTCTTCTTCACTAACCATACAAATGATAGGCGTCTCGTTTAACTTCGACCACTCTTCTGGCGAATCTGTATTTGTCTTTTGCCGCCACAAATTTTTTAATTTAATTTTACCCAATGTGCTCTTAAAATCTTTTGCCACTTTTTCCACTAATTGTAAGTATGATGTCTTATCTTTTGTAAAAGTATCTCCCGTTGGCATTGTAGTAAATAAATTGCCTTGCTCATCGGTATCAAATTCTTTTACATAGAAATTGCAAACTGTAATAAATAAACTAAGCTGATTTTTGTAATACGCATCAAACAAATCTCCCTTTTCCTGAATTAGCTTGAGAAAAACATTTTTTTGAGAATCCAAAAGTGTTCCCTGACGTTTTAAATCATACAATGCTTTTACCAGTGGTTCTATGTCACCGAGATAATTTTTTGATGCCTCATAAGAAATACGGATGTTTCCGCATTTTGCTTTCCAACCATCAAGCGCCTCTCGAAGATTTTTTGCTTTCCCAATAAGCTTGTTACTCTCAGCAATTATTGAATATTCAACGATAACCTCGTCTATTTTTTTATCAGCAGTTTCTTTTGCCCATACCCAATTTGCAGAGTCAGCATCAAATTTTTTCTTAACTTCATTTATGTACTGCCCTTCATCTTCAATGTCTTCGGCAAGTTTTATGAGTTCTTCATTGTTATATCCCTTTAAATAAGCTGACATTCCTGCTCTGCAATTTTCTTTTGTAAATAAGAAAGGTAAATCTTGGATAAGTGTAGGATTTTCTTTAAACAGTGTACCAATTGCACTCGCTATTTCAGATTCAGCTTGGCCCATAGCTACATTATTAGCTATTCCAGAATACAATTGTATTGCTTTCAAAACTATTTCTTCACTAGTTACCAATAAAGCATCTCTCAAATGATACTCTAGACACCAAATAGGGAATGTTAATTCCTTCATTCGATTACGAATGTAGTTTCTAGTATTAGGAACATTTGTACACTGCTCGATACTTATACCAAAGGCTGCGCAAGTCAACTCATTAAACTTACGAATCTCCTCAGTCATGGTTACTATATATTTTTCACGATACTTAGTTTCTTGACCAGCAGCATACTTAATAACCCACTCAATCATCGCTGATAAATTTGCTAGGGTCATTTCTCCACCTGCAATGCCATCATCATAACCGTATTGATCACCAATATAATCTTTTAATACAAATCCAAGAATAAATGCCGTAAGATTGCACGGCAAAAAACCATAAGGTGCTTCTGTGAGTTTTGTGTAAATAGTCGAAATAGCAACTCTATCCCCCTTATCAAACTCCTCTTTAATCACTTCTTCTACGCATTTTTTTATTTGTGATATATGGAGATGAGGCTTATCTTCCCAATATCGGTACTCTTCTGGCATTCCCCAAGCTCCCTCTAGAGCCTTTTCCAACTTTTTCTTAGGTTGTGGTGCATTGAATGGTCCTTCAGTCTTTCCATTAACTGCAGATTTAACACCTTGTTTTAATGCACCAATCACATACATACCATCTATAAGATCGTAATTCACTTCAGGAGCAAAACGATATGTCTCGCGAACAACACTATAAAGTCCAGCATGAAGATCATCAAGATTACTACGACGTTCACGTATTATCGTCCCATTACTCGCTCTTCTACAAATGTAGAAAGCTCCATTATCCTGTATA
Organism: Tyzzerella sp.; assembly: GCA_017465565.1. Classification (GTDB taxonomy): domain Bacteria; phylum Bacillota; class Clostridia; order Lachnospirales; family Lachnospiraceae; genus Faecalimonas. Next base: position 139,245 of record JAFTWA010000039.1, read on the forward strand.
TCTTGTTTCCATGCGCCAATTTCTTCAGAAGCCTTTTGTGAATAATTTTGGCTCTGCGTATTATCATTCTTATCAAACGCTTCACTTTGAACCATATACTCGATAAAGCTATTCCATCTATCATTTCCAAATGGAGTGGCTCCGGTATCAATAATAGTCAAATTCATATCGTCTGTTTTAGAATCCTTCAGACAACTATCTATTTCACTCGCAATAATTTGGCTTTCCGCATCATTTTTAGAATACACACAAATACAGTTAAATGTACCCTTTTTATGTGCTTGTTTCTTCATCTTGTTTATACAGCTAGCGATAGTATCGTATGCTGCTGTCATAAATGAAAATCTCAGTTTTAGAGCACCTGGCATTGAAAGAGTATCATTAAACTTTTGTTCAGCTATTAATTTCGATGTTGGCCACTTAGCTTCAACATCCTCTTTTTGTATAGTTGTAGTAGCAATTAATTGCACAACATACACCTTTTGTCCCTGAATTGTTTTAGGGAACAAGATATCCATCTTGCATAAACTTTCAGCTATACTTGCCGCACTATTTCCAATAGCTGTTCCTTCGAAAGCTAAGTTTAAATTCTTCTCAGTTGCATAAAAACATTCTACTGCATCGCCATTCATATAAGAAATAGCTTGCATCAATAATACTGTTTTGAGAATTTTACTTTGTTCATCATCCAGCCTATAACTTTTCGCCTTACTAATGGTACTCAAAATATTCCTAATATCTTGACGCAAATATCTACCTTCATCCTGATAAAAGTACTCCCAAAGCATGTCAATTGTAACAAACGGACTTGCTGTGTATGGTCCATAGTTATCGATATACCATTGAAAATCCTTTAGTTTAGTACCTAGATTATTCTTAATGTACCCAAACATACTTCTAGTATTTTCTTGGAAAGAAGAAGCTATATACTTCAAAATCAACGCTGCATACGGATGAATCGGCAAAATATTCATCATATCTTCATCTGTAATATCATCAGGCGTAAGCGTATTCAACTTATCTTCAATCATTTTGCGACTAACGCTAGTATCAAAAAACTGCGTCTCACAAATTTCTTTCCATTCTTTAGCAATTTGTTCATCTGCGTTCTTCTCCAACGCATGTCCAATAAGTTTGAACGCAATGTTTTCCGGAAGATCAATAACGCATGTAGGTTTAACAAAACGATCAATTACCTTTTTCTCGCTTTTTCCATCTTTTGAAACTTCCTCACTTACACCGGAGTGGGTTACAACTAACAAACAAAAATTATTTGTTTCTGTAACCTCCATAATTTCTTGAAAGCCCGTAAGATCATGAATATGATTTTGAAAATATTTTGTGAATTCATCCCAAACAAAAAACAGTTCTTGTAAATTATTACCTTGAATTACATCTTTGAGCCATTTGATAAAAATTTTAACATCCAATTTCATTGGATCAATACCATTTTGTTTACCTAATTTAGCAATTTTACCCATCAAAATTGCCAAAGCTTCACCAGTGTAAGTCTGCAAGCCTTTAATAATATCGTCAACAGTTTGACCAATAAACTGGCTATCCTCCGCTAAAATCAACTCAAAATAAGCCTTATTTCTGGGAATAGACAACCATTTCAAAGAAGCATCTTTTAAAGTAGAATGTCCCAGGTATGAACATTCAGCTTCCTTCAAAGCTTCAATAATACTTTGTTGCATAATAGAACAAAGGTCGGCATCTCCATCAATTGATGATGTTCCATAGCAATGGACTGTCACAATCTTCTTAATGCTACCACTATCATCTTTTCGTTCCTTCATAGCACAAAATCTTTTTTTCAAGGTCTTGTCAAGATTATATCTATCGAAATACGCCTCTGTACTTTCACGATCCGCCTTAAGAAGACTGGTAAGCGTAAGAGCTGCATAAGATTTACCCGTTCCATAGCCACCCTCAACCCATATTCCAAGGGGTTGCTTTCGCTCAATAACATTTGCTGTAGTTTCTATTAAGTTAATGAACGTAGGATGAGGATAGAAATCTCTCCAATCAACGTCACCTTTGTTAATAAGTTCATCGGTAACACAAGGATAATACTGTTTTTTTATATCGAAATACTTTCTATATGTACTTGCCATTTATCTACCTCCACATTAAAAAAGTTCAAGAACATTTGATGATGTTTTTTCATTCTTCAAGTAAATGTTATCTAAATCAATTGTAAACGATACTGAAATAAATTCAGGATAATTTGATGCAAGACCATTTAACACTCTAATCATTATGTCTCGATCAAGACCAAAAATCTGTGTAGGACTTATGCCGTCACTGTCTATATCATGATCTAGCAAACGATTGAGTGTAAAACTATAGTATCCACCGCATTTTTCTGCGAACTTATACAGTGCATATAAAATAACTCTTGAATCTGGATTTGACCAACTTGTCCGATATATCGACATCAGTTTATCTTTCTCTTTTTTACCATTTCCAAATCCTATATCACCAAATGGTAGACTTGCAAATCTATTGAAGCAACTCCAAATATCTTTTGCCCAAGTTGTTTTCGCGCCCGCTTCCTCCAAAAGAGATATCGTATAATCTTTACTATATTCACACTCAAAATCAATATTTGTCACAAACCAACGCAATTGTGGAGAATAGACTGCGTTTGTAAACATAATCCCCCAGGAAGCAATGTCATTTAACCCGAGTTTTTTTACTAGTTGTGCCGTAGACGAAAATTTGTTATCAACAAGCATTTCGCTATCTCGTAAAAAACGTTTAAAAAAACTATACATCTGAGAACCTAAAGTATGATTTTCATCAAATTCATTTTCATATTTTATATATTGCTCAAACCACTCCATTTTAGGAGCAAAGTGTGAATAGCAATTCAAACTCTTTTCTTTCATGTTTTGATTATCTCCTTTTGGTATTTCTATAGAATTATACACTAAACAACCTTTGAGTGCTTTATGACATTCGGAACAGTGTTTGCAGTCATCACTAATACTAATCTCACCATTTTGCATTGAAAGGCAACCATTATGACAATCTGCTTCGCACTCATGACATCCTATACACTGTGCTGCCTTTCTAAATACATTTTTAAACAACTTAATAAATAAAGGATTTTGTTTTGCTATTTCATTCGAAATAACTATCTTTATATCATCGCCACTTTCTAAGACATCAAAACTATAGTTATTCCCTCTGTGCATCACACTATACGAACCATTATCTTGTTCCAGCACCCCAACTGTTTTCATCCAGATTTTCCAATCAGTGTTTGGCTCTCTGATTTGAATGATTATTTGTCCCTTTTCGATTCTATCTGAATATTTTGGCAAAAAATGTAGATCTCTTCCATTCTTTCTCGCCTTCCACCCTCCGTTTTCAATAAATTCTTGCAATCTTTCTTCTGATTGGAAATTTTGATTATAATGTTCTTTGATTTTCTTCACTAGTGCATCAAATTCCTCTTGATAACACTCTCTAGCCATATATTCGTTTCTCTCTGATGCTCCAGGACATACTAAACATCCAGCTCGGCGATTTCCCTTTTTATATGCACTATTAAGAATAAGACTTTCTGAAAAAATATAGAGATATAATTCTGCCGAATTCCATTCGAGAATTGGATTACAACTCCACTGTCCTTTATGTTTTTCACCAAGGCTAACATAATCATACTCACTTCTTGATAGACTTTCACTACCACGAACTCCCACGAATGCCATTCCCGTAAAATTATTTTTTTCAATATAGTCTCTTAATCGAAGAATCTGCGGTGATGTTTTATGAACACTACAACACCATCTAACAACTGTTGCCGGTGGACCAAATTGACTCCATGTATATTCGGGATTAAATTCGGATTTCGAACGAAGAAATACTATATTTTCACCCAAACACCACTCTTCAATTTTATCAACCACATCATATGTGTCTGGAAATTCCATCCCTGTATCTCCAAATAAAACTTTAAAATCGTTATGTGGAAGCGCCCTTGCTACAAGATCCAATGTCACAACACTATCTTTTCCTCCACTGAAAGCCACATAAAACACATCTATTTTATTACGGTATTCCATATAGTAATTATATATTTTTTTAATAGTTTCTTGTGTTAGACTTTCCATTATTTCTCTGTTCTTCTCAACCATTGCCGGAATGTCTACAAAACGAAGATAGTCTCCCTCTGGTTCTGGCTGTTCTACCAAAATAACTTCTGGTTTTTGACATAAAGAACCGCCTTTTGTCTTTGCAACAAGTCGTCCTCTATAGTAGTAATTATTTGACTCTGCCCACATATATGGAAACATATCATTCTTGTCATATTTCCAATATTGATCAAATCCTAATATATCCAATTCCTCATAATAAACTGGTCTTGGCTCCTTACTAAAAATAAGAGGGGTATTATTTAATTTATAGCCGCCTGTCTCAGCGTCCCATTCATAAGAATACATAACATTTCACCTTACATTTCATCATTTTTATTTCGGTTCACAATAGCCTTTTTCAGTAATTCTTCCACCTTCTTATATCGCCTATCTGTAATAAAACCTCGCTTGCACAAATAATCTAACGCATCGTTTTTCGATGTAATATTAGTCCGAGCCAATGCATCAATTACAATGGATTCAAAATCGAAATTCGTCGTTTGTTTCTTTACAATTACACCAGCAGCACTGCTTTTTGTAAATCCAAGAAATTTAAGTTCAAACAATTTGCTAAATCGAAAAATATACTGTTGCAAAAGATATGTATTCCATGGGTATCCACACACTGGGAATCGCATAAACTCTACAATTTCACCTATTGGTAAATAATCATCGCAGTAAAAAGAAATTGCACTATCTACTGATTCGATATCAAACTCCACAGCATCCTCCGATACAAATTCATCGCGATTAATACGAATCGCATTCTGATGAATCACCTCCCAATACGGAGCTGTCCCAATATAGTTTGCTAATTCCTGAACATTTGCTACAGTAAAATAAGTATGACCCTTTGCATAGTCAGCAAATACATCTGCAATTTTCATCTGTTCACCTTTTCTTGTAATAACACCTGTTGCAACATCATATTTGGCTCGAAGATAATAGGTCAATATTCTACGTATACCAAGCACACTAAATTTTGTTACTAATTTCTCATACAAATCCTCATCAACCTGCACAAGATTATCTACTATCTCATTACAAGTGATATATTTACTATCTTTTAACAAAGTTTCGCAAATCTTAACAAACACTTTTTTATCATTCTCTGAAATATGAGCAACATCAACATGAAAATATTCTGTTTTACTATTTCCCATAATTTGTGGATTATTGAAATGAAGTACCGAATAAATATCATCATGATCTAAATGAGATAACTTACTGTAAATATCTTCATACGAGCACGGTTCATCTGCACTAATCAGATAATTTTCCACTTCACCAGCAATATTAGGCTTTGTCCCTATTTTGTATGAAAAATATTTATTTTCGTAATACAGCGGAGTTCCATCAAACGTTACTTTCATATACTCAACAAGCATTTCTGTACTATAAATATACGAATTGAACAAGTCCTTAAATTTTTCAAACAACACATTATAAAATAGCACATCATAATTCTTAAAATACTCTTCAATATATTTAACAAGTTTTATAGCTATATCTTTTTCAACTATCGCCTTTGGCAAAAAAAATCGTTCATCAAAAACAAAACATTTCTGATTAATGTAACTCAAAATTTCATCGTTTTCTACTATTTTCCCATACTGTTCTTCAAAAAGACTTTCAAATCGTCGGCGATCCATAATTGAATTCGGACGATATCCTCGTTTAAATGCGGATATTAAAACAGACTCGATTTCAGAAGGTGCTTTATATGCTCGTTCTATGGTTATAGAAACACTTTGAACCACTTTAGCAGAATTATTCCTACCAAGAATATATCCTTCCCCAAGTCTTTCCGCCCAGCTCGCAAATGACAAAATATTTAACATTGCTTCTTTAGAAATATCATAATCCTCTATAACTTGGTCAAGCGTTAAATAAGCATGCTTATAATTTTCTTTTAATAACGAATATACTTGTTTAAATGCTTCAGGATACAAAGCATTCAATTCCATATCTTTCTCAGTAACAACATATTCATGCAACTCGACTTTGTTGGATTCATCTAGCGTTTTTACACCAAATTTCAAGAACTTTGCATACAATTTTGCATAATTTCGCAAAAATTTGGATAAATCCTTATGCAAAACACGAAAAAAATTAAAACCTTGTAATGTATTAACAAAGGTATTATATTGCTTTAAATTATTTATTTCCCATACTGTGTTAATGCTTTTCTTTTGATTAATTGCATAATCAGAAACTTCATCAAAACAGATCAATATCCAATTAACAAAATTTTCTTTTTCCCCTGCATCCAAAAGCCATTTTCGAAATTGTACTTTATTGTTACTTTTTCTCGTGCCAATCGCCATTGTCTTTTCATCTAACGCCGGTGATTCTGCCTTCTCAAGTGCGTATGTGAGAATTTGTTTATATTCCTCAGGCTTATTCTTTCGCAATGCCACTATTTCGTCAAACAATTTTGTTCCAACTTTATTAGTTGGACTAACCTTGCCAAAAGCAGAATACTCCATGCTTTGAAATTGAAATGTAATACCATTAATATTTCGATAGATTTCATCAATATTTTCACCATGACTAATAGCCATCTTTCGAAGCATATTTGATACGCGTCGTATTGCCTCTTTTCGTCCTTCTTGTTTGTTCTCTACTCTAATTACAGCCTCAAGAAGGATTGCAGCTTCATATTTATTCCACTTAGGTTGCATAACAATTCCCCTTATAATTTTTTATTTTCAAACCTTCTAGAATGCCTCCACATTTCATCAGCATATTTCTCATATTTCATACAAACTTCCAGACAAACAAATCAATTGCGTTTGGAACAAAATTACTCAATATATAAAATATCACATAAACTATTTTATTTCAATTCGCATTAACGTAATTCGACAAATTTCTTTTTTGGCAACTTTAGTATTTATTTGCTAAAAGTTACATTTTAAGATTGATCTAATTATCTTTTCTTCTACTTCAAACTGTTTTTTTAACAAAAAGCAAGGTGAACCAAGGGCACTTACGTACCCTTAATCACCTTGCATTGATAACCTCTGTTATATTCTAACACACATCCCCAGAAAAATCGACATTATTTTCACCTTGTCTTATCCTTGGATTGCCATCAGACAAAAGCCACAAACCGTCCTTGCCCGTGTCACCTAGCACCTATATGCCTCTTTTCCCTTCGCCACACCACGCTTCTCACATAATTTTGTCCTAAACTTGTCCTAAAACTTTCTTCCTAACGCCCACAAACCTTTACATTTCTTGCTATCTTACTACTTTCTCCCGCGCTGCCGTGGCAAACCATTAATACTTTTATCATAATTTAATCTCCTAATTTATTACTTTCTATTTCGTGAAAACAGAAAAGCCAAGCATGGTATAGATAATACCATAAACTTGACTTTAAATCTATGTATTTAAGCTATTTTTCTTTTAACTCCGTATACTTTTCTTTACTTCCAAAAGCCTTTTCTACAGGATATTTTTCATTATTGCTTTTTACTTTTTCTCTGACTATTTCATCCAAATCTAGTCCGCAAGTATCAGCCATAAGTATACAGTAATTCACTACATCTGCAAGTTCTTCTTTGATTTTATCCTTCTTTGATTCACAAATTACGTCTTCGGCACTCCACTGAAATACTTCTAAAAGTTCTGCAGCTTCTAAGTTTATTGAAATTGCCAAATCTTTTGGATTATGAAATTGTTTCCAATTTCTATCATCTCTAAATTTTAATACTTGTTCTATTGTTTCCTGCGTCACCATTTTAACACCTCCATTACATACTATTTAGTAGCATTTAATAATGCCTCTCGCAATTCGTCATCGCATGCATAAATATATAATCCTTCAACTCCGCGGGTCATAAGTACACGCACTTCATGTTGAATAAGCGTTTCACCGAACTGCTTTTTACTTCCATCTAACAATGTTCTATTTCTTACCGCTTTTGCGTTACAGCTAGCTGATGGATCGAATATAATCTTGCCATTACGATATTTCACAGAAGGTCCCAGAATTACGCCTGCATAATTCAAATCAAACCCCTGAATTGTAAATGTAGATCCTACCTCTCCAAGCGTTTGTGGTTGTTCCGCCCAAGAGAGTGACTTATTTGCTCTCTTAGTTCTTCTATCCAACTCCTGTTCTAACTCTCTATTCCAAGGTTTATGCCACTTGTCAATAATTACTTCCCAATATTTTGAGAACCTTGCCACTGGAGAAGAAGTTGAACTATATTCCCAATCATATGTTGCAATCATTCTTGATAATTTATGATTATCGTCTAAAGCTTTTGACTTTAATGCTTCTTCTAATTCATAAGGACTTTCAAAGATTCTTATTTCGTATCCACCTTTATTACTTGGGATTCTTGAAATTTGACGCCTTTTTGTAAAATCATCAATCCAACTAACTATCTCTTCTGATGCTTTTATACGAAGTTGATTTTTCAGTTCAAAATAGTTATTCTGTTTCTTTGCTAATTCTCTATACTGTTCTAATATTTGAGCTTCCCAATATTGTTCTGTTGTGAGTATCTGATTTTCATCAAACATTACTACAGTAACTCTAGCTCGGTCAATAATGTCTTTAAGTTGATTATTGCCTTGATATGACTGCTTACCCTGGGTTAGAAGTAAATGTGCTTCATCGATAAATGCAACATCTATAGGTTCATCCTCTGTATGATGATTAATAAATGTTGTTGGCTTACAAACAACTTCTCCATATCGTTCTGTCAATCCAAGTTTTTGTGCAATTTGTTTGTAAACTGTAATCTGTTCATCATGATTTACCATCATGCAGCATTTCAAAGGTTCTATCTCCTGCTCCTCCGCACTAGCAAATATCTCATAAAATGTGCTACTATTAAGAACTGTTTTTCCTGTCCCTGCTTCTCCCTCAATGAATATCAATTGATTTTTCTTTTGTGTTTGCAATACCCCAAAAATTCTCTGTAAAATGCATCTTTTCACCTCTTCTTGCTCCTCTGTTAATTTGTGAAGAGGCGATGCCTTAAAAACAGCTGAATCCTTTATTGCACTTTCACTTGGAAATAACTCTTTATTGTCACTACGAAGTTTTTTCCAAACCATTCGGAAAATATCATTCATCTCGGTATCCGGATAATATCTACTTTGTGGATTACCACGCACATTATGAATTTTTCTCACACGCTCTACACTCATCATATAATGCATTAATCTATTCTCTATATCCAATGTCATAGATTTATTAAAGTGCTCATGCCCAATAATATATAAACTTACATCTTGCAATAAAAGTTGATGTTGCCATTTACCCTTATCTGCGCCAGCATCGTAATGTTGCTTTGTTCTTTGAACAATGTTATTAGATTCCCCTATGTAAACCTCATAATCACCCGTTTCCTTCCAATTATGAATATAAACTGTTGGAAATTGTAACAGTATTTTTCTTTCTTTATCAGATACCTCTTCAAACAACGACTCCTGAAAACCTCTTAGGCCTTGTATATTATCATTTATTTTCTTCACTATCGGTTTAATGTTTGTTCCCATTCTTTCTGTTCCTTATTATTCTTCAAGCATCCTGGAGTTTATAATTTTTCAACATTTCTGAAATCCCCATGCTCCATAATCTACCATCATAATCTTTAATAACACTATTCTTAAATTATATTACGGGAGAATGATACTTTCAATCCTAATGTTTGAGTTTAAACATTATAAAAATTTATAATTCTATCTATTACCTCTTTCAAATGTGCAAACACAATTTCTAAGCTACCATCATCCATATTACAGATTGCCTCACAAAAAGCCATTTTATCAAATTCTTCTATTTCTTTTTTTTCACCATAGTCTCCAATCGTTGTCTTTTTAACATAAAATGGTTGCAAATCAACGGCATCTAACACTAAGGCATTTTCAATCCCTTTTTGAATTTTTTTAGCATTATCATATCGTGGGATCGACAACGCCACAACATTATTTTTGATAGTTTCTTTTCTATTAGTATCACAATCCTTTAGACATATATTTATAATCGGTAGATTACAAGCGACCAAAAACTGAAATGCTCTATCAACACTTTTATCACCAGAATTAACTTCTTGTCCATTATCCCCTATATATCCTACCCATTTAAACCGAAAAGGAACCTCATATTTAAACACTTGTAAAGCCTTTGTAAAATACCTCTCATCTGTTCTACCTTCAAGATATACCACTGATTCCTCTGTTGAAAATTCATGAATCGAAAACGCATCACGAACTGCTTCTTGGGATGCACATTTGAAATATTCTGGTTTATCATTAACAACAATATCGCCTGCATCATTTCTTGTAAGTACAATAACTTTATCATTTTTTCGATTTTCATTATGTACAATAAATGGAGAATGTGTTACTGTGAAAATTTGTGAAGTCTGTAACCCATTTTCATTAGTAAAAATCCCTTTATAATAATCCATAATCTTTTTCTGCCATGTAGGATGGAGACTAATTTCTGGTTCATCAATGAAAACGAACGCTCCATTCATAGCATTTACATTCTTCAGTAAAAAACATCCTCGATAAACAATTTGTTTTTCACCAGAGCTCAGGTTATCAATTGGTATATCTATTCCATTTTTCTTAAACAAAATAGCTTTATAACCATTCATATTTTCTATATGACTATATATAAGCCCATCAAACATTCTTGAAAATGCTTTTGTAAATCTAGGCATTCGTTCATTTGTAACAAGTTGTGACAATGGTATATCAGGATTCTCTCTACATACCTTGGACACCTCAGCATCATCTAGCGCCTGAATATCTATTATTAATTGCTTGATTTGTTTCGGAAAATTTCCACTTGATTTATAACTTGTATCATCTGAATCTAGAGAAAGACTCGAAACAGAAGATATATTTGAAGCATGAAAATTTATATCAACATCAGAAAATATTCCATTAAAGAAATATCTTTGTCTAAAGTCAGGATGTCCTGGTATTGTATTCCATCCAGACTCATCTTTAACCCATATTGTGTTCTGTCCATTAATATTTTTAAAATAATAGTTTAAGATGTGTGATTCATTATCTTTCTCAATTTCAACAGATGCTTCAAACTTTGGTTCTCCTGATATAATTTGATATATAGCGTTAAGTATTGTACTCTTTCCACAACCATTCTCTCCTGCAATTATTACAGTATCTACTGCCTTACCATCACCCCTACAAAAATCCAATGAAAGGTTTCCTAATATTGTATGATTATTAAATGTGATTTTTTTTATTTTGTGCATTATACCTTCTCCTTTGCCTAGTTAATCTAATAAACCAATTTTTTAACCCATGTAAGTTAAATACTCCTGTATAGTTTTTTCATCAACCCCTGTCCAATCAGCATTTGACAAATCTGCTTCCACAAGCATTTCCTTAATATTTACGTTATTCAAATCAAACTGTATCATTTTTACACCATCTAACTTTGCATTTTCCATAATACAATCTGTCCAAATAGTATCTTTGATTATAACACGAGACAAATCTGCCCTAGTCAAATCTGCATAACTAAAATTAACACCATCAAAAACAGCATCATCAAAATTTGATGCGGTTAAATTTGCTCCTTCAAAATTAATATTTTTGAAGACAGCATCAGTAAAATAAGCCCCTTCTAACATTGCCGATTGAAATATTGTTCCGACAAACATATTACCAGTAAAATTTGAAGCAGCTAACTCTACGAATGTAAAATCTGCTTTTTCAAAATTTACATTACTAAAAGTAGTTCTATCTGCAATTACATCTCCACATATAAGATGATTCATATTACAGTTATTGAAAGTTGAACCACTTAATATGCCTTCACTAAATATGCTATCTTCAAATGATATTCCACTTAAGTTCCAATCTAACATATTTAAATTATAAAAAACAATATTATTAAGATTAATATAATCGGATTCTTTTTGTCTGATGTCTGCATAACACTTAACTATTGCTCTTATGCTACTTTCATATATACGCACTCTCTCAATAAGTTTTAAATAAGACTCGGCATATACTTTATTTGAATTGTTTTTCAATTCTCCGATTACAACAGGATAGTCCTTTCCATATCCGTAGGCAAGAATAAATTCCACCATTTTTTTCCAAACTTCATCATCAATAATAGTTCCATCAACTTCCAAACTTTTATTTTCAATAATTTCCTTAATAAATTGAATAATTTCTTCTGTTATTACGTTTTCCGAGAAAATATAAAACAATAACCACTGAAAAGTTTCCCCCGAAAACATATCAGTATATTTAAACAAAATTTCGATAATAGCAACAGCTGCAAGATATTCATAAAATGTTTTATGAATAAACTCTATCTCTGAGTTCTTCCAATCCATATCGTTCTGTCTTTCTCTTAAAAAGAAAAGTAATACTAATTTTGACGGATTATCATTTTTATGTTTTTGTATCCAATTTTCACATAACTCAGTACATTTCAACTGTTCACAATAATCATAAATATTTTTTATATTTACAGCCCTGCTATTATGCCTATATGCACAAATTCCCAAATGATGTAACATCTGATGATACTCTTTATACTCTGCTGATTTAAAATGAAAATCTACTTTAGAATTTCTATTATATTCTCTAGTATAAATACATCGAAAAATCTTTTCATATAATTCCGCTGTATTCTTTAATAACTCAAACTGTACATCAGTATGTTTGATTGTCCATACAACCAAGAATAGAAGCAACGGTGATTTGCTTAATTCATTGAATCTATTATTCAAAATCGGCATTTCTTGTTTTACACCAAAATGATTTATTAGTATTTCCCAGAAGTCTTTTCTTAAGTCATATGAAAAAAATTCATGTGGATCTGAAATATTTTGGGTGTGAATACCAAAATCATCCTCATCATAAAGCAAATGCAAAATTCTTAACTCTTCACATCTGATATCTGATATTGTTTTTAGCATTACCTGCGTACGCCCACTGACAATAATTTTGCATGGTATTTCCCATGAACAGTTTTCTAATTCTTGCATCAATTCTCTGGCTGTATTATATACATCGCACTTAATTTCATCTAAACCATCTAGAATAAGCAGTCTTCTTTTGTTCTGTTTGTTTTCCAAAAACCACGGCATATGTTCGCAAATATACGTTTTTACAGTATCCAAAGCAGATTTTTTTGCAGAAAAAGGAACCTTATATAAATCAATAAAAACAACGATATAATTTAACTCTTCTATTGAACATACAGTTGCAGCAACCATTTTCATTAAAGAGGACTTTCCACTTCCAGGCTCCCCGTGAATACATAATAACTTCGATTGCTCACTGCTAAACCAATCCATTACATAACTTGTAGTATCAACAATTACAGAAGGCTCTGAATTTATTTCATTTCGTTTATCTAACTTACCATACAAAGAAACATAAATATCTTTAAGATTAAATTCCTCATTCATAACAGGCATTAAAACTTGTTTTTTCAATGATTCTTCATAAAAAACTCTCTTTTTTTCTTTTTCCGATTCTCCCGTTGCTTCTCTAATGATTATCCTTTCTTTAAGATCTTGAATACTTTGTTTAATTTCGATCTGATGTCTATTTATATTGCTAATTGAATAAACTTGAAACCATTTATATAACATCTCTCTTTTCTGAATTTCTGCATAGAACAGTCTGTACCAATATCCGGTTTTTCTATCAGCAGTATATCTATAATCGACTTTCGATAGTGCTTGTTTCAGTTTTTCTTCTACTACGCACCCTTCTAAAATCCAACTTCCATAAATCAACTCACAGCAAGTTGCAATATGTTCATCATCTACATATGTGCCATCTGTATATATTTTGATACTTGCTTCAATTGCATCATACAATTGACATTCTGGACTTTCTTGCCGTTCATGTACAAGCTTGCCTATCTTGTCCCATAACATGCCGGTTCCAATATCCAATGCTTTTGACACTATATAGTCAGCAACAGAAAAACCATATAAATTCGAAGCCATTATTGTTTTTATAAAATTTGTCATCCGAGTATATCTCCTTCAACTTAGATTTGTATAGCAAAAAAAGTAAGAAAACAAAGCCTTTCTGTTCTTTATTTCCCTACTTTTGAGACCCACTTTATTTTATCATATTCTCATACAAATTTCGACAAATTTAGTGTTAAGTATTCCTCAGTTTTAAAAATAATTTCTTATTCCTTTTCCAAAATCGTCGCTACTATCCCGCACGCGATTCCACCAATCGGAAACACCACCCAATTCATTTTCCACAGATCGAAAATTAATCCGCTTGCCAGAAATATTGCCGTAGCAGTTAACATAATCACGCCACAGATTTTTCCTGATATTTCTTCTCTCTTCTTTCCTTCTTCTGTATGCATGCGATTGTATCGCTCAATATCGTATTTATCCTTTTGCAATCCAAAGTATGTAAAGATTGTAACAGCGGTTGTCACACATCCCATTAAGATAACCACAGGCAGCGTACTTTCATCGTTCACTATCCTCATTCCAGTTAAAGAAATCAGGACAATCACACCAACTAATATTAAAACGACTCCCAACGCTATCGCTTTCATAAACTTCTTGTCAAAGCTTTCCACTTCATCTTCTTGATAAAAATATGGTAGCTGAGGATGTTTTTTGTCAAAATTCTCTTTTTCAATACCTAACATAATAAAAACAGGTACGGCAATCGCCACGCAGCAAAGAAGTATGACAACACCTAACATTGCATATCTTTCTCCCATCACTGCTGTTTCTGCCATATTTGCAACACCTGCGAGATATAAAAGAATGGTTACGCCAAGCAATATGATTCCTACACCCAAAGAAATTCCTTTGCTAAATCGGTTCTGTAAGTTTTCGTATTTATTCTTTTCGCCTGTAGAATCAGCGGTAATCTTTCCTTTCAGCAAAGCATCTATACTACAGTCGAAAATTTCACATATCGCGATTAATTTCTCTGTCTCCGGATATCCGCTGCCACTCTCCCATTTTGACACAGCCTGCCTGGATACTTCTAATTGTTCTGCCAGTTGTTCTTGTGACATACCTTTCATTTTTCTCAAGTTCTGTAGATTTTCGTTAAATGCCATTTCTATGCACCTCCAGTATTTATTTTATAGTTATATCCTATCTTTGCATAGATAAATTTTCCACCAACCTGAATTTGCAACTTCAATTTTCCTCGCAACTTTAGGTTGCTGCTCCAAAATTACAGCATCCTCTCCACCCATTCTTTTTCTCTAAATCCAGTCAGCACGAAATCATCCCCAACAACCAATGGTCTCTTCACTAGCATCCCATTGGTTGCCAGTAGTTTCAATTGCTCATCTTCACTCATCTCTGCCAACTTGTCCTTCAATCCCAACTCTTTATACAAAAGTCCGCTTGTATTAAAAAATTTCTTCAGTGGCAATCCACTCTTTTCATACCACGCTTTCAATTCCTCGTATGTTGGATTTTCTTCCACAATAGGACGTTCCTCGAAAACCACGTTATTTTCTTCCAGCCACTTTAAAGCTTTCTGGCATGTACTACATTTTCTATAAACTAAAACTAACATAATTAATCCTCCATTTCTTTTGCATCGCTCAATGCCTTTTTATCTACTAATATTTTCATTTATTCTCTCGCTTATACAACAATTCAAATCGCTTTTTATCCATTCCGCTATATACAACCAAAAGCAGCAACAATGCCATTCCTATACAAAATACCAATATCCAGCCCTCTCTAAAGGTATAAAGCACGACAAGCTTTCCAACAATAGTATTTCCCAGTGAAGAACCCATGGTCATGAAAATATTATTGATAGATGTAAATCGCCCGCGGTGTGACATCGGAATTCTCTTTGAAATGTAGGGACTGACTCCCAGTGTATGTAACACTTCTCCCAAAGTGAAAAAGACCATGGAAATCATGTAAAATATCAAATCCTTTTGATAAAAGAAATATGAACATATCCCAATTGTTTGTATAAGCATACCCAGCTTAATTCGTTTCAAATCGTTCCACTTCAGTGTAAGCTGCGTTAAAAGCGGTGTGAAACAAATCACTACAGCTCCATTGATGCTTGTAAGCATTCCAAAGAAGACAGCTCCCTGATCCAAAAACATTTCATCCATTTGTATCGGCAGCAAATAATTAAACTGTGTATAAACCATATGGGAAACACAGCTAATCACAGCAAAGATTAATAGAATTTTACGTGCCTTTAAAATATCCCAAAGAGTACCTGTTTCACGCTCTTCATATGTATTATCGTTCTTTGCTTTTTCGATTGTCTTCGGTACAAATAAGAAAATAAGAATCGTCGAAGACAAAACAGCCAATCCACAAAGCAAAAATGATAGCCACAGGTAATTATTAAATAATAAGCCTCCTAATGTCGGTGCAAATACAACACCCAAGTTACTTGCTAAGTATTGCAGCGAATAAGCCTTCTCACGGTCATGGTCACTTGTAAGCTCTGCAATTAAGGAATCATATGCCGGCCATTCCATGTGTTGGAATAACGAACCAATATAATAAATACAAAGACTCGCTGTGCTTAACGGTAACATAGCTGTAAGAATATACAGTGATACCGATATTAAATCGAATATCAGTATCAGATTTCGTTTATTATATTTATCCGTCAGTTTTCCTCCAGTCAAACCAAAAGGTAATTGAAGAATCCCAAAAACCAAAAACCATAAGGCCACCTGCTCGGCATTGAAATTTAGTTTACTTTTTAATATCAGTGTTAACATAGGCCAAATAAGTGACCCCATTGCAGTAACAAAGCGTCCAAAACACAGAATATATACTTCCTTTTTTAAACCTTTGTACATTTGAAATATACGACTCATAATTTACCTTATCCTTAATTACAATTTTTTCTCATCATACACAGCTCTGCTTCCGCCCACAAACTTTGCTCTTGTTCGTGCGCAGACAACATGAGCATCACCAATCT
Source organism: Tyzzerella sp. (assembly GCA_017465565.1). Lineage (GTDB taxonomy): Bacteria > Bacillota > Clostridia > Lachnospirales > Lachnospiraceae > Faecalimonas. The sequence continues at coordinate 156,341 of JAFTWA010000039.1, forward strand.
TTTTCTGATTGATTCTCACCGGAACCGCTACATCCTTTAAATGCATCCCAATAAGGGTATCACCGATATCCATGCCAGCATGAGCCTTGATATGTTCTACTGCCACCGGCTCTGCAAATTCTTGATATGTCACAGTTGCAAATGAACCGCCAGCTTTTGGCTGTGGAATTACGTTTACCTCTTCGTAACCATACTTTTGAGCCGCTTCAGCTTCTAGAATCAAGGCTCGATTCAAATGCTCACAGCACTGTGCTGCCAAATAAACTTCTCTTTCTTTTACTGCACGGTAAATGCCTGCAAATACTGCTTTAGCCGCCTTCGGACTTGATGTTGTGCCTATTATTCCACCAATCACTTCGCTGGTAGAACATCCTACTACAAATATATTTCCTTTTTTCAAATTTGCTATTTTTATAATCTCGCAGGCCGCATTATAACTTTCCTGCTCTAATTTTACTAATGTTTCCATGTTAAACTATACCTCTAATTCTCTCAATTCTGTTCCATATGTACATTTGTATAACCTATTATACAAAAAACCAATAGCCAGTTCAAGATTATTAGACAAGTAAAAGAACCACGCTGATTTCTCAAACGTGGTTCTCTCGAGGGGTATATATATGTCTGAACTGCATTTTACACTAACAAATAAACAAAATAGCATGCATATGCTACAAGCATGACAATTCCCCATGGTCTTGTAAGCATTTTTTTCTTGTATGTACTAATCCACAAGAGTACTCCTGCCAAAATTGCAATAGTTGTATCAACAATAAAGCTTGGTTCAAATATAACAGGAATAATTAATGAACTGGTACCGATTACAAATAAAATGTTAAAGATATTGCTTCCTACGATATTACCAATCGCAATATCTGCATTTCCTTTTCTTGCTGCGGTAACCGATGTTACAAGCTCTGGAAGCGATGTTCCGAGTGCCACAATGGTAAGACCAATGAAACGCTCACTTAAGCCAACCGCATTTGCAATGTTTGTTGCAGCATCGACAGTCACATCACTGCCCCATACAACAATTACACCGCCAACCACTGCACTAATCAAAAGCTTCCAAACATTTTTTTCTTTTACATTAACAGATTCTTCCTCTTGTGGTCCGTTTTTTGCAAGCCAGAACAAATACGTAAGGTAAATGATAAAGAGTATCCATAAGATAATACCTTCTACTCTGCCTACTGTATTTCCAAACATACCCATTACACCCAAAACTACTGTTACAAAAAGCATAAATGGGATTTCAACCATAAGTGTCGATTTTTGTACTGCTACAGAAGTAATAAGTCCTGTAAGACCAAGGATAATTAAAATATTTAAAATATTACTTCCTACTACATTGCCAATTGCAATACCTGCATTTCCCTTTAATGCAGCTGTGATACTAACTGCTGCTTCTGGTGCGCTTGTCCCCATTGCTACAATAGTTAAACCTACTACTAATTGCGGAATGCCAAATTTAGATGCAATTCCTGCAGTGCCGTCTACAAACCAGTCTGCACCCTTTACTAACATTAAAAATCCAACTGCAAGCAACAAAATTTGTAAAATTATTTCCATTTTCCTCTACCTCTCCTCCGGAGCAATCATACGATATCCTACTCCTAATTCATTTGCTATGTACTGGTTTTCACCAGGCTTTTCGCCTAATTTCTTACGAATGTTTGCCATATTTACCTGAAGTTTTTTGATACTTCCACTGTCTGAATAGCCCCAGATTTTCTTGATAATTTCCGAATAGGTCAACACCCTTCCAGCATAAATTGAAAGTAACTGGACAATATTATATTCTGTCTGTGTCAGTTTTACCTCGGTTTCTTCCAAAGTCACTTTCCGTTCATCATAATCGATAAATAAATCCTTCATGGTGAACTGGTTCATTCCAGCCTTGTCTCCATTACCCTGACGGTTATTCCGAAGCGCCACACGCACCCTCGCAAGAAGCTCATCGGTTCCAAATGGTTTCGTCACATAATCATTCGCACCAAAATCCAGAGCCTCCACTTTATCACGCTCGCCGGTTCTGGCTGACAAAACAATAATTGGCATGTCTGACGTTTCTCTTACCATTTTTATAAAATCAATCCCATCCGTATCCGGGAGTCCAAGGTCTAATATCAGAAGATCCGGACAATGGGAATGAAACATCATTTCCCCATTCTTTCCATTCTTTGCTGCAAGCGCCTGATATCCGTTTGTACTAAGAATTGTTTTTACAAAGTTACTGATGTTTGTGTCATCTTCTACAATCAAAATCTTATATTTACTACTCATCGCTTTCTTCCTCCATCTTCAGTTCGAATCGGAAACAACATCCGCCGGATGGTCTGTTTTCTGCACTAATCTTACCATCATGCGCTTTAATAATGGACGCACATACGGATAATCCAATTCCCATACTGCTCTTTTGGCTGTCTGCCGGTGCCTCTTTCTTTTCAAAATATCCCGTAAAAATATCCTGAATACGATCTTTTGAAATACCGCATCCGTCATCTAAAATTTCAAAAACAGCAATTCCATTTTTCTCACGTACTCGCAGAATAAGTTCTGTCATTCCTTCTGCATGCTGTACTGCATTTTCTAGAATATTTACAATTACCTGCTCAATTAAGACTGCATCCATCGGAATACTAATAAAATCGTCTGGAATCTCAACTTTGATTTGTTGCTGTGGATAACGTTTTTTTAAACGAACAAGAACCGCATCAATCAACTCCTCTAAAACGGTAGATGTCTTAATTAACTTCACACTTCCACTATCAATTTTTGTAACAGACAAAAGGTTTTCTACCATTCCAATCAGCCATTGGGAATCTTCTTTCATCCCCTTTACCAATTGCAATAATTGCTCTTTACTTAAATCATCATATTGAGCTAGAATCACTGAGCTAGAACCATAGATTGTAGTAAGAGGACTTCTTAGGTCGTGCGAAACCGCACGAAGAAGATTCGCTCTCATCTTTTCTTTCGCGGTCTCTGCCTGCATCTTCTCTGTCTGTCTGATTTTTGTTGTCAGTGTGCTGGAAATGATAGTAATAATCAACATAATAATGGCCGATACCATATTTTCAGGAATACTAAAATTAAATTTGAAGTAAGGAAACGTAAATGCAAAATTTAGTGCCAGCACACTGAGCAACGATGAGAAGATACCATACACATATCCATCTGTAATAAGTGAAATCAAAAAAACAGCCAACGCAAAGATCGCAGGTATTAAAGAATAAGTCTGAAATACCGTCTCCACCCATAGACTCAGGCAGAAAAATGCAATCAAAACGCTAACTGTGAAAATTGTATTCTTTATAATCTTATGAAACTGATTCATGATGATTTTCTCCTCCAAACACTCTGATTATAGCACGTGCCCGGTAAAGAATCAGTAAAGATTTATAGGTTGTTTTGAAAACAAAACTGTTGCTGTAAAATGAGTGGGTAGCAGACGAGCTCATCCCCCTCCAAATCCTCGAGATGCATATCCACTGCGGAAATTTGGCTATTTCCATAGGTTTTATAATAATAAATACCTTTCTCTGTATTACAGCAGGAGCTGTAAATTGTGTATTCATACTCCTCTTTTCCTACCTGCACACATCCTTTTTGCTGTTCCACAGACCCTAAAATATGGAAAAACTGGCTTACATTCCCGTCTTCATTTTCATGGATAAGAGAGTTTTCCTTTACAAATGTTGCCCTGACAAATCTAGATGCAGATGACAAATCACCAGGAAGCCCCAGCCCGCCCATTCCTCGGCTATAGACCTCTAATGGGAGCGTTTTTGCAAATGTATTTACGGGTTCTTTCTTTGTAAGGCTCATATAATTATTCAAGTGATACATCTGATATGCAAAAGGAGGATTGTTCGTCAGCACACCGACAGGATTATCGAGGACTCGCAGGCCTTCTTTCACAGGCTCTATTACAATCGAACTTTCTTTATCCGACACTATAAAATGAAGTGGGGTTAACGGAAGTTCTTTGCTATAGCGAAGCATGATAAGATTTGTGCGCTTCAACAATTCTTTTGCATCTGCTACTGTTTTACATCGTCCCAATACCCATGGAATAATTTCAAAGGGTGCAATATTATACATTCCTTCCCGTTCGCTCAGATAAACTGCATTCCCCGGAAAATTAAGTCCTGCCATACTGAGCCCTTTTTCATTTGTTGCATCATAATAAAGGGGATAATTATCTTTTACATAAGCCATACCAATGATTGCATAATGCACCTTCATCGTTGCCTCTTTTCGAAATGCAAACTGATAATTTCTCGGTGTAATTGTCACACTTTCATAATAAGAATGCTCTAAATCTAAGTTACGGCCAAAATAATGGTCTTTGGCTTTATAGGAAATAGCTGTACACATAAAAACGCCTCATTTCTTTTTTCCTTAGTATTTCCATTCTAAGAAAATATAAACAAAATGAGGCATATATTTGTTGCATAAACCCTTGCGCAAAATGCAAGGACTATTCCCGAAAAATATTATTCTTTAAAGAAATCCGGATTCTCCTCTAAGAATTTATCCAATTCCTCATCCGACAGGTCTGCTAAAAATTCATTATAAAAATCCACATCGTCCCCTAGTACATATTCCCAGAATTTATCACGCTCTTCTTTCATCATAGTCCTCAACAATCCCCTCTTTTATGTTCCATTTCTCCACATTACTATTTTAGTCTGGTTAAGACTATTTAGCAATAGGTAAAAGTTGTCTTTTTTATAATAAAGAAAACACAAAAGAGGTGTTCCCAATGATATATGAAAATATTCGCAATTTGCGTGAAGATAGTGATAAGTTACAAATTGAATTAGCTGAGTATTTACATGTCAAACAGACAACCTACTCAAAATATGAGCGTGGGAAAATCAACGTTCCTGTTGATGTTTTCATCAAACTTGCTGATTACTATGATGTGACAATTGATTATTTGGTTGGTAGAACAAAGAATAAAAAATAGCCTGCTTCTGTTTCTCGAAGCAGGTTATTTTAATTCTTGTGATTCTTTTTCTTTTTTGATTCGTCTGAAATAGCTACTCATCTCATCTGCCACGCCAGAAAGTCTGTTTAAGATTGTCGAAAAGTCTTTCAGCATTTCATCGTCCTGATAATATGGATATACAATATCGTGGTCTATTTCACTCCAGCCCTCTTCAAATAGCGTTCTACACTGAATTTCCACATAATATCCTCTATACTTAATAATATAATGTAATGAACGGTAAATCCCACCTGAACGGATTTCAAGAAGGTTTCCGTCATAAATCTTTTCATCTCCGGAACGTTTATACACCTTTGGGCGCTCCGCAATATAATTGTGTTCTGGATTTTCATCAAAATCCTTTAATCTATCTTCCACATAGAATTCTGGATTATTTTCAAATACTGTTGTGATATATTTGTGGAAATGAACCCAATCTTCGCGGTACAGGAAAAATACACGGATACCAATTAAGTCGGTAAGATACTTTTCATAATTTTCTCTGTTAATATGTGCAAACCTTTCTCTTGCGGTTCTGCGCTTGCGAATAATCTTTTCAATTAAGTGCTTTGGCTCTTTCGTACGATATCTGTACGAGTGAATGCCCGCTTTCTCAATATCATAAAGATAATCATTGACAAAATCCTTCCCAATATCACGAAACATCTCTGTCTTGGTTGTGTAATCATCATAGATTGCTTCTAACTCCTCCCACGCCATTTCTGATTCACGCAGTTCTTCTTCATCAATGTTATATTCATCTAAAAATTCTTTCTTATCTAGCATTTATATTTCTCCATAAAATTAGACACATCATTTGTATCGCCCAAACAATGTGTCTAATTATTAATTGAAATTAATTTCTTAGAATTTGCCAGCGTCTGCTGCTTCCTGGATAGAAACTGCAACTGCTACTGTCATACCAACCATTGGGTTGTTACCAGCGCCGATAAGTCCCATCATTTCAACGTGAGCAGGAACTGATGAAGAACCAGCAAATTGTGCATCACTGTGCATACGTCCCATAGTATCTGTCATACCATAAGAAGCTGGACCAGCTGCCATGTTATCTGGGTGAAGTGTACGTCCTGTACCACCACCAGAAGCTACTGAG
>JAFTWA010000040.1 GCA_017465565.1 Tyzzerella sp.
AGCGTGGACTCGGAATCCTAACACCGATGGAATTTTACCAAAAACAATTATTAGCAGCATAAAAATGTTGCCCGGCATATACCGGGCAACACAAAAACTTTATATTTTTTTACTTGTCTACTTGACGGGGCGCACACCAAACTTATCGGGGTCAATTTATTTTGGACTTTATTTCTTGTCACGTTTTCTATTGTTATAGATATCCAGTTTTTCCTTCATGTTTTCTGGAATTTCTCTTGAAACAGGACATTTCTTGGCATTTGCCATAGCATCAACAAATGTATTGATAAAATCAATATCCTTTGCCATCTGAACAGCACTCATAACCTTTGCAGTATCGTATGAGTTGTGAATGGTTGCTGTATTATTTGGTGCCCAGCGTGCAAAGGAAAGTGCAGGTACACCTTTATCAGCAAATGGAGTAGAGTCACTTGAATATACGTCCTGCTTCGCTTTCATATCAAAGCCTTCGATACATGATAAATATTCAATATAATGTACAAGCTTTTCTTCCGTTGTACAGCAAGCCATGAAGTATCCCATGATACATCCAATCATATCTAAGTTTACATTAAGAACAATATTTTTCAATTCCTCTTCGTGAGCTTCCACATAGGCCTTTGAACCTAAAAGCCCTCTTTCTTCCGAACCACACCAAACAAATCTGAGACCATAGTGATGCGGTTCTTTTGCAAATTTCTCCGCGATTCCAAGAAGCCCCACACTTCCTGACATGTTGTCATAAGCTCCTTGAGAGAGAGAGGTTGAGTCATAGTGGGCTGTCAGAACAATTGTTTCTTCTACTTCTCCTGGAAGGTCTAAAATAACGTTATGTGATTTGCCCTTGTATTCGTCTTGCTCGATTACAATCTTTGCTGATTTTGCGCCCTTGTTAATTAATTCAACCGCTTTCTTTGAGTTGATATTTACACCAGGAATCTTATTTCCCTTGCTTACATGCTCACGCAGTTCTCTTTGGTCAATGTCTTCGTCCACATAATTTAAGTTGCCGTCATGAGTAATAAAACCTACAGCACCATTTTCTAAAATATCCTGATATTTCCAGTAGCCCATGTAACCATCAGTGATAACAATTTTTCCCCTGCATGCAGAGAGAGAGTATGGGTCCTCTGCTCTTAAGTAGTAAAGTGGAGCTTCTACTTCGTGACTTCCGCAATTGAAATAACCTTTGCAAGTAATCTCTTCTCCGTCTACCGTTAAACTTGCTTTCTTAATATCAGCCATCTCCACTTCAAATTCTTCTAAGTATGCGTCGAGTCCCATTTCCGCACATTGAGCTTTTAAGTATTCCGCGCATTTTAATTCTTCTTTGCTTCCACCCATACGAACATATGCTGTTTCCGCAAAAATCTGGTCAATTTTCTTAATATCCATTTCCGTCCTCCTAGGTATAAAAATATTATGCAGTTATTATAACATATTTGTTCCATTTTGTAGAAAAATAAGGTAAAATTGTTTGGAAGGAGTGAAAAAATATGATGAATATTAAGAAATTATTTGAGCCAGCTGATATGACAGTTGGAAAACCATGGAAAAGTATTGCAATGTTTTCCATTCCAATGCTGATTGGTAACATCGCACAACAATTATATAGTACGGTTGACAGTATTGTTGTAGGACACTATGTTGGGGACAATGCCCTTGCAGCGGTAGGAAGTGCAGCACCTCTATTAAATATGCTGCTCGTTTTATTTGTTGGAATTTCGGCAGGGGTAGGAATCATGGTTGCCCAGTATTTTGGAGCAAAGCTTCGGGACGAGCTTTCAAATACAATCGGGACATGTATTACCTTGTCGGCAATTGTTTCTGTATTTTTAATGCTTGCAGCACCACCAATCATAAAACCTCTTTTAAGAATGCTCAATACACCTGCATCCATTTTAAATGACTGTACCGATTATCTTGTCATTATGATGTATGGAATCGCCGGAATGGCGTATTATAACATTTTAAGTGGTATTTTACGTGGAATGGGTGATTCGTTTTCGGCTTTGATTTATTTGCTGATAGCAACAGTCATTAACATTGTGTTAGATGTTTATTTTGTAGCAGAGCTTAACATGGGAGTAGCGGGTGTATCTCTGGCAACAGTAATTGCACAGGGAATCTCAGCGGCATTGTGTTTATGGAAATTGTTACATATGAGGAGCGTGTTTGACCTCGGTATCAAGCAACTGAAAATGACAAAAAAACACGCAAAACAGTTGGTGAAACTTGGGCTTCCATCAGGACTCACACAGGCAATTATGTCTTCGGCAATGATTATCGTGCAATCACTTACTAATAGTTTCGGTGAACTTTTTATTGCAGCGAATGTTATCGTAATGCGTATCGATGGTTTTGCCATGATGCCAAACTTTTCGTTTGGTACAGCTATGACCACCTATACAGGACAGAATGTTGGTGCCAATAAATATGACCGTGTAACCAAAGGTGCTAAACAGGGAACCCTTATGGCAGTAGTGTGCTCTACCCTGATTACCATGGTTATTTTGATATTTGGAAAATATCTGATGATGATTTTTACAGATACACCAGAATTAATCGACACGAGCGTGTATGTAATGCGAATTCTTGCAGTGGGCTATATTGCAGTGGCAGTTACGCAGAGTTTATCCGGTGTTATGAGAGGTGCAGGAGATACTGTGACGCCAATGTGGATTTCCCTTTTCACAACAGTGCTTCTTCGCGTGCCAGTAGCGTATGGAATTTCGTTCTTAACAAGAACTGCAGACCTGCCTTATGGTAGATTTGAATGCATTCCGGTTTCATTATTAATATCCTGGTTAGCAGGAGCACTCCTTACTACGATTTTCTATAAGCGTGGTAAATGGAGAGGAAAGGCGATTTCGTAAGGAGGTATGTTATGGCTATTTGTTATGATGAAATAAAAAAGAATGAAGAAATTTTGAATTTTATCCGTAAAGGAAATGCCAATCTTGGAGTTTTGGGATTTACAGACCACTCCGAGGCACACACTTGCCTGGTGGCAGAACGCGCAGCTTATATTTTAAGTGAAATGGGATATTCGGAGCACGAGCAGGAGCTTGTAAAAATTGCAGGCTTCATGCACGATATTGGAAATGCCATTAATCGTAAAAACCACGCAGAATATGGCGGACTTCTTGCAGATGCCATTTTGAAAAATATGGATATTTCGATAGAAGACCGCGTGACAATCGTATCTGCAATTGCACATCACGACGAGTCGACAGGCGGGGCGACTGATGTGGTTTCTGCGGCACTTATTATTGCGGATAAGACAGACGTTCGTCAAAACAGAGTTACAGAAAAGGATAAGACAGCGTTTGATATTCATGACCGTGTAAATTATGCAGTTATTGGAAATAGACTGGTTGTCAATGTGGACGATAAAAAGATTACACTGGAACTTAAAATCGATGAGTCGATTTGTACCATGTATGAATATTTCGATATTTTCCTTGGGCGAATGCTTCTTAGCAGAGCGGCAGCAGAAATGCTGGGCGCAAAGTTCTCTTTAAGAGTGAATGGAAATAAGGTCTTATAAAAGGTGAATAAAAATGAAAAATGATTTTTCACAGGGACGTGTCTGGCGAAACATTGTTTCCCAGGCAATTCCTTTGACGTTGGCGCAATTAGTACAATTATTATATAACATTGTAGACCGAATCTATATTGGACACATGGGGGAAGCTCACAACATGGCTTTGACCGGTGTGGGACTTACTTTTCCGGTTATTACTCTGATTGCAGCGTTTACAGCACTGTTTGGGATGGGTGGCACACCATTATTCTCAATAGCAAGAGGAGCAAAGGAAGATGAAGAAGCAGAGCATATTTTAGGAAATGTATTTTCTCTTTTGGTTGGAGCTTCTGTGGTTTTGTTCTTGTTCTGTTACATATTCCGTAAACCTATTTTATATCTGTTTGGAGCAAGTGATGTTTCTTATGTTTATGCAGATGAATATTTAAAAATCTATCTGTTTGGAACAACGTTTACCATGTTGACCACGGGATTAAATGGATTCATTAATGCACAAGGATTTCCGCGTATTGGGATGATGACAACGATGCTGGGAGCAGTTATGAATCTGGTTTTGGACCCAATATTTATTTTTGGTTTTGATATGGGAGTTAGCGGAGCAGCGCTTGCAACAGTTATTAGTCAGGTGGCATCGGCAATCTGGGTACTTCGTTTCCTTACAGGAAAGAAAGCGCTATTGACTTTGAAACGAAAGCATATGAAAGTCGATTTACAATTGACAAAGCAGATTACAGGACTTGGGATGTCGGGATTTATTATGCAGGGAACCAACTGTCTGGTACAGGTGGTGTGCAATGCGACCCTGCAAAATTATGGCGGCGATTTATATGTGGGAATTATGACCGTCCTAAATTCCGTGCGGGAAGTATTATCCCTTCCTGTTATGGGAATTACTCATGGGGCACAACCAGTACTTGGTTATAATTATGGTGCAAAAGAAAATAGCAGAGTCAAAGAAGGAATTCGATTTACAGCTATGATAGGTATTGGATATACCCTAATAGCTTGGTTTATTGTAATGTGGGTTCCAGAGATTTTCTTTAAGATATTTACAACAGATAATGCAATTATAGAAAATGGTCCAGCAGCATTGAACATATATTTCTTTGGATTTTTCTTTATGTCCTTTCAGTTCGCAGGACAGACTGTGTTTCAGGCTTTGGGGCATGCAAAGAGAGCAGTTTTCTTTTCGCTTCTTAGAAAAGCAGTCATTGTGGCACCATTGACGATTATACTTCCAATGTTAGGGTTTGGTGTAAATGGCGTTTTTTTAGCAGAGCCAATTTCAAATGCAATTGGCGGTTTGGCGTGTTTTGTAACCATGTGGTTTACAGTATATAAGAAATTATAAATAGACATTTTAAGGAGGATGAAAGTATGAGATGTTTTGAGTTTATACCAGAAGGAATTGATGAATGTAAGGTGACAGCGTGGATTCACGGAAACGATACAGATAAGGAGTTGAAGAAAAGAGTCCGTCCAGCCATGATTATTTGTCCAGGCGGTGGTTATGGTATGGTTTCGGAAAGAGAAGCAGAGCCAGTGGCAGAATGCTATTTTGCAGCAGGCTATCAGACATTTATAGTATGGTATTCAGTTGGAGAAAAGGCAAAGGATTTCCGTCCTTTATGCCAATTGGCATCCACAATTGCACATGTGAGAAAGCATGCAGAAGAATGGGATGTTTTACCAGATAAGATTGCAGTGAGTGGATTTTCGGCAGGGGGACACTTGGCATGTTCTCTTGGAACACTTTTTAACGAAGAGCGTTTCTTGAAAGCATTCGGAAGAGAAGAGGATATTAGACCGAATGCAATGGTTTTAAACTATCCAGTTATCGTGGCAGATGAATTCGCGCATCAGGGTTCTATCAAAAATGTCAGCGGCGAACCAGTTGGAAGTGAGGGTTACAAGTGGTTTGCACTTGATCAACATGTGGATGAACAGACCCCGCCTGCGTTCTTATGGCATACGGCAGAAGATCAACTTGTGCCGGTAGAAAATAGCTTAAGAATGGCGACTGCATTGTCAGCAGTGAAAGTTCCGTTCGAATTACATATTCTTCCAAAAGGATATCACGGAATGACAGTATGTACTGAGGGAGTAGGCTCAAAGGATGATTATAATGGCCGATGGGTAGAGTGGAGCATTAAGTGGTTAAACAAAGTATTTGACTTTGTGAGATAATAGTTGGGAAGAGTGAGTATGAAAATTGTGTAGTTAGTAGAAGGTCCTGTCTGATTGAGATGGGATCTTTTTTTGATAAATTGACAATGCGTATTAGATGCGCATATAATAAAGAAAGGAAGTACTATATGAAAAGGCGAGAATTAATTAAATTACTGGGAAAGAATGGGTGATTGAGAAAGGAGGATTTATGAAAACAAGAATTGTATATCCAATAATTATTTCAGAAGAGAAAGACGGTTTTTATGTATCAATTCCAGATTTTGAAATTTCTACACAAGGGGAAAATATAGCCGATGCAATTATGATGGCGAGAGATGCAATTGGACTTATGGGAATTGATATGCAGGATGATGGGAAAGAACTTCCAATCCCGCACTCGAAGGAGTATAAGACAGAGAAAAACGATATAGTAACATTGGTAGACGTGGATTTTGCAGAATATAGAAAAAGAGTAGATAATCGTGCTGTAAAAAAGAATTGCACAATACCTTATTGGTTAAGTGTTGAAGCCGAAAGGGCTGGCATAAATTATTCGCGAATTTTACAAGATGCACTAAAAAATGCATTGGGACTTTTCTGAAAAACTATAAAACGTTGTAACGAAAGGTGTTTTCTTTGCATTAATGAACAGAAAGGTTGAAAGGAGGATGTGATATGCTGTCAATAGAAGATGTTTATAAAGAATATTCACAGATTGTATATCGATACCTTCTTTCCATTACAAGAAGTGAGCAGCTTTCCGAGGAACTGACTCAGGAAACGTTCTATCAGGCAATCCGTACTGTGAATCGATTTGATGGAAGTTGCAAAGTGTCCACATGGCTTTGCGCAATTGCGAAAAATGTGTGGAAAAGTTATCAACGAAAGCACCCGTATACAGAGAACTTGGCTGAAGAGGTATCACTGGGAAATCATACGGAATCAGTTGTGTTTTCAAATTTAAGCAGGATAGAAGTATTCAAGAAAATACATTTGCTTGAGGGAGAGGCAAAAGAGGTCGTGTATCTTAGATTATTCGGCGATTTGTCTTTTAAAGAGATCGGAGAAATCTTGGGAAGAACGGAAAATTGGGCGAGAGTTACATATTATCGTGGTAAGGAGAAACTCAGAAAGGAGCTTGACGCAGATGAAAAATGATTTGGATTGTCGTATTGTAAGAGATTTACTGCCATCTTATGTGGATGGACTCACGTGTGATTTTACAACTCAAGAAATTGAAGAGCATGTGAAGGAATGTGAGGAGTGTTCTCGGATTCTTCTACATATGAAAGAACCAGAACAGCATGAAGATGTAGTGAATGTAGAAGTAGATTATCTGAAAAAAATACGTGGTCGCACGAGTAGATTATTAACCATTGGCGGCGCATCTACGATTATTCTTGTACTAGGACTTATAGTGGGATTAATGTTATATAATCGAATAGTGCCAAAAGATTTTTTAGAACTATTTCCGGAAGCAGAAACATCAAAAATTCTAGTGCTTCATTCACAGAGTGATGCAGAAATGGAATTAACAGGCGTGGAATGTAAGACATTATATTCTTTGCTTGAAGATGCTGGTTATTATTATAATGGCCGTCAAACAAGAGCAACTGCTATACATGGAGACGAATATAACATGGTAGCATTTGACGCAGATGGAAACAAAATATTTGAATTCTGTATTACGGATGAATATTATGTTTATGCAGAAGATAAGATTTATGATGTCCGAAATGATGAAGAAATCATGGAATTTATAGATTTGCGAATTGTTTCAGAGGCAAAATGGATAGAGTGGGAAAAAGAACTGTATGGCTATTTGGATGGTGCATATATGATAGAGAGTGAAGAAGACTGGGGCTCTTTGATTACAACACTTCAATTTGATTTAGAAGAGCATACTTGTATGTTTCCGCAATCTGTATTTTCTTCGGTTTATCCAGGTGGAACATTCCGCATCAAAGATGATAAAGTAGTCGTAAAAAGATATAGTGGTAAAGACACTTATATTTTTGAAATTGTAGATGACGAAACGATACGTTTTGTACAAGAAGGTTCTTCTGAAATTCCATTGGGAGATGGAAGGAACTTACCAGATGGGACAGTGTTTAAATTGGTTGATGAATAAATGAAAGGTGGCAAGAATTTTCCTGCCACCTTTCTTATGTTTCACTCTTAAGTTTTATCATTTTCCATTTACCGCTATTGTATCTTCCAAGTACTAGTGCCGAACGGACAATTTGGTCACAAGCCATTGCGGACCATGCGCCATATAATCCCCAGCCTAAGTTCACTAAAAGAATAGCTACGCTAGGGCGAATTAAAAGAACTGTAATTAATGTAAACATTGCAGTAGCTCTTGTGTCTCCAGCACCGCGAAGTCCACCGGCGATAATAAACTGTGAACTTTGGAATGGCTGCAGGAATGCCACAAATAACATAATATGACCGCCAATACGAATGATTTCCGGGTCACTATTGTAAAGTCCTACAATCGTTCCGCCAAAGAACACGAATACAGACGCAAGGAATAATGAAAATGCAAATCCGACAGATCTTGTTCTTGAGCAGTAAGCCTGCGCCATATCGGTTCGGCGTTTTCCGAGGGACTGTCCCATTAAAGTAGTGGCGGATACGGCGAATGCCTGTCCTGTCATAAATGACAATGCCTGAATGTTCATACATACTTGATGGGTTGCGTAAGCGGTTGTTCCAAGTGATGCAACTGTCTTTGCAAAGATAATCATTCCAGCACGCATGATTAACTGTTCAAACATGGCTGGTAAACCAATGTTAATGATATTACCTAGAACCAGCTTGTCAGGTTTAAATCCTAATTTAAATTCTAACTTCAGGAAACCATTTCCGCGAAGGATAACTACGAATGCAATAATAAATGCAACAAATTGTCCAATTACTGTGGCTAAAGATGCACCGGCAACGCCCATTTCTGGAAAGCCTAAGTTACCATAAATCAATAACCAGTTAAAAACAACATTGACACCATTTGCAATCAGATTGTAAATCATAGGTGTTTTTGAATCACCGACGGCACGTAGGGCAGCGGTAATGGTGCTGGTTAATGCTACCGTTAAGAAACCTATCATCTGAATCTGCAAATACTGTGTTGCCCATTGCGTTACGATTTCTTCTGTGGAACCCATGAAGATAACCATTGGTCTGGCAAATACGGTTCCTAAAATCGACATAATGATTGTGGTACAGAATGTGAAAAGCAATCCTTGTCTGGCTGCCAGATTTGCTTGTTCCTTATTGTTGGTTCCTCTGTGTCTGGCAATCAGTGCGGTAACACCAGTATTCATGGAAACGAAAGCTGCCATTAATAAGAACTTTGGCTGTGTAGTAAGTCCGACTGCGGCTAAAGCCTGTGTTCCAATTTCTGGATGTGCAGTTCCGCCCATGGAACCTACCATCATTAAATCGACCATGGAAGCTAATTGTGTTAAAAGTAATTCCACAAAGCTTGGCCAGGCGATGCGGATAATGTCTTGATATAATTCTTTGGATTTGACTCCCTCTGGGAGTTTTTTCGTTACTTTTAAATCTCCAGACAGATTGGCGTCTCCATAGGGAAGACGGTCTAGAGTTGTTTGTAGTCTTGCATTTGTGCTCATCTTCATAACCTTCTTCTTCTGTTTCTAATATCTATTATAGACCTGAAAAATAAAAGTGCAAATAGAATTTTTCAAAGGGTTTAGTTTTTGATGAAATTGTGTTAAACTTCATTTAGTGGAATCGTGGAAGGAGAATAGAAAGAATGTTAATCAGTGAACGCATATACAAGTATCTTGAAGAGAAGAAAATGTCGCAGATTGAATTCGCGCATAGAACTGGGATTTCCCAGAGCACAATCAGTGATTGGAGACGAAAAGGAACCAACCCGTCCGCTGATAAGATTATGATTATATGTGAGGTACTTGGTGTTTCTCCATATGAATTGCTGCTCGGAACTGAAAAAAAACAAGTGGATTATGTTGTGGTAGATAAACAATCCAAGGAGTATCTGTTAATTGAAACCTATCAGAATCTTGATGTAGACGCACAAAAAAGATTAGAAGGTTATATGACTGCTTTAAATGATATGAAATAGTGGTATGTCTATGTGGTTGACATACCATTATTTTTGCGTTAGAATATCGTATATACGATACGGAAAAGGAGGAACGAATATGGATATTAACGATTTAAGAAAATTGAAAAATGATTCAGGAATGACAAATGCTGAGATTGCGGAACTCTCAAATATACCGCTAGAAGTAGTCAATAAGATTTTTTCAGGTGAGATTGAAAATCCGAAATATATGAATCTTCTTGTGATGGAACAGGTAATGGTGCGGAAAAAGAAAATGCCATATTATTACGATGAAGGATTAGAGCAACCTTGTTTGATTCGCGAGGAAGCAGTGGCATACAATTTTAATGCCAGATCATATACGATGAGGGACTTGGAGAAACTTTGTATTGGTGTGAGAGTAGAATTAATAAATGGTAAACTTTATCACATGACGACACCAAAACGTATACATCAGTTTTTAGTGGCTAAGCTTCTAATTAAAATGGGAAATCATATTGAGAGAAAACATGGCGGTTGTCATATTTATCCTGCACCTTTTGGAGTGCGGTTGTTTGCAGATGACATGACATGGGTAGAGCCAGATATTCTAGTGGTATGCAAACGAGATAAACTTACAGAAAGGGGATGTGATGGAGCACCAGATTTGGTTGTGGAAATTGTTTCTCCGAGTAATGCAACTCATGATTATTTTACAAAATTAAGATTATATCAGCAAGCAGGGGTACGTGAATATTGGATTGTGAATCCGGAGGAAGAAAAAGTAACCCTTGTCAATTTTGAGGATGCAGATAAAAGCGGTTTGTATACCTACGAAGAGACTATAAAGTCGAGTGTATTAGAAGGCTTTGAAATTCGAATCGCTGATTTTATTCAAGAATTCTAAGGAAACACTTTGAACATTGTATTTCTTATAATTTTATGTTATGTTACAAAAAACGGATGATAAAAAGGAGTAACAGCATGAAAAAGAAAGTTTTGTATACAGAGATGGCATACGTATTAGGCCTTATATTACTGGCAATCGGCAATTCTTTAATGGCTAAAGCTGACTTTGGTATTTCGATAGTCATTGCGCCAGCTTATCTCGTGTATTTAAAACTGTCATCAATTTTCTCATTCTTTACATTTGGGATGGCAGAGTACATATTACAAACCATTTTGCTTATTATGACAATGCTGGTTTTAAGAAAATTTCGAATCAGCTTTTTATTTGCATTTGTGACGGCAGTAGTATATGGCTTGATTTTGGATGTGGTTATGCTTGGCATAGATTGGATTCCGCATGATACATTTGCAATGCGAGTGCTGTTCTTTATAGTAGCACTTTTCTTTAATGCTGCAGGTGTATCTATGCATTTTCATACATATCTGCCACCAGCAGCTTATGAATTTTTTGTAAAAGAAGTCTCTGGGAAATTGCAGATAGACATTAATAAGTTTAAACGTGGCTTTGACTTCTCGTTTTGTGTTATCGGAATTGTAATGTCGTTCTGTTTCTTTGGATTATGGCATTTTGAAGGAATCAAATTAGGAACAGTTATATGTGTGCTTTTTAATAGCTTTGCGATTGCAAAATGGTCGAAGTTTTATGAACAAAACTGGGAGATAAGGGATAAGTGGGGATTTCGTCAAAGGTTCGAAAAATAATAGAAATCTTGACTTTAACCAAGGGGTATGTTAATCTGTTACATATATAGGCAGAGAATGTTTTTAATCATGCCATTATAATGAGACATAATAGAATGGAGATATGAACTATGGAAAGAATTAAAACATTAGAAACACGTAACTTATGTGAAAGTGCACAAAATGGTGGATGCGGCGAATGCCAGACATCTTGCCAATCTGCTTGCAAAACAAGCTGTGGTGTAGCTAACCAATCTTGTGAAAACACAGAAGAATAAGAAAGTTTAACATTCTATAAAAGATGGAATCTCGCTTACGAGATTCCATTTTTACGATAAAGAGTCTTTAAAGGAGAAAATGACAATGGTTCATCAATATAAATTAAATGGATTTAATATTGTTTTAGATACATGTTCTGGAGCAGTCCATGTGGTGGATGAGGTGGCGTATGATGTGATTGAAATGTTTCCAAATAAAACGCCAGATGAGATTGTATCGGAATTACTTGTAAAATACAGTGAACGCGAAGATGTAACAGAAGAAGAATTACGTCTTTGCATCGAAGACGTGGAAGGTCTTGTGAAGGCAAAGAAGCTTTATACAGAGGATACCTTTGAAGCAATGGCAGGAACTTTTAAAGAACGTTCAGGAAATGTTGTAAAAGCCTTATGTTTACATGTGGCACATACATGTAACCTCAATTGCTCTTACTGCTTTGCAAGTCAGGGGAAATACCATGGCGAAAGAGCGATTATGAGTTTTGAAGTGGGTAAGAGAGCTCTGGATTTCTTGATTGAAAATTCAGGAACCCGAAGAAACTTGGAAGTAGATTTCTTTGGCGGCGAGCCACTTATGAACTGGGATGTGGTGAAAGATTTAGTAAAATATGCGCGCAGCGTCGAAAAAGAACATAATAAAAATTTCCGCTTTACATTGACTACAAATGGCGTATTAATCGATGATGATGTAATCGAATTTGCTAATAAAGAAATGAGCAACGTGGTTTTGAGTTTGGATGGACGTAAGGAAATCCATGACGCAACCCGTGTGGATTATGCGGGAAATGGAAGCTATGAGAAAATCGTTCCAAAATTCAAGGAAATTGTGGAGTCTCGTGGCGGCAAAAATTATTATATGCGTGGAACATTTACCCATGCAAATCCAGACTTTACAAAAGATGTTTTCCATATGGCAGACCTTGGCTTCACAGAACTTAGTATGGAGCCTGTTGTAACAGCGGCAGACGATCCGATGGCTCTTACACCAGAGGATTTAGAGATTGTAAAAGAACAATATGAAATTTTGGCAAAAGATATGCTGAGACGCCAAAAAGAAGGGAAGCCAATCACCTTCTATCACTATATGATTGATTTGACAAGCGGACCATGTATTTATAAACGTATCTCAGGTTGTGGATCAGGTACAGAATATATGGCAGTGACTCCATGGGGAGATTTATACCCATGCCATCAGTTTGTAGGTGAAGAGGAGTATAAGCTGGGTGATATCTGGAACGGTGTGACAAATAATGATTTGCGCGAAGAATTCCGCAGCTGTAATGCGTACGCAAGACCAGATTGTAAAGATTGCTGGGCAAAATTATATTGTTCAGGCGGATGTGCAGCGAACGCATATCATGCAACAGGAACAATCCGCGGTATTTACGAGCCGGGATGTGAATTGTTCCGCAAACGTATAGAATGCGCAATTATGATGAAGGTTGCAGAGGATGCAGCAAAAGGAGAATAAGATGAACACACCGATTGCAGATTTTGTGAGAGGTTATGAAAAAAAGAATATGTTGCGTCTCCATATGCCCGGACATAAAGGAAAATCCTTTCTCGGATGTGAAGCCTATGATATCACGGAAGTGAAAGGTGCAGATTCGCTTTATGAGGCAGAAGGTATCATCGCGGAGAGTGAGGCAAACGCGGGCAAGCTTTTTGGGACAGGCAGAACGGTATATTCTACCGAAGGTTCCAGCCAATGCATCCGCGCTATGCTGTATCTGGCGTTGACGAACCAGAAAAGAGTGGGGAAACCAGTAGTGGTGGCGGCTCGAAATGTGCATAAGGCATTTGTATATGCAGCAGCTTTGCTTGATATTGAAGTGAAATGGATATATCCAGAAGGAGATATGCATTCACTCTGCAGCTGTCAGATTTCTCCGAGAAAATTAGAAGAGACTTTGGAGCAATTGGAAGAGCCTCCAGTTGCAGTATATGTGACGAGTCCCGACTATCTAGGCGGACAGCTTGATATAAAAGAACTTGCAGAGGTTTGTCATCGGAATCAAACGATTTTATTAGTAGATAATGCGCATGGAGCATATTTGCATTTTTTAGAAGAAAAGAAACATCCAATTGATTTAGGGGCGGATATCTGTTGTGATTCTGCGCATAAGACACTCCCTGTTTTGACGGGCGGCGCATATTTGCAAATTGGACAAAATGCGCATGGAGAACTCGAAAAACATGCAAAGAGTGCGATGGCGCTATTTGGTTCAACCAGTCCTTCTTACTTAATCTTAAGTTCGTTGGATCTTTGTAATCAGTATCTTTCGGAGAACTACGAGGAGAAACTGCAAAAGACAGTTGTAGATTTGAAGAGGCTTCGAAAGGAACTTCGCAATAAAGGTTGGAGAGTGGAGAATACAGAACCGTTAAAACTGACTGTGAAGGTCCCAGATGGCATGAAAGGTCGAGAACTGGCAGAGCAATTGCGCAAAAAACAAATTGAGTGCGAGTATGCAGACCCAGAGTATGTAGTATGTATGTTTACACCAGAAATTGAAGAAAGTGTGTATCAGCGCATTTTAGAAGCCTTTGGAGAAAATTTGTATACATATGTGGATAAAATCCCATTAAACGCAGCAAAATGTGAACAAGTAATGTCTATCCGTGAAGCTATATTTACGGAGCATGAAGAGGTTCAAGTTTCAGAAGCAGTAGGGCGTATTTGTGGTACACCAACAGTATCTTGCCCACCGGCAATTCCAATTGTGGTGTCGGGCGAGAGAATTAATGAAGAAGCAATTCAGTTGTTTGAACACTATGGAATTACAACCATTGATGTGATAAAAGGAAAGGGAGAAGAGATATGATTCAGGTAGAAAAATTATCTTATGCATTTCCAGAAAAAGAATTATATAAAGAAATTTCATTTACATTAGAAGACGGGCAGCACTGTGCATTTATCGGAAGTAACGGTACTGGAAAAACCACGTTAATCGATATGATTATGGACCCGGAGAAATACTTGTACGATGGAAAGATTATCAAAGACGAACATTGCAGAATCGGTTATGTAAGTCAGTTTTCGAAAGCAGAAAAGAATCAGGATTTTACAGTATTTGAGTTCTTGAGTGAGAAATTTGTGAAGAATCAGGAAGAGACGGCGGCAGTTTGCGAAGAAATGGGTTCGTCTGAGGATTTGGAGTCAGTCTATGAACGCTACCAGAAACTGATGGATGAATTCCAGGCAATGGACGGAGACAACTACGAAAGTAACATTCGTAAGCAGTTAAAGACTGCAGGTATGAGCAAGCATGAAAATACATTGCTTTCACAACTGAGTGGGGGAGAATATAAGCTTCTTCAGGTTATGAAGGAGATGTTGCTTGCTCCAACACTTCTTATTATGGACGAGCCGGATATTTTCCTTGATTTTGAAAATTTGAATGGCTTGTGTAAATTAATCAATTCACACAAAGGGACATTGCTTGTAATTACACACAACCGTTATCTGTTAAATCATTGTTTTGATAAGATTCTTCATTTGGAAAATACAGATATCCAGGAATTTGATGGAAACTATGTGGATTACAACTTTAATCTGCTTCAAACGAAGATAGAATTACAAGAAAAAGCGGCAGCTGACAATGAGGAAATCGCAAGAACAGAGGCTATGGTTGACCGTATGCGTACGGCAGCAACTTACGCTAGTATTGCGTCTCTTGGCCGTGCAGTTCATGCAAAACAGACCCATCTGGACAGACTGCGTGCCAGAAGAATCAAAGAACCATTTGTAGATATCCGTCAGCCAAAGATTACACTTCCAGAAGTAGAAGGAGACGCGGAAAAGACGGTCCTCAGCGTATGGGATTATGAAGTTGCATTTGATGAACTGTTGCTGTCTGACGTCTGCTTTGAACTGAAAGGCAATGAGAAAGTAGCGATTGTGGGAGCGAATGGGACTGGTAAGACAACCCTCCTTCGTGATATCTATAAAAATAAAAAAGCAGCGATTACCATTGGTGAAGGCGTGAAGGTTGGTTTCTTGTCGCAGATTCACGGCGAAATGCTGGACGAATCCAAGACAGTATACGAGGAGTTTGAAAACTTAGGTTTTGAGAACAAAGCAGAGATTCAAGCATTCTTAGCAGGATATTGTTTTGAAGAAGAAACGTTAAATAATAAGATTGGAATGCTTTCTGGTGGAGAACAAAATCTATTACAGCTTGCGAAAATATCAGTAAGTAATGCAGATTTACTGCTTCTTGATGAGCCGACCAGTCATCTCGATACCTATTCACAGATTGCACTGGAAAAGGCAATTTCAGAATACAAGGGTGCAGTTCTCATGGTATCTCATGATTTTTACAATATCGTAAATTGTGCTGATTATGTGCTTTTTGTAGATGACAAGTCTGTAAGACGCATGAGAATCCGTTCGTTTAGAAAGATGATTTATGAAAATCATTTTGATAAGGAGTATTTGGAGTTAGAACAAAAGAAAAAAGAATTGGAAACAAGAATTGCTGTGGCACTGAAGAGTTCAGATATTAAGACAGCAAAGATTCTTTGTGAACAATTGGAAGAGGTTATAGAAAAATTATGATTCAATTATTACTTGCAGTGATTTACTTATCTTTTATTAGTTTGGGGCTTCCAGATGCCTTGCTCGGTTCTGCGTGGCCTACCATGTATCAAGAATTTAACGTACCGATTTCTTATGCAGGAATTGTTTCTTTTATCATAGCAGCAGGAACCATTGTTTCAAGCTTGCAGAGCGACCGAATAACTAGAAAATTTGGTGCAGGCAAGGTTACTGCTTGCAGCGTGGCAATGACAGCAATTGCTTTATTTGGATTTTCTTTTAGTTCGGAATATTGGATGTTACTTTTATGGGCAATTCCATACGGGCTTGGCGCAGGAAGTGTGGATGCGTGTCTCAATAATTATGTGGCACTTCACTATGAAAGCCGCCACATGAGCTGGCTTCACTGTATGTGGGGCGTAGGTGCGGCAGTTGGTCCATATATCATGGGATATGCACTTTCTGGCGGACAAGTGTGGAATATGGGCTATCGCTATGTTGGAATTATCCAAGTAGCTTTGACGGTGATTCTCTTTATAAGCCTGCCATTGTGGAAAGGTTCAAGTGAAGCAATGGGCGAGGTGCAGCCTAAAAGCTTGTCCTTGAAAGAAATCGTTGCAATCCCAGGTGCAAAATCAGTTATGGTTGCGTTTTTCTGTTATTGTGCGATGGAGTCAACCGCAGGACTTTGGGCGAGTAGTTATCTGGTATTAGAAAAAGGAATTGCAGAGGAAGTAGCAGCTAAATTTGCCAGCTTGTTTTATGTAGGGATTACAATTGGACGTGCCATCAGTGGCTTTATAACTATGAAAATGAGTGATAAAAATATGATTCGTATGGGATGTGGTATCATTCTTCTGGGAGGTGCCATGTTATTATTACCATTCAATGAAACAGTTGCCCTAATCGGTCTTATTGTTGTAGGAGTTGGATGCGCGCCGGTGTATCCTTGTATCATTCATTCTACACCAGCACATTTTGGAGCAGATAAATCCCAGTGCTTGATTGGTGTTCAGATGGCGAGTGCTTACACGGGCAGCTGTCTTATGCCGCCATTTTTTGGATTTTTGGCAAACCATATTACAGTGGCACTTTATCCGTTCTTCTTACTTATATTGGCAGTCGGCTTGATTGTAATGCATGAAAATTTATGTAGGGTATGTAAAGATTAAATAAATGAAAAGGGCTCTTGGAAAATAAAAAAAATAAAATCTTAATTATGAGATTTTACCCACCACATTTCGTGGTGGGTTTTTGTGTAACTGCAAGAAACCACGGGACCATTTTCCATATACAAACTTTTTGATGCTCCACGGATGAAAAAACTTTGATTTGAACGGATTCATCTCTGTTTTTAGGCTGTTTTTTCCATATGCAAGATAATTCATCTCAAATGCTAAGGGTTTTGAGGAAAGTCTAAGCATAGAGAAGCAATTTTTTTGTATATGGAAAATGAAGTTCTTAAAATTCCACAACACTCGTCTCTCGTAGAAATACGGCTTCGTCTTTTGATTTTCTAACAGCCCCTTTATAACTTATTCTTAAATTGTTTTCGAAACTCCAATGGAGAAATTCCTATTACTTGTTTGAAATAACTTGAAAAATGTGTATTGCTGTTAAAACCAACTTTTTCTGCTATGAAAGCCAATGATTGTTCGGTGGTTAGCAGCAATTTTTTTGCTTCATTGATTCGTATATTCAGAATGTATTTGTGTACACTGGTTCCGGCATGTTTCATGAACAAACGGTTTAAATGATACTCATGATAACCACTCATGGCAGATAGCATTTCATTGTTTAATGGCTTGTCATAATGATTCTTAATGTAATCCATAATTTGTGAAACAGTAGTCGCAGAGTTGGGCGTGCCTGAAATACTGTATCTGTGCAGTTCTACAAGAAGATTTTTTAATAGGGCGCTGCTGTTTTCACGATAATATATCTTCTGCATGGAGAACTCATTCAATATTTTTTTGAGAGGGTTCAGACAGTCATTTGCGTTAGCAATAAAAAGGTGTGAATTAATAAATTCACTGTCATCAACTGTTTCCAGGTTAATAGAAGGAATGTGCTCTTTATCTGACAGGCTAATGCGTGGATAAAATTCTGTGTGCACATTATCGCGCTGTGTCAAATCAAAATTCAAAGCAAGAATCTTTACGCCAGAAGACTGCATGATATAGGTATGTCCTGCAGAACAGTAGAATAAAGAGTTTGGAATTAGCTCATAATGCTGATTTTCAATGAAAAGCTCTGCCTCACCAGAAATGACATATAAAATTCGGCAGTCCTTTACGAAAACAGGATTTTCTGGCAATCTAGGGTGAAAAACATACTCAGCAAATCGTATAAATGGATTGATATCACAAAAATTCATGGTCAGTTCTCCTTTCATCTAGTTTTATGGACATCGTATGAGTCCTTGTGCCCACAGGCACGCACCGCATGTTGGTTCAATATTATACATGCAGTCCTTTTTATTTTCCAATCGGTCTTCACATCCCATACAGATAGTACAGCAAGGATAATTGAATTCGGAAACATTATTCTGGAAATCCATATATTCTGAACTGTTGAAAATATCAGAAAAATCTTGCGTGTTGATGTTCCCATAAGATTTTGAATATACTTTTCGTTTCTCATTATAAAGATATGTATATGAGTTGTGCAATAACTGCATACAAGGGCATACTTCACCATCCCAGCGGATGAAACAGCAGTTTTCCGCGATAAAAGGACACAGGTTTTCAACCTTATTAGAAGTGTGATTTAGAAAGCGTGTCATTTTACCAACGGGATAATCTTTTTCATACAAAGCCTCTTCCTGATTCAATGGTTCACCGGGAAGGACATGGCTAAGGTTTATAAAATCTGCATGAATATCATCGGCAAAACGGTTGATATGCTGCAGTTCATATTCGTTTTCCTTCATCATTACGAAGGTGATACCTAGCTGGGTGGTTGTCCTTTGTCGATTAAATTCCTCTAGATTTTTCATGATAAGTGAATACATGCTGCCTTTACGGATTCCTTCATAGCTTTCTCTCGAAAATCCATCCATAGAGACCCAGAGGCAATGTAGTCCTGCACGGAGAAGGTTTTTAACCATAGTGGAATTTAATAAGGTAGCATTTGTAATCAATTCTGTTCTTTTTCCTGCTTGCACTGCGCAGGAAACCATTTCAATAATATCTGGGTGCATAAGCGGTTCACCCATTCCGCCGAAAAAAACGGTTTCTATGTTTGATTTTTGAAAAATCTGAAATAAAATATTTTTCGTGTCTTTTGACATGAGGCCTTTTTTTTCTTCAAACCAGTTGTTTCGAAAGCACATACTACAGTTTAAATTGCAAAGTGAAGAGGGCTCAATGTATAATTTTTTAATCATAATCCATGTTCCTTATAAAAATGTTGGTTTTCCTAAAAAATGCGTTTGTTTTATTTATTTAGTATAACGTACGGAAATGTTAAAATCAAGATAGAATAGGAGAAATGTGGACCAGCAAGTTTAAAAGTGAAAGAGATTAAGGTGAAGTATGCTAAGTGTAAGGAATGAAAAAGAAATTAATGAAGCCGCTTGTTTTGTTGTCGAGCAATATGTCTGTAAGGGGTATAGTCTTCATTTTCATAAAAATCTTGAGATTTTCGGTGTTGTAAAAGGAAAGGTGGCAGTTACTATCGCTGGACAGCGCATGGTACTTCATGACGGACAAATTGCGATTATCGACAAGTTTGAGAATCACAGTTATGAAATTGATGGAGAGGCAGAGGTTGTCTGTGCATATTTAGGAACAAGGTATCTGAGAGACTTCTATTCTTTATATCCAGAAAAGAGGCTACCTTTATGGTTGGAGGATACAGATTACAATGAAATTGTATTCCGAGGAATCGAGAAAGCCATGAATGTTTCTGAAGAGAATACCAGTGAATTAGATAAAATAGCTGCAGTTTATCAATTACTTTCATGCATTGTAGAACGTTATGAGATGGTGGACAAGAAGGATAAGGTTGCGAGTGATAATGAATTTACAACGGAAGTTGTTCAGTATATCTATGACCATTATAACGAAAACATCACATTAGAGACTCTGTCAAAGGTGTTTTATGTTTCGCCGAAAGCACTAGGTATCAAAATTGGAAAAAGGCTGAATGTGGATTTGCGTGTGTTTGTAAACGACATTCGCGTGCAGCGGGCAGTTCAGATGATGGATGATTCAAAGAATAAAGATAAAACATTAGAAGAAATTGCGATGATGTGCGGTTTTAACAGTATGAGAACTTTTTATCGCAGTTATGAGCGCAATTTCGGCTTTCGAAAACTTCCAGGAGAAGAAAAATCGCAAAAGTAGAGATTTGATTTGTGGAAATAATTGGTAGACTTATGCGATTGTCTCCGTTGGTCAAACAGACTAAAATAGTAAGAGAATAATCGAAAAAAATGGGTATTTTACATAAAAGGACAAATTAGAAATGAAATATATGATTGGTCTCAAAAACGGAGACAGAGAACTTATAGAATGTATTAAAAATTATAAAGAAAATATCTATGAAGTTTATTTCTCATGGGGAGATATACCAAATGGCAGAACAAGTCAATTGGAAAATGAGAGATACACACCATGGGAAATGCAGGAGATTCAGAGAAATGCGCTGAAGGAACTTTCAGAAGAAGGGATTGCGCTGAATCTTCTGTTTAACGCAAACTGTTATGGAAAAGATAGTCAGTCGAGAGCATTCTTTAACAAGGTGGGTACTATTATTGACCACGTTGCTGAAACTTACGGCTTACAATCAATTACAACCACTTCGCCATTAATTGCAAAGTTTGTGCATCAAAATTTTGAGAATATAGAAGTTCGGGCATCGGTCAACATGGAAATTGGCACAGTGCAGGGCATGGAATATCTGGCAGAGTATTTTGACAGTTACTATATGAAGCGCGAACTCAATCGTGATTTCGAAGCAATAAAGGCGCTGCATAAATGGTGCAATGAAAACGGAAAGAAGATGTATCTATTGGCAAACAGTGGGTGCTTAAATTACTGTTCAGCGCACAATTTTCATGACAATCTGGTGGCTCATGAAGCAGAGATTGCACAGATGGATAATGCATACGATTTCCATGGCATCTGTAAAGAGTATTTGAAGAATGAAAATCATTATCAGGCACTGATTGATAATACAAACTTCATTCGACCAGAGGATATGCATCTATATGAACCTTATTTTGAGGCGGCGAAGCTGGCAACCAGAATCCATCGTAATCCAAGTATGGTTGTCAATAGTTATATGAGAGAAAAGTATAGCGGTAATATTTTGGAACTGCTAGAACCAGCACATAATATTTATCCTTATGTGGTGGAAAATGGAAGTCCATTGAAACTCAGGAAAATTGATGAAGAGTTTTCAATATAGACAAAGGAGAGGAGAGAAAACATGTTAACAAGTAAAATGATCAAAGAAGTTGCTTTGGCAGCAGGAGCAGATGCTTGTGGGATTGGACCAATGTCACGTTTTAACGGGGCACCAGATGAAATGAATCCACAGTTTTTGTTTCCAGAAGCGAAAAGTGTAATTGGATTTGTATTCCGTATTCCAAGAGGAGTGCAGAGAGGAATTGAAGAAGGAACACAGTTTTATCAATATCCATCTATGGCATATGGTGGAATCAATGAGATTTTTGCACCAGCAGTACTTTATCAGGTTGGAAAGCTAATAGAAGACGAAGGGTATGAAGCATTTGTTTATCGAAACACTGGCGCACGTGGTGTAGTTTCAGATATGGATGGAAGTCCTGGAAATACATTATCTCCAGAGGAACAGATTGAAGTAAATGAAAATGCAAAGACATCGACTGCACACCACAGAAGTGTACAGTTTACAAGACCAACACGCGAAGACAATGTAGCACCAGATTTACAATTTCAATTCCGTCTTGCGGCAGTAGCATGTGGACTTGGTGAAATTGGCTGGAGCAAAATGCTTTTAACTCCAGAGTTTGGTCCTCTCCAGAGAGTTGCATTTCTTTTTACAGATGCAGAGTTAGAATACGATGAAATGTATAGTGGCAAGCCACTCTGTAGAAGATGTGGTGCCTGCGTAAGAGAATGTCCAGGAGGATGTATTCCTGCTCTTAATTCAGGTAAGACAATCAGTGTAAATCTGGATGGTAAAATCTGTGAGTGGGGTGACATCGATATGTGGAGATGTTACGCATTCTATACACACGCAGGAAGATATTACAACCCATTTGTTCCAAAGGAAGTTTGGGATGCAAATGAAAATGGAGCTCTCGATTTGATGGAAGGTGTTACAGACGTGGCAGATGAGAAAGAAATTATGAAAGTATACACCGCGCTTCAAAAGTATTTTCCGAGCTGGGTTGGATATAACATGGCAAAATGTGGCGGCTGTATCAGAGCTTGTGTATCTGTCTTAGAGAAAAAAGGTGGCTGCATGGAAGGCAGATTTGAAGAACCACT
Organism: Tyzzerella sp.; assembly: GCA_017465565.1. Lineage (GTDB taxonomy): Bacteria > Bacillota > Clostridia > Lachnospirales > Lachnospiraceae > Faecalimonas. Next base: position 22,742 of record JAFTWA010000040.1, read on the forward strand.
CAGAACAAAGAAAGCATGGCGATTAGACAGATAGTAGAAGAAGGAGAGAGTGATTATGTTAACAAATGCGCAGATTAAAGAAAAGGCAAAAGAACTTGGCGCAACCGTATGTGGAATTGGGAAAGTGTATGAAGAACCAAATCCTCAAAGAGACCCAAAGATGATTTTGCCAAATGCCAAATGCATTATCGGTTTTGGTTTCGCTGTACCAAAGGGGCTCTACAAAGCAATGGACAGAGGAAACCAATATTATACATATACAACTATGGGCGTCAAATACATCGACGAAGAAATGGCAGAAATCTTCCTTTTGAAAATTGGTGGAATGATTGAAAATGAAGGCTACGATGCCTGCTTACAGAAAGCTATTCCAAATCTTCGAATCAAAGGTGACAAAACAACAAACCCAGAAGTGTTAGATACTTATGAATTAATTCATGCTGAAGCTGTTGCAGAAGGAAAACCAGTTCCAGATGTTATCATTGATTTCGGAAAAGCTGCAAAGGCTTGTGGACTTGGCGAAATGGGATTAAACGGAAAGATTATCAACAAAGAACATGGTCCATTTATGAGGTATTGCTTCATTATCACGGATGCACCAATTGAATGCGATGACGTGAAAGAAGAAAGTATTTGTGATAAATGCGGTGCTTGTATCGAGGCTTGTCCGGGAAACGCAGTAAGTGAAGAAGGTTTAGATACATGGCAATGTAGTGTTTATTATAAGGGCGCTCACAAATCAAATCCATTTATTACGGATGAGTTCTTGAAGGGTAATCCTGAAAGAGAGGCAATTCTAAACGGAGAGAAACGTTTCGATGCAGAATCTGCCCGTGAAATATACAAAGAGATGAACTTCTTGCCAAATACACAGTGGGGATATTCACCATGCCTTTGTGGCAGAAAATGTGATATTGCCTGCTACAAACATATCAAGGGAGAATTGTAGGAGGTGTATGAGATGAGAAATAAGATTATTGAAATAGCAAAGCAAAATGGTGCTGACATCGTAGGTTTTGCTTCGGCAAGCAGATTTGACAAAAACGACCCAATCTTCCAGATTATGCCTGAGACAAAGACCGTTATCGGACTTGCGTTCCGAGTACTCCGCGGAATTTATCGTGGTATTGAAGAAGGAAGTACTTATTATCAGTACACAACCATGGCAGTGGAAAATATGGAAGAAACTGTCATGCCTATGGCACAACTAAAGGTTGCTATGATGATGGAAGGTGAGGGATATATTGCCCTTCCTCAGAGAAGACATCAGCAGATTATGGCAGAGGAAAACAGTACAAATCCAGAGGTTGCTTATGATGCAGTTTACAGAGGACGCACTGCAGAAGTGCAGATGGATTTCTTAGATGCAGCTGTGAAATGTGGTTTGGGAGAGAAAGGTCTTCACAACACGCTTCTTACAGATGAGTTTGGTCCAATGGTAAGATACTGCTTTATCTTGACAGACGCCGAACTTGAAGAAAGCGCAATCGTAGAGCCACACCTTTGTGACAAATGTGGCAAATGTATAAAAGGATGTCCAGGACATGCAATTGATGAAGACGGAAATGTTGACCCATGGCAGTGTGCAGTTTATTACAACGGAGCAAACGGAACTAAAAATCCATTTATGCCATTAGACGCATTTGCAGATATGGATAATCGTATCGAGATTATTGCTGGTGAAGCAAAAGTAACACCTGAAACAGCCAGAAAGATTTTAGATAAAATCTATTTCTATCCACCGGCCCAGCATGCATATCAGTGTTCAATCTGTGGACGTTCATGCGATATGGCTTGTTATGTACATCTAGAAGAAAAAGGCGTGTTGACTAAGAAGTTCAAGACTCCATTCCGAAAGAGAGAAGAGTGGAAATTTGATATCGAAGATTGGAAATAGTCATGAGTGATGCAACTTTTAAATTAGAAAATGACTGCATGAAGATTGAAGTTTCTCCAGTTGGAGCAGAACTTCAGAGTTTATATTCCAAGAAAACAGAGATGGAATATTTGTGGCAGCCAGGACACGATATTTGGCCACACCATTCCATGTTGCTTTTTCCAAGTCCAGGAAGGATAGCGGGTGACCGTGTGATTATTAGTGGAAAGGTTTATCCAGCTACTATGCACGGGTTTGTAAATGATATGGAGTTTGAAGTAGTAGAGGCTGATAATAAACATCTTCTGTTTCAATTGTCAGCAAATGAGGAGACAAGAAAGTGTTTTCCTTACGAATTCCGCCTGCAAGTGGATTTTTCATTGGAGAAAGATGTTGTTAGTCAGAAGTTCCGCGTAATCAATGATGATAATAAAATAATTTACTTTTCGCTAGGAGCACATCCCGGGTTTTACTGTCCGATTGTACTTGGCGAAAGTGGAGACGATTATTCACTAGAATTTGATTCACCACAATACATAAACAGTTTAGAACTACAAGAGGGCACACGCCTGCTTACGGGAAAAAGAATTCCATGGCTGCAGGGCGGGACTGAAATAAAGATTAGCGACCAGTTTTTTGATGATGGACCGAAGATGCTCGAAGGAGTTCGGGCAGAAGCTATCACCATGAAATCAAAACGCTCTGGACATTTTGTGGAATTGGGAATTAAAGATTTTCCATATATGTGTCTGTGGGGCGTAGGGACAAGAATGTCGATTTTTTGTATTGAGCCATGGTGTGGAGTTTCAGATTTGGCAGATACAGACCATGTCTGGGAAAAGAAGCTCGGAATTGAGGTTGTCGGTGTTGGAGATGTTTTTGAACGGACACTGACATTCCGAGTGGGATAAATATTGTCAAAATAAATAAAAAAGGAGAGTTGAAAGGCGTATGAAAAAGAAAAGAAAATTTGATGCATTTCCATACTTGCTTTTGTTGCCGGTAATTGCATCTAGTGTTTTGTTTAGTTTTTACCCGTTTCTAAAAACCATTATTTCTTCTGTGGCATTTACTGATACTTTTGGAAACTGGACAGGATTTGCAGGAGGCACATTTTGGAGCATGATGCTAAAAAATGATGAGTTTTGGATGATATTGTGGACTACTGTGAAATTTGCAATTGCAAACTTCATTGGAACATTTTTTATGGCGATGCTGCTTGCATTACTTTCTGTAAAAAGAACGAAACTTGGCAAAGTTTACCAGATGCTCTATGCACTGCCAGTAGCGATGGCTTCTGCTATCAGTTCTGTAATCTGGAAATCATTCTTTAGTCAGAATGGAATTTTAAATTCATGGCTCGGCACAAACATTTCGTGGATGGTGGATGTGGACAAATCTTTCTGGGTTGTAACAATTGTTACGGTGTGGTGTCATATTGCAGGTAGTTACATTTACCTTCTGGCAGGATTTCGTGGGGTATCCGAAGATATTCAGGAAGCAGCTATCGTAGATGGGGCAAATTCTTTTGTGCGAGCATTCAAGATTATGATACCGATGGCATCTCCACAAATTTTCTTTGTATTATTTGTAAATATTGTAAATGCAATCAAGACATTTACACAGATTAAGTTGCTTACTGCAGGCGGTCCTGCAAAGTCAACAACGACAATTATGTACGATGTCTATGTGAGAGCAATCGAATTAGGAGAGTTTGAGTATGCATGTTGTCTTTCAATAGTACTCTTTATCTTAATCTTCCTGGTAACCAGAATTCAGTTTGTTTTGGAAAATAAATTCGTACATTATGAATAGGAAGGAGAGTGTGCTATGAAAAAGAAAGATATTGTATCTGACATATTTAAAATACTACTTGGTATTGTTTTGGTTCTGCCGCTAATTTTAGCAGCAAGTATATCATTTATGCCAAAGGCGGATATTATGAAGATTCCGTTTGAATTGAATCTTAGCAATGCGACATTGGAAAATTATATTCATTCATTTAAATATATGAATTTGTTAACTTATTTTAAGAACTCATTCATTATGGTTGGAATTGAATTACCTTGTAAAGCATTCACGGCGCTGTTAGCAGCGTATGCGTTCTCACACTTTGAATTTCCAGGTAAGAATTTCCTGTTTACATTAACGCTTACCGTTATGATGATTCCGGGCGAAGTAATTATCATGAGTCTTTTCAAGATGATTATGGGATGGAATTTGATTGATACATATGCAGGGTTAACCATTACAGGATTGGTGGATGTAGCTGCGGTATTTATGCTCCGACAGAATATGTTGTCTATTCCAAAATCTCTTCATGAAGCGGCAAGGATTGATGGTTGTGGACGTATGAGATATTTCTTCAGCATTCTTGTGCCACTGTGCAGGACGGTAGTTGCAGCATATGCACTTAGAGGATTTATTAATATATATAACAGTTATATGTGGCCACTTTTGGTTACAACAAAAGATGAGATGAGAACCATACAGACGGGAGTTGCGCAACTTAGCTGGAGTAGTCACAGCGGACTGGTACTTGCGGCAGCTATGATTACATCAATTATTCCGTTAATGGTATATTTCTTCGGAATGGATTCTATCGTAGAAGGTATGACTGCAGGAGCAGTGAAAAATTAAATTCGGTACATAACTGCACCGAGAGTAGATGCAGTTTTATGACAATATAAAAAAGTAATGGAGGTAATTATCATGAAAAAGAAACTTTTATCAACAATTCTCGTACTTGTTCTTGCATGCTCATGTTTGACAGCATGCGATGGAGGTGCAGGAGATGACACAAACGCATCAGGAAAAATAGAACTTTCTCTTTGGAGTACTTACACAGAAGCAAGTAACTTGAAACTGACTGAATTGGTAGCAAGATTCAACGCACAGAGCGATAAGTATGAAGTGAAAATGGAGATTGGACAAAGCGCATCTGGAAATCGTCAAAAACTTGCAGCATCTACTCCAGATTACTATCCATCTATGTTCATGGGAACAAACAATGCGATTGTAGAGTATGCTCAATCAGACTATACGGCTCCTATTCAAACATTTATTGATGCAGATAGTGAAGATTGGACAGCAGATGTCTTAGGCGCGGTAAAAACAGGTTTTTCAGATAATGAAGGTAATTTAATTGGTTTGCCAGTTGGAACTAGTGTAAAAGGATACATGGTAAATGTTGATTGCCTAACAGCAGCAGGATATACATTAGACCAAATGACAAGCTTTGAAAAAATTGCTGAGGCTGCTCAGGCTGCAAAGCAAAAAGGTGTTTGCCAATACGGATATATCCCATCTGACGGAAGCGATATCCTTAATATGTTATTGTATCAAGGAGTAAACATCTTTGATAGTGGAGACGGATACGACGGAGATGTTACAAAATGTCTTTACGGAGAAGGCGAGACAAATAAATATTTAAAGAAATATTGTGAAATCTTAGCAGGACTTTTCAAAACAGAAGCAGCTATGAAGAATACAAATGGTGCTGATGGTGGTACTTCTACATTCGTAAATGGAAAAGCAATGTTCTGGGGAACAACAAGTTCATTCGTTTATGAATTTGCAGATGTTGATATGAACTTTGAATGGGCATTCATTCCATTTAGAGGTGTTGATGACAATGCAAAATATACAGATGTAGTGTTCGCTGAAGGAACAGGAATCTTTATTGGAAATACTGGCGATGAAAAAGAAATGCAAGGTGCATATGAATTTATCAAGTTTCTTGGAAAACCAGAAAACCAGATATTCTGGTGTACGTTCCGTGGATATACACCATATACAAAATCTACATTAGATAGTCAGGAATGGATTACATGGAGAGATGCGAACCATCCAACAGAACTCGCATTAGAAGCACCATTACAAAATGCAGATATGGGACTTAGATTCCCTAACGTTCCATTGATTTCAAAAATTCTTACAGTTAATAAAGAACTTACAAGCTATATTATGTCTGACCCTACTGGCGATTTAGATGGATATATTAAACAGACAGTTGATTCTGTGAATCAGTCAGTTGATATGATGAATGCTCGTAAATAGTGATTTTGAAAGGGGAAATTCTGATGAAAAAAATCAAATTTCTAAAGAAAATCAGTTGCCTCATGCTTGTTATGTTAATTACTCTGACTGGCTGTAATTTCAGCCAGTCGGCTTCAAAAGACAGAATCACTACAGGGGTAGGATATGAGGACACTGTGTTTAACCGCGAGCTGGTAGAAGGAAAGATGGCAGTTTATTATTTGTCATCTGGTCTCAGTATTTCTACATGGTACAACCAGACAGCTGGCGGTGATGCTATGATTATCATTATGCCTGATGGTACAACAGCGATGCTTGATTGTGGTCATCAAGGAGAGGGTGCACATGCACTTAATAGATTAAAACAATTAGGTATTGAAAAATTAGACTATTTTATCGTTTCACATCCTCATACGGATCATATTGGCGGTTTTTCTGTTATTGCACGTAATGTTGAAATCGGGCATGTATATATGCCTCCTATAGAGGTTATGGACCGAGCTGACGTTGTTGCCAAGGACTTTATAGATGGTTTAGAAGAAAAGAACATACCATATACACATTTGGCAGCAGGGGATGTTGTAGAACTTTCAAAAGATGTAACGATGAAAGTATACAATCCAGAGCCAGGATTTGGTTCAAATACAAAAATTAACTTAAATGAATCCTCGTTACTTACAAAGTTTATCTATAAAGATTCAAGTTATTTGATGAATGGGGATATTGCCAACAACGGCACAAATGAAAAATTCAACTTTGCTACAGAAGACTATCTCGTAGAAAAGTATGGAGATGAGCTTAAGGCAGACGTATCAAAAATCGGGCATCACGGTAATGCGGATACTTTGAGTAGTATGGAATGGAGAGAAACGGTAGGTGCTAAGATTTATGCTACATTAACCACATTTCCACGTGATTATGGAGAACATATGAAAAATATCCAAGCCGGAGGAATTTCTCTTAACACGGCTTTGGATGGAGATTTTGTAATATACACAGATGGAGATGGCACATATGATGTTCAGGTGTCAAAAGACCGCGCTTCAATGGAATATGAAGTCCTAGACACAAAGGACGGATACATGCATGTAGAATAAGGTAAGGAGGATGTTCATGGAAATGAGTAATGAGATAACAAAAAATAAGAAAAAGTTTCCGATAGGTTTGATCATTTGCCTTGCCCTGCTTATCGTTTGTGCCGGGGCTACGGCTGGAGCATTGATATTAAAAAATGTATCTTCAAGTAAGAATATAGAACTTTCGGAACAAATGGAAGCGGCTGATGAAGAGACTCTGCGCAAAATCTTGGCCGCAGATGGGACATGTACGATTACTCTTACAGAAGACGTGGTTGTTTCAGAGGAATTAGATGTAAATGGTACGAAGACAATTGTTGGAAATAAGAGTATCATCATGGATACTTTCAACATAGGAACTGTAGAGGCTGTATGTGCTGTTCAAGCTGGAGCACATTTGACGTTAGATGGAGCAACCATCGACGGAAGTGGTGTTGTGAATGGTATCGCTGTAAAAAGCGGTGGAGAACTCACATGTCTTTCGGGTGATGTTGTATTCGGATATCCATATGGACTTACGATTGCTGGATTGGCAAATATCGAGGATATTACAATCGATGAAACATTACATACAGGAATCTATGTAGAGTATGGTGGAGAGGCGCACATGAACGGAGGTGTGATTAAGAACAACCTTTATGGTGTTGCCGTTGCATCACAAGCAAGTATGACTATCGGTGGTGATAGTGTAATCACAAAGTCAAACGCTATCTTGATTAACAACTACGGAAAACTTGATATCACCGGAGGTAAATTCACAGATGCATTTGACAATGCGATTACAAACCAAGGTGAAATGACAATCAAGGGTTCAGCAGACAAAATGGTAGAAATCGGTGATGTTGACAGATCCGCAATTGTTTCTAAAAAGAATTCAAAGTTAACAGTTGAATATCTTCATATGCACGACCTTGGTCTCCACGCAATTGATGTTGAAAAAGACAGTGAGGCTAACATTCAAAATTGTGTAGCAGAAAAAGCAGGCAGAAGTTGTTTTTATGTGAACAATTCAAAGGTTGTGATGAAGGATGTTTCCATTTCAGACTGTGAAAGTTATGCAATTTATGGCACTAAAAATTCCAATGTAGAATTGGAAGGTATCACGGTAAAAGACGTGCAAAATCGTGGTATTGTAAATGACGGAGCTAAAATGACAGCAAAAGATGTTGTCATTGAAAATACGAAAAAGAATGCGTTCCACACAATGGGTGAAGGTGCGGTTACGAAGATTGAGAATTTGAAAGTTGTCACTCCAAATTCCAATGCTATCGCGGCAGTCACAGGTGGAAATGTAAATGCAAAAAATGTAACAATAGAAGAACCGAAGAATGAAGGATTAATTGTTAATGCAGATTCTAAGATTGAAATAGAAAATGTTACTATCAACAAATCAGGTATGACCAGTGTTGCGAACAATGGTGGAACTCTGGCGGCGAGAAATATCACAATTATCTCTCCAAAGAATATCGGTATAAAAACAACAGATGGAGGTACATCTGCAGTTAAAGGTGCTGTGATAAAGAATACAGCAAGTCACGCCTTGGCAGTGGAAAAAGGAAGTACTCTCACAGTTAGCGATTGTAAGATGGATAAAGTTGGCTGGGATAAAGTAAAATCAGCCGTATATATTTCAAAATCGAAGTTTACAATGAAGAATTCAGAACTCAACGATGTGGCTAGTTATGGTATTTATGTAGTTGACGGCGGCAATACAACGGAGAGAGAAACTTATCTTGAAAACGTTACAATCACAAAAGTCGGAACAACGAATGGACATAGAGGTATTGCTAACGTAGATTCAAGAATTGCATTAAAAGATGTAAAGGTATCTAATGTCACAGGTGCAGGAATTTATACAAAAGGTGCGACGTCAGTTACCAATATGAATGGAGTATCTGTTTCTGATACAAAAGGACCAGCTCTTGGATTCATAGCAGGGACTGTAACTGTAAAAAATACCGAAGTTGAGGATATTGAAAATGACGGTGTACATGTAGGAAAAGAAGCTCAAGTAAGATTAGACAATATTGCAATTGAAAATGTTAAAGGACAAGGTGTTGGAAACTACGGCGGTGTTGTTAATATTACAGCTGATAAAGAATGGAACACAGCAAATACAGAAGAAATTGGCGCAAAAATTACGATTATAGGTGAATCTGGAATTTACAGTGAAGGTGGAACAAGCACAGCTAAAAACACAACAGTTATAAATGCGAAAAAACATGCAGTATGTTTGAAAAAGAGCAGTGATGCAATTATCAACCAATGTACTTTTGATACAACTGAAAAATCTGCAGTTTATGTATTAGAATCGAAAATTGATTTAAAGAATTCTAAGGTGTTAAATGCAGGCAGCTATGGTGTTTATGTAGAAAAGAGTGCAAAGGCTGATGAAAAAGGTGCAACGCTTGAAAATGTTACTGTTTCAAAAGCAGGATACCGCGGCATCGCCAACATAAACTCATATGTTGTAGTAAAAAATTCTGAAGTAGTAGCATCAAAAGGTGCAGGTGTTTACACTTCTGGGGTGAATGCAATTACTTTGATGAATGAAGTTGTGGCAAAAGATACTGGTGCTAGTGGATTTGCATTGACAGGTGGTCAAGTACAAGCAAGAAATATCACAATTTCAAATACAAAGAACGAAGGTATCTATGTTGGTAAAGATGTTAATGTAAAAAATCTTGATAATGTTACTATCAAAGATGCAGGAACAGATGGTATTAAAAATGAAGGTGGCACAGTTCATATCACAGTAAATAAAACATACAATCCAGAAAACGTAAAAGAAAATGGTGTGACTATTGTAAATCCTGGAAGAATTGGTATCTGGAATACAGGTGCAGGAACACTCACAGGTAAGAGTGTTGTAATTCAAGATACTGTAACACAAGGTATTTATGTAACAGCAGGTCATGTTGATCTAGATGAAACTACTGTTAATAATGCAAGCGGCCATGGCGTTTCATTGTATGGTGAATCAGCAAAAGCAACATTTAGCAATCTTACAATCAATGACGCAAAGAGTAACGGTATTTACGTTGAAGATGGTACATTAGAATCAACAGGAACAATTACAATTGACGGCAAAGTTACAGGAAATACAGCTGTTACAGGAGAAGGTCTCTTTGTAAAAGGTGGAAAAGCAAATATTGCTGACATTACTGTAGTGAATACAAAGGCACAAGGATTGCATTTTGCAAAGAGTAGTGCAGGAAATGTGGCGGATGCAACAATTGAAAAGTTTGATGTAAGTAACACAAACTTAAGTTCATCAAACGCAGTTGTGTATGTGGATAATGCAAAAGCGACATTAAAGAATGGTACAATCAATGCAAAAAATACGCGTCAAGGTGCTACAACATATGGTATCAACATCACAGAAAGTACAAAAGCAACTGACAAAATGGTTGTAATCGAAAACGTTACAATCTCAGAAGCAGGTAAATATGGCATTTACAACAGTGGTTCATGGGTTGAAATGACAGACATTACGGTTGATGAATCAACTGATGATGCGATTTATGTTACAGGTGCAAATGCAGTTGTAAATATGGATACAGTAGACTTGACAGAATTAAGTAACCGCGGATTAGTAATTGCAGGCGGAACTGTAACAGGTAAGAATGTATCAATCACTGAATTCGAGAATGAAGGTATCAAGTTAATCAGTGGAACAAGTTTATCGCTTGACAATGCAACAATTGTTAACGAAAGTAAAAATTCATCAAGCAATAAAGCAGGTATCCTTAACGAGGGCGGTACATTAACAATCACAGCTGATAATCAAGCAGTAAATGGGGCTACAATCCAAAATGTGACTGGCGATGGTATCAAAGTTAATAACAATGGTGTAGTAAATGCGACAGGAGTTACCGTGAAGAACTCTTCTGGATGTGGTATTTACAACGAAAAGGGTGGTACGACTGAAACTCCAAACGTATATAAGAACGTTGTAATTAATAACGTTGGTAAATTCGGTGTATATGTGCAAGCAGGACAAGCTACTCTTGATAATGTAGATATTAAAAATGTAACAGGAACAGACCGCGACGGTATTAAGAGTGATGCGAAGATTGCAATTGTGAATGGTGCTAAAATTGAAAATGTAGCCTCAGGAAATGGTTTAGCCGTTTCTGCAATAGGAAATGTGGAAGCAGATACGTTGGTTGTAAATCAAGTGTCTGGTAATGCTCTTTTCGTAAAAGGCGGTAATGTGAATGTTACTGTCAAACTTACTGTAAGTAATGTGGGAGCGCAGGCGGTTGTATCTAAAGATGATGCAAATGTATCCATTGCAAGTTTTGATGAGATAAACAGCGTAAATACATCTAATGCATATGAAGAAACTGTTTTAGTTGAAAACGCTAAATTAACTTTAAAAAATGGTACAATTAATACAGGGGACAATTATGGTATTAAGGTAACTGAAAGTACAAAACCAACAGAAAAGAAGGTTGTTCTTGAAAATGTTACAATTAACACTCCAAGTAAAAATGGTATTTATAACAATGGTTCATGGGTTGAAATGACGGGAGTTACAGTTGTTAATTCTGCTGATGATAGTATTAATGCAGAAGGCGCAGATTCAGTGACTGATATGAGTAATATTACCTTGACAAATCCAGGAAAACGTGGTCTATACCTTGCAGCAGGAACATCGGATATTAATGGTATTTCAATTACAGGCGCTGAAGACTATGCAATGCAAATTGGACCTAGCGTGTTAATAGGTAAGTTATATGATGTAACTATCAATGGTGCAGATGATGGAGAAGGACGTGGCGGTAAACACGGTATTTACGTTGAGGATGAAGCTTTAGTGCAAGATGCAAAAAATATAAGTATTAGCAATATGGCTCAAAAAGGTCTTTATATGAAGAAAGGAAATGCAACTCAATCAGTAATTAATACGCTTGTGATTAACAATGTATACGAACAAGGAATACAATTGGGTTATGGTGCTAATGTCAAAGTTTCTAATTTTGAGGTATCTAATTCAAATAGTAAAGATGGTTCGAATGCAGCAGTTTATGTTCATGATCAGTCAAAGAATGTAGTGTTTGAAAATGGTACGATTAGTGCTGTGAAAAATGGAATTACTATTGCAGAGAATTCTGAATTAGTTGCGACAAATGTCCAAATAATTAGAGCAAATGAAACAAATAATAATAAAACATTAGTTAGTGTTGGAGCAGGAACAAAATTCACACTTAACGAAAATAATGGAAAATCGCTCATTGGTAAAGAAACAGAATCTCACACCGCTTATGAGGGACGCGGTGTGGAAGTTTCCGGAGAATTTGTTCTGAATGGTGGAACGATTACTGGTAATAAGATTACAAACAGTACAACTGCTGCTATGTTTGCAGGAGCTGGTGTATTAGTAAAAGACGGTGCGACATTCACTATGAATGGTGGAAGCATCTCATATAATATTGCTAGTGGAAATCATACTACTAAAAGTAATGTTAATACATACGGGGCTGGTGTGGCAGTAGAAGGAAACGATGCCGAAACACAGTTTATCATGACAGGTGGAAGTATTTCCCATAATGATTTAACAGAAATTAAAAAATCAAATACATATGGAGCTGGTGTGGCACTGAATGGTGCGAAAGCAAAATTTGAAATGTCAGGTGGAGATATCAGCGACAATGGTAACAATGATCTGAATGCCGGAGGAGCAGTATCAATCAATAGTGGTTCAACATTTATCTTAAGTGGTAGCGGACTAATTCAACGCAATAAAGCTAACAATGGTGGCGCAATACACCATAACAGTGGTAATTTAACCATGGATGGAGGCACTATTGATTCTAATGAAGCAAATGAAAATGGTGGAGCTATTTATATAAATGGTAGTCTGACATTTACTATGAATAAGGGAACAATTAGTAAAAATAATGCTAAAAGTAAAGGCGGAGGAATTTACTTAACAGGAGCAGGTACTGTGAAATTATCAGATGGCACATTTAGTGGCAATACTTGCAGTACTAATAATAGCCCTGGTAATGATATGTATGCTAATGATGTTAATAGTAAAGGTAAACTCCAATATAAAGTCGGATATAATTTGTCTGGTGTCGCATATAATAGTAATTTTACTGTGAGTGAACTAACACAATAATGGGCTTTTAATATCAAACCAAAAGAGGAGGATGCAGTTTTTCCTGCATCCTCTTATAATCTAAGTATAACTTATAGACAAAAATGTTTAAAAAGGAGACAAGCAGACTATGGCAATTCAATTTAAACAACAAGAAAATGAGTGGCAAGTCCTCTTAGATGGAGAACAGGTATTAACCATTCCCCTTCCTGAAGGCTGTCAGGACAGTTTTGAAATCATAAATGATAAGGCGTTTTATTGGAAACGAAAAACAGACACACCTGTTACGCAAATGAAACTCACGTTGAAAGTAGCGTATGCCCCAAGATATTTTCAAATTCCTGCAGTAAACTACAATGGAAACGGCTGGGGCGCTGGAGCACAATACTCAGGCTACTGCTGTAAAGATGAGCCATGGGTATATGCATGGCATAGAACTTCCATTCCAGCTTGTACTTATTCAGAATCTGACAAGTATGCAGTTGCATTGTTTGGTGAGGAACGGGGTGGTATGAGTTGTTCGATTTACCCAGAGGGAGAAAATCTTGTGCAGGAACTTATTTGGCCAGAGATAGAAGCACCGAAGGTGTTATTCAAACGTGCGTGGGATGCTCCTTACTACGGAACCATGGAACCAACAAATAGCTTTACTGGAATTGTAATGCTTATGCCGGCTGGAAAACCAAGAGAAAGAGTGCATGACCTATTAGATTTTGCATGGGATTTCTTCTATCGTGAAGTGAAGATGTGGCACACACCAGAACGTGTAAGACAATTAGATTTATTGTTCTTCCGTCAATTATGGAGTCAGAAATACAATGGGTTAGTTGGATTTGCAACAGGGTTAAACTGGGATGATCAAAGCAATTTATTTATTCAACAGTCAAAGAACTTCCATATCGGCTGGGTAGGACAAAACGGTATCAAATCATGTGCGCTTCTGAAACAGTACATGGAAGAAGGCGATGAGGATGCCAGAGATAAAGCAATCAGCGTTTTGGACAGCTGGGACAAATATGCATTTCTTCCAAACGGTCTGATGTTTGTAAAACTGATTGAAAGACCAGAACGTTTGGATTCTACATTGAATGGCGATATTCCAATGGATATCGATACAGGAAATTTAGGAACTGCGGCAGTCTATTTCTTCAAAGCATATGACCTTTGTAAAGAGGCTGGAATTGATAGACCAAGCTATGAGAAACGTGCTTTTGGTATCTGTGACTTTTTCGTAAATGCACAGCAAGAGAGTGGAGAATTTGCAAAAACCTACTTCTTAGATGGGTCTATTGACAGCGCACATGGAAGTATCGGTGCAACAGCAACGTTGCCTTTATTTGTTGCATATGAAAGAACTGGTGATAAGAAATATTTTGATGCAGCTATGAAGGGACTTGATTTCTACCTTGGCGAATTTGAAAAAGGTGGATTTACGACTGCAGGCGCGATTGACTCTTACTGTATCGATAAAGAATCAGGTGCTCCAATGCTTCGTGCGTCTCTGAAAGCGTATGAATTAACAGGAGATCAAAGATATTTAGAAATGGCTGAAGAAGTGGCGTATTATCTTGCTACATGGCAATATCATTACAGTGTTGCTTTCCCAGAGGGTTCTATGACAAAAGAATTGAACGTGGACACTTATGGTTCTACAGCTGTCTCGGCAGCTCATAACGCACTTGACCATTATGGATTATGGTGGGTTCCAGATTATTTGAAATTGGCTGAACTTACAGGAAAGAAAGTGTGGAGAGAACGTGCTCGTGCTCTTTGGTACAATGGTACACAATTAATTTCAGATGGAACCATGGTAGTGAAAGGACGTGTGCGTCCGGCAGGATGTCAGGATGAATCCATCCGTCATACAAGATGGGGACGTCCGGATCACAGGTACTTTATTGTGTCAGAATGGTGCACAGCATGGCAGGGAGCATTTAGGTATATGGCATTGGAAACATTAGAGGATTGGAGCGTGCTGCGATAATCGCAGCATGACGAGGATTAAGGAGTGTGATTTTATAATGAAAAAGAAATTGAATGTGGCTTTTGTAGTAACTCTATTAATTTTTGCATGTATTAGTATGACAGCATGTAATTCTTCTATTGATAAGGAAGATGCAAAAGAACCTGTGAGCAGCGAGCAAGCAGATGATAGCGTGAATAATGAAATGATAATTGAAGGTGATGATCCAGATAGCCCTGCAGACGGAAGTGATGAAGAAGAAGGGTTTGTGGATGAAACTGATGTTGATGAATATGAAGGAATCGTTGACGAAGAAACGGAAGAGGATTTAAATTAGTGATAGTATCTACAACAACATTGTACGTTCCATGGAAGTGGCATCCATTTTAGGTGCAAAGCTCATCGTTGTACATCCTGTGCAGCATTTAACTTACGCAGAACACCCACAGGAACTTTATTTAGAAGCATTAACATTTATGTGTGGCGTTGGAAAGTATCTCGCAAAGTAAAAAGAATATAGAAAACTATATGAAATAATGAAAGGAAAATGAAGCATGTTATATCCAATCGAAAATGAAATAAGACAGATAAAAAATTTAAGTGGCATTTGGAAGTTTCGGAAAGAAGAAAGATATAATCAGGGCGCAGATGAAAAATGGTATGAAAAACCTTTGACAGATTACATCGAGATGCCAGTTCCTGCAAGCTACAATGATATTACCACGGATAAGACACTACGAGATCATGTAGGCTGGGTATGGTATGAGAGGGAATTTTCCATTCCATATGACTGGCAGAATAAAAGAATGGTGCTTCGTTTTGGCAGTGTGACACATCATGCGGTGGTTTATATCAATGGAAAAGAGGTTGTACGCCACAAAGGTGGATTTCTTCCGTTTGAAGCAGAACTAAATGAGTATGTGAAAGCTGGACAGAACAGGGTAACTGTTGCAGTCAGTAATATGCTGGACCACGATTGTTTACCA
>JAFTWA010000041.1 GCA_017465565.1 Tyzzerella sp.
GCGCTGCGTCGTCTTATACGGGTGATTACAGAGTGGTAATTATGAAAATTGGGAAACATAAATCCTTGTCTGCTTATGCCCAAAAATATGGTGATGATAAATGTAAAGAGTTATTGGCACAATTGGAGATGTGCATTAAGGATTATTTGGCAGAGAACGAGTGCTTAAAATGGATTGAGGAAAATTCGGCTTTGTTAGTTTTGGAAAAAGTGCGATGTGATGATGTTTGTGAAGAAATAGTAAATAATTTTCGGAACAATCTTCGCTTGTTTTATGGTCGAGACGAATTGGAGTCTGGATTTATAATCTCAAAAAACAAGCATGGAAAAGAGGAAAAATATTCTCTTGTAGAGCCGAAATATGAGATTGTTATATAAATCGTGGGAGGTTAAAAATGGCACAACAGATAATTTCGACAACAGATGTCAAAGGATATCTGGGACAGATATTTGAAAAAGAAAAGATACATAAAGTGCTCTTGGTATGTGATGGGGCATTTGATTATTTACAAACAAAAGATGAATATATGGCTTTGGATATTCCTTATGCAATATTCAATGAGTTTACACCAAATCCTTTATATGAGGACGTGGTAAAGGGTGTAAAGCTGTTTCGTGAAGAAGAATGCGATGCGGTACTTGCAATCGGCGGTGGAAGCTCTATTGATGTTGCAAAATGTATCAAGCTGTATTCAAGTATGAATGATACGAAAGTATACCTTGAACAGGAATATAAGGAAAATGATGTGACATTAATTGCAATTCCAACGACTTCTGGTACAGGAAGCGAATCTACCAGATATGCAGTCATTTACTATGAGGGAAAAAAGCAGTCGGTAACACATGATTCCATTGTTCCGAAGTATGCAATTTTGGATTATAGAAATTTGGTTACACTTCCTTTGTATCAGAAAAAATGCACGATGCTTGATGCTTTATGCCAAAGTATTGAATCTTGGTGGTCTGTGAATGCTACGGAGAAATCAAGAGAGTATTCGAGACACGCATTAAATACGCTCATGTTTAATATGAAGGACTATATTGCAAATAAAGAGGATGGAAATGCGGAAATGCTTGAGGCATCAAATTATGCAGGAAAAGCAATTAATATTACGCAGACTACAGCAGCTCATGCCATGAGTTACAAATTGACATCACTTTATGGAATTCCACACGGAAGAGCAGTATTTATGTGCCTTCCATCTATTTGGAAGTTAATGGAAGCAAGAAGTATTCTGCCGGATGTTTTTAGTGATATAGCGTATATGCTGGGATATACTTGTGTTGCTGATGCAATAGGATATCTGGAAAGTTTAAATGAACAGTTGTTTGAAAATGATAAGGTAACTATGAATGAAGGAGATATAGAAATTTTGGTAAAGTCTGTAAATCCTACAAGATTAAAGAATAATCCATTAGAGCTTACAGAAGACATGATACGTAGCTTGTATATGGATATCATTAAGAAATATCAATAATTTGGTCAGAATTTATATATGGGAGGCTTATACATGGTATAGGCCTTTTTATGGTGCGTTTTTTACATCGATTTTACAGCGGTTTGGTTACCGATTTTACAGCAGAGAGATAGAATTAAATTGTAGTTAACAACAAGAAAAACATTTGTCAAAGGAGACAGTTATTATGAAAAAGAAAATTTTGAGTATTGTAACAGCAACATTGATGCTTGCCTGCGTACTTACAGGATGTGGTGGTAAAGAAGGCGGCACTGTAGCAACGGATGGTTCTACTTCCATGGAAAAAGTAATCGGCGCATTGGGCGAAGCATTTGAAGGTGAAAACGACGGAGTAACATTTACTTATAATCCTACAGGTTCCGGTACAGGAATCACCGCTGTAGCAGAAGGAAGATGTGATATAGGTCTTTCCAGTAGAGCGCTTAAGGACGAGGAAGTACAGAAAGGATTGACCGGAACTATTCTTGCGTATGATGGAATTGCAGTTATTGTAAATCCTGAAAATCCTATTGCGGACTTGGATGTTGAAACTATCGCAAAAAT
Source organism: Tyzzerella sp. (assembly GCA_017465565.1). Lineage (GTDB taxonomy): Bacteria > Bacillota > Clostridia > Lachnospirales > Lachnospiraceae > Faecalimonas. The sequence continues at coordinate 2,021 of JAFTWA010000041.1, forward strand.
TTATACCGGTGAAATTACGAACTGGAGTGAAGTGGGCGGTAATGATGGTGAGATTGTATTAATCGGACGAGAAGCCAACAGCGGTACCCGTGATGGTTTTGAATCTATCACCGGAACAGAGGATGTTTGTAAATATCGTCAGGAATTAACATCTACGGGTGATGTAATTACTACGGTAGCAAACAATCCAAATGCAATCGGATATGCTTCTGTTGCATCTGTAAAGGATACGGTAAAGGCAATTTCTGTAAACGGAGTTGCACCTACAGATGAGACGATTAAGGATGGAACATACCAGATTCAGCGTCCGTTTGTGCTTGTAACTAAGACTGATGCTGAGCTTTCTGAAACAGCACAGGAATTCTATGATTTCTGTTTCTCTGAAGATGCTAAGAGTATTATTGAGTCAGCAGGTGTAGTACCGGCTAATTAAGGATGGTAAGCGACGGGGCGAGTGGATTATACCTCGTCGCTTATTCCGGTTTGGAGAGATGTACATGAAGAATAAAGTAAAAACGATGGAATTAGTTGTGCACGGAATTTTTCTGATTTTAGGTCTTATTACAGTTGCAGCAGTACTGTTAATTAGTGTGTATTTGATTATTTCGGGAATTCCTGCGATAAAAGAGATAGGATTCTTTGAATTTATGTTCGGAAAAGAATGGGCACCTACAGTGTCTGAGTCTAAGTTTGGAATTTTACCATTTATATTAACAAGTGTATATGGAACGGCAGGAGCGATTTTGTTGGGAACACCAATAGGATTTTTTACAGCAGTGTATCTTGCTAAAATGGCGTCACCAAGGGTAAAGAGAATTGTAAGTGCAGCAGTAAGCCTTTTGGCAGGAATTCCTTCCGTGGTATATGGATTAGTAGGTATGCTTGTATTGGTACCTGCTATTCGTGAATTTTTTGATATCCCAGATGGAGCAAGTCTCTTGGCTGCTATTATTGTTTTAAGTGTAATGGTGCTTCCGTCAATTATTAAAGTATCGCTTACCGCATTGGAAGCAGTACCAAGAGAGTATGAAGAAGGCTCTTTGGCATTAGGAGCAACACCGGTAGAAACCTATTTTAGGGTGTCTGTACCTGCAGCAAAGAGTGGAATTGCAGCGGCGATTGTACTTGGTGTGGGAAGAGCAATCGGAGAAGCAATGGCAGTTATCATGGTGTCCGGAAATGTGGCGAACATGCCATCCTTGTTTGAAAGCGTAAGATTTCTTACGACAGCGGTTTCCAGTGAAATGTCTTATGCGACAGCTGGAAGCTTACATCAGCAGGCATTATTTTCCATAGCATTGGTGTTGTTTGTATTTATTATGCTGATAAATGCAACTTTGAATTTCTTTTTAAAAAGACAGAAGGAGGAATAAGCGGTGACAGGTAATATTTCAAATAAAAGAAAAGCATATATTTTTACCATGAAAGCATTGATGTTTATATCCGTAGGGATAACCTGTGCACTTGTATTATTTCTGATAGGATATGTACTGATAAAGGGAATTCCTAATATTTCGTGGGAGCTTGTTTCAACGAAGCCAAGTTATTTGTCCGGAAAAATTGGTATTCTGCCGGACATTTTGAATACTTTATATATAATTTTAGCTACATTACTAGTGGTATTACCACTTGGTGTTGGGGCTGCAGTATATCTTACAGAGTATGCCCGTAATAAAAAAATGGTTGCAACTATTGAGTATGCGGCAGAAACATTGTCCGGAATTCCATCTATCATATATGGTCTGGTAGGTATGCTGTTTTTCTGTCAGTTTCTGAATATGAAAACCTCCCTTTTAGCCGGAGCGATGACACTTGTGATTATGAACCTTCCTACGGTTATGAGAACGACGCAGGAAAGCTTAAAGACGGTACCCCAAAGCTATAGGGAAGGTGCTTTTGGATTAGGTGCCGGAAAATGGAGAGTCATTCATACAGTGGTTCTTCCTGAGTGCGTTGATGGTGTTGTTACAGGATGTATTTTATCAGTAGGAAGAATACTGGGAGAATCCGCAGCATTATTATTTACAGCAGGTTTTGCCCATGCCTTAAATGGTATTATTGAGGGATTATCCTCATCTGGCGCAACCTTGACAGTAGCCTTGTATGTGTATGCGAAAGAGCAGGGAGAGTTTGAAATTGCCTTTGCAATTGCAGCCATACTTATGATTATGACATTGCTTATCAATCTACTTGCAGATTGTGTAGGCGTATACTTCAGAAGGAGAAAAAATTAATGGATATCATTACAGTAAAAGACCTGAATCTATGGTATAATACTAGTCAGGCACTTAAAAATGTGAATATAAATATTGAAGAAAATACGATTACTGCACTGATTGGTCCTTCGGGATGCGGTAAGTCAACATTTTTAAAGACCATCAACAGAATGAATGATTTAGTTCAGGGAGTTCGTGTAGAGGGAGAAATCTTATATGGTAACACCAATATATTTGATAAAAGTGTGGATGTAAATGAACTGCGTCGGGATATCGGAATGGTGTTTCAGAAACCCAATCCCTTTCCAATGAGTATTTATGATAATATTGCCTATGGTCCGAGAACTCACGGAATTAAGAATAAGGTTGCATTGGATGAAATAGTAGAAGAATCTCTTCGAGGAGCTGCTATCTGGGATGAAGTAAAGGACAGATTAAAGAAGAGTGCATTAGGACTTTCCGGTGGACAGCAACAGAGACTTTGCATTGCCAGGGCACTTGCTGTTAAGCCTAAGATTTTGCTTATGGATGAGCCGACTAGTGCGTTGGATCCGATTTCAACTTCGAAGATTGAAGATTTGGCTATGGAATTGAAGGAGAAATATACAATTGTTATTGTCACACACAATATGCAGCAGGCGGTTCGTATTTCAGATAAAACGGCGTTTTTCTTGTTGGGTGAACTGATTGAATATGGTAATACCGAGGAAATGTTCTCTAATCCAAAGGAAAAGAAAACAGAAGATTACATTACAGGAAGGTTTGGTTAAGCATATGAGAAATAAATTTGATGAACAGTTGTTATTACTGAATAATAAAATGATTGAAATGGGGGACATGTGTGAATCTTTGATATCTTTTACTTCAGCAGCTCTTCTCTCAGGAAATACAAAAGATGCCAGCGAAGTAAAGACAAAGGGGCAAGAGATAGACCGAATGGAGCGCGAAATAGAATCCATATGTTTAAAATTGTTATTGCAGCAACAACCGGTAGCAAAAGATCTGAGACAGATATCAGCTGCGCTTAAAATGATAACTGATATGGAGCGAATTGGAGATCAGGCAGAAGATATTGCAGAAATCATACCATTTCTTGGTGGAAGAACCGGTGCAGAGCTTGCAGATTTTAAGATGATGGCAGACGCTACATGTAAAATGGTAACGGAGAGTATTGATGCTTATGTAAAGCAAGATTTGGAATTGGCACAAATGGTTATAGAACATGATGATGTTGTGGACGGCTGTTTCTTAAGATTGAAGGAAACGTTAATTAATATGTTATCAGAAAACAAAGCAGACGGAGAGTATGCAATTGATCTTTTGATGATTGCAAAGTATTTTGAACGAATTGGAGATCATGCAACGAATATTGCGGAATGGGTAGAGTTTTCTGTGACAGGCAATCACAAAGGAGAGTGATACTATGATATGGTGTGTTGATGATGATAACACTATACGAGATTTAGAAGTATATACTTTGGAACAAACAGGATTTCAGGCAAAAGGCTTTGCTGATGGAATCAGTATGCTAAAGGCATTAGAAAGTGAAATGCCGGAGTTAATTATTCTTGATATTATGCTTCCTGAGATGGATGGTGTAGAAATATTAAAGAAAATCCGAGCAGACCAAAGATACAAGAATATTCCGATAATAATGGCGACTGCAAAAGGCACGGAGATGGACAAAATTGGAGGTCTTAATTCTGGAGCAGATGATTATTTGGTAAAACCATTTGGTGTAATGGAAATGGTTGCCAGAGTGAATGCAGTACTTCGCAGAATGGCAAAAGATGAAGATGAAGGGATTCTTGTGGTAGGAAACATTTCCATGAAAGAAAAGGAACATATGGTATTTGTTCAAGGTGAAAAGGTTGAACTGACACACAAGGAGTTTGAGCTGCTTAAGTTTTTTATGGAGCATCGAGAAGTAGTTTTTTCGAGAGATGAGCTTATGAACAACATTTGGGGAATGGCATATGTGGCTGAAACCAGAACGGTGGACATGCATATAAAAACCTTGCGTCAAAAGTTAGGCAGTGCCGGTGGACAGATAAAAACAGTAATTGGTGTTGGTTACAGATTGGAGAGTGAAGTATGACAAAGAAAATATTTCGTTCTATGATTACTGTAGCGTTAGTGGTATTGCTGTCCAGTTTGTTTGTTGCAACAACTTTCATTTATGATTACTTTAACAAATCTCAAGTGAAACAGTTAAAAGCAGAGTTGGAGCTTGTGAAAGAAACTGTAAATAATGTAGGTGTTGAATATTTTGAACATTTTGATTCTACAATGTTTCGTTTCACTGTTGTGGATGAGGATGGAACCGTTTTGTATGACACGGTAGCTGATGCAACGCAAATGGAGAATCATAGCGACAGAGAGGAAATCAGGGAAGCTCTTGAGAATGGTCATGGAAGTAGTGCAAGAAATTCATCAACACTTACAGAGAAAACTTTTTATGAAGCAACTTTGTTAGATTCAGGTGATGTACTTCGTATCTCGGTAAGTCAGTTGACTTTAGGGGCGTTGTTTGTGGGGATGTCTCCGGCAATATGTGCAATTGTATTTGTTGCAGGAATTATTTCTTTTTTGCTGTCATCAAAGATGACACAGAAAATAGTAGAGCCGCTAAATAAGCTTGACTTGGAGAATCCAACAGAAAATAATTCCTATGAAGAATTAAGTCCGATTCTTACAAAAATTCATAAGCAACATAAACAGATAAATCGGCATATTGAAGAGCTGCGTCGTAAGGCGGATGAATTTGAACAGATTACATCTTCAATGAGTGAAGGACTTATTCTGATCGATGAAAAGGGTACAATTCTTAGTATTAACAACGCATGTAAAAAGATTTATGCGGTAAAAGAGAATGTACTTGGAAATAATCTTTTATCTGTGGATAGAGCGAATCAAATGAGTAGAGCAGTTAAGGATGCTTTGGGTGGATTACATAGCGAATTTGTTATTCAAAAGAATGGATATGAATACCAATTTAATGTAAACCCTATAGAAACAGATGGAAAAAAATTAGGTGCGGTAATTCTTGCGTTTGATATTACAGAAAAAGCCTTTGCTGAACGAAACAGACAGGAATTCACTGCAAATGTAACTCATGAATTAAAGACGCCTTTACAGTCTATCATTGGAAGTGCAGAGCTTTTGGAGAATGGTTTGGTTAAACCGGAAGATACAGGACGATTTGTTGGGAATATCCGCAAGGAAGCATCAAGGCTGGTGAATTTGATAAATGATATTATTAGACTATCGCAGCTTGACGAAAATCATGAGCCGGCAACAGAAACTGTAAATTTAAGAGATGTAGCAAATGAAGTGGTTGAAGTATTAACTGCATCAGCTACAAAGAAGGATGTTTCGTTGGAGATTAAAGGTGATGCTTGTGTGATTTATGGCGTCCGCAGATATATTTATGAAATTATTTACAATTTATGTGACAATGCTATTCGATACAATGTAGATGGCGGAAAAGTGACTATTGATATTCATCGAGAGAATAACAGAAATGCTATTGTTGTAAGCGATACCGGTATAGGAATTGATGCACAGCACCACGCAAGAATATTTGAAAGATTTTATAGGGTAGATAAAAGTCACTCAAAAGAAACTGGTGGAACGGGGCTTGGTCTTTCTATTGTAAAACATGCAGTTATGTATCATAAAGGCGAAATTGAACTTGAAAGCGAGCTTGGAAAAGGTACAACAGTAAAAGTTATGTTTTAAAGGGAAAGCAAAAAAGAAAATAAAAAAAGGGTTGACATCTTTTTTAAACGGGTGTATTATCACAACCATAAAGGCAATGGCGTCTTTGAGGTAAATACCTTGAAGACGCTTTTTGCCTTTTTTTATTTATCAAATACAAATATTACGCTATGATGGCAACAAATTTAAGGAGGATTAAGAGATGTCGTATGTTGATGAGGTAATTGAACAGGTAGTGAAGCAGAATCCTGCGGAGCCGGAATTTCACCAGGCGGTTAAGGAAGTGTTAGAGTCTTTAAGAGTAGTGGTGGAAGCAAACGAAGAAAAGTATAGAAAGGATGCTTTGCTTGAAAGATTAGTAAATCCTGAAAGACAGATTAAGTTTAGGGTTCCTTGGGTGGACGATAATGGTCAGGTACAGGTCAACACAGGATATCGTGTACAGTTTAACAGTGCAATTGGACCGTACAAGGGTGGATTAAGATTGCATCCTTCTGTGAATTTAGGAATCATTAAGTTCTTAGGATTTGAGCAGATTTTTAAGAATTCCCTTACAGGTTTGCCGATTGGTGGAGGAAAGGGTGGCTCCGATTTTGATCCTAAGGGTAAGTCAGACAGAGAAGTAATGGCATTTTGTCAGAGTTTCATGACTGAACTTTGTAAGTACATAGGGGCAGATACAGATGTTCCTGCTGGTGATATTGGAACAGGTGCAAGAGAAATTGGTTATATGTTTGGGCAATATAAGAGAATCAGAGGCGTATATGAAGGCGTGTTGACCGGAAAGGGCTTAAGCTATGGTGGTTCTTTAGCCAGAACAGAGGCAACAGGATATGGACTTCTGTATTTGACAGAGGAGTTATTAAAGCTGAATGGTATCTCTCTTGAAGGAAAAACTGTAGCAGTTTCCGGTTCCGGTAATGTTGCAATTTATGCAACTGAAAAGGCACAGCAGCTGGGAGCAAAGGTTGTAACGGTAAGTGATTCTACGGGATGGGTTTATGATCCGGATGGAATTGATGTGGCAGCATTAAAGGAAATCAAAGAAGTAAAGAGAGCCCGTTTAACAGAATACAAGAATTATCGTCCTAATTCAGAATATCACGATGGACGTGGCGTATGGTCTGTTAAGGTTGACATTGCGCTTCCTTGTGCAACACAGAATGAGTTATTGTTAGAGGATGCAAAGCAGTTGGTTGCCAATGGTTGTATTGCAGTGTGCGAAGGTGCTAACATGCCTACAACAATGGAAGCTACAGAATATTTGCAGGAGAATGGTGTTATTTTTGCACCGGGTAAGGCTGCAAACGCAGGTGGTGTTGCAACTTCCGCTTTAGAAATGTCACAGAACAGTGAACGATTAAGCTGGTCATTTGAGGAAGTGGATTCCAAATTAAAAGACATTATGGTAAATATTTGCCATAATATGGCAGATGCAGCTGAGCGTTATGGAGCAAAAGGTAATTATGTTCTTGGAGCAAATATTGCCGGCTTTGAAAAGGTTGCTGAAGCGATGACCGCACAGGGAATCGTATAAAAATAAGTGAGAAAATCAAAGAATAAGAGATAAAGGCAAAGGCGTCTTTAATGCATTGAGGCATTAGGGACGTCTTTCTTTATATAAAAATTCATAATAACGAGGAGGAATCATTATGAAGAATATTTCAGAGTATTTTGGATGTTTGGTATTTGATGACAGAGTGATGAAAGCAAATTTGTCAGCAAAGGTATATCAATCACTGAGAAAGACCATTGATGAAGGAGCTCAGCTTGATATTAGCGTGGCAAATGCGGTTGCAGCAGCGATGAAGGATTGGGCAGTTGCAAATGGTGCTACACATTATACACACTGGTTCCAGCCCTTGACCGGAATTACAGCAGAGAAGCATGACAGCTTTATTTCTCCCTCACCGGATGGCGGAGTGATTATGGAGTTTTCCGGAAAGGAGTTAATCCAGGGAGAACCGGATGCGTCTTCTTTCCCTTCAGGGGGCTTAAGAGCTACTTTTGAAGCAAGAGGATATACAGCATGGGACCCCACATCCTATGCCTTTATTAAAGGAAAGACATTATGTATTCCGACTGCATTTTGTTCCTATGGTGGAGAAGCATTGGATAAGAAAACGCCGCTGCTTCGCTCCATGGAAGCACTGAATAAGCAGGCGCTTCGTATCCTTCATTTGTTTGGAAATGATGATGTAAAATGCGTTCGTACATCAGTAGGTCCTGAACAGGAATATTTCCTGATAGACAAGGAAATGTATGATAAGCGACCTGACCTTCGTTTTACCGGACGCACTCTTTTTGGAGCAAAGCCTCCTAAGGGACAGGAGATGGATGATCATTACTTTGGTGTGATTAAACCAAGGGTTGCGGCATATATGGAGGAGCTAAATGAGGAACTTTGGAAATTAGGAATTCTGGCTAAGACAGAGCATAATGAGGTTGCTCCTGCACAGCATGAGCTGGCTCCTATTTATTCCACAACCAATATTGCAACAGACCATAACCAATTAACCATGGAAATTATGCAGAAGGTTGCAGCAAAGCACGGACTGGTATGTTTGCTTCATGAAAAACCGTTTGCAGGTGTAAATGGAAGCGGTAAGCATAATAACTGGTCAATGGCAACAGATGCAGGAGTGAACCTGCTTTCTCCTGGTGAAACCCCTTATGAAAACGCACAGTTCTTATTGTTCTTATGTGCTGTAATTAAGGCTGTGGATGATTATCAGGATCTGCTTCGTCTTTCCGTTGCTACGGCTGGAAATGATCATCGTCTCGGAGCAAATGAAGCACCACCGGCAGTGGTATCTATTTTCCTTGGTGATGAATTAAATGCGGTTCTGGAAGCCATTGAGAATAATACCCCATATGCAGGAACACAGAAGACACAGATGAAGCTCGGTGTAGATGTTTTGCCTAAGTTTAACAGGGATACAACAGACCGTAACCGTACATCACCGTTTGCGTTTACAGGAAATAAATTTGAATTCCGTATGCTGGGTTCTTCCAACAGTATTGCATGTGCAAACATTATGCTCAACAGTGCGGTTGCTGAGAGTTTGAAGATTTATGCTGACAGATTGGAAAAAGCAGAAAATTTTGAAGATGCATTACATGAGATGATTCGCAAGACCATTAAGGATCATAAGCATATTATTTTCAACGGAAACGGTTATGATGATACATGGATTAAGGAAGCTACCGAGAAGAGAGGACTACTCAATTATCGTACCACACCGGACTGTATGCCACATTTACTGGATGCGAAAAATGTGAAGATGTTGACCTCTCATGGAGTATTTTCCGAGGCAGAACTGAAATCCAGATGCGATATTATGCTGGAGAATTATTGTAAGACTGTCGTAATTGAGGCAAATACAATGGTTGATATGGCAAAGACAGAAATCGCTCCGGCGGTAGATGCCTACACTATGGAGCTTGCTAAGACGATTGCAGCTAAAAAAGCAGTGGATGATACATTAACCTGCAACTATGAGAGTGGTTTGGTTAAGAAATTATCTAAGCTTACAGACAGAATTGCCATTAAAACAGAGGAACTGGAGAATGCATTGGTAGAACTGCATAATGCAGAAAGCATTATTTCAGAAGCGAACATGATCAGAGATGTTGTTCTTGTTAAGATGGGCGAGCTGCGACTTGCTTGTGATGAAGCAGAAACTGTAACAGCAAAGAAATATTGGCCGTTCCCGACCTATGGAGATTTGTTGTTCAGTGTAAGATAAAATTGACATGATTGGAGGTACTTGATATGGATGAAACAATGAGAGAATTAGTAATGGAAGCTGCCTCTGCCGAAGTATTTGGTGTGTGGTTCCTAATAGGTGCAGCATTGGTATTTTGGATGCAGGCAGGCTTTGCAATGGTGGAAGCAGGATTTACCAGAGCCAAAAATACCGGAAATATTATTATGAAGAACCTGATGGATTTTTGTATTGGTACGGTAGTATTCATTTTAATTGGTTTCGGATTATTGATGGGTGAAGACCTGTTTGGATTTATAGGAAAGCCGGGATTTGATCTGTTTACAGCATATGCAGAGTTTGATTTTTCAAGTTTTGTTTTTAACCTTGTATTCTGTGCAACGACTGCTACGATTGTTTCAGGAGCAATGGCTGAACGTACCAAATTCCTTTCTTATTGTATTTACTCAGCAGTGATTTCAGCTTTGATTTATCCGATTGAAGCACACTGGATCTGGGGTGGTGGCTGGCTTGCACAGATAGGATTTCATGATTTTGCGGGTTCATGTGCTATACATATGGTAGGTGGTATTTCAGCACTTATTGGTGCAAAGATTCTTGGTCCCCGCATTGGTAAGTTCCAGAGAGATAAGTCAGGTAAAGTAGTTAAAGTAAATGCTTTTCCGGGTCA
>JAFTWA010000042.1 GCA_017465565.1 Tyzzerella sp.
TAGAGATACTCAAGAGGATTTTTTTGTATTGTCCAGCTTATTCATTTATAGAAGAGTATACCGTTTAAAATAGTATGGTCTGCTTGAAATGAACGTAATAACCGACCGTTGGCTGCATTGACAAAAATTTTCGGGGGGGGGGTATAATGGAATAAGATGTAGGGTCATGTGAGGTTGTATTGTAGAAATATGACTGGCACATGATTTATTTGTGTAAATTAAAAATGGAGGAAAGATGAAATGAAAAAAGTATTAAGTATGTTGACAGCTATTTCAATGATTCTATGTTTAACGGCAATGCCTGTTAATGCTACAGAATCCACTGCTGTAGAAGTCTCGACTGCAGCCGAATTAGTGGCAGCTTTAACAGAAGATAAAGATGTTATCTTTACAAAAGATATTACGGTTGAAGCAACTAAAGGTGGCTACAATATGGCTGGTATCATACAAAACGGAGAAACAATTGACGGGAATGGTTATTCGTTAACTGTAAATGGTGCCAACGATACTTGGGATTGTGCGGTCTATACTCAAGGCGGAACAATCAAGAATTTAACAATTGGCGGAGCGTTCCGTGGTGTATTTACAGCTGGATGTAGTGAAGATATTATTCTTGATAACGTACTTCTCGATAACGTATGTTATACATTCAATTCCGATGAGGCGAATTCAGAACATAGTGTCATTGTTAAAAACTCGATAATAAATGGATGGACAAGCTTTACTAGGGTGTATAAGTCAGTAGTTTTTGAAAATTGTAAATTTGGTGCAGGGACTGGTTCATATAAATATGCATTTTGCAGACCATATTCAGATACAACATTTATAAATTGTACTTTCGAAGAAAATTATGAATTTGATTCGAAGCAATGTGATAATAAATTTATAGATTGTATGGTTGGAAATAAACATATTAATCAAGAAAATATCGTGGAGTTGTTAGGAGATAGTGCTGCAAATGCTGTTGTTTTAGCTGCAACACATAAGCTTGTAAAAGTTGAAGAAGTAGGGGCTACATGTACAAAAGCTGGAATGAAAGGCTATTTTGAATGTCAATTATGTGGAGAAGCATGGTTTGATGAAGAATGTAAAGAAATGGTTAATAGCTCAGAAGATTTAGTAATTAAAGCTTTAGGTCACAAATTTGTTGACGGAGTATGCGTATGTGGACTTAGCATCAAAGTAGAAGCAGAAGTTACAGATACAGTACCAACCACATCAACAGGTGGAACTACAGAAGAAAAGGTAGAAGTACCAGAAGTAAAAGAAGTAACAGTAGTTGAAACTACAGAAACTAAGCAGGCAGAAAACTCTGTGAAAGCGGAAGCAACTGAAATTGTTGAAACTGTTATGACAGAAGGAACAGACAAACTTGTTGAAGAAAAAGTTATTACAGAAGAAACTGCAAAGAATCTTGAAGCAGTAACAGCAGCAATCAACGGCAACGGTGCTGAAATGGTTGAAAAAGGCTTGTTGACAGCAGAAGAAGTTTCTGCGATTAAAGAAGCGGCTGATAAGGGTGAGACAATAGTTGTAGCCGAAGTGAAATTAGAAGAAGTTGAGACAAAAGAAGTTGCAGCAGCAGTTCAAACAGCAATCGAAACAAAGGCAGCTGAAAAAATTGCAGAAGATGCAGTAGTTGCTCAATACCTTGATGTATCAGTAGTATTAAAAGCAGCTGGAAAAGAATTAGGTACAATTGATAAGTTAGATAAAAAGATTACAATTACAGTAGCAATTCCAGAAAACTTAAAAGCTGCTAACAGAGCATATCATGTTCTTAGAAATCACGATGGCGTTGTGGAAGTATTAGATACAAAGACAAATGCTGATGGAACAATTTCATTTACAACAGATCAATTTTCAACATATGCGTTAGCATACACAGAAAAAGCACCAAACACAGGTGACAATAGTGCGGTGATGACATACGCAGTATTAGCAGTAGCGGCTATGGCTGTAGTGGTTGTTTTAAATAAAAGAAATTCTTTTTCAAAATAGTAGGATGACATAACAAAAATTGAGGTCCACGAGATTAATTCGTGGGCCTCATTGTATTTAACGTTCATACACAATATATCTATATTTTTGAAGCACTTCTACCGCCTTCTTAGAAGAGCCTTCATCATAGAACTCAATTCTCAGAACACCTTCTTCGAATTCTCGATTATGAATGATTCCAATATTTTTCAAGTTGATATTATTGGCGGCTAGAATCGTTGCAATAGCTGCGATTCCACCGGCTTCATCCACGATATCGCAGTATACGGCAAACATTCTTTTGATAGGTCCAGAAGAACCGCCAGGAATAGAATTGCGGTAATTCTTCGAGGTTTCAAACATACTGTAAATGTCATGCGCATCTTCATTCTGGACAGAAACCTTAGCTTCTTTCAAAAGTGCAATATAGTCATCTAATATATTTACAATATTATCTTTGTTTTTTAAACAGACATGCTGCCACATAGTAGGTGATGAAGAGGCGATTCTTGTGATATCCTTGAAACCGCCTGCAGCCAGATGCTTCATAAGCTCATCTTTTCCGTCTTTTTGTTTCACAAAATTAACAAGTGTCGCAGCTATAATATGTGGAAGGTGACTAATTGCACCAGTAATATAATCATGCTCTTTGTAGTCAAGTATTACAGGCAATGCCTTTAATGATTCGATAAAAGCAGCGTATTCGTCTACGCGTTCTTTTGCAACTTTACGGGTAGGAGTGACAATGTAATAAGCATTTTCAATCAGTATGGCTTTAGAATTTACAAATCCGGATTTCTCAGAACCAGCCATTGGATGCCCGCCGATAAAATGTTCTTCCATACCCAATGCAATAATTTCTTCGTGGATAGAAGTCTTCACACTGCCCACGTCTGTGATAATACATTCTTGATGTAAGTGATTTTTCAGTTGTTTTAAGTATGCTGTATTATAAGAAACTGGCGCGCACAAGAAAATATAATTACAATTGTTGAAGTTATCATCGATAGTAGTGCAGGCTACATCAATTACAGATTCCTGTGTTGCAAGAGCGAGCGTTTCTTTATTTTTATCAAAGGCAACGATTTCGTAATCAGGATAATATTGGCGGATCGCTTTTGCGATAGAGCCGCCGATTAATCCAAGACCTACAAAACCAATTTTTTTTGCTGTATTCATTCTAATCATCCTCGTTTACTGTTTTTCTTTGGATTTTAAGTGCATTTGGGTATATAGAGAAAAATATTCTTTCAATACCCATGTTTACGTCTAAATGAGGGTATTTTAGATAGAAAATTTTCTGTATGCCCAAACATACTGAAAAGTAGTAGTTAAAGTGAAAAAACATCCTGGTTATTGGGTATAGAATCTCTAAAATTTAGTAAATACCCGAAAGCCTATTCCTGTTTCTGATTTTAGTACATAAAAAATCTAATGTCAACACTAACTTGCTTTAAAGTGTGAAAGTGTTCGAACTGAAGAGCAAAAGTGTTAGATAATTCTGAAAATTCCAAAGAAAAAATTGTGTAAATTAAATAAAACAGTTGAAAAATTCAAATAATTTTAGTACAATAACAACATGTGATACTACAATAAGGAGGCAAAAGTAGTTATGAAAGTTTATAGAACGGACGAAATTAGAAACGTAGTACTATTAGGACACGGAGGAAGCGGAAAGACTAGTTTAGTTGAAGCTATGTTATACGTATCAGGCGCAACTAATAGAATGGGAAAGATTGCTGACCACAACACAGTAAGTGATTTTGATAAAGAGGAGCAAAAACGTGAATTTTCAATTAGTACAAGTTTAATCCCAATTGAATGGGAAAAAGCAAAAATCAATGTATTAGATACACCAGGATACTTTGATTTTGTCGGTGAAGTGGAAGAGGCAGTAAGTGCGGCTGACGCAGCTGTAATCGTTGTTTCTGGTAAAGCCGGCGTAGAAGTTGGTACAGAAAAAGCTTGGGAACTTTGTGACAAGTACAAACTTCCAAGAATGATTTATGTAACAGAAATGGATGTTGACGATGCAAGTTTCCGTCAGGTTGTAGAAGATTTGACAGCGAAATACGGAAAGAAAATCGCTCCACATTTCCAACCAATTCGTGAAAATGAAAAATTAGTTGGTTATGTTAACGTAATTAAAAATGCAGGCAGAAGATACACAGGCGTTGGACAAAGAGAAGAATGTGATATTCCTGATTATTGTTTACCAAACTTACAAATCTGCCGCGAGGCTTTAATGGAAGCTGTTGCTGAAACAAGTGAAGATTTCATGGACAGATATTTTGCAGGAGAAGAATTCTCAGTAGAAGAAATCCGTGCGGCAATGCGTACACAGGTTTCAGACGGAAGTATCGTACCAGTTGCTATGGGTTCTAATACACAGGCTCAAGGTGTTGCGAACTTATTATCAGATATCGTTCGTTTCTTCCCAAGCCCAGATAAGAAAAATTGTGCAGGTATCAATCGTAAGACAAACGAAATTTTTGAAGCAAACTATGATTTTGCAAAATCTAAGAGTGCATATGTATTTAAGACAATGGTTGACCCATTCATCGGTAAATACTCATTTGTAAAAGTTTGCTCTGGTGTATTAAAAGGAGATGATACCCTTTACAATACTTCAAATGATACAGAAGAAAAGCTTGGCAAATTATATACAATGATAGGTAACAAACCAGTAGAAGTTCCAGAACTTCATGCAGGTGATATCGGTGCTATCGCTAAATTACAGGCAGTTCAAACTGGTGATACACTTTCAACAAAGAATACACAGGTTATGTATGGTAAGACAGAGTACTCTAAACCATATACATATATGAAATATGTTGTTAAGACAAAAGGCGATGAAGATAAAGTATCTCAGGCTCTTGCTAAGATGATGGCAGAAGACGTCACACTGAAAGCCGTTAATGACAGTGAAAACCGTCAGGCATTAATCTATGGTATGGGCGACCAACACTTAGAAGTAGTTGTAAGCAAATTAGCTGCGCGCTACAAAGTTGATGTTTCATTAGACACACCAAAGGTTGCCTTCCGTGAAACAATCCGTAAGAAATCAGACGTTGATACAAAATACAAGAAACAGTCTGGTGGACATGGACAATATGGTCACGTTAAGATGACATTTGAACCTTCTGGTGATTTAGAAACACCTTACGTATTTGAACAAATCGTAGTTGGTGGAGCCGTTCCAAAGAACTACTTCCCAGCAGTAGAAAAAGGTTTACAGGAATCTGTGGTAAAAGGTCCTGTAGCTGGATATCCAGTAGTAGGTGTAAAAGCTGTATTATACGATGGATCTTACCATCCAGTAGACTCTTCTGAAATGGCATTCAAGACTGCAACAGTTCAGGCATTTAAGAAAGGTTTCATGGAAGCAAGTCCAGTATTATTAGAACCAATCGCAAATATCAAAGTTACAGTACCTGATGAATATACAGGTGATGTAATGGGTGATTTGAATAAACGCCGTGGCCGTGTGCTCGGTATGACACCAATCACAGGTGGAAAACAGATTATCGAAGCTGATATCCCTATGACAGGTGTATTTGGATACTGTACAGTACTTCGCTCAATGACAGGCGGACGTGGAACATATGAATATGAATTTGTTCGTTATGAACAAGCACCATCAGATGTTCAAGAAAAAGAAATTGCTGCAAGAGCAAATGAAGAATAATGGAATTCCGTGGGGCATGGTTAAGAAACCGTGCCCCACTTGTTTATTTAAAGTAAAAGTGCTATAATTTCCCTTGCATTAGCAAATAATATTATTATGAGGATAGGTAAAATGAAAATCGTAATTATTGGTGATGGAAAAGTAGGATATAAGCTTGCAAAGCAGCTTTCAGAAGAAAACTACGACATTGTACTAATTGATAATAATGCCGTAAAGTTAAAAGAAGCGATTAATAATTTAGATATTATCTGTGTAAATGGAGATGGTGTGAGTGCGGACGTGCAGATTGAAGCTGGTGTACCAGAGGCTGACCTGGTGATTGCCTGTGCATCTGCTGATGAGCATAATATGCTTAGCTGTCTGATTGCAAAAGGATTGGGAGCTGAAAATACAATTGCCCGGGTTAGAAATCCAATTTATTATCGCCAGATAGATATGATAAAAGAAGACTTGCACCTTAGTATGGTGGTTAATCCAGAGCTTGCGGTGGCAACAGAAATTGCAAGAGTCATGATTTTCCCGGATGCAAATAAGATAGAAACTTTTATGAAAGACCGATTAGAACTGGTTGAATTCCCAGTCAGAGAAAATAATCCGCTGATTGGAAATAAATTGGCTGATATTTATAGAAAGTATCAAATCAAAATACTGGTGTGTGCAATCCAAAGAGGTAAAGAAGTATATATTCCAGATGGAGAATTTGTTCTTCAGGAGGGAGATAAGCTTCATATTGCAGCAACACACAAAAATATTGAACAGTTCTTTGGCAAAATGGGAAAACGTAAGAACCGCATCCAAAAAGTGATTATCTGTGGAGGTGGCCGGGTTGGATTTTATCTTGCAAGACAGCTTAGCAACATGGGAATGCAGGTAAAGATTATCGAGCATAATCTCGAAAAGTGTGAGAATTTATGCGAACAGCTTACGAATGTAACCATTATTCATGGTGATGCAACAGATCATGACCTTTTGATTGAAGAAGGGGTTAGAGAGGCTGATGCATTGATTGCGCTCACAGGTATTGATGAAGAGAATATTATTATGGGACTTTTTGCAAAGAAACAGGGTGTACGTAAAATTATCGCAAAAGTAAACGAAGACTCTAGAGCACAGATGATTGATGGCCTTGGTATCGATAGTGTCGTATCTGCAAAGTCTGCCACAGCTGATGCGATTTTAAGTTATGTTCGCGCAAGACAGAATTCCCTGCGGAGCGCAAATGTAGAATCAATGTATCGTCTGGTAGACAACAGAGTGGAAGCGTTAGAATTTATCATTAACGAAGAAACAAATTATACAAATATTCCATTAAAAGATTTACGCACAAAAAAGAATACGTTGATTGCATGCATTGGAAGAAATCGTAAAACAATCATTCCAAGTGGTAATGACAGTATTCAGGTTGGCGACAGTGTTGTTATTATAACAAGAGAAAAGAAATTACAAGATATCACAGATATTTTGGAATAGGTGATGAGTATGAATGCGAAAATGACAACTTATATTATTGGAAGAATGCTGGGAGTTGAAGCATTAGTGCTTTTAATACCTGCATTTGTGTCTGTAATCTATGGCGAAGATGGCTGGAGGGCATTTGGATTCACAAGCATCATTCTTTTGCTTTTGTATCTGGTCTTTGGACGTAAGAAGCCAGGGGATACGAAGATTTATGGGAAAGATGGTTTTGTGATTATTGCAAGTGCCTGGATATTATGGTCCATTTTCGGGGCCCTGCCCTTTTGGGTTTCAGGAACAATTCCTTCATATGTGGATGCAGTATTTGAAACGATTTCAGGATTTACAACGACAGGATCTACGATATTAACGGATATTGCATCACTTCCGAAAGGAATGAATTTCTGGCGTTGCCTTACACACTGGATTGGTGGCATGGGCGTGCTCGTGTTTGTAATGGTTATTGTATCCTTGGAAGATAATAATTCTATGCACTTGATGCGTGCCGAGGTTCCGGGCCCTGAAACAGATAAATTGGTGCCCAAAGCAAGAGATACCGCTAAGATTTTATATTCCATGTATTTCGCATTGACTGTAGCACAGGTGATTTTCCTGCTGCTCGGTGGCATGGATTTATATGACAGTGTGATTCATGCATTTAGTACAGCTGGAACAGGTGGATTTAATAACCGCAATAACAGTGTTGCTTATTATGACAGTGCGTATATTGATGGTGTAATTACGATATTTATGATTCTGTTTGGAATCAATTTTAATATGTATTATTTCCTGCTGCTTAAGAAAGTGAAAGCAGTATTTCAAAATGAAGAAGTCAGGGCATATCTTGGAATTATATTAGCAGCAACGGCAATGATTACAATTAATATTCTGCATATTTATGAAACACCATTAAAGGCCTTGAGATATGCTGCGTTCCAAGTGGCAGCAATTATTACAACTACCGGTTTTGCGACTGCCGACTATAATTTGTGGCCAGAATTTTCAAAATGCATTCTGCTGCTGCTGATGATTGTAGGTGCATGTGCCGGCTCTACTGGCGGTGGTATGAAGGTTTCTAGAATTTTGATTTTGCTGAAAAGTATAAAACGAGAAATGAAACGTTTACTTCATCCGAAATCGGTGAGTATTGTAAAAGTAAATGAAAAAAAAGTCGGAACAGATACAATGCAAGGTGTATATATGTATTTTATTGCATATATTGTGATATTTATTGGTTCGGTGCTTTTGGTATCTTTGAATAATTTTGATTTTGCAACAACATTTAGTGGTGTTTTAACCACAATGAATAATGTTGGACCTGGTATTGCAGCAGTTGGACCAATTGAAAATTTTGCGGCATTTTCAGATTTTTCTAAGATTGTATTTTGTCTGGATATGTTGATTGGACGACTTGAAATTTTCCCATTCCTGGTATTGTTCTCGCCAGATTTGTGGAGAAGAAAGTTCTAAAAAGGAGTTGTTTATGAAAAACATGAAAAAGAAAATAATAGGTGCAATTGGTATTTTACTGGCTGCGGCTATTTACTATTATGTGACGTTGCCGGCAATCAATATCCATGCAGTTGGATTCTGGTTTTTTATTATGCTATTGATTGTGGCTGTGATGGGTTACTATATCGCACGTAAGCGTCTTGCACTGAATGAGTTAAAGGAATCAAAAGCAGTAAAAGGATTTCTGACTGCATTGTTAGTGGTTGTGGCAGTGTATTTGGTTGGCTCTGTTTTATCGTCGCCAATTATTAACGCCAAGAAATATCAGCAGCTTTTAAAGGTCGAAGATGGGGAGTTTACGAAAGATATTGAAGAACTTTCATTCGACCAGATTCCGCTTCTTGACAGAGCGTCCGCAACGCTTTTAGGAAATCGAAAGATGGGAAGCATGATTGATATGGCTTCCCAGTTCGAGGTGGATGAGATATACAGCCAGATTAACTATAATGACAAACCAGTGCGTGTTTCGCCATTGAAATACGCAAGTCCAATTAAGTGGCTGACGAATCAGGCGGATGGGATTCCGGCTTATATTATGATTGATATGGCGACCCAGACCACAGAGCTTGTGAAATTGGAAAGTGGTATTAAGTATTCGACATCAGAATATTTTAACCGAAATATTTACCGTCATCTGCGTTTCAATTATCCGACGTATATCTTCGGCGAATTGAGCTTTGAAATTGATGAAGAAGGAGTTCCATACTGGGTTTGTCCTGTGAAGAAATTCAGTATTGGGTTATTCGGTGGTGAGACAGTAGGGCGTGTTGTTTTATGTAATGCGATTACTGGGGAAACGTTGGATTATGCGATTAAAGATGTTCCGCAGTGGATTGACCGCGCATATTCTGCCGATTTGTTAGTAGCGCTCTATGATTATCATGGAACGTTAAAGCATGGGTTCATCAATAGCGTGCTGGGGCAGAAGGATTGTCTTGTCACAACAGATGACTACAATTATCTTGCAATCAATGATGACGTGTGGGTATACACAGGTGTGACTTCCGTGAGTGGAGACCAGTCGAATGTTGGATTTGTACTCATGAATCAGCGTACAATGGAAACAAAATTCTATGCAATTGAAGGAGCTACGGAGCATTCAGCCATGGATTCCGCGGAAGGGCAGGTTCAGAATCTGAAGTACGAAGCTACGTTCCCGTTGCTCTTAAATATCAGTGGAGAGCCAACTTATTTTATCGCTTTGAAAGATAATGCAGGCCTGGTTAAGAAGTATGCCATGGTAAATGTGCAGAAATACCAGGTGGTAGGAATTGGCGATACCGTGGGTGAGTGTGAGAAGGAATACCAGGAGCTTCTTCTGAAGGAAGGAATTCAGATTGTGGAGGATAACCGTGAAATGGATTCCATAACAGGTGTAATCACAAAGATTGCCCAGGGCGTCGTGGATGGAAATTCACATTATTATATTATGATTGAGGGCTCGGATGATATTTTCGATGTGTCTGTGGTAGAACATCTGGATATTATCAGATATGAAATTGGACAGGAAATCACAATGGAATACAAGATTGATGAAAATGTAAATGTGGTATTATCAATCAAATAAATGCAAATGACAAAAAGGTATGTTAAGCGTAAAGGATTAACATACCTTTTTACTTTACTGATAATTGAATTAGGACATCAATTCATGTATAATAAATTAGATAGGATAAATTCAGGAGGCACATCGTGAAAAAGGGTAACATAAGACAAGGAAAGATTTTAGATGAAGTTTTGAAGACAGATGCAATGAGAATCGAAGAAACATTGGAACATCTTGACAAAGATGCGTTTAAAAATGCTGTGGATACCATATTGAAAGCAAAAAAAGTCTATGTGATAGGGATTCGCAGTTGTGCTCCGTTAGCTGAGTTTTTATGTTTTTATCTGAACGTGATTTGTGATAATGTAACGTTAGTGCGTACTAATAGTGTGAGTGAAATTTTTGAACAGATTATTCGAATTGGTGAAAAGGATGTAATTATTGGAATCAGTTTTCCAAGGTATTCTATGAGAACATTAAAAGCATTGGAATTTGCAAGTGAGCGGAAAGCGAAGGTAATCACTTTAACAGATAGTGTTCATTCGCCGATTAACCTTTATTCATCCTGCAATTTGATAGCGCGGAGTGAGATGGTTTCAGTTGTGGATTCTTTAGTAGCACCACTTAGTGTTATTAACGCGCTTGTGACAGCTATGTATATGAGAAAAAAAACAGAAGTTCTTTCAACTTTAGATACATTGGCGAATTTATGGGACGACTATCAGGTGCATGGTAGTGATGAGCTGAACCAGGTGGAAGATTCAGTTACATATAATTATAGAGAAAATGAGGAAGAATAGATGAGCAAAGTACTTGTAGTTGGCGGTGGTGCTGCCGGTATGTTCGCAGCGGTTTTTGCGGCCTACAATGGGAATGAAGTGCATATATTTGAAAAGAATGAGAAGCTGGGTAAAAAAATATTTATTACAGGAAAAGGCAGATGCAATATCACCAATGCCAGTGATATGGATACGCTTTTCGCTTCAGTGGTAACTAATTCAAAGTTTTTGTACAGCAGTTTTTATGGGTATACGAATCAGGATGTCATCGATTTCTTTGAAAGAATTGGTGTCAGAACGAAGATTGAACGTGGGAACCGTGTATTTCCTGTCTCAGACCACTCTTCGGATGTAATCGGTGGACTAACAAAAGAGTTGCACCAATTAGGAGTAGAGATTCATTTGAACACGGCTGTCAAAAAAGTGGTGGGAAAGGAAAAGTTTGAATATATTGAATTATCCAATGGAAAGAAAGTAGAAGGGGACGCTTGTATTGTAGCAACGGGCGGTTTCTCTTATCAGACGACAGGGTCTACCGGAGATGGATATAAGTTTGCAAGAGAATTAGGGCATCAGGTGACCGAGATTCTCCCCGCACTTGTGCCATTAGAAATCAAGGAATGGTATGCAAAGGAATTGCAGGGATTGTCTCTTCGCAATGTAAATGCAGCAATTTATGATGGCAACAAGAAGTTGTATGATGATTTCGGGGAAATGTTATTTACCCATTACGGTGTCAGCGGTCCGCTAATGCTGAGCGCGAGCAGTTACATCGGGAAGAAATTGCAGGAAAAAGAACTGAAATTAGTCATTGATTTGAAGCCTGCACTGACTTTGGAACAGCTTGATCAAAGAGTACTGAGAGATTTTGAGGAAAACATGAACAAGCAGTTTAAAAATGCGATTGGTAAATTGTTCCCGGCAAAATTGATTCCAGTTATGTTAGAATTAAGTGGAATTGATCCAGATAAGAAGGTAAACTTGATTTCAAAAGAAGAGAGACTGGCATTTGTGTCACTCATCAAGAATTTTACAATGACAATTACAGGGCTTCGGGATTTTAATGAGGCGATTATTACCAAGGGTGGAATTAAGGTAAAAGAAATTAATCCATCTACAATGGAATCAAAATTGGTACCAGGACTCTATTTCGCCGGAGAAGTACTTGATTTGGATGCACTGACAGGCGGATTTAATTTGCAGATTGCATGGTCTACAGGCTATGCGGCAGGTTCGAATATATATTAAATCAAAAGGAGAAAAAGGATATGGGATACAATGTAGCAATTGATGGACCAGCAGGAGCTGGAAAAAGTACAGTCGCAAAGCGTGTGGCGAAGGAATTGGGATATGTTTATGTGGATACAGGGGCAATGTACCGTGCGCTCGCAGTATTTTTCTTGAAGCAGGGCTTAAAACCAGAAGATACTGAGAAAATTGCAGAGGTTTGTAAGAATGCAGAGGTATCAATTGGATATGAAAATGGAGTTCAGCAGGTTTATCTGAATGGTGAAAATGTAACAGGACAGCTTCGCGAAGAAGCAGTTGGAAATATGGCATCTGTAAGTTCTGCAATCGGAGCGGTTCGTGCACAATTATTAGAATTGCAGAGAGAACTTGCGAGAACAAAGGATGTGGTAATGGATGGCCGCGACATTGGAACCAATATTTTACCAAATGCAGATGTAAAGGTGTATTTGACTGCAAGCGTGGAGACAAGAGCAAAGAGAAGATATTTGGAACTTCAGGAAAAAGGCGTGGCGTGTGATTTACAGGAAATTGCACATGATATAGAAGAACGTGATACACGTGATATGAACCGTGAGATTGCGCCACTGAAACAGGCAGAGGATGCAGTGTATTTAGACAGCTCTGCTATGACTATTGATGAAGTGGTTGACGCAATCAAAGCATTATGTAAATAGGAAAAGGGAACTGATATGGAAGTAAGACTGGCAAAAACGGCAGGATTTTGTTTTGGAGTAAAGCGTGCAGTGGACACTGTTTACGGGCAGGTAGAGCTTCGGGAAGGAGAAAAAATATATACGTATGGACCGATTATTCACAATGATGAGGTTGTGAAGGATATGAAGCGAAGGGGTGTTGAGGTGATTCACAGCGAGGAAGAACTGAAAAATCTCACTTCGGGCGTAGTGATTATACGTTCTCACGGCGTTCCAAAAAGAATTCATACGATTCTGGAGAAAAACGGAATTACCTGTGTAGATGCAACTTGTCCATTCGTGAAAAAGATTCATCGAATTGTCGAAAAAGAGAGCAAAGCAGGAAAGCATATTGTGATTATCGGAGATGCAAAACATCCAGAGGTGGAAGGCATCAGAGGATGGGCAGAGAGTGGTGTGACAATTATTAAGACAGAGGAAGAAGCGAATGAATTTTTGCCACCTTGTGGAACTGAAGTTTGTATTGTCTCACAAACGACATTTAATTACAATAAATTCAAATATTTAGTTGAAATAATTTCAAAAAAAGTTTATAATGTAAGTGTTTTAAATACAATTTGCAATGCGACAAAAGAGCGTCAGGTTGAGGCTGAAGCGATTGCAAAAGAGGTGGATGCTATGATTGTCATTGGTGACAAGCACAGTTCCAATACTCAAAAGCTATTTGAAATATGCGATAGAGCATGTAGCAATACGTACTATATACAGACACTTGAAGATTTGAATGTGAATCAATTAAAGTCGGTACAAACAGTAGGTATTACAGCAGGGGCTTCAACGCCCAAGAATATAATTGAGGAGGTTCAAAATTATGTCGGAATTAACTTTTGAACAAATGTTAGAAGAGTCATTGAAAACAATACGTAATGGAGAGGTTGTAGATGGTACAGTCATTGATGTAAAACCTGACGAAATCATTTTAAATATAGGCTACAAAGCTGACGGTATCATTACTCGCAGCGAGTACACAAACGAAGCAAATGTAGATTTGACTACAATAGTGTCTGTTGGCGATACAATGTCAGCAAAAGTTTTGAAAGTAAATGATGGCGAAGGTCAAGTGCTTCTCACATATAAGAGATTAGCAGCAGAAAAGGGCAACGAAAGATTAAAAGAAGCTTTCGAAAACAAAGAAGTATTAAAAGCTACAGTGGCACAGATTCTTGGTGGTGGATTAAGCGTAGTAGTTGGTGAAGCAAGAGTATTCATCCCAGCAAGCTTAGTATCTGATGTATATGAGAAAGACCTTAACAAATACCAAGGTCAGGAAATCGAATTTGTAATCAGTGAATTCAACCCAAGAAGAAACAGAATTATCGGTGATAGAAGACAACTCTTAGTTGCAGAAAAAGCAGAATTGCAAAAAGCTTTATTCGAAAAGATTCAGGTTGGTGATACAGTAACTGGCGTTGTTAAGAATGTAACAGATTTCGGTGCATTCATCGACTTAGGTGGTGTAGACGGATTATTACATATTTCAGAAATGTCTTGGGGAAGAGTTGAAAATCCTAAGAAAGTATTCAAAGTTGGCGAAGAAGTGAAAGTTCTTGTAAAAGATATTAACGATACAAAAGTTGCTCTCAGCTTAAAGTTCCCAGAGTCAAATCCATGGGTAAATGCAGCAGAGAAGTATGCAGTGGGCAATGAAGTAACAGGTAAAGTTGCAAGAATGACAGACTTTGGCGCGTTTGTTGAATTAGCACCAGGTGTTGACGCATTATTACATGTATCTCAGATTTCAAGAGCACATGTTGAAAAACCTTCTGACGCATTATCAGTTGGTCAGGAAATTACTGCAAAAGTTGTTGAACTAAATGAAGCAGACAAGAAGATTAGCTTAAGCATGAAAGCTTTAGAGCCAGTAGCTGCAGAACCAGTTGTTGAGGAAGCAGCAGAAGAAGTGGCAGAAGAAGCAGTTGCTGAAGCGGCAGAAGAAACAGCTGAATAGTAAGAGTAAATTACGCTCATATCAAATAGAGACTACATGTTAGTCTCTATTTGTGCGTGTGGGCATATGTCAAAAAAATGTCAAAAGTAAAGGAGAGGAAGAAAGGATGGCATTATTAACATTCAAAGGTGGAATTCATCCAAATGATGGAAAAAGTTTGGCAAAAGACAAAGCAATTAAAGCTATTTTGCCAACAGGTAATTTGGTGTACCCACTCTCACAGCACATCGGAGCACCTGCAACTCCAGCAGTAGCGGTAGGTGATAAAGTGCTTGTGGGACAGAAAATTGCAGAAGCTGGCGGATTTGTATCAGCTCCAATTTATGCTTCAGTATCAGGTACTGTAAAAGCAATCGAACCTCACTTTAATCCAACTGGATCAAAAGTGAACTGTATCGTCATTGAAAATGATGGCGAATACAAAGAAGTAGAATACGCTCCAGTGAAACCATTTGCGGAATTAACAAAAGAAGAAATTCTTGGGTTAATCGGAGATGCTGGTGTTGTAGGTATGGGTGGTGCTGGTTTCCCTACCAAGGTAAAGCTTTCACCAAAGGAGCCAGACAAAATTGATTACATTATTGCAAACTGTGCGGAATGTGAACCTTACATTACAGCTGACTACAGAAGAATGCTGGAAAATCCAGAAGAGTTAGTGAGTGGTATGAAGGTTGTATTAAGTTTGTTTGATAATGCAAAAGGTATTTTCGGTGTAGAAGACAACAAACCAGATGCAATCGAAAAATTAAGAGAGCTTACAAAAGACGAACCTCGTATGGAGGTAATGGCATTAAAGACAAAATATCCACAAGGTGCGGAACGTCAATTAATCTATGCTACAACAGGAAGAGCAATCAACTCTACAATGCTTCCGGCAGATGCAGGATGTGTTGTTGACAACGTTGAGACATTGATTGCCATTCACAATGCGGTAATAGGTGGCAGACCACTTACATCGCGCATCGTAACAGTTAGTGGTGATGGAGTAAATGAACCTGGTAACTTCAAGGTATTATTAGGTATGAATCAAAAAGAGGTAGTAGAAGCAGCAGGCGGACTCAAAGGGGAACCAGAAAAAGTGATTTCTGGTGGTCCAATGATGGGATTTGCTATGTTTACGCTGGATACTCCAATTACAAAGACATCTTCATCTATTCTTTGCTTAACAAAAGATGAAGTTGCGGAACATGAGCCAAGTGCCTGTATCAATTGTGGGCGCTGTGTAGATGCTTGCCCAAGCAGAATCATTCCTTCTAGACTTGCAGACTATGCAGAACGTTTTAACGAAGAAGCGTTCGTGAAATGGGAAGGTATGGAATGTGTGGAATGCGGTTCTTGCAGTTTCGTATGTCCTGCAAAGCGTCACTTGAAACAATCAATCGGTTCCATGAAGAAAATTGTTCTAGCAAATAGAAGAAAGAAATAAAGAATAGAAAAGGAGAGGTGAACAGACGTGAGTGAAAATTATAATATTTCATCTTCACCACATATACGTTCAAAGGTAACAACAAGCAATATCATGTTGATGGTTATCATTGCATTATTACCAGCAACAGCCTTTGGGGTATATAATTTTAAGTTATCTGCATTGCTTGTGGTGGTAATCACAACAGCATCAGCAGTATTAACAGAATATATTTATCAAAAACTGATGCACAAAAAAGTTACAATCAGTGACTATAGTGCAGCTTTGACTGGTTTATTGTTAGCACTTAACTTACCAGCAAATGCTCCATGGTGGATGTGTATTCTTGGCAGTGTATTTGCTATTTTAGTTGTAAAACAGGTATTCGGTGGTCTTGGCCAGAACTTTATGAATCCAGCACTTGGTGCAAGATGTTTCCTTCTAATTTCTTTTACAGGAAGAATGACAACATTTGTATATGATGGTGTATCAGGAGCCACACCACTTGCTTTATTAAAAGCTGGTGAAAGCGTAGATGTACTGGATATGTTTGTTGGTAACATCGCAGGTACAATCGGTGAAACATCGGTAATTGCAATCTTAATTGGTGCAATTTTCCTTGTAGTGATGGGTGTTATTAGCATCAGAATCCCAGTTACATATATTCTGTCATTTACTATTTTCGTGATTGTTTTTGGCGGACACGGATTAGATGTTAATTATGTAGCAGCACACCTCTGCGGCGGTGGTTTAATGTTAGGTGCCTGGTTTATGGCAACGGATTATGTAACATCACCAATTACAAAGAGCGGACAAATCGTTTACGGTATTTGCCTTGGTGCGTTAACCGGTTTATTCAGAATTTTTGGAGGATCAGCAGAAGGCGTTTCTTATGCAATTATCTTCAGTAACCTTTTAGTACCACTTATTGAAAAGGTTACTCTTCCAAAACCATTTGGTAAAGGAGGAGAAAAATAATGAAGAATATTATAAAAAATACACTGATTCTTACAGCGATTACATTAGTGTCAGGTGTGTTACTTGGCCTTGTATATGAGATTACAAAAGAGCCAATCGCGCTTGCAAAAGAGGCTGCAAAAAACGAAGCTTATCAGGCAGTAATGGCTGATGCGGATGCATTTGAAGCTTATGCTGATTACGATGCGAAAGAAGCTGCAAAAGCAATCGCTGATATTGCAGGCTGTGAAATAAATGAGGTTGTTGTTGCGAAAGCAGGCAGCGAAGCAGTTGGTTATGTTGTAACAACTACAACAAGCGAGGGCTACGGCGGAGATATCCAGATTTCAGTAGGTATCGCAAATGATGGTACAGTAACCGGCATGGAAATCCTTTCAATTGGTGAAACAGCAGGTCTCGGTATGAATGCTGACACACCAGAATTTAAAGCACAATATGCCGGCAAACAAGTAGAAGCATTTGTTGTGACCAAAACAGGTGCATCTGCAGATGAGGAAATCGATGCAATCAGTGGTGCAACAATTACATCAAACGCTGTAACAAATGCAGTGAACTCAGCAATTGTATATTTCAATAATGTGTTAGGAGGTAGTGCAAATGAATAGATGCGTTGAAAGACTTTACAATGGTCTTATTAAAGAAAACCCTACCTTCGTATTAATGTTAGGTATGTGTCCTACGTTAGCGGTAACAACATCCGCAATCAATGGTGTTGGTATGGGACTTACAACAACAGTCGTTCTTGTAATGTCTAACATGTTAATTTCGATGCTTCGAAAAATTATTCCAGATTCTGTACGTATGCCTGCGTTTATCGTAGTAGTAGCATCATTCGTTACAATCGTACAGTTCTTATTAGAAGGCTTCATTCCAAGCCTCTACGATTCACTTGGATTATATATTCCACTTATCGTAGTAAACTGTATCATTTTAGGCCGTGCAGAAAGCTACGCTTCTAAGAATCCAGTTTTACCATCTATCTTCGATGGTATTGGTATGGGTCTTGGGTTTACAGTAGGTCTTACATCAATTGGTATCGTGAGAGAAATTATTGGCGCAGGTCAAATCTTCGGATTACAGATTATGCCAGAAGCTTATGAACCAGTAACAATCTTTATCCTGGCACCAGGTGCATTCTTAGTACTTTCAGGCTTAGTTGCACTTCAAAACAAAGTAAAAATGAATCTTGCTAAGAAGGGTAAAGAAGTAAAACAGACAAGTGGATGCGGCGACTGCGGAAGCTGCGGAAACGCATCAGCATGTGGCGGAAAAGTTTTCCCTACAGGAAATGAAGAATAGGAGGAGTACATAATGGGTGAATTATTAATTATCGCAGTTGGTTCTGCACTTGTAAATAACGTTGTACTTAGCCAATTCTTAGGTATTTGTCCATTCCTTGGTGTTTCTAAAAAAGTAGAAACAGCAGCTGGTATGGGTGGCGCTGTAATCTTCGTTATTACAATCGCATCATTTGTAACAGGTTTAATTTACGAATTTCTTTTAGAGCCTACAGGATTTGAATATTTGCAAACCATCGTATTCATTCTTGTAATTGCGGCCTTAGTACAATTTGTAGAAATGTTCTTAAAGAAAGTAATGCCGCCGCTGTATCAGGCATTGGGTGTTTATTTACCACTTATCACAACAAACTGTGCGGTATTAGGTGTTGCTCTTAACAACGTGCAATATGAATACAATATTTTACAGGGTGTAGTAAATGGTTTTGCAACAGCTGTTGGTTTTACAATTTCAATTGTAATCATGGCTGGTATTCGTGAAAAGATAGAATGTAACGACGTAACTCCAGCGTTCAAAGGAACTCCAATCGTTCTTGTAACAGCAAGTCTTATGGCTATCGCATTCTTCGGATTCTCAGGATTGATTTAGGAGGGCAGAAGATATGATAAGTATAACAGGAATTATTTTAGCTGCCGTTATCGTAGGTGGCGTAGGTTTATTCATTGGTGTTTTCCTGGGATTTTCAGGCAAAGCATTTGCAGTTGAAGTGGACGAAAGAGAAGAAGCTATTGTTGGTGTTCTTCCGGGAAATAACTGTGGTGGTTGTGGATATGCAGGATGTTCTGGTCTTGCAGCAGCTATCGTAGCAGGAGAAGCAGAGGTTTCAGGCTGTCCGGTTGGCGGTGCACCAGTCGCAGCAAAGATTGCCGAAATCATGGGTCAGGAAGCTGGCGAAACGATTCGCAAAACTGCATTTGTAAAATGTGGTGGTACTTGTGAAAAGGCTGGCAAGGATTACGAATACACTGGTGTCGAAGATTGCAGAGTGATGGCATTTGTTCAAAATGGCGGACCAAAATCTTGTAACTACGGATGTATGGGGTATGGCTCATGTGTGAAAGTGTGTCCATTTGATGCGATTCATGTGGTTGACGGTGTGGCAGTTGTTGACAAAGAAGCTTGTAAGGCTTGTGGAAAATGTGTGGCTGCATGTCCAAAGAACCTCATCGAATTAGTTCCATATGAACAAAAACATTTAGTACAATGTAGTTCACAGGACAAAGGTAAAGACGTGATGTCTGTATGTAAGGTTGGATGTATCGGATGTAAGATGTGTCAGAAGGTTTGCCCAAGTGAAGCAATCACAGTGGAAAACAATATCGCGCATATTGATCCAGAGAAATGTACAAACTGCGGATTATGTGCAGAAAAATGTCCAAAGAAGATTATCTTATAGAAATGAAAATATTATAGGGATACATGCTGAAAAGCACTCAAGAGTAGACTGCTCTACAAAACAAAGTTTTTAATGATGTTTTGTAGAGCAGTTTTTTGTTTGTAACGACAAGTGAAAAAAACAGTTGACTTTTGTAATCTATGATGTTAATCTCAACATATAGGAAAACAGATTAGGAAAACGTTTACCTAACTGTTTAAAAGTAGGTAATGTTTTCTTTGTCGAGTAAGAGAAAGGAGGTTTAGGAGTGTTTATTTTTCAATAAACTCAGATGGAACCTTAGTTTCCCTAGAGTGATAAAAGTTAGAGAGGTGATATTTTAAAGTGGGTATATTAAAAAAAGTTCAGGAAAAGCAAGTGAAAAAACAGGGGACGCTAAAGAGGAAGATAATGCCATATGCAATGGTTACACCGGCAGTGTTGTTTTTTATTGTATTTACAATTTATCCTATGTTAGACATGATTGTACTAAGTTTTCATGAGTATAATGTGCTTACTGACAGAAAGTATGTAGGGTTAAAAAATTATGAATACCTGATTAAAAACATTGATTTTGGATTGGCGCTTAAAAATACATTTGTGTATACCGTATGCTTGGTATTCTTTCTTATATTCTTTTCGCTTGTATTTGCAGTATGTCTGGAAAAGGAAAGCAAAATAAATGCAATAGTACAGCGGATTATGTTCTTTCCTCATATTTGTTCCATGCTTGCGATATCATTAGTTTTCCAATGGCTTATGGATGAAAATGGGCTGTTTAATGCAGTGCTTAATGTATTTAAACTTCCTGGTTTAAGGTGGCTGGAAAGTTCTACAACTGCTCTTATTTCAGTCGTGATTGTTGCAGTATGGAAAGGAATTGGTTATCATACATTGATTCTATTGTCGGCCTTAAAGTCGATACCGAGAGAAATTATTGAGGCATCAGAAATTGATGGAGCGGGTCCGATAAGGAAATTTTTTAAAATTATTGTTCCAATGTTGTCACCACAGATATTTTTGCTGCTTATTACAATAACAATTTCATCGTTTAAAGTATTCGATTCTGTGCGAATTTTGACGGCCGGAGGACCAGGTAAGTCTACCATGGTAGTCGTATATTATATTTACCTTTATGCACAACAATATTTGAAATATGGAATTGCAGCGGCAGCAGGTACTATTCTGATTTTGATTTTGATTGTTATGACAATTATATATTTTAAGGTTGTTGAAAAGAAAGTACATTACGAGTAGGAAAGAAGGTGGAACAGTGAAAAACAAGCATAAGAAAATAGCAAAGAAAACGATATCTGTTGCAGTAAAATTGTTGATAGCATTATTTTTCCTTTTTCCTTTTTACTGGATGCTTATTACATCGGTAAAGCCTTATCTTGAAACACTGCAATGGCCGCCAACACTTTGGCCTGAACAGTTTACATGGAGTGGTTACGAGGAAGTAATTTCTTCAATGGATATCGGTAGATATTTAAGCAATACAATCATAGTAACATTTACTATCATTGGTATGCAATTCTTTATTAATGTTCCGGCAGCATATGCTTTTGCAAGATTCGAGTTCAAGGGAAAAGCAGCTGCATGGGGAGTTGTCATGGCTTCGTTTATGATTCCAGGGCAAATTACATTTATTACAACGTATTTTATGTTTGCTGATATGGGAATCTTGAATACCCTTTGGCCTCAAATTTTACCTTTTGGGGCAAATGCTTTTGCCATCTTTCTTTTAAGGCAGAATTTTAAGCAGATTCCTACAGAATTGCTGGAAGCTGCCAGATTGGATGGAGCAGGAGAATGGAAAATTATAATGAAGGTAATGATTCCAATGTCAATGTCTTCCTTGATAGCTGCGGCTCTCTTTAGTTTTATCGGTCATTGGAATGCATATTTCTGGCCTTTAGTTATGACTCAAGATGATAAACTTCGACCGATTACTATAATGGTTGAGCGTATCAAAGATTTAGAGCAAGGAATGAATTACACAAATATAATGGCTGGAACGACAATTATAACGTTACCTATTTTAATTTTGTTCCTTTTCTTTAGTAAACGTATTATCCAAGCGATGGCGTATCGCGGAATGAAATAAAATTTTCAGGAGGTTAAAAGTTATGAAAAAAATATTAGCGGTTTTTATGACGTTGTGTCTTTTGATGTTATCAGCATGTGGTGGAAATAAAGATGGCAATTCAAATAATGGTACACAGCAAGGTTCCAATAATGAAGATGGTCATCCGGAATATGTGACAGAACCAATTTCCATTGAGTTTTGGCATACATTTGGTTCGGGACAAGCGGCTGCTTATATGGAAGATGCTGTTAAAAGATTTAACGAAACAAATGAGTATGGAATTACAGTGGTGTCAAATTACATAGGTGGATATGTAACCCTGCGTTCAAGTCTTACAACGGCGATTGGCTCAAAGACGAATCCACAAGTCGCTATCTTAGGACTTTCAGATATCCTTGCTTCTCATGGGGTGCTGTGTGATATGTCTTCCTATGCAGAGAGAGATGGTATTGATTTAGATGCATTCATTGATGGAGTGCAGACAAGTATGTATTATGAGGACGCATTAACAGCTATGCCATTCGTAAGATCATGCACATTATTCTATTATAATATAGATATGTGGAATGCAGCAGGATTTACGGAACCACCTAAAACAATTGAAGAATTAGAGCAGCAGGCAGCTGCCGTTGCTGCGAAGAACGGATGTGCTGGATTCTGTATGCCAATTGATGTGAGCTTTTATCAAGAAGCACTTCTTAACTCTATGGGAGCAGAGGGAATTATTGATGAAGACCATAAAGGAGCAAGTTGTTTGGAAGACGGTACCTTAGAAACACTTTTGACAGACTGGAAATCATGGATAGATGAAGGCTGGTGTGTGGCACCTGCTCTTACAGATACAATTAATATGGTTCAGCAACAATTGTTCGCAAAAGAATTAGCATCGTGTGTAGCAAGTAGTGGATCTATGGGAGCAATTTTGACTTATGCAGAACAAGCAGGAGTAAATATAGGAGTGGCACCTATGCCTGGATATGAGGGAGCTTATGGTGTAGGAAGTGGAGGAGATGTTTCAATAATCTCTGCCAATAATAATGAGCAACAGATGGCTGCTTCTTGGGAATTTGTAAAATTCTTGATGACTGACGAAGAAATTGCTTTGAGAAGTGAAATGACAGGTTATTTGCCAGTGACGTCTGCAAGTGCGGCGTTAATGGAGGACTTATTTTCGACTAATGAAAATTATCAGATTGCATATGATGCACGCCTTGATTCTGTGGATCTAAGGGGAAGTACTTACCGTTCAGAGTGGCAGACACATGTAAGCGCTGCTGTTTCATATGTTGTTCAGGATAAATCTATGACTCCGAAGGAAGCAGTGGAATATCTGAAGGAAATGAGTGGAACGGTATTTTATTAGAGATGAAAAGGGGAACGCGATGGATAGAAAATTGATTGTGATTTCCGCAGATGCATTAACCTGCGAAGATCTTGAGTATTTACAAACCCTTCCAAACTTTCAGAAGTATCTTGCAGGTGGAAGCAGGGCAACTAGTGTACGTTCTATTTATCCGACGATTACTTATCCGTGCCATACAACAATTGCAACTGGTGTGTGGCCGGAGAAACATGGCATTACAGGGAATTTTGAATTGAAACCAGAGCTAGACAGAGTACCGTGGAGATGGTTTTACCATCACGTGCAGTGGCAGGAAAATATTTTCTCCGCAGCGAAGAGGGCAGGTCTGACAACGGCTGGGATATTCTGGCCTGTTACAGGGAATCATCCGGATATAGACTACTTGATTGCGGAATATTGGCCACAGCCAGGAGATACTGATATCAGAGAAGTGTACCGAAGAGCAGGATCATCCGAAGAGGTTCTTGACATCATAGAAGAGGAACTTCAAGGGATTAGAATCTGTTCACACCCTGACACTGATGATTTCCAAATTCGCTGCGCATGCAGTATGATTCGGAAATTCCAGCCAGATCTCCTGATGCTTCATCCGGGAAATGTAGATGCATACAGACATAATTATGGTCTGTGGAATGACAAAGTTACCGTGGGAGTAGAAGAGACAGATAAATACATTGGGCAAATCATGAGTACTGTAGAGGAGATGGGATTGCTTGAAAAGACGAATCTAGTTTTGACGAGTGATCATGGAATGCTGAATGTAAGTCGTATTATTAACATCAATGTTCTTTTGGCTGGGGCAGGCCTTATTACAACAAATAAAGAAGGAAAAATCTGCGAATGGCAGGCGTATTGCCAATCAGGAGGAACCCAGGCACTGGTATATTTATCGGATTCTACAGATGAAGATTTAAAGAAAAAGGTTGGACAATTACTGCATAAATGGCAGGAAGAAGGCGTTTATGGAATTGGAAGAGTATATACAGAAGAAGAGTGCCGAAGGGAAGAACATCTAGGAGGACCATTTTCTTTTGTATTAGAAACAGATGGATATACAGCATTTGGAAATGGTGCCTCGGGTGCTGTGGTGTCAAATTACGATATCTCAGATTATCGTTATGGCCGTGCAACTCATGGACATTTGCCAGACAAGGGACCACAGCCGGTATTTGTTGCAAAAGGACCTAACATCCGTGCGAATAGTGTAAAAGAAGGAATGCACCTGATTGATGAGGCACCTACTTTTGCGAAGATTCTTGGAATTGAGTTAGAGAATGCGGATGGAGTAGCGATAGAAGAATTTGTTTGCGGGTAGAAAGGAAGAAAACGATGCGTATAGATGATATGAAATTATTGGAGCGCTTGAAGAAGCCTCAGGGAATAGTTGATGTTGTTCTGGATACGGATACATATAATGAAATTGATGATCAATTTGCTTTGTCATATTTACTGCGCAGCCCAGAGGAAGTGAATCTGAAAGCAGTGCTTGTGGCACCGTTTAAAAATTACAGGGCAGCGACTCCTGGTGAGGGGATGGAAAAAAGCTATGAAGAAATCATGCGTCTTTTGACAGTGTGTGACAGAGAAGATTTCAAGCCAATGGTTTATAAAGGCAGCAGGGAATATCTGCCAGATGAAAATACATTTGTGGAATCAGAGGCGGCTAGAAAATTGGTAGAACTTGCGAAAGCGCAGGAAAAAGAAAAACCATTATATGTAGTTGCAATCGGCGCGATTACCAATGTGGCATCGGCACTTTTGATGGCGCCTGAAATTGCAGAAAAAATAGTGATAATCTGGCTGGGCGGACACGCACATCATTGGCCAGATAATAAAGAATTCAATTGTAAACAGGATGTAGCAGGAGCAAGGGTTCTCTTTAACAGCAAAGCTCCATTAGTGCAGCTTCCATGCATGGGAGTGGTTTCATCGTTTGTGACAACAAAATACGAAATAGAACATCATTTACTAGGTAAGAATAAATTATGTGACTATTTGGTGAAGTCTATTACAGACGAGGCGGTTGAATGCAATAGAGGGAATTTTTGGAGTAAGCCAATCTGGGATGTATGCGCCGTTGCATGGCTCATGAAAGGCAATTTCATGGAGGAGCGTATTGTTTCCCGTCCGATTCCGCAATATGACCATAGATGGTCTTTTGATGATGAGCGTCCACCTATGGTGTATGTGTCGCATATTTATCGTGACAAACTGATTGAAGATCTTTTTACGAAATTAAGTGCAAATTGATAGCATATTTTCTGTGTTTATTTTCTTTGAATGGAAAAAAATACCTTCATACGATATAATGGAGAAAATTATGTAGAAAAGAGGAATTAACAATGACAATTAAGGAAATTGCACAACTTGCTGGTGTATCTGTTGCCACAGTTTCAAAGGTTTTGAATAGAAAGGATAGCCATATTAGTACGGAAACAAGAGAGCGTATCTTAAAAATTGCGAAGGAGTGTCACTACACTCCTTATGGAGATGTGCTGAATAAGCAAAAAACTCGAAAATTTTTAATTGGTATTATGATAGATTCTCAAAGTGGAAATGATCGTGTTGTTTCAGAGCTCGCAAGAGCTTTGGGGCGCAAGGGATATAGTGCAATTCTAGCTTCAAGCAAGACATCGGAAGATGAATATAAAAACTATATGATGCTGCTTTCGTATCAGGTAGATGGGATCATTTGGAATCCTGTAAAGAATTATGATGAGCGTCAAGAAACATTATTGAAAGAAAGTGGAGTTCCATATGTAGTATTAGATTTCAGAAAAGAGTCCACCATTTTTAATATTAGTTTTGATTATAAAGAAATGGGTTACAAAATGACGCAAATGTTGATAGAGCGAGAGCACTGTGAAATTATGTGTCTTTTAGAGATTCATGGAGCGCGTGCGGAGTTGTTCTTCCAAGGGTATCTCCAGTGTCTGTTTGATAATGGCATTGTTTTTCGCGATTCATTGATACAAAAATGGAACAAAGATGAACCGTTTATATTCAATCTTTCGGAGTGTACGGGGGTAGTATGTTTTGATTTGAATCTTGCAAGACGCATATCAGCAATGGCGAAAGAACAAGGATTAAGTGTTCCAGAAGATTTATCTATTGTTGCGGCTGGCAAAGGTGAAGTCGGTGAGACAGAAGAGGACATTACTACGCTTGGCTATCCGATACGTCAACTCAGTCAATTTACAATAGACAGGTTAGTAAATAAGATTGAAGGCATTGAAGAGGCACCAGTGCGTTTTCAAATGCGTCACGAGTTTAACCATCTTAATAGTCTGCATACCAAATCTTATCCTCAGACAAAACGAATCATTGTCATTGGTCCAGTCTGTATGCTGACAGAATTAGAAATGTCCGAAAATATGGGATGTGAAGGAAATGCTGTTGCAAAAACAAATCGACTGAAAGTGGATGGCAGTATTTCACAGTCATATGAATTGGAACAGGTGGGACTGAATAGTTACCTGATTGGTAAAATTGGACGTGACCATTTTGGAGTATACTTGTACAGATATTTAAAAGAAAATAATTTTCACATGGATGGCATCCAGATAGAGTCGGATAGCCAGACTGCCCATTTATATCAGCTTTCTTATGGAGATAAAAAGCAGCATCTGATTGCTTCCGGTAGTGATGTATTGTATCTAGATGGCGAGGAGTTAAAGATGTACCGCCATTTATTCTACCGTGCAAGGTTCTGTCTGCTTTATGAACAAATGGGTATCGACAAATTGAAGGAGGCTATTGGATTGGCACGCGAGATGGGAGTGTCACCTATTTTAAGATGCGATTTCGGAAATCTGGGACAGGTAGATGTAGATTTAGATGTGGATATGGTTTTGATTTATCAGGAGAATGTGCAGGATTTTATAGCCAAGGCAGACCTGTATCTGGAAAAGGGAGCAAAAGCAGTCGCTGTTTTGTCTTCCGATGAATGGTATGGAAAAGATTGCGCTGGTAATGAGATTCATGAGAATTTAGGTGTAACACAAAGAAAGAAGATGGATGCTATAACAGCCCAGATGCTTTCTAATATGACCGAGAACCACAGCTTTCTAGGGTCATTAAAAATTGCTGTGGAAACATGTAACAAATAAGATGTAATAAATATAAATTTATATTAGGGAAGGTGAGAGAATGAAATGAAAAAGCAGAAATATTTTCTCGCGGTTTTAATTGTATTAATTAGTATATTTGGAGTGGCTTGTGGAAATGAAAATGAGAGTTCTGCAGTTATTGTAATTGGAGAGGATACAAATCAAGAACTGGCCGAAAAAATCCAAGATGCAATGGGCAAATCTGTTGATATTGTTAAAGATACAGAAAAAACCAAGGCAACTACGGAAATTTTGATTGGAAATACAAATAGAGAGAAGTCACAGGCGGGCAGCAAAGGGCTTCGTGAAAATGATGGATGGATTCGGTTTTATGATGGCAGCATTGTAATTCAGGGCAGTACATCAGAAAAATTAGAAAGCCTTGCTAATTATTTTGTGGAAAACTATGTGCCGGCGTGGAGAAATGGCGAAGATTTCCCAACTGGTTATGAAGATAATTATGTGGAATTAGGGAAATATTCTCTTCAGTCATTGTCTTTTGACGATACAGAAATCTATGAATATAGTATTGTGACAAAAGATGGAGAAGAAACATCAGACGCATTGATGTTACAAGAACATATTGAAGCAATGTCTAGTTATAAGCTTCCAATTATCTCAGCAACTGATTTAAAGGAAGGACAAAAAGCGATTGTCTTTGGAAGCAGTGAGGCAAGGGATGCTTCTGCGAAATGTAAGGAATTAGGAGAACAGGAATTTCTGATGGAAGTGGATGGAGATACTCTATATCTGTGTGCATGGGATGTGTCGGAAGAATATGTTTTAGCTTATATGTTTTTGGGTGAGACAATTGGCTGTCAGTTAAATACAGATACACCATCAGCGGCTGTATTGGCGTATACAGACTATAGCTTTAAGTTCACAACGGCATTTGATGGTTCCGGTAAATTTAATGCAATGTGTACCCAGACCGCTCATTACCCTGTGCAGAATGAATTTAATGTTTTACAGGGTGGTTGCACAGACGGGGAATATCTTTATCTTGTTATGCAGGATCAGATTAAGAACAGTCTGAACTGTGTAATTATGAAGGTTGACCCTTCAAATTGGGAAATTGTGCAGGTGAGTGATCCACTCCCAATCGACCATGGTAACAGTATTACATATTTACCTGATGAGAATCAATTTGTGATTTCGAATTGTGATCCAGATCCGACACTAGTAAGCTATGTAAAAGCAGATAGTTTGGAGCTTATAGAAACAGTAAAAGTTCCTTATACGGTATTTTCGTATGCATGGAGTCAGGAAAGGCAACAGTTTGCAGCAATGGGCTCTAATAAGGTTATGCTTTTGACTGATGAGAATCTAAAAGTAACAGAATCTTTTAATGGACTAGCAAGCAATTTTTCGAATCAAGGGTATGTAGTGGATGATGAATATGTTTATGTGGTTTCGATTTCGAGTAACAATATTCATGTGTGTGATTGGGAAGGAAATTGGATAGAAACTATCGGTATTCCTGTGGGAACCGAGATGGAAAGTATGGTGCCATACGGAGAAGGTGACCTATATTACACAACATTTTGGAATAATGGTGCTGACGTATTTGCAACTATTTTCTATAGAAGATTGTACTAATTGTTACTGAAAGGAGAACATATGAATAGCGAAGTAAATGTTCAGGAAAAAAGGAAACGTGATAAAAAGAAATTGATAGGATTACTGGGAGTAATTCTGCTGGCAGGTATTGCGGTTCTGTTCCTTGTTTTTTACAACAGAGGTGAGGATAAGACGACATGGCTGAAGCGTCAATTACAAGATTCTTCTGAAAAGACAATTGAGATAGACGAAAATATATATATTACAGAATCACTTGTAATAAACGGCAATAAAACAATCAGTGGTACAGGTACGATTGTGTACAGACCGAAGAAAGCAGAGAAATTGAAATTAGAGGAATACCGTATTCCAGAAGATGAATGTCAGGCAACAAAAATTGCTGATTTGTCAGAAGTAAACGCTATGTTTGATGTTTCTGATGGTGGTCAGTTGACTATTACGGGCAGTGTAACGGTAGATGCAAATAACAAAGCACTTGGCGTAAAGGTGGATGGAAATGGTACATTGACTGTCTCTGATTCGGCAGTACTTACAGGGGGATTAGGTTCAAATATTCTAAATGGTGGAAGCCTGACTATATCTGGAGGCAGGATTGAAGCAGAAAACGGCTATAATATTATGACAAATGGACGTATGTTGGTGACAGACGGAGAAATTACTGGCAGTGGCAAACGTTTGATGAATATTGTGGCAAGTGGAACTGTGGACATTGAAGGTGGTGCTGTTTCTGGAGCGCAGGGAACAAATGTATATTTGACAGATGGAAACATCTCAGTAAGTGGTGGAACCATTGATGCAGCAGAACTTGATAATGTTTTTGTTGAAAATGGAGAAATTGAGGTTACAGGTGGAACAATCCAGGCTGGAAATCACGGTGTGCACAATACAGGAACTGTTGTTATGACAGGCGGGACTTATATTGGTAACACCAATAATCTATATAATGAAGGTCGTGCTACTGTAAAGAATTTGAGTTTTGGAAATTCTTTGGCACAGAATATTGTAAACACTGGAAAGAATGCGCAGATGGAAATGACAGATGCGGTAATAGAATCGGCTACAACCCATGGTGTATATAATGCACGTGGTGCGAAATTAGACGTGGAAAAGCTGACCGTAAAATCTGCCTTAGCAAAAGGAATACATAATGGTGGAGGTTACTTAACTGGTAAGAATATCACTATAGTAAGTACTGGCGGAGCAGGTGTCGGAAATGAGATAGAGAAAGGCTGGACAGAAAAAGGGAAAGTAACCATTGAAGGTCTTAAAGTACTGAAAGCAAGTAATTTCAATTTGCTCAATTCCAGTGGAGAGATGACAATTCATGATGCAGAATTAGGGATGATTGCTACTAATAGCATTCAGGTTATCGGTGGTACTCTTAATTTGAAAGACATTGAGGTTGCAGGTACTACAGGTACAGGGACGTCCCATGGTATCTATATGTTGGGTGGCACAATCAATGCGGAAAACTTAAGTATTGAAAGAAGTGTCAGCCGTGGTATTCA
This sequence comes from Tyzzerella sp., assembly GCA_017465565.1. GTDB lineage: Bacteria > Bacillota > Clostridia > Lachnospirales > Lachnospiraceae > Faecalimonas. The sequence goes on from JAFTWA010000042.1 coordinate 30,580, forward strand.
AAACCGGGGTGGCCAGTTTAATGGTAAAAATATTACGGTTAAAAATATTTCAGGAACTGGTATTGGAAATCTAGTAGGTGTAGATGATGTCAGTCAAGGCACCATAACGATTGATGGGCTGAATGTAACAGGTGTAAAGGGATATTCAATTCAGAATACAAATACAGGAACCATTAACATTACCAATGCAGTGGTTGAAGTGGCTAACACAACGGGTGTGCGTATCGATGATGGTGCAATAAACCTTACAGATGTGAAGCTTATAGGTGTAACATCCGAAAATGAGGCGGCGAGTAAATATAATGGCATCACTGCAAAGGGTGGTACACTTACGCTTAAGAATACAACTATCAAGAGTATGTTAGGAAGAAGTATCAGTAATGAAGGTGCAGAGATTATAGGTACAAACATTACTGTAAATGGTACTGGGGGAAGCGGTGTTGCTACTCTGAATGGTACAACTAAGATTAATAAATTAACAACAACCGGAGTATACGGATACAACGTAGATGCACAAGGTGGAAAGACAATTATCATTGATGGAACGTTGAATTCGAGCGAAACGACAAATGTCCGCGTAAAAGAAGGTACATTACATCTTGAAAATGTTTTGGTAGACGGGGCACCTGCGGTAGTAGCTGCTGACGGAACCGTAAATAAGTACAATGGCATTACAGCAACCGGTGGAAATATGGTTTTGAAGAATGTCACGGTACAAAATACGGCAGGACGTTGTCTGAACTGTACAGGAACTATCGTGACAGGAGAAAATGTAGTTGTAAAAAATGCTACAGGAACAGCGGTTTATAATAGTAATGGAAGTATCGACATTGATGGACTTGAAGCGAGTGGCGGCACTGGTCATAATGTGGATGTGCAGTCAGGAAGTGTAAGCCTCAAGAATGCAGTTCTTGGCGAGACAAAGACAACAAGTGTGAATATTGCAAATGGAAGTCTTTCTTTGAAAAATACATTGATAGATGGAGCACCAGCAATTGCAGATGAAAAAGGAGAAATCAAGTCTTATCACGGAATTACTGCAAATGGTGGAAAAGTGAGTTTGGATACCGTTACCATTCAAAATACAGCTTCCCGAAATTTGAATAATAATGCTGCAGAAATCACAGGAAAGAATGTAGTTTTGAAAAATGCTGGTACAACAAGCTTATACAATAATGGAACAGTAACAATCGATGGATTGGAAATCAAGGGAAAAGAAGGAATTGCGGCACACAATGTGGACAGTGCAGGAACACTAACACTGAAGAATGCAACGTTATGCCAGACAGGTACGACAAGTATCAATCTAAGACAAGATTCTGTTACAACATTGGAAAATGTAGTGATAGAAGGTACAACATCGGGTCATGGTATTTATCTCAAAAAGAGTGCAGCCTTGAACTTTGATGGATTGACTATTAAGAATGTAGCGGGCAGAGCATTGACTAATGGTTATGAAAACATCGATGGGGGAACCGTTAACGGAAAAAACCTTGTGGTTAACACTACAGGAGGCACAGCAGTAGCCAATGTAACCGGAATTATGAAGATTGATGGATTTGAGGCGAGCGTTGGGACTGGTCATAATGTGGATGTGCAGTCAGGAAGTGTAAGTATCGAGAATGCAGTTCTTGGTGAGACCAAGACAACAAACGTAAATATCGAAAAAGGAAGTCTTTCTTTGAAAAATGCATTAATAGATGGAGCACCAGCAATTGCAGATGAAAAAGGAGAAATCAAGTCTTATCACGGAATCACTGCAAATGGTGGAAAAGTGAGTTTGGATACCGTTACAATTCAAAATACAGCTTCCCGAAATTTGAATAATAATGCTGCAGAAATCACAGGAAAGAAAGTAGTTTTGAAAAATGCGGGTACAACAAGCTTATATAATAATGGAACTGTAACAATTGATGGATTGGAAATCAAGGGAAAAGAAGGAATCGCAGCACACAATGTGGACAGTGCAGGAACACTAACGCTGAAGAATGCAACTTTATGTCAGACAGGTACGACAAGTATTAATCTAAGACAAGATTCTGTTACAACATTAGAAAATGTAGTGATAGAAGGTACAACGTCAGGTCATGGAGTTTATGTCAAGAAAAATGCAACCTTAAATTTTGATGGATTGACTGTTAAGAATGTAGCAGGCAGAGCATTAACGAATGGTTATACAAATGTTGAAGGCGGAAGCGTTATCGGTAAAAAACTCGTGATTGACACCACGGGAGGCACGGCAGTTGCCAATGTAACAGGAACTGTGAAGCTTGATGGGGTTACCATTGATGGAAGAACGGGGTATGCGGTTGATAACTCTGAAACTATGGAACTGAGAAATGTTGAAATCGAAGCATACGAAAAAGCTTCTGCAATCAAAAATACTGGTGAACTGATAGTAGACGGCGGAACAATTAATGCAGGAACCTATGCTGGTATTAATCACGTGTCAGGCTCGGTAACGCTGGAAGGAACATTGACTGTCAACACTTCAAGCTACCCTATTTACCTGGATCCAGATAAGGAAGTAGAAACACTCAATCTTGCAGAGGGAGTAACGTTTATTGCGGAATCAAGGATTAATTTGCCAACGAGCCATGTTATAACCGTACTTGGAGAAATCGGAAACACTCCAGAACAAGTAATTGCATTTACACCAGCAAATGTCACATCGGGGACAGTTTATGTAGATACACCGAATGTTGAGCTGGCGAAAAAACTTGCAGATATGAATGTATTTAAGCCAAAAGGAGTGTCAGCAATCGCTGGCGAAGGTGACAATGCTGATAAGTTAGTGGCAGGGACTGTTGTATTTGATGAAGAAGCAACGATAATCGAGGTTTCTACATGGGCAGATTTAAAAACTGCGATTGAGAATACAGAAGAAGGCGATAACTTACATATTGTTCTTTTAAATAATATTGATGAGACTGAAGAGAGTGTCATTACAGTCGGTCTAAAAGCAACTACGAAAGTAACGCTTTCAGATAATGGAAAAGGTTACATGATTAAGAGAACGGATTTGACAAATGCCTTATTTAAAGTGAATCCAGTTTCTGTCATGAACATTGATGGAACACTTACGATAGATGGGGCATCTGACAAGACAAGCCAATCTAAAGAAGCAATTTTCCTAAATGAAGGTACGCTGACTATTGGTAGCGGTGTGACTATAAAGAATGGTTATAAATCAAGTTCAGATAACAGCCTTTCGGGCACTGGAAAATCAGCAGGTGCGATTGAAAGTACCGGAACACTGGAGATTAATGGTACAGTAACTGCTTCTGGAAGTAAAAATTGCAGCGCAATTGCAGTATTAAGTGGAACGTTCACAACAAATGGTGCAAAATTAAACAGCAATATCAGTAGCCGTGCGGTTCGTATTGCCTCAGGAACAGCAGTATTAACGAATACAGAGATTTGCAACAATACATTTACTACAAAGAAAACATCTGGAGCGGGATTACTGATTGATAATGGTTCTGTCACTATTAGTGGAGGCACAATTAGTAACAATAAAACATATGCTTATACAAATACAGATAAAGATACAGATTCTAACGGAGCGGGCATTTATGTGATGAATACTGCAAGTCTGACAATCGAAAATTGTACACTTGGAGGTAATGAGGCTGGTGGATATGGTGGCGCAATTGGAAGTACTAGCAGTGGAAAGGTGAAATTGACCAATTGTGTGCTCAATGGCAATAAAGCAGGCACACACGGAGCTGCAATCCGAATCAATAAGAAAAACAGTACGAGTATTCTTGAAATGATAGGATGTACTGTAACAAATAATACAGCTGCGCAACAAGCAGGTGCAATCATCAGTAATGCTAAGACTGTAACTATGACAAATTGTACTTTCACTGGTAATACAGCTGAGGGATATGTAGGTGTGCTATTTTTCAACGAAACTAATAGCCAGGAAGTTACGCTAACAGATTGTGAAATTAACAGTAATACAGGTACGACGGGTGTCGGAGCCATTCGAATTGACAATGGAAAGCTTACTTTGAATAATTGTGAAGTGAAAGATAATATAGTCACGAGTGGTAATGCAGGTGCAATTTGGGCTGGTAGCAGTAATGAACTCATATTAAATAATACAGAAATTAGCGGTAATACGGCCAGTGGTTCTGGTAATGGCGGAGCAATTTATGTGAATAATTCAGGAGCAATTACCTTGAACAATTGTACAGTTACAGGTAATAGTAACGCACAAGGTGGTGCATTCTATATTACTCATCCTTCAGCTAGTGTGACCGTAGAAGGCGGTACCATATCAAATAATGTAGCAACTACTGGACGTGGTGGTGCAGTACGAATAGAAAATGGAACCATCACGATTACGGGATGTACGATTAGTGATAATAGTGCGCCGACATCTGGAGGAGCTTTCTTCATCAACCAGTACACGGCAAAGGATGGAACGTATTATCATGGGAAAGTTTATATGACTTCATGTACTTTGAATGGTAATAGTTCAAATGGAGATGGTCCAACAATTCATGTGGCAGGAACCTTGTCATTAAAGAATTGTAAGATAAATAATATTTCATCAGTGAATGATGCAAACAAGGATCAGATTTGTCAAACAGATATTGCAACTGTAACAAACGAGGAATAAAAAGTATATAAAAACAGATACATAGGCTGCTGGTGGAATATGTTCGATGCAGCAGTCTATGTTTATTAAGGAAAGGAAAAAAGACATGAAGTATTCAGCTAGTTCTTTGAGTTTTCCTCAAGGTTCTGTCAGAGGGTTGAAAAAGCTAGATAAGAGAATCGGAATTGAAATCTTTTACGAATTTGCCAGTGAAGATATGTGGAATCATGTTCTAGAGGAAGCAATGGATCATCGAGAAGGTGAATTCAGTATTCATAGTCCGATGTTTTATGCAAACGTGGGTTACAGTGATGAAAAAGAGTTGATTCGGGAACTCAGTGTTCCGTTTGAACTTTATCATAGGTTCAATGGTCAATTTTATGTATTACATTCCCAGGGAGAAGGTTATATTCCGAGTGATGAGATTGAAAGAGCAGATTTACGAAGGAAAGTAACTGAGAGAATTAAGACTTTTTCCGAGATTTGTGAAAGTGAAGGAATAACACTGGTAATAGAAAATTTATATCAGGGAACTCCAGGACCACTATTTAGTCAAGAAGAATACATACAGTTATTTGACGCAGTTCCGAAAGCAAAGGCCTTAATCGATGTGGGGCATGCAGTACTTGGACGGTATGATATTTATGAGGTACAAAAGGCCTTAAAAGAACGATTGATCGGCTATCATGTCCATGATAACGATGGAATACGAGACTTTCATTGGAGAATGGAAGCGGAAAATGGCGTGGTAGATTGGGATAAGTTCTGTCTAGGTGTGAAGAAATACACACCGGATGCAACTCTGGTTATGGAATATGTACATGCAAAACCAGATGATTACACAGATGATATGGAAAAATTTGAAAGAAAAATGAAAGATATTAACATTATGTAAAAGAGGTTGGATAGAAGAATGAAAAAAGTAATTGCGGATTTGCATACACATACTTTGGCAAGCGGTCATGCATACAGTACTATTCAGGAAATGGCGCAAAGGGCATCTGAGATGGGTATTAAGCTATTGGGTATCACAGAGCATGGTCCAATGGTTCCATCAAGCTGTCAGCCAATTTATTTTCATAATTATAAAGTGATTAACCGGTATTATAATGGAGTGCGGCTACTTATGGGCGCCGAAGTAAATATTCTCGATTATGATGGCAATTTGGATTTGACATCAGGTGATATGCGTTGGTTTGATATTTGTATTGCCGGAATTCATAATAATGTATGCTATAGTGCTGGTTCAGTTATGGAAAATACACGAGCATATTGTAAGGTGATGGAAAACCCAGATGTGGATATCATCAGTCATCCAGACGACGGACGTGTGCCTGTGGATTATGAGCAGTTAGTGCGTAATTCTAAAGAAACGAATGTACTACTTGAGCTAAATAATTCTTCGCTGAATCCTTTCAATGTCCGTGCAAAAGGAAATAGTGCAGAAAATATGCGTACGATGATGAAATATTGTGAAAAATATGATGTTCCGCTTATTATTAACAGTGATGCACATTACAGCATGGAAGTTGGAGATTTCAGCCGGGTACAATCACTGATTGAAGAAGTCCATTTCCCACAAGAACTGATTGTAAATTATTCAGTGGAGAATGTTTTAAAATATCTGCATCGATTTGACAGTGAAAAATTATTGAAAGAACTGAAAGAAAAAGAAGTTATATGAAATAGGATATAAAAAAGGAGGTGGGCAGCAATGCCATTAGTTACATCGGAAAAAATGTTATCAGATGCGCAGAAAGGCGGCTATGCTGTAGGTGCATTTAACGTGGAAAATATGGAAATGGTGAAAGCAGTTATTGCAGCAGCTGAAGAATTACATGCACCAGTCATGTTACAGACTACACCATCAACAGTGAAATATGGAACTTTAGATACATATGCTGCAATTGTTGCAGCAGAGGCAAAAAAGGCTTCTGTTCCAGTATGTCTTCATTTGGACCATGGCAGTAGTTATGAATTGGCAATTGCAGCAATGGAAGCTGGCTATACATCTGTTATGATTGACGGTTCGGGCGAAGCATTTGAAGATAATGTGGAAGTAAGTAAAAAAGTAGTAGAAGCTGCGAAAGAGAAAGGAATTCCTGTGGAGGCAGAACTTGGGAAAGTTGGCGGAAAAGAAGACGACTTGGAAGCAGATGCAGACACAAATACAGATCCACAAGAAGCAAAAGCGTTTGTAGAAAGAACAGGTGTGTCTTCTCTTGCAATTGCAATTGGTACAGCTCATGGATTTTATGTTGGAACGCCTGTATTAGATAAGGAAAGAGTATCAGAAATCAAAAAAGTAGTATCTGTGCCATTGGTATTACATGGAGCGTCAGGACTGTCAGAAGATGATGTAAAAGAATGTGTTGCACGTGGTATATGTAAAGTAAACTTTGCAACAGAACTCCGCGTGGCATATACAGATGCAGTGAAAAAGTTATTGGCTGAAAAACCAGAAACATTTGACCCTAAAAAATTAGGTGTTGTTGGTATGGAAGCCGTGAAGGAAATCGTAAAAAGCCGTATGCTTATGTGTGGATGTGAAAACAGAGCAAATGGTTAAAGGGGACAAAGTGAAACGATATTTGTTAGGTATTGATATTGGTACAAGTGCCTGCAAGGTTGCAGTGTTTGAGAAAAATGGCCGGGTAGTTGCAACTGCAAATGGCAACTACCCAGTTTATTATCCACGTCCGGGTTGGGCGGAACAAAATCCAGAAGAATGGTGGAATGCCTTATGCGGTGCTATTCAAGAGGTATTGAAAACGGGGAATGTCGCTCCAGACGAGATTGCAAGTGTGGGAGTTGACGGACAAAGTTGGTCCGCAATTGCAGTAGACAAGGAAGGTAAAGTACTTACTAATACACCAATTTGGATGGATACAAGAGCAAAAGATATTTGCGATGAGCTGAATGAAAAATGTGGTGCAGACAAATTTTTGGATTTATCAGGAAATTCTTTACAGCCATCATATACAACAGCAAAAATTATCTGGTACAAGCGTAACAAACCAGAGATATATAAAAAGATTTATAAAATTTTGCAGTCTAATAGTTATATAACATATCGATTGACTGGAAATATGACACAAGATGTGTCACAAGGATATGGACTCCATTGTTTCGATATGCATACAGGAACATGGAGTGAAGAAATGTGTGAAATGCTCGACATTCCAATGGAAATTCTTCCAGACATTTATCAATGCCATGCAGTCATTGGAATAGTAAATGAGAAGGCATCTGTAGAGTGCGGCCTTGCAGTAGGTACACCAGTTGTTGCGGGTGGCTTAGACGCAGCTTGTGGAGCACTTGGAACAGGTGTCATTCATAACGGTGAAACACAGGAACAAGGTGGGCAGGCAGGCGGTATGAGCATTTGTCTCGATACATGTAAGGCAGACCCTAGGTTGATTCTGAGTTTTCACGTGGTACCCGATTGTTGGTTATTGCAAGGTGGAACAACTGGCGGCGGTGGAGTTATGAGATGGCTGGAACGTGAATTTGCTGATTTTGAAAGAGAAGAAGGCAAGCACGTTGGAAAGAGTTCATTAGAACTATTTAATGAAATCGCAGAGAAAGTTGCAGCAGGAAGCGAGGGAGTAATCTTTTTACCATACATGTCAGGTGAACGATCACCAATTTGGGATCCTGATGCAAAAGGTGTATTCTACGGATTAGATTTCAGTAAGACGAAGGGTCATTTTGTGAGAGCTGCTATGGAAGGCGTGGCGTTTTCTTTAAAGCATAACTTAGAAGTCGCAAAAGAAGCTGGAGCAGAAGTAAGCACGCTCCGAGCAATGGGCGGTTCTGCAAATTCTCTGCTGTGGACGCAGATTAAATCCGATGTAACTGGAAAACCAATTGTTGTTCCTTCATCAGATACTGCAACGACGTTAGGAGCAGCGATACTGGCAGGTGTGGGAATTGGTATGTACAAAGATTTTGAGGAGGCGGTGAGGTTAACCGTAAGAAATCAACGTTTTCACGAACCAAACGGTGATAATTTTGAGGTGTATGAAAAGAATTATCAAATTTATTTAGAATTGTACAACCAATTAAAAGGCACAATGAAGAAAAGCTAGTTGAAACGAAGGGAGATTAAGAAACTGAGTTATGGAAGTATTTACATTTGAGCAATTACAATACGTGATGAAAAAACCCTCGAAATTACGAAAGAAAAATCCAACTATTATATTCTTGCATGGTGCAGGTACGCGTGGTGTAGATATCAGTGTGTTAAGTAAAAATGCATTTTTCTCTAAAAATAGTCATGTTAGTGACGAGGAATTTCCTTTTGTAGTTTTCGCGCCACAGTGCTATGCAGATACTTGGTTTGATATTTTTGAACAACTGCAAGAATATGTAAAGATGGTGGCTTCCCATCCATTGGTGGATGAGAGAAGATTGTATCTTATTGGAAATAGTATGGGCGGTTATGGTGCATGGCAGTTGGCTATGACCATGCCGAATTATTTTGCCGCGATTGTGCCGATTTGTGGTGGAGGAATGAAGTGGAACACAGGTCGTTTGAAGAATATTCCAGTGTGGGCATTTCATGGCAAGGAGGATCTGGTTGTCTCAGTGGAAGAAAGCATTCGTATGGTGGATGCAGTAAATGAAAATGGTGGGACAGCAAAACTTACATTGCTAGATAATACAGGACATAATAGTTGGGATTATGCCTATGCGCAGAAGCAGCTATTTGATTGGCTGTTGCAGCAAGAAAACATAGGAACATTACAATTTGATAACAAAGAATATAGCGACAGCAAGACGTTTGGTTAGGAGGGATAAAGCATGAAAGCAGCAGTTGTCTGTGCAAATGAAGATGTACAGTATTTAGACTATGAAGAACCCCAGGTAAGCCCTGGAATGGTGAAAATAAAAGTGAAAGCTTCTGGTATCTGCGGTTCTGATATTCCAAGAGTATTACATCACGGTGTTCATTTTTACCCGATTGTACTTGGACATGAATTTTCAGGAGACGTAGTAGAAGTGGGTGAAGGGGTGACAAAAGTAAAAGTAGGAGATAGAGTAACAGGTGCACCTTTACTCCCATGTTTAAAATGTGATGACTGCCAAAATGGAAATTATTCGCTTTGTAAGCATTATAGCTTTATTGGTTCCAGACAACAGGGGAGCAATGCTGACTATGTTGTGATTCCAGAGCGTAATACAGTACCATTTGATAAGAGTATTTCTTATGAACAAGGAGCAATGTTTGAGCCTTCTACAGTTGCGCTTCACGGGTTAATGCAAAACGATTATAAAGGCGGAGAATACGTAGCAGTCCTAGGCTGTGGAACCATTGGTATTTTTACCATGCAATGGGCAAAAATCTTAGGTTCCAAAAAAGTGGTTGTGTTTGATATAAGTGATGAAAGATTAGCACTGGCTACAAAACTTGGTGCAGATGAGGTTGTGAATACATCAAAAGAAGATTTCTTGAAATCAGCTATGGAAATTACAGGTGGAAAAGGATACGGCTATGTATTTGAAACAGCTGGACAGGTTCCAACAATGCACATGGCCTTTGAATTAGCAGGAAATAAATCCCATGTATGTTTCATTGGAACACCACATGTTGACCTCGCATTTACTCCAAAAATGTGGGAGAATATGAACAGGAAAGAATTTAAATTAACAGGTTCTTGGATGTCATACAGTGCTCCATTCCCTGGACGAGAATGGGAATTGACAGCACACTATTTTGCGACAGGCCAGTTGAAATTTGATCCACAATTCATCTTTAAAAAAATACCAATGAGTCAGGCGCAGGAAGCATTTCAGATGTTTAAAACACCTGGTTTGGTACAAGGAAGAATATTGCTGGTGAATGAAGACTAAGGAGGCAGGTTATGATTTTAACTGTTACACTGAATGCAGCGATTGACAAGCGATATGTGGTAGAGAATTTTAAGGTCGGTGAAGTGAATCGTGTAAAAGAGTGTGTGTACACCCCAGGTGGAAAGGGGTTAAATGTATCAAAGCCAGCAGCAATTGCCGGTGCAAAAGTAGTAGCCACTGGTTTTGTAGGCGGTCATGCAGGAAATTACATTGAAAATGAGCTGAAGCCATTTGGAATTGAAAGCGCATTTTACCATATGAAAGAAGAAAGCAGATCTTGTATCAATATATGGGATTCAGTTCAAAAAGTGCAGACAGAGTTCTTGGAGCCAGGATTTACTGTTTCGAAAGAGGATTTTGAAGGATTCGTAGAAACATTCAAAAAGCTGGTGAAGGATGCTGACGTGGTTGCAATGTCCGGAAGTGTTCCAAAAGGGCTTGATGGAGAAGCATATCAGAAACTGATTACCATTGCGAAGGAAGCAGGAAAGAAAGTGATTTTGGATACAAGTGGTGCGCTTTTGACAGCGGGAATCGAGGCGAAGCCAACGATGATTAAGCCAAACATTGATGAAATTCGCATGTTGACAGGCAGTAGCTGTGATGATTTGAACGAAATTGTAGAAGCAGCAAAGAAAATTCATGAAGATGGGGTGGAAATCGTAGCAGTTTCACTTGGTGGAGAAGGGGCTATTGTAGTAAGCGCAGAAGGTACTTATCGTGCCATCGTTCCAAAGACGGATGCTGTAAATACAGTTGGATGCGGCGATTCTATGATTGCAGGATTTGCATTGGGACTCAGTGAGGGCTTGTCCGTTGCTGATACCCTGAAGAAGGCAAGCGCAATTTCAGTAGCTGCAGCTTTGAGAGAAGAAACTGGTTTTTTTATAGTAGAAGATATGGAGAAAATCTTTCCACAGATAGAGATTGTGAAATGCTAGTTTTAGGTGAACATTTGATACAATACAAATAATAGAGAGGATGAAACTATGAAAGTATTATGTTTTGGTTCGTTAAACATAGATTACACATACAAATTGGACCACTTTGTACAAAAAGGAGAGACTATTTCTTCCGAAAACCTGATTGTATGTAGTGGCGGCAAAGGTCTGAATCAGTCCATTGCATTGTCAAAAGCAGGAGCAGATGCTTATCATGCTGGAGCTATTGGAGAAGATGGAAGATTTTTGCTGGAACAATTGGAAGAAGCTGGTGTAGATACAGAGTGTGTGGCAGTGTTGGCTGACGTAAGAAGCGGCAACGCAATTATTCAAAACGATAAAAGTGGAGATAACTGTATTATTTTGTATGGTGGTGCAAATCAGGCAATTACGAAAGAACAAGTGGATGATGTCATGCAGCGTTTTGAAAAAGATGATTTTCTTGTTCTTCAGAACGAGATAAATGAGCTTGACTATATTATGAAATGTGCCAGTGAAAAAGGAATGAAGATTGTACTTAATCCGTCACCAATGAACGAAAAAATACTTAGGCTTCCTTTGGAATGTGTGGATTATTTCATGGTAAATGAAATTGAAACATCTCAGATACTCGAGAAAGAAAATGTACAAGATATGAGCGGTGTGGAAATGGCAAAAGAATTAAGAGCTAAGTTTCCAAATGCAGCAATTGTATTGACTATGGGAGAAATGGGTTCTTTATATATGGACTCAAATGAAATAATAGAACAACCTGCTTATAAGGTACAGGCAGTTGATACAACAGCGGCAGGTGACACTTTTGCAGGATTTTTTATCGGTGGAATTATGAAGGGATTAGAAGTGAAGGATGCAATGAATGAGGCTGCTAAAGCGTCAGCAATTGCAGTAACCAGACAAGGAGCAGCACCTTCTATTCCAACATGGGAAGAATTAGAAAAGTTTTAATTTTATATTGCTGAAACAGAGTGTACAGAAATGTGCACTCTATTTTTGTTCAACAGAATGTGCAGCTACACTTACATCAAATAAAATAGAAATCTTTAAAATATCTGTGCGAAACGTCAGTTGACTTCAATTCTTTTATATGCAATAATGATTGTATCGAAGATGATACATTTACAGCGGAGGCGAATTTATGGATTATACATATAATGATAAAAGTAAGGATTTAACAATTGAAGAAGAAGCAAAGCAGATGAATGATGAAATTGTGGATCGATTAATTGCTTATCGAAAGCATTTAAAACTAACACAGCAGGATATTGCAGATGCAACAGGAATACAGAGAGCCAATATTGCCAGGATAGAGAGCAAAAAAAGTATGGTTTCGTTAGAAAGCCTCAAAAAATATGCAAGAAGTCTTGGCTTTGAACTGCGATTTGAAATGGTGAAGCCAGAGAACGCGGATAAAAAACTTCCTTTACCGATTGGCTGTTCGGATTTTCGCAGAGTTTGTACACAGTATTGTTATGTGGATAAAACGCTGCTTATTAAAGATATTTTGGATGAGAATATTACCGTGTCTTTGTTTACCAGACCGCGCCGATTTGGGAAGACTTTAAATATGGATATGGTCCGTGTATTCTTTGAGAAAACAGATATGGATACCTCTGTTTATTTTATGGATAAAAAAATCTGGAAATGCGGAGAAGTATACCAAGAACATCAAGGAAAGTATCCGGTTATATTCTTAACGTTTAAAGATGTAAAATTTACGACTTGGGAAGAGAATGTTGCTTACCTGAAGTTTGTCTTTGCAACAGAGTTTAATAGACATCCAGAATTATTTGATAGTTGTATGTGCAATTCGTTCGAGAAAAAATATTTTGCCAGAGTTGCTTCGGGGGAGGCTTCCGAGATGGATTTGACACAGGCATTATTTTATTTGACGCAGATGCTTGATAAGCATCACAAAGTTGCACCGATTATTATTATTGATGAGTATGATAGTCCGGTTCAACAGGGATACATGAAAGGCTATTATGACCAAGCCATTTCTTTTGTACGAAGTCTGTTTTCAGGTGGATTTAAAGATAATCCACATTTGAGTTATGGGTTTATGACCGGGATACTGCGTGTTGCAAAAGAAAGTATTTTTAGTGGACTCAATAATCTAAAGGTGAATTCAATTTTAGAAAATGATTATAGTCAGTATTTCGGATTTACACCAGAGGAAGTGCGAGAGATGGCTGAATATTATGGTGTGCATGAAAAATACGAAGAGATTTGTAAGTGGTATGATGGTTACCGATTTGGAGAGAGTCATATTTTTAATCCATGGTCAGTTATCGGATATTTTAATAGCAAATGTACGCCAAAGCCATTCTGGGTATCGACGAGCAGCAATGATATCATAGGTGAAGTTATGGAAAATGCTACAGACGAGATTCGTGAAAATCTATATCTATTGTTGCAAGGTGAGTCTATTTGCACATCAGGCGATACAAGTGTGATTTATCCGAACATCAAAAAGGATTCGGACTCTGTGTTTAGCTTTTTGCTGGTGGCAGGATATTTAAAAATTGTGGAAATTACTGAATTGTGGAATGGGGAAGTTGTATATAAAGTGGCCGTTCCGAATATGGAGATTTCCGCTATTTACAGAAAAGAGATTCTTTCAAAGTTAACAGATGTGATTCCATACTCTACAGGAAAGGCAATACAGGAAGCAATATATCGAAGTGATGTGGATGATTTGCAAAAACAGTTACAAAAACTTCTTATCCAGTCAGTAAGTTATAACGATGCTGCCAATGAAAGTTTTTATCATGGATTTATGCTAGGGCTTTGTGCTATGTTGGATAGTGTATACTATTTGTCATCCAATCGAGAGGCAGGCGAAGGTAGATTTGATATTCAACTCATGCCACGAAAGAAAGAATTACCAGGTGTTTTGATTGAATTAAAGTCGGGGAAGAAATGTACAAAAGAAAAACTTGTTGAATTGGCAAATGAGGCTCTAAGGCAGACAGAACTCCGTAAGTATGACGAAGGCATGATAATGCAAGGCATTAGAGAAATAGTAAGATATGGAGTGGCATTTTGTGGGAAGAAAGTAGAAATTGTTATGAAAGTAGGAGATTCTTAATAGCAGTATTGACAAGTTGGTCTATTAATGATAGACTAAAGAAAAAGTGGTCTATAGCAAATAGACTATAATTGGAGGTGGATGTTATGAGTGAAATGAAACTTGGAATTGTAGAATCTCATTTCGCGGATATTATTTGGGATAATGAACCATTATCTTCTGGGGAATTAGTTAAATTATGTGAAGAACGTTTGCAGTGGAAAAAATCCACTACATACACGGTGCTAAAGAAGCTGTGTGAAAGAGGAATCTTTCAGAATGAAAATGGAACCGTAACATCACAGATTTCAAAATCAGAGTTCTACGCGTTGCAGAGTGAACAGTTTGTAGAAGAGACATTTGAAGGCTCGCTTCCTGCGTTTATTGCAGCTTTTACTACCAGAAAACAGTTATCAAAGGAAGAAATCAAAGAAATACGTAGGATGATTGATTCCGTAGGGGAGGAATAGCTATGGAAAATATTTTTTTGACAGTTCTAAATTTGAGCATATCAGCAAGCTGGTTAATTGTTATAGTAATTTTATGTCGGCTAATATTCAAAAAAGCACCGAAAAGTATGCGATATATTTTATGGCTTTTGGTTGGAATAAGATTAATATGCTCCATCTCTTTAGAAAGTCCATGGAGCATGATTCCAAGCGCGGAAACAGTTCCAGTGGAGATTGTGGATGCGAAGATACCAAAGATAGAAACTGGGATTGATTCTGTGAATCAAGTTGTGAATCCTATTTTGGCAGAAACAATGGCACAGAATCCAGTGGAGAGTGTCAATCCGATGCAGGTAGTGATAAGCGTTGCTTCAGTAATCTGGATAATAGGTGTGGCCGCAATGCTTGCATATATCTTCGTCAGTTATCTGCGAGTGAAGAGGAAAACACGTGCCTCTATTAAATTGAAAGACAAAATTTGGGTATGTGATGATATTACCTCACCGTTTATTTTGGGATTTGTACGGCCACGAATATTTATTCCATCAAATACGAACGAGGAAGAAATCCCTTATATTGTTGCACACGAAGAGGAGCATCTGAGATATCGTGATAACTGGTGGAAACCACTTGGATTCCTAATCTTAGCAGTTCATTGGTTTAATCCTCTTGTTTGGATTTCCTATGTATTAATGTGCAGAGATATGGAGCTTGCCTGTGACGAACGCGTTATCTGGAGAATGAATTCGGACGAGAAGAAAAAATATTCAGAAATATTATTATCTTTTGGTGAATTGAAACGTGTTGTGACGACCTGTCCAGTGGCTTTTGGAGAAGTAGGAATTAAGCAGAGAATTAAGTCTATTGTAAATTTCAAAAGACCATCTGGGTGGATAATTGCGGCTGCTTTATTGATTTCTGTAGTTATTGGCGTGTGCTTTATGACAAATCCGGATGGAATCCTTACTGACAATCTGGCTAAAACGAGTTCTATAATTTCTAACAATAATAGCAATTCACGTACTGCTGAAGATGAGGATTTTATTTATTATTTTTATATGCCGACTGTGAAAAAAATGTCTAAAGCAGATAACTCGGTTGAGGATATCTATACATTTGAGGATATTTATACAATTGTCAATGCATTTGAATGTTTTGGGGACAGGCTGTATTTTCTCACATATAAAGGTGAGTTGATTTCCATGGACAAAAACGGGGAGAATCTTTTAAAAGCCAGATTTTCATTGGATGACTCGGAAGAACTTTTGGAGTATGATTCACCTACTCCTACACCTTATGTTTTTGGAGATAATCTTTATTTCATACCAAGCGATTTGAGCGCTGCCTATCGTGTGGACCCTGATACTCTTGCCCTTAAGCTTGCGGATCCTGGAATAGCATATCAACATATAACATCTGATAAAACGATTTTTATAAAAAAAGCAGAGGATGAAGTAGGAAGACTTTACGTAAAACCTGACAATGAAGATATGACTTTATTTTCCGCCGAAGATGAAAGTGTAATATTGAATCGTGTAAATTTTACAGATTATTATGTTTTTTATATGGCATTTAAATCGAATGATTTTAGTACTCTTTATCTGTATCGGGTTGACCTGGATGGAGAAAATAAGGTTTCAATAAAAGAAGTTGGTGTGGCTAACAATACTGGTAATATTAAATATGATAATGAGTATATTTATTTAGTTGCTAGTGAAGATGAATACCTAAAAATACATAAGGAAACTTTAGAGGAAACAAATATAGCATCTATGGTAGATGATGTGAATAAAGTTCATAATCATGAAATTTCCAATGAAAAATTCTTTCATGCATTTTTTGAGTACTATATTGATGGTGAAACCGGTGAAAAGGTGGAATTATAAGATTTAGGATGCAGAGGTGGTGATTGGATGAAGAAACAAATATACCACTGGAGACGAATTGGAAAGTGGGCAATATGAAGTGGAAATGAAAGATGAATATTTTGAAATTTATCTGGAAGTGCCTGAGCGAGAGTATGACAGCCGAGGTTACCTCATGTTCTAAACAGTTAAGAGAAATTTAAGTTGACATAATTTTTCGGAATTCATATAATAATAGTAGCAACAGGCAACATGAGTGTCTGTTTAAGCGTAGAAACAAGAGGGTGTACCGGAATGCATTGTCTTGTGGAGCTTTCAGGAGGGGTTGTGCAGCGATACCTCAAACCGGTGTAGGTAGCGATACCGAAAGAAAATGCAATAGTAACCCTGTCGCGAGACAGGGTTTTTCTATCGGAAAGGAGATAAATGGATTTACTAAAGAAATGTGCTTTAGGGTTTAATATTCTATTAAAGCACAAATATCATTTTATATTGGGAAGAAAAGGAAAAATAAAAGAATTTACTATTTCTTTTGATAAGTCAGATTTTCATCATCTAGCAGGCTTACATAAATTAAAGGACAATGCAAAAGTACAATATGGAAAGCGTGCAGATATCTTTGATTCAATTCTAACTGGAGAAATCACTCTGGAGCAAATTCAAAAAAGCGAATTTTATAATAAAATGGAAAATCGAATAGAACCATTATGCTGTTTGGAAGAAATGTTGGATAATAATAATTTAATTTTTCACTATAATGAAAAGGTTAATCAATATTCTGTTATTAAAGCAGATTATTTACTGGAAAATCGATATTTTGACGAAAGTGTTTTTCTGTTTTTAGGAGCTAGGGGTGAAGATGGAAAAGAACAGATGTGTAGAACTTTCTTTCCTAAACAAGAAATTGATTATACTCAGGGACAAGCGAAATATACGCTTCTGAAAAAAGAAAAAATTAATTGTGAAACCCATGAAGTCGAAGTTCAATATAATCGTTTAATGTAGTGTTTATCCCAAATGTTAAAATATAAGGGGCAACAGATATTACCAATATCTATTACCCTGCTTTTGTTACATTCTTGTATCTATGATTTTATAATCATCTGTTATAAAAATAGCCTCAATACCATTAAGTGTTTCGATAAGCTTTTTCCCTTCTTCAAGTCCTAATGCAAAGCAAGACGTACTAAGTGCATCTCCGTCCACAGATTTCTCAGAAAGTATCGTAACACCTAATAACCCATTATCACAAGGATAACCAGTCTCTGTGTTTAAAATATGATGATATAGTTCCCCGTCTACTTCAAAGTATCGTTCATAACAGCCAGATGTTACCACAGATAAATCAGAAATAGATTCTGTAGCAATCATCTTAGATTCTTCAAATGGTTTCTTGATTCCAATCGTAAAATCGTTTCCATTAGGTTTCGAACCCACTGCTAAAATATTTCCTCCTAAATCGATCAAAGCACTTTCTACACCTTCGATGAGAAGGTATTCTTTTAATCTATCTGCCATATACCCCTTTGCAATTCCACCGAGATCGATTGCCATCTCTGGGTCTGTCAATGTGACTGTATTTCCATCAATTATGATATTTTTATAAGAAACATGTGATAGTGCATCTTGAATATCTGCGTCTTCAGGAACAACTCCAGGATTGTTTTTAAAATCCCAAAGTTCACTTAGAGGGGCAATAGTAATATCAAAAGCACCATTTGTTAACTCGCCATAATAGATTCCCTGCTCTAATAATTCAATTGTTGTGTCTGAAACAGTAACTGGTGTTCCTTTAGAATTATTAATCTGAGAAATCTCACTGGTTTCTATGGTGCGGCTAATGGTATTTTCAAATTCCTCACAAAATGCGAAACACTGGTCTAAAAGAGTTTCATCTTGAGAATCATAAATCTTAATAGAAATTACTGTGTCGAAATAAATTGCTGTACGTGATATGGGTTCTGACGTTTGGAAAGAGCAGCCACAGAGCAGCATACTGCATAAGATAAAAGCGTATAATACGCGAAGTTTTTTCATAAACTACCTCCTAAAACTATATAAAAGTATATCACAGGAATAGCTTGTGAACAATCGAACAAACAATCGAACATGTGGTTGCATCTTGAAATGTGTTATGCTAGAATAGACGGGAGAGGTAATAACATGAAGTTAAAGAAAATGGATTTAATTTTGATTCTGGTTGTCGTAGCATTGGCAATTGGAGGAATGTTAATATATAGAGGATTCGGGGCAAAAGAAGCAGGCACCGTGATTGTGGAAGTGGATGGAGAAGCTTTCGGAGAATATTCACTTGATGAGAATCATGAGATCCTGATTAATGATACGAATGTGCTGATTATTGAAAATGGTCAGGCGAATATGTACGAGGCGAATTGCCCGGACCAGATTTGTGTGAAGCATAAGCCTATTTCAAAGAATGGGGAGACGATTGTATGCCTTCCTAATAAAGTGGTTGTGACGATTACAGAAGCGGAAAAAAGTGAATTGGACGCGGTAATTGACTAGGAGATTAGCATGAAAACAAGAGTTGCATATTTTGGTGTGTTTACAGCCTTGGCTCTGATATTCAGTTATGTAGAGTCACTGATTCCAATTAATTTTGGCATTCCTGGAATCAAGCTGGGACTTGCCAATTTGATTATTGTCATTGCGCTATACAAGATGAACATAAAAGAAGCTTATGTTTTATCAGTGGTGCGAGTTGTGTTGGCTGGATTTATTTTTGGAAATTTGTTTAGCATTGTCTATAGTCTGGCTGGCGGACTTCTTAGTTTGACAGTTATGACATTGCTTAAGAAAAGTAATAAATTTAGCCTGTTTGGAATTAGCATGGCGGGCGGAGTATTTCATAATGTGGGACAACTCATTGTTGCCATGGTTGTTTTGGAAAGTTTGAATATTGCATACTACATGCCAGTGCTTTTGATTTCCGGACTTATTACAGGATTTGTGATTGGTATCGTGGCAGGAGAGATGTTGAAGCGTCTCCAAAATCTGCGAATTTAATTTACATAAACATAAAGCTATAGTGAAAGAGCAACATACACAGTGGAGGAATTATGATTACATATATTAGAGGAGAACTGATTGCAATTGAAGAGGAGAAAGTGATTGTAGATGTAAATGGTGTTGGATTTGGAATCTTTATGCCAGGAACGGCTATGAACTATCTTCCTGCAATTGGAGAAGAAGTAAAGCTTCACACATACATGAATGTGCGCGAGGATGCCATGCAGTTATTTGGGTTCCTTACAAGAGACGATTTGAAGGTATTCAAGCTTGTGATTGGAGTGAGTGGTATCGGTCCAAAAGGCGGACTTAGTATTTTGTCCAAACTTTCTCCAGACGAGCTTCGGTTTGCAGTTATGGCTAACGATGCGAAAGCAATTTCAGCAGCACCAGGAATTGGGAAGAAGACAGCTGAGAAGCTGATTATTGAATTGAAAGACAAGCTTAGTATTGAAGATGTATTGGAACGTAATGCAGGTGAAGCTTCCGCACAGGCACCTGTCAGTGCAGCAAATGAAGCTCAGACAGAAGCAATTCAGGCACTTGTTGCGTTAGGCTATGGTAATACAGAGGCGGTAAAGGCTGTAAAGAAAGTACCAATGGATGAGAATACATCGGTGGAAGATATTTTAAAAGCAGCATTAAAGTATATGATGTTTTAGTGCGGACGGAGACATAAGATGGGAAAAAGAATTGTAACAACAGGGAATTTAGAAGAGGATTTAAAAATTGAAAATCATTTGCGTCCGCAATTATTAAAGGACTATATTGGGCAGGAAAAGGCGAAAGAGACGCTTAAGATTTATATAGAGGCAGCGAAGTCTAGAAAAGAATCTTTGGACCATGTGTTATTCTATGGACCTCCAGGACTTGGTAAGACAACGCTTGCTGGCATTATTGCAAATGAAATGGGTGTGAACCTTAAGATTACATCGGGTCCGGCAATTGAAAAGCCGGGGGATATAGCAGCGGTTCTAAGCGGACTTCAGGATGGAGACGTTCTATTTGTAGATGAGATTCATCGCCTTAGCAGACAGGTGGAAGAAGTATTGTATCCAGCTATGGAAGACTTTGCTATTGATATTATGATTGGAAAGGGAGCAACAGCCCGTTCCATTCGTCTGGATTTGCCGAAGTTTACACTAGTAGGGGCGACAACCCGTGCTGGTATGCTTACAGCGCCACTCCGCGACCGTTTTGGCGTTGTGCAGAGACTGGAGTTCTATACAGAAAAAGAATTGCAGACCATTATTCTTCGCTCTGCAAAGGTATTAGATGTTGAGATTGAACCAAATGGAGCTCTCGAGATGGCAAGACGTTCCAGAGGGACCCCAAGACTTGCGAATCGTCTGTTGAAAAGAGTGCGTGACTTTGCCCAGGTAAAATACGATGGCGTAATAACAGAGGAAGTGGCAGATTATGCGCTTAACCTGTTAGATGTGGATAAGTATGGTTTGGACCACAGTGACCGCAATATCCTGCTTACAATTATCGAAAAATTCCAAGGTGGGCCGGTAGGACTTGATACACTTGCGGCTTCGGTTGGAGAGGATGCGGGAACGATTGAGGATGTCTACGAACCATATTTATTAAAGAATGGGTTTATTCAGAGAACACCAAAAGGCAGGGTTGCTACAGAGCGCACCTATCACCATTTAGGAATTCCTTATGAAAATCAATAAAAGAGTTGGTTTTTTTGGACAGATAGTTTATAATAGATAGATAGTTAGGAACGTTCAAGGAGGTTTTCCATGGTGTCTTCAAAGAATTGTACAGAAGTATTAATAGGTGGAAAAGTATTCACATTAAGTGGATTTGAAAGTGAAGAGTATTTACAAAAAGTATCTACATATCTGAATCATAAGATAGCAGAATGTACTAGTATAGATGGTTACCGCAGACAAAGTGCAGAGAATCGAAGTGTTTTACTTGCATTAAATATAGCAGATGATTATTTTAAGGCAAAGAAGCAGGGTGCTATATTAGAGACAGATGTGGAACAGAAAGATAAAGAAATGTATGATTTAAAGCATGAACTGATTTCAACACAGATTCGCTGCGAGAATTTGGAACATGAACTGGAAAAGCTGAAAGAAGAGAATCAGCGTTTGCAGATGACGGTTGTGAAATTAGAGACAGAGAAAAAGAATCAGAAAAGATAGGCCGCCATTTTGACGGCCTTTTTTTGAGGAGGATATATGCAAAAACGAGTGGAGATTCTTTCGCCGGCAGGCTCATACGAAAGCTTAAAAGCAGCCATTGCAGCAGGTGCAGATGCGGTGTATATAGGCGGAAGCCGCTTCGGCGCCAGAGCCTATGCAGATAATCTGGAGGAAGAAAAACTATTAGAAGTTATTGATTATGTTCATCTGCATGGCAGAAAGATTTATTTGACCATTAACACGTTGTTGAAAGAAAATGAACTGAAAAATGAGCTTTATGAGTACCTTCTTCCATATTATAAGCAGGGACTGGATGCAGTGATCGTGCAGGATATGGGTGTTCTGCAGTATGTAAAAGAGCAGTTTCCAGATTTGCCTATTCATGCCAGTACACAGATGACGATTACAAATCTCCTGGGAGCGCAGTTTTTGGAGAAACAGGGGGTAGAGCGTGTCGTTACGGCAAGAGAGATGCAGCTTGGCGAGATTGAGGAGATTACAAGGAACACGAAGCTGGAAATCGAAAGCTTTGTTCACGGAGCGCTCTGTTATTGCTACTCGGGACAATGCCTTTACAGCAGTCTTCTTGGAGGCAGAAGCGGCAACCGCGGACAGTGTGCACAGCCATGCCGCCTTCCATATAAGGTGAATGGGGACAAGGACAGCCAGTATGTGCTCAGCTTGAAGGACATTTGTACATTGGAATATATTCCAGAGCTTGTGGAATCAGGAATCTATTCGTTCAAAATAGAAGGGCGAATGAAGAAGCCAGAGTATGTTGCGCTTGTAACTGCAATGTATCGCAAATACGTGGATTTGTATCTTGCAAAAGGGAAAGCAGGATTTAAGGTTGACCCAAAAGACCGGGAGATGCTGATGGATTTATACAACAGAGGCGGCTCCCATGGCGGGTATTATCACACGAAAAACGGCAGAGAGATGGTATCGCTGACGCGTCCGAACCATGCAGGAGTACCAGCGCTAAAGGTGCTGCGCCAGAATGGAAAGAATGTGACCGTGAAGGCGCTTGTGGACATTCATCCGGGTGATGTAATTGAGATGCCGGATAAGAGCGAGACATTTACATTTGCAAATGCAGTGAAAATGGGACAGAATACGACGTTTATTACCCATAAGAAGCAGGTTTTTGGGCAGAATCATGTACTCAACCGTACGAGAAATGAAAAACTTCTTACGGATGTGAAAGACAATATCATTTCTCAGAAGGTAAAAGAAAAAATTAATGGGAAATTAATACTTTCCTTAGGAGAATCTGCTAAACTGATATTGTATTATGAAGATAAGCAGGTGGAAGTGACTGGAGATGCCCCGCAGGAGGCAGTGAACCAGCCAATGGACAGTGCACGTATCGAAAAACAGATGCGTAAGACTGGAAATACAGAGTTTGAATTTGCTAAGCTGGACATCGATCTTCACGGCAGTTTATTTATGCCGATGCAAGGCTTAAATGAACTGAGAAGAAAGGGCTTGGAAGAATTAGAGCAGAAGATTTTGTCCGCATACAGACGTGAAGCAGGGGAAAAATTACCATATCGCGCTAGAGTATGTGATAAAGCAGCTGCAATGAAGCTTTGTGTTTATGTGGAGCATTTAGAACAGTTTGAGGAGGTTCTCCTTGCGGAGTCTGTAAATCGAATTTATCTTGATTGTAATGCAGTAGATGAGATATGGAAGAATCCAAATGTGGATAACATGATTCAAAAAGCGCACCAGAGTGGAAAAGAATTGTTTTTAGGTCTGCCACATATTTTCCGAAAGAAAACACGTGAGAAATATGAGGCGGCATATGAGCATATTTTAGAAGCAGATTGGGATGGAGTGCTCATCCGAAATTATGAGAGCTATGAATTCTTAAAGACTCATGGGTATGCAAAAAAGATTGTGACTGATTATAATTTGTATCAGTTTAACCAGTATGCGAAAGCGTTTTGGAATGGGGAAGGCGTAGAATCTACGACTGCACCGTTGGAACTTAATTATAAGGAGTTAGAAGAGGTGGGTCTTGAAAATAGTGAATTAGTCGTCTATGGACATTTGCCAATGATGGTTTCTGCACAGTGCGTGAAGAAAACGACGGCAGGATGTAAGAAGCAGAAGGGCACTGTGACACTAAAGGACCGCTATCAGAAAAATTTTGTGGTAAAGAATCATTGTGACTATTGTTACAATATGATTTATAATACAGCACCGGTTGTACTTTCGGACCAAAAGAAGGAGATTCTGAACCTGAATCCGAAGGCGGTTCGTATGCATTTTACGATAGAGGACCGAAGGGCTGTGAAAAATATGATTCGTTTATATGAAGAAGTATTCTTTAAAGATTATCCAGCAAGGGAGCCGGATGTGGAATTTACGAGAGGTCATTTTAAACGGGGAATTAAGTAGGTGATTGATTGGCTAATATTATTGTCGAATGCGCGAAATATTTTATGATTATTTTGATTGCAATATACGCATTTCAGTGTTTTTCCGTGTTCAGTTTTGAAGACGGGGAAGAAAAAAGAAGTATTTTCCGCAATCAGAATCGACTTATGTTTACGATACATTTCATGGCATATGTTGGAATGTATTTTAAAATTGAAGAAGCGAAGATATTAATATTCTATTTGGCACAGGTTATGATGCTGGCGGCAATTATCATGCTGTACACTAAGATTTATCCCAAGGTGTCAAGGCTGGTTGTAAATAATATGTGTATGCTTTTGACCATCGGTTTTATTATGATTACCAGATTGTCTTATAATAAAGCTGTAAAACAGAGCATTATTGTGGCCTTTTCTGTTGCGCTGAGTCTGATTGTTCCGACCATTATCCGAAAGGTAAAGGGTCTTGCAGAGCTTCGTATTCTTTATGCACTTGTTGGGATTACAGCACTGGCGGCAGTTGTTGTAACCGGGCAGGTATCAGGAGGCGCAAAGCTTGGATTTGAAATTGCAGGCTTTGGGATACAGCCATCGGAGTTTGTAAAGATTTTATTTGTATTCTTCGTTGCAGCAAGCTTTAACCGCTCGACAGCATTTAAAGATGTTGTTATCACTACCATTGTGGCAGCGTCGCATGTGTTAATTTTAGTAATATCGAAAGATTTAGGGGCAGCATTGATTATCTTTGTGGTTTATCTGGTAATGCTATATGTAGCAACAAGACAGCCGCTTTATGCGGCAGCAGGACTTGCAGCAGGAGCGGGCGCTTCGGTGGTGGCATATCATTTGTTTAATCACGTAAGAGTGCGTGTGCTTGTGTGGCAGGATCCGTTTGCAGCGTATGATAAAGGCGGTTATCAGGTTGCGCAGTCGCTCTTTGCGATTGGAACTGGAGGATGGTTTGGAACTGGGCTTTTCCAAGGGGAAGCAGATTCTATTCCGGTTGCAGACGAAGACTTTATATTTGCAGCGATTTCAGAGGAAATGGGTCTGATTTTTGCCCTGTGCATGATTTTAATTTGCCTAAGCTGTTACGTGATGTTTTTAAATATTGCAATGCAGCTTCAGAACAGATTTTATAAATTAGTAGCATTAGGTCTTGGAACGTGTTATATTTTCCAGACATTTTTAACTATCGGTGGTGTGACAAAATTCATACCATCTACCGGAGTGACCCTGCCGTTGGTAAGCTATGGCGGAAGCTCTGTTCTTAGTACTTTAATTATGTTTGCAGTCATTCAGGGATTGTATATCTTAAAAGAAGACGAGGAAGAAGAATTTGAGAGAAAAAAAGAACAACAATTACGGGAAGAGAGAAAGAGAAAAGCGTGGGAAGGCAGGGAACGAAGGAATCGACATTATCTCATTGAACTTGAACGAGGAACCCCAGAAAAGGCGCCAGCCCGTAGAACCAAGAAGAAGTAGTTCTTCAAAAGGTAATACAAAAAGAAAAAGCAGCAAGAAGGATAAGAAGGTAAGCAATAAAGAGTTTGCCAGAGTAACCTATTTGTTTGTGGCACTGTTTTTGGCTATGATGGGATACTTGGTGTACTTTAATGCAGTTCAGAGTAAAGATATTATTAATAGTCCTTATAATGTGCGCCTGGATTCCATGGCTGACAGAGTAGTCAGAGGCAAGATTCTGGATAAAGGCGGAAATGTTTTGGCTGAGACCAAAGTGGCAGACGATGGAACCGAAACGAGAGTTTACCCATATGGTGAGCTGTACGCGCATGTGGTGGGGTATGATTCGAAAGGAAAGTCTGGCTTAGAGTCTGCTGAGAATTTCAATCTTCTTACTTCAAATGCATTCTTTATGGAAAAGCTTGTAAAGGAGATTCGGGAAGAGAAGAATATTGGGGACAATGTGATTACCACGCTGGACACGAATGTTCAAAAAGCAGCATATGATGCCCTGGGAAATTATAAGGGGGCTGTTGTTGTCATGGAAGCCAGCACAGGGAAAATTCTGGCAATGGTTTCAAAACCAGATTTTGATCCAAATATGATTCCGACGGATTGGGAAGAGATTTCCACAAGTGAAGAAAGTGTACTTTTAAATCGTGCCACACAGGGAGCCTATGCTCCTGGCTCCGTGTTTAAACTGGTTACTGCGCTGTCGTATATACGCGAGAATGCAGACTATGAAAACTATTCTTATGTTTGTGAGGGTGAAATTACCCATGAGGAAACAACCATTCATTGTGCAAATGAACGAGTGCATGGCTCAGAAAATCTGATAGATTCTTTTGCGTATTCATGCAATTCCTCTTTTTCAAACATGGGGTTGACTTTGGATTTGGCAAAATATAGAAATACGGCGGAGGATTTGCTGTTTAACTCAAAATTGCCATCGGTTCTGCCATATTCACAGAGCAAGTTCCAGCTGACGAAAGAGTCCGGGACCTCTGAGGTTATGATGACTGCCATGGGACAGGGAAAAACACAGGTAAGTCCATATCACATGGCACTTATCTCGGCTGCGGTTGCAAATGGCGGTATTTTGATGGAACCATATCTGGTTGATGAGATTGTAAATTACACAGGAACAAGTGTGGAAAAAAATATGCCAGATAAATATGCAACGCTTATGAGTTCGGAGGAGGCTGCACAGTTAAAAGAATATATGGCGGCTGTGGTCGAATATGGAACAGCAACGTCTCTTGGCGGCGAGAGCTATACGGTTGCCGGAAAGACTGGAACGGCTGAGTACAGTAGTGACAAAGAAAAAGCGCATTCATGGTTTACTGGTTTTACAAATGTGGAAAATCCAGAGCTGGTTATCAGTGTGGTTGTGGAAAGTGCAGATAATTCAGGAATGAGTGCGGTTTCTGTTGCAAAAAAAGTATTAAATGCGTACTATTATTAAAAATGGGGAATGCTTATGAAATATTATCATGCTCTTTATTTGAGCGATGAATTGGCTCTGCGGAAAACAGAAATTTTACACAAAATAGAGCGTGGCGAGTGGCAGTTGAATAAATATCTGATTGTGTTAACGAAAAATGAACGGAATCATTTGGAATTTTTTGACTCTGTTCTGCTCATACAGAAGACTTTCTCAAAAGACGATTTGTTCGTGGTGGGAATTGCTGATGGCCGCTCAGGGGCGTTAGATTTAGTTCGGCAGATTACAGAAGAAGTATATGCGGAAACAAAGGGCACAGATATTCGTAACTATTTATTAAAAAAGCAACAAGAATATGAGGAAAGCAACGTATAGGTGAAGTATGCTACATATACTATTAACGATACTGAAAATAATAGGTATTATATTACTTGCAATATTGGGAATCCTAATATTGTTACTTCTTGTTGTAAATTTTGTTCCTGCCCGGTATCAGATAACGGCAGAGTCAAAGGGAGACTTGAAGACGACGAGTGTACATGCAAAATTTTCATGGCTCTTACATTTGATTTCAGGACAAGTTACTTATGAAAATGAGAAGCTGGATTGGAAGGTAAGGGTTGCGTGGAAGAAGCTTCCGGGGGTGGAAACTAAAGCCTCACAGTCAGCGGAGGATGAGTCAGCAAGTGGCGGTGCGGAAACGGAGCAAAACGTGGCTGAAAAAAGTGAGCCTGCAGAGAGTGAGTCAGTAAACGGCGAGCCAACTGAAAGCAAGGTAGTGGAGAGTGAATCGACAGAAGAGTCACAAGAGACGACAAAGCAATCTGAGGCGGAGCAACAGGCGGAGCCGAAAAAAACAAGTATCTTTGAAAAGATAAAATATACAATCCAGAAGATTTGTGATAAGATAAAAGCAATCTTAAATATGAAAGATAAGGTTGTTGCATTCATAAAGGATGAAATTCATATCGCGGCATTTGGCAGACTGAAAAAAGAGATTTTCCGTTTGGCTAAGTTCCTTAAGCCGAAGAAGATTAACGGTGCTGTTCGTTTTGGAATGGCGGACCCAAGTCAAACAGGACAAATTTTAGCCGTGCTAAGTGTCCTATATCCATTTTATGGAGAAAATGTAGAGATTTATCCAGAGTTTGATAAGAAGATTTTAGAAGGCAATTTATATATCAAGGGCCACGTCAGAGGCGTTTACGCAGTGATTGTGGCATGGAATCTTATCTTTGATAAAAATGTCAGAACTATGATACAAAGCATTAAAACATTTAAGTAATGTTATTAGGAGGAAAATATAATGACAGAAAACAAATTTAGCTCAACGGTATCAGCATTGTTCCAGGGGATGGACGGAATCGTGTCGTCAAAGACAGTGGTAGGAGATGCAATCCATGTAGGAGATACTATTATTTTACCACTCGTTGATGTTTCGTTTGGAATTGGAGCAGGAGCATTCAGCGGTGAAGGTAAAGACAAGGGCGCGGGTGGTCTTGGTGGAAAGATGTCTCCATGTGCAGTACTTGTGATTCAAAATGGCAAGACAAAGCTTGTTAACATCAAAAATCAGGATGCAATCACTAAGATTCTTGATATGATTCCAGATGTGATGGATAAAGTGAAAGAAAAGAAAGAAGATAAGATGACTGAAAAAGATGTTGTTGAAATTTTAGACCAGGCAGAACAAGCATAGAATAGGCCTAAGCTGCATACTATAATATCAATAGATGGTTTAGAGGTCGGAACATGAAAAGGGTAATTGGATTTGCGGTATTCTTTATTGCAGTTGGCATGATAATTGGAATGCTATTGCCAAATACATTTACAGAAGTGATGATTGTTCTGATTTGTCTGCTTCTGGGATATAATCTTTTTTGTTGTTAAATTGCGAGGTCTGTTGCAAAATAAAGAGAAAATAAAAATCATAATATGCGATTTTATCCACCACTTTTCGTGGTGGTTTTTTTGTGTAAACACAAGAAATCGAAGGGCAGCTTTCCATATGCAATATTTTTGATGTTCCGCGGATGGAAATTCTTTGTTTTGAGCAGATTTTCCTCCTTTTTTAGGCCGTATTTTCCGTATACAAGATAATTGGCCTCTGACAGTAAAGTTTTGAGGCAAAATCTATGCATAGTGAAGAAGATTTTTTACATATGGAAAATGAATCTTTTTGCAAACGCACAGCCAGAATTTGAACGCATATTTTGCCTCGGAAATTTGTGACTGTTTGAACGAGTTTTTAACAACTGACTTTTTGTCTCACAAGGCTGTAAGAAAATCAACGAAAGACTGCAGATGTACTTCTACGGATGAAGGCTGCTGAAATATTTTAAAAAGATTCATTTTCCATATGTAAAAAATCTTCTTCACTATGCATAGATTTTGCCTCAAAACTTTACTGTCAGAAGCCAATTATCTTGTATACGGAAAATACGGCCTAAAAAAGGAGGAAAATCTGCTCAAAATAAAGAGTTTTCATCCGCGGAACATCAAAAATATTGCATATGGAAAGCTGCCCTTCGATTTCTTGTGTTTACACAAAAAAAACCACCACGAAAAGTGGTGGATAAAATCGCATATTATGATTTTTATTTTCTCTTTATTTTGCAACAGACCTCGATTTTTCTTATTCAAATTTCGCTCTGTGCTTTTCAATCAACTGATGAATCTTTTCAGACGGATCCAGTACGCTGCTGATTGAGATATCATGATTCAATGAATCGATGAATAATGCAAGATATTTGCTCATATCAGCGCATGTGAAGTAAGGTTTTGCCTTTAATTCATCTGGAAGATAAGTGAGGTTTGTTGTGATGATGCGGTCAATATAACCTTTTTCATAGTATTCATCAAATTTTGCAAAGCCATCTGTGAAGAGACCGAATGTAGTAAATACAAATACGCGGTTTGCTCCACGTTCTTTGATTTTCTTTGCAACATCTAACATACTTTCGCCAGAAGAAATCATGTCGTCAACGATAATCGCATTCTTACCCTTTAAGTCATCTCCCAAGAATTCATGTGCTACGATAGGGTTCTTGCCGTTAACAACGATAGAGTAGTCGCGGCGTTTGTAGAACATACCCATATCCACACCAAGTACGTTTGATAAATAAACGGCACGGTGCATAGCGCCTTCGTCAGGGCTGATAATCATAAGGTGATCCTTGTCAACTCTTAAATCAGGCTCAGCACGAAGTAAAGCCTTCATAAACTGATAGTTAGGTGAGATATTATCAAATCCGATGATAGGAATAGCATTCTGTACACGTGGGTCATGGGCATCAAATGTGATAATATTTGAAACGCCCATTGCGATTAATTCTTCTAATGCAAGTGCGCAGTCAAGCGATTCACGTTTTGTACGCTTGTGCTGGCGGCTTTCATATAAGAAAGGCATAATAACATTAATACGGCGGGCCTTACCAGTTGCTGCTGAAATGATACGTTTTAAATCTTGATAGTGGTCGTCTGGCGACATGTGATTTAAGTGTCCATTTACGGTATAAGTAAGACTGTAGTTACATACGTCTACCATAACAAATAAGTCAGTACCACGGATGGATTCACGAAGAATACCCTTTGCTTCCCCTGAACCAAAACGAGGACATGCACTGTCTACTAAATAATTTTCATTGTCATAGTTTGCTAATGTAGCTAAATCAGATTCTTCACTAACTGCGTTCTTACGGAAAGAAACGATATAATCATTTACTTTCTGTCCAAGTTCCTTGCAACTATCCAATGCTGCAATTTTAAGTGGAGCAGTTGGAAGAGTTTTCTCTAATAATGTTATATTTGACATGATTGCCTCCATAAAGTAAAAATAATCTTAACACGTACATTCTAACAAAAAACGACAAACGCTTCAAGATTTTAATTGGGAATTTGCTTTTTTTCTTAAAATTTAGTATGATATGAATAAGTATGTAGAAATGTAGGGGAAATAATAATGAAGCATGAACATATTGTAAAACAGGTGGAACCTGGGAGCATCGCAGAAGAACTTGGAATTGAACCAGGCGACAAGCTGATCAGTATTAACGATAATGAGATAGAAGATGTTTTCGATTATCATTTTTATGTGAATGATGAAGAATTAATATTATTGATAGAGAAGCCAGATGGAGAAGAATGGGAATTAGAGATTGAGAAGGATTATGAGGAAGACCTAGGGATTGTCTTCGAACAGGGTCTTATGGATGAATATCGTTCCTGCAGAAATAAATGTATGTTTTGTTTCATTGACCAGATGCCAAAGGGAATGAGAGAGACGCTTTATTTCAAGGATGATGATTCCAGACTTTCCTTTTTGCAGGGAAACTATATTACACTTACAAATATGAGTGACCATGATATTGACCGCATTGTAAAATATCATCTGGAGCCAATCAACATTTCGTTCCATACAACGAACCCAGAGCTTCGCTGCAAAATGCTGCACAATCGTTTCGCAGGGGAGGCACTTAAGAAGGTGGACAAGTTCTATGAGGGCGGCATCCAGATGAATGGGCAGATTGTTCTTTGTAAGGGAATCAATGACGGCGAAGAGCTGGAAAGAAGTATTTGTGATTTGTCAAAATATCTTCCGAATCTGCAAAGTGTATCGGTGGTGCCAGTCGGGCTTACCAAATACCGGGATGGTCTGTATCCGCTGGAATCCTTTACAAAAGAAGATGCGGAGAAGGTTTTGGATATCATTGAAAAATGGCAGAAGAAAATCTATGAAGAGTATGGAACCCATTTCATTCATGCGGGAGATGAATGGTATATTCTCGCAGAGCGCGAGGTCCCAGAGGAAGAACGCTATGACGGATACCTGCAGCTTGAAAATGGTGTTGGAATGCTTCGCCTTTTGAAAAATGAATTCCAGGAAGCATATGAGGCGCTGGAAGGTGATGATAGGGAACTTGAGATGTCTATGGTGACTGGAGTTCTTGCATACGATTATCTTGCAGAGTTCATCAAGCGTCTGAACATGAAGTTCCCAAATGTAAAAGTGCATTTGTACAAGATTATCAATCATTTCTTCGGGGAAAAGATTACGGTGGCAGGCCTTATTACAGGGCAGGATTTGATGGCACAGCTTAAAGGCAAGGAGCTTGGAGACTGCCTTCTTCTTCCATGTAATATGCTTCGAAGTGGCGAGGAGGTTCTTTTGGATGATGTTACGCTGAGTGAGATAAAAGAAACTTTACAAGTGGAGATAGATATTGTAAAATCAAGCGGACAAGATTTTATTGAAGCAATTATTGAAAGATAATATATAAAAAGAAAATAGGAGAAAATTATGAGTAAACCAGTAGTAGCAATTGTTGGAAGACCGAACGTAGGAAAATCAACATTATTTAATGCGCTGGCAGGTGAGATGATTTCCATCGTAAAAGATACACCAGGTGTTACAAGAGACAGAATTTATGCGGAAGTAACATGGTTAAACCGTGACTTTACTTTGATTGACACAGGTGGTATTGAGCCGGACAGCAGAGATATTATTTTATCACAGATGAGAGAGCAGGCACAGATTGCCATTGACACAGCAGATGTTATCATTTTCCTGACAGATGTAAGACAGGGATTGGTAGATTCTGATTCCAAGGTGGCGGATATGCTCAGACGCTCTGGAAAGCCAGTTGTCTTAGTAGTAAACAAAGTGGATAGTTTTGAGAAATTCATGTCAGATGTATATGAATTCTACAACCTTGGTATTGGCGATCCAATGCCAATTTCAGCAGCATCAAGACTTGGTATTGGTGATATGCTGGATGAAGTGACAAAGCATTTTCCAGAAGGTACTGGTGAAGAAGAGGAAGATGACAGACCAAGAATCGCAATCGTAGGAAAGCCGAATGTAGGGAAGTCTTCGATTGTAAATAAACTGCTTGGAAAGAACCGTGTTATCGTATCGGATATTGCGGGGACAACACGTGATGCGATTGATACAGCAATCAAATACAATGGCAAGGAATATGTGTTTATTGATACGGCGGGGCTTCGCAGGAAGAATAAGATTAAAGAAGAATTAGAGCGTTACAGTATTATCCGTACAGTAACGGCTGTAGAGCGTGCTGACGTGGTGCTTATGGTAATCGATGCAACAGAAGGCGTCACAGAGCAGGATGCGAAGATTGCCGGGATTGCACATGAAAGAGGCAAGGGAATTATCATTGTTGTAAATAAATGGGATGCCATTGAAAAGAATGATAAGACCATGTACGAATATGAAAAAGAAATCAGACAGACACTGGCCTATATGCCATATGCAGAGATTATGTATGTATCGGCTGAGACAGGACAGCGTCTCAATAAATTATATGAAATGATTGATATGGTTATGGAAAACCAGACACTTCGTGTGGCAACAGGTGTGCTTAACGAAATTATGGCAGAGGCAGTTGCAATGCAGCAGCCGCCTTCAGACAAAGGAAAACGTCTGAAATTGTATTACATTACACAGGTATCTGTAAAACCGCCGACATTTGTTATTTTCGTAAACGATAAGGAACTTATGCATTTTTCATATACAAGATATTTGGAAAATAAGATTAGAGAGGCATTTGGATTTAAAGGTACTTCACTGAAGTTCTTCATTCGTGAGAGAAAAGAAAAGGAGCAATAATATGGAACGTTTGATTTGTGTAGTAATCGGTTATTTATTTGGTTTGGTTCAGACAGGATACATTTATGCGAAGCTTATGAAGCACGAGGATATTCGTAAGCATGGAAGTGGAAATGCGGGAACGACGAATGTGCTTCGTACCTTTGGATGGAAAGCAGGAGTGATTACATTTCTTGGTGACTGTTTGAAGTGTGTCGCTGCTGTGTTAGTTGTAAAGTTAATCTTTGGTCAAAGTCATGCTTTCATTGAGCTGCTGGAAATTTACGCAGCCTTTGGCGTGGTTTTAGGACATAATTTCCCATTCTATTTGAATTTCAAGGGTGGGAAAGGAATCGCAGCAACAGCAGGATTCATGCTGGCTGTGAATCCAATGATGTTTTTGTCGGTAGCAGTAGTCTTTATTGTTTTGGTTGCAATCACAAGATATGTTTCCAGCAGTTCACTTATCATCATCACCATGTTTGTAGTGGAAGTGATTTATTTTGGGCAGACAGGTGGTTTTAATTTAGCTGGTACACAGTTATATGAATTCTATGCGATTACCATAGCGCTGGCTGTCATGGCTTTCTGGAGACATCGTGCTAATATTAAGAGACTTCTGAATGGTACAGAAAACAGATTGGATTTCAAAAAAATTAGCAAAAAGTCATAGGAGGAAGCTATGAAAAAGGTTGGGATTTTAGGTGCAGGAAGCTGGGGAACGGCCTTGGCACTATTACTGCACAGCAATGGACACGATGTTACTATCTGGTCTATTGACAAGAAGGAAGTGGAGATGCTTCAAACCGAGCGGGAGAATAGAGGGAAGCTCCCAGGCGTAAAACTGCCACTCGATATGAGCATCACAAATGATTTGGAAGAAGGTATGAAGGACAAGGATTTCCTTGTGCTGGCAGTACCATCCATATTTACAAGAGGTACGGCAAGAAGTATGAAGCCATATATTAAGCCGGGACAGATGATTGTAAATGTGGCAAAAGGAATTGAGGAAAGTACGTTAATGACGCTATCTGAACAGATTGAGGAAGAACTCCCAGAAGCAGATGTTGCGGTACTTTCAGGACCAAGCCACGCAGAGGAAGTGGGAAGAGGTCTTCCAACTACATGCGTTGTTGGTGCAAGAACCAGAGAAACAGCAGAATATCTTCAAGAAGCATTTATGAATGAGGTGTTCCGTGTATACACAAGCCCAGATATCTTAGGGATTGAGCTTGGCGGTTCACTGAAAAACGTAATTGCGCTTGCAGCAGGTATTGCAGATGGACTTGGCTATGGAGATAATACAAAGGCAGCCTTAATCACACGTGGTATTGCAGAAATTACAAGACTCGGCGTGAAGATGGGAGGAAAGGCAGAAAGCTTTTCTGGACTGACAGGTATTGGTGACCTTATCGTAACCTGTGCCAGCGTGCATAGCCGTAACCGTAAGGCAGGATACCTTATGGGACAGGGCAAGACCATGCAGGAAGCAATGGATGAAGTAAAGATGGTTGTAGAAGGTGTATATTCTGCAAAAGCTGCTATTAAATTAGCGGAGAAATACCAAGTATCTATGCCGATTATTGAGCAGGTGAACCGCGTCTTATTTGAAAATAAGAGTGCAAGTGAAGCTGTGAGAGAATTGATGCTAAGAGAAGGCAAGAGTGAACTCAATGTTCTTGATTGGGAATAGAATGAATGGGGCCTATAGAAAAAAATTAATGCTCCAGGCCCCAAAAAGTTGCTAAAACTTAGTGTTTTTATGCGAAAATTCCATATGATAAATTTTTATTTACTGAGGCCCCGCTTTTTTGTTAATTGCGGGGCCTCAAAGTGTAATTTTTCGCATATGGAAAAAACACTAAAAAAATGCGTACTTTAGTGACTTTTTGGGGCCGGGATAATCAAAAATATTCTATAGGCCCCATGAAATAATAATCCTCATGGAATATTTTATATACATGTTTCATAGATTATACAAGGATATGGTAGGAGGAATGCTATGGAAGTATTTGATGTGTATAAAGATATTCAGGCGCGCACAGGCGGCGCAATTTATCTCGGAGTAGTGGGACCAGTTCGGACAGGAAAGTCCACATTTATCAAACGTTTTATGGATTTAATGGTTTTACCCAAAATGGAAGATATAAATGCGAGAGAACGGGCAAAGGATGAACTTCCACAGTCTGCATCTGGTAAAACAGTGATGACCGCAGAACCGAAGTTTGTTCCAAAAGAAGCGGCAGAAATCTGCCTTATGGATGATGTGAAAGTGAAGATTCGGCTAGTGGATTGCGTTGGATATATGGTAGAAGGTGCATCGGGTCATATGGAAAATGGTGAGGAACGAAAGGTAAAGACGCCTTGGTTCGAACATGAAATTCCATTTACAAAGGCAGCAAGTGTAGGAACTCAGAAGGTAATTCGTGACCATGCAACAATCGGAATTGTTGTAACAACCGACGGCAGTATTGGAGAATTAAGAAGAGAGAATTATATTGCTGCAGAAGAAAAGACCATACGTGAACTTCAAAATATGGGAAAACCTTTTATTGTCCTTGTAAATTCCCAAAAACCATACAGTCCAGAGGCGAAGCAGGTTGTGGAATACTTGAAATCTCAGTACGGCGTATCTGCAATGGCAGTAAACTGTGAGCAGCTCAGAGAAGAAGATATTCATCACATTATGGAAAGAGTATTGTTTGAATTTCCTGTTTCTGAGATTCAGTTTTACATACCAAAATGGGTAGAAATGTTACCGAGAACTCATAAAATAAAAATGGAAATTCTGCATTATATCAAAGGGCTGCTGGGCCAAATGCTGGAAATTAAAGACGCCGTAAAAGGAATCGATAAGCCTGAAAATACCTGCATGAAGGATGTGCGAATTGAAGAGATTGCCATGGACACAGGATGCGTGCGGGTCGGCATTCAGGTAGAAGAGAAGTTCTATTACGAAATGCTCAGTGAGCTTGTTGGTACAGCAATCGAAAATGAATATGAGTTAGTGCGTATGATGAAAGAACTTTCTGAAATGCGAAGAGAATATGAGGATGTCAGGGGCGCGATGGAATCTGTGAAGATGAAAGGCTATGGTGTGGTGAATCCAAGAAAAGAAGAGATTCATCTGGATGAACCAGTCATTATCAAGCAAGGAAATAAGTTCGGCGTGAAGATTCGCTCCGAAGCACCGTCGATTCATATGATTCGTGCCAACATTGAGACGGAGATTGCTCCGATTGTGGGAAGCGAACAGCAGGCAAATGATTTGGTTCGTTTTATCAAACAGGAGAGTGAGTCGGAGAAAGGAATCTGGGGTACCAATATCTTCGGTAAGTCAATCGAAGAACTGGTTACGGATGGTATGCGTAGCAAACTAATGATGATTAATGACGAAAGTCAAGTGAAACTTCAGGATACCATGCAGAAAATTGTGAACGATAGCAATGGTGGAATGGTATGTATCATTATTTGAAAATAATATCCTAAATGGCAGTAGATTGTGAAACGCAAGAAACTTTAATGTAAAATGAATTTAAGGTGGGTAGAGTTGTTCGTAAAAGAGCAACTCTCTTTTGTTTTTAGAAGTTTAAACAAAATACGCAAAAATTAGCAGTAATGCGCAAAAACCATATGATTTGTTGATTTCAAAATATGGTGTAGTATAATTATTTTATCAAAAAGTAACAGAGAATACTTTAGACACGGGAGGAACGACATGAAGAAGATTTTAGTAGAAGGACACAGAGGATACTGTGCAAAATACCCTGAAAACACAATGATTTCTTTTGAAGCTGCCATGGATTTGGGCGTTGATGCGATTGAGTTTGATGTTTGGCTTACGGCAGATAAAGTGCCGGTGTTGCTTCATGACGGAAATTGTAAACGTACATGTGGAGTAGACGTACATGTAAGAGATTTGACTTTAGAGGAAGTGAAGAAACTTTCTGCACACTATGAAGAAAAATTCGGCGATGAATTTAAGGGCAAAGGAATTCAGATTCCTACACTTGAAGAATTATTAATATCACGTGCCATTAAACGACCAGACCTTATGTTGGGTGTAGAAATCAAAGAATATACAGAAGAAAATGTTGATATTACGGTTGCATTGTTGAAAAAATATGGTGTATTTGACAAGTGTTTCTTCTATGCATTTAATTCACGTATTATCAAGTACTTAAAAACAAAATATGATGCCCGCACCATGGGATATCCTGATTTCCAAATGGGAGAATATGAAGAAGATACCTATTCATACTACTGTGAATTGGGCTTGGGATTAGGCTTCGTAAAATCTGAAATTTTCCCTATTTATGAAGCAAAGAAATTACCTATGCATATGTATTGTGCAGATACAGAGGAAGATGTTAAAATGTG
The DNA here is from genome assembly GCA_017465565.1 of Tyzzerella sp. Taxonomy (GTDB): domain Bacteria; phylum Bacillota; class Clostridia; order Lachnospirales; family Lachnospiraceae; genus Faecalimonas. The sequence goes on from JAFTWA010000042.1 coordinate 68,838, forward strand.
TATTGAAAAGGGCGCAGATTTGATTACTGCAAACGACCCAACTGCACTTATGAAAGTATTAGGAAGAATTTAAGAGGAGTGATGATATGCAACCATCTACAACGACAGGTGTATGTTTACGTAGTTGCGGGAATCCGCTTTTGAACGACTATGAAGAAACCGTGCAAAGACTTTACAATGCAGGGTATCGCGTACTTGATTTCGCATTTGTTTTACATAATTATTCGAATTATATCTTAAGAGAAGATGACTGGCAGCAGAGAATTGACCGCGTTGCAAATCTTGCAGCGAAGCTTGGTGTGACCTTTTCACAGAGCCATCTGCCATATGTGACAGATACACAGTTCGACGCTGACAGAAATTTTGAAAAGCCAGGATATATGGAGTACTTTAAAGAGTGTACCCGCAGAGCATATATTTCAAGTGGGATGCTTGGAGTGCGCTATGCTACAGCACATCCACTCAGTTTTCAAGAGTACAACTATGAGGAAGGGGTTACTTTAGAAAAGAATCATGAATTTTTTGATGAGTTTGTAGAACTTGGTATCAAACACAATGTTGGTACAGCATTCGAAAATATGCTTCCACCATTAGACCGCCGTTTTCCAGATCGCTACTGTACACATTATGACCAATTAATACGTCTAATTGACAGTTATAATGATCCAATGGTAGCTGCGTGCTGGGATACTGGTCATGCAAATATCCGTGGGCTAGACCAGGTAATGGCACTTCGTAAGCTTGGACATAGAGTGAAAAACTTACATATCAATGACAATCATAATTGCAATCGAGACGAACATTTGCAGCCTTTCATGGGGTATATCGATTGGTTTAAAGTGATTCCTGCATTGGCAGAGATTGGCTATGATGGAGATATGACCTACGAGACAAATCAAGTGGGTATCAAGGCAAGAGATGAACTGCAGGATGCATTTATGCGTTTGACCTATGAAAATGGATGTTATCTTGTAAAAATATTTGAAGAAGCAAAGAAAAAGTTAGAAGTAAAATAAATCATTAGATATCGTAAGGGCTCTTGCAAAATAAAATAATAAAAATCAGAATATGAGATTTTATCCACCACATTTCGTGGTGGTTTTTTTGTGCAATCGCAAGACATTCCGAGACCGTTTTCCATATACAATATTTTGGATGCTCCACGGATGGAAAAACTTTGATTTGAATGCGTTTATCTCTATTTTTAGGCAGTTTTTTCCATATGCAAGATAATTCGTCTCAAATGCAAAAGCTTTCGAGGAAAGTCTTTGCATGGTGAAGTGATTTTTTTGTATAGAGAAAATTCAAGCGATGATAGACGCAAGAAAACAGCAAAATATCACGCAAAAGGAGTTGTCCGAAAAAACTGGAATTACGCAAGCAGATATCAGTAGAATTGAGAACGGAACAAGAAATCCCAGTTTGGAAATGGTAAAGAGGTTAGCAAAGGGATTAGGAATGCGATTAAAATTAGAGCTGATTCCAAATACAGAGCTGCAAAGAAAATAAATCATTAGACAAAAAGAGCACTTGCTAAAATATAGCAGGTGCTCTTTTTTATTATTTGTAATTGCGGTAATCTTTTGGTGATTTGCCAACCCGTTTCTTGAAATACTTTGAAAAGTAGTACTGGTCGGTAAATCCTAACTGTAGTGCGATATCTTGAATGCTGACCAAGGATCCCCGCAGCATAACCTTTGCCATCTCAATGCGCTGCTGGTTCAGGTACTCATACGGTGGTACGCCATAGGCATGGCGGAAACTTCGTATGGTCTGGGATGTGGAAAGGTGGGTAATGCTGTTGCATTTATCCAGTGTCAAGTTCTCTTCCAAATGATTGTCGATATACTGCTTCAGTTCCACGATATTCTCTGGAATGTCAGAGAACTTATTGTCTGCAGAAAGTGTCTGGCGAAGAAACTGACAAAGCTTCACAAAAACGACAAAACAGCGGTCGTACATGGTATCCAGGTCTGTGGCCTCCGCGTAGGCAATCTTATGTATCTGCTTTAAGTAATCTGAGATATCAAGATTTGGAAACATCATTGAGTTATGCAGGCCGTAGGCGTCCAAAACTTCTGATGGCAGGTCGCCAAGCACATTAATCCATATCTTCACCCAAGGCTCTTCCGAATCGGAATAGTAGTCATGATACTCACCTTTGCGCAGTAAATAAGAATCGCCGGCAGAAGGGTAAAAAGTTCCAGAGGAAGTAGTTACGGTTCCTTTTCCAGAAATTACATATTCAAAGACATTGATGTGGCCGACTGGTCTGGTCATGTGATAAGTATCATCACAGTAGGATATGCCTAAGGATTCGATAGAAAAAGGCATATCATCATCATTTTGATTTAAAAATACTTTTACATCTTCTCTCATGCGTATATTCTCCTATTTTTGCTTCTATTCTACATTGGTACGTAAATATTGCGATGTTAAAATTTATATATCGATATACACAAAAAAGAAGGCACGGTTTGCAGAAAATTGGGAATAATGCCCAACGGATTCGCAACTTTTGGAGCGCTCCCAGTTTTTTGCATTGTGTCGCTTTCGATAAGTGTATAATAGCACTATTGTTTAAAAAAATCAAATGGACAATATTGGGATTGGAGAGACAAAATGCGCATGATACCGAGAAAAGAATACCCGCGTCCGCAGTTTGTTAGAACAGAATGGTTAAATTTGAACGGAGAATGGGAGTTTGAGATAGACCATTCAGTTAGCGGAAAAGCGCGCAGATTATACGAAAAAGAACATTTGGAAGGGAAAATTATAGTTCCTTTCTGTCCAGAAAGTAAATTATCTGGAGTTGAATTCACCGATTTTATGAACTGTGTATGGTATCGCAGGGAAGTGGAACTTCCAAAAAGTTGGATACAGGATATACAGGGAAAGGGTGAGAGAGTTAACCTTCACTTCGGAGCAGTAGATTATTGCACTACCGTTTATGTGAATGGAAAAGAAGTGGGAGTCCATAAGGGAGGCTATTCTTCTTTTACAATGGATATTACCGAATACATAGAGACAGAAAAAGATAATGTAATTACCGTTTGTGCCGAAGATGATGTACGAAGTGGAAAACAGCCGGGAGGAAAGCAAAGTGCCGAGCACGGTTCTTTTGGATGTTTCTATACAAGAGTAACGGGAATATGGCAGACTGTGTGGCTTGAGAAGGTTCCTAAGAATCATATCAGGTCTATTCGTATTTATCCGGATATTGAAAACACAAGAGTTAGAATTCACGCTGACACAGTTGGAGGCGGAACGTTAACAGCAAAAGCTAGTTATGAAGGAATCCCAATGGGAGAAGCAAGTGTAAAGGTGATAGACGGCACAACCGATGTGATGCTTGATTTGAAAGAAAAGCACTTGTGGGAGTTAGGAGAAGGAAGACTGTATGACCTGACACTTACCTTTGGTGATGATTATGTTGTCAGCTATTTCGGTCTTCGAAATGTACGCATGGACGGACTGAAATTCCTGCTAAATGGCGAAAGCGCATTCCAAAGACTGGTATTAGACCAAGGCTACTATCCAGACGGCATCTATACTGCGCCGACAGAAGAGGAAATGATTCGGGACATTGAAATTTCTCTGGCAGCAGGATTTAACGGAGCAAGACTTCACGAAAAAGCATTTGAACCAAGATTCTTGTATCACTGTGACAGACTTGGTTATATGGTATGGGGTGAACATGCCAACTGGAATTTGAACACATCAGACTATCAAGCCTATGAGTCATTTATTCCAGAATGGATAGAAATCGTAGAAAGAGATTTTAACCACCCATCGATTGTGGCGTGGTGTCCACTCAATGAGACATGGAACTTTAAGGGAAAACAACAAGTGGATTCTCTTGTGGAAACAGTTTACACGGTAACAAAGTTAATGGACCAGACCCGTCCATGTGTTGACAGCAGTGGCAATTATCATGTGAAAACGGATATCTTTGATTTACATGATTACGACCAGAATCCAGAAACCTTCCGCGAAAGATATGATGCATTTTTAAAAGAAGATTTCTTGGATGTAGATTATAACATTTTGGCAAACGACAGAGTTCCAGGCAGACAGGTTTATAGAGGAGAGCCTGTATGTATCAGTGAATATGGTGGAATCAAGTGGGATGCTGATGGCGGTATGGAAAGCTGGGGCTATGGCAATGCACCGAAGAGCAAAGAAGAATTTTTGGAACGATATAAGGCACTAACGGAAGCACTCTTAAATAATGAAAAGATATTTGGATTCTGTTACACCCAGTTATATGACGTAGAGCAGGAGAAGAATGGTTTATATACCTACGGGCGCGAACCGAAATTCGATATGGAGATTATAAAACAAATCAACATGGCAAAAGCCGCAATAGAAAAATAAAGAAGGAGGGAAAAAATGTTGAACAAAAAATGGAAAAAGTTTCTTTTACTTTCCATGGCAGCTGTGATGTTATGTGGGTGTCAACCAACAAGTACAGAAGATGATGACGCCGCGAATGAAAATCCAGAAGCAACAGAGCAGCAGACAGGGCTAAAGCAGGAAACAGAAACAAAAGCAGAACCTCTTTACGAGTTCACAGATGAAGCATTCTTGAGTATGAAAGGTTTTATTGATTACATTCCAAGAGTAAGCTTAAGTGGTGTGAAAGAGGACGGTCAGTTTTTCCACTTGCCAAATGTGGAGGATTACACGGTTATGCAAGGTGGATGTACAGACGGAGAGTATATGTATCTGATTTTGGAAAACAACACACTTGATTTGGATATGCTTTTCAAGGTAGATATGAATACTTGGGAAATTGTAGCACAGTCTGAAGGTCTTCCGTTAGACCATGCAAACGGTATGGGTTACAACTCCAAACTAGATACATTGATTGTGTCCCATAATACAGGTGCAGTAAATGACATCTCATTTGTAGATCCAGACACTTTGAAGATTACAGACCGAAAGACATTGGATTTTGGAATCTATGGCATTACTTATAATGAAGAAAAGGACTGGTATGCAGTAGGAATCAGTGGTTCTTCGGCATTCGCGATCTTGGATTCCAACTTTGTAGAGTTAGGTTACTACGAAGGAAATGATATTGGGTTGGCAAACCAGAGCATCAACACAGATGGAAAGTACATTTATGTTGGAAACAGTGGTGTAGGTACTAATCCAGGAGTGGAAGTGGTAAAAATTTATGACTGGACCGGGGAATACAAAGGTATTTATCGCTGGGACAGTGTAAGTGAACAGGAAGCGATGATTAGCTGTAATGGTGTTAATTATGTGACTTTTTACACAGGTAATGGAGGTCGAGTTTACAAAGCAGAACTTGACTTAGAAGCACTGGAAAAATAAAACACTGGAATGAAACCGAAAGGCTTTATTTATAAAAACAAAATTCAAAATGGGAGGAACAAAAAATGAAGAACATGAAAAAATTAGTAGCATTATTTCTTTGCTTAGCTATGACATTTGTTATGACAGCATGTGGTGGCGGCAGTGGCTCAGGTGAAGGTGGAAACGGTGGAGGCAGCGACAAAGCTGCAGAAGCAGTAACTGTAACAGAACCTATCGAAATTGAATTTTGGCACACATTAAGTGGCGAGTCAGCATCAGCACTTGATGAGATGATTAAAGATTTCAATGACACAAATGAATATGGTATCACAGTAAACGGTACATACCAAGGTGGTTACTATGACGTACTTTCAAAAGTAACAGCATCTTACGGTACAGACACAGCCCCAGCTCTCTGTGTACTTGGAGCAGGTGGTATTGAGGAAATCGCAGAGCAAGGCGCTGTAGCAGATTTCTCAGCATATGTAGAAAGAGATAACTACGATTTAGAAAATATTCCAGAATCATTACGTTATTATATGGAACACTTTGAAGGACAGATTACAGAGTTCCCATTCCTTGTATCTACAGCAGTTATTTTCTATAACAAGACATTAATGCCAGAAGCACCAACTACATTGGAAGACTGGGTAGCAAAAGCTGAAGCAATCCATGCAGCTGATCCTAGTGTATATGGTATGGCAATGCAGCTTGACACAGGATTTATCCAAAGACCAATCCTCAAATCTTTAGGAGCTCCTGGACTTACATCGGCAGACGGTAACAGCCCTGCAACTTTAGAGGATGGAAGTCTTAAAAAATACATGGAAGACTGGAAATCATGGATTGATGATGGATTCTGTGTAGGTCTTAAGGTTACAGATACAACAAGCCAGATGAACAGCCAGTTTACACAAGGTAAATTAGCAAGTATTGTTTCATCTACTGCAGCTATGGACAACTACGAAGAACTTGCTAAGAGCGGCGGATTTGAACTTGGTGTTGCGAAGATGGTAGGTTACGGCGGATACCACGCAGCTATCGGCGGTGGTGGTCTTGTTGCATTAGATACAGTAACAGCACAAGAACAAGCTGCTTCATGGGAATTTATCAAATACATCTTATCGGACGAAGCACAAGTAAAATTACACAAGGCTTCTGATTACATTCCATGTACATATTCAGCAAGAGAAGCAGAAGAGTTAAAAACATACTGGGCAGAACATCCAGGATTTGAAGTGGCAGCAGAACAGTTAGAATATGCTACCTACAACGAATGGTCAAAATACCTTTCAGAGTGGAGAACACAAATCGGTAACTGCTTCACAGCAGTACTTGTAGACGGTTCTATGACACCGGACGAAGCTGTTTCATTCTTAGAAGGACAGGCAACAGTTATTTTCCCATAGAGGGTGGGCAGGCTGCTAGGCATAAGACTTAGCAGCCGATATGAAACTAGAAGAAAGGAACGATTAGAAATGGGAGAAATTGTATTTAAAAATATATGCAAGTCGTTTGAAGATACGAAGGTTATTGAAAATCTTAACCTTACAATTAAAGATGGCGAATTTACAGTGTTGGTTGGAGCATCAGGCTGTGGTAAGACAACACTTCTTCGTATGATTGCCGGTATCGGACCAGCAACATCTGGTGAATTGTACATTGACGGAGAAGAAGTGACAGACATTCCACCTGGAAAAAGAGGAATCGCTATGGTATTCCAAAACTACGCGATTTATCCAACCATGACAGTAAAGGGAAACATTGAGTTCGGATTAAAGAACAAAGGTATTCCTAAAGCAGAGAGAGAAAAATTAATCAAAGAGGCAGCAGAAGTAGTTGGACTTACTCCATACTTAAACCGTATGCCGAACCAGTTATCAGGTGGTCAGAGACAGCGTGTTGCCCTTGCCCGTGCGATGGTAAAAACACCTTCTGTATTCTTACTTGACGAACCTCTTTCAAACCTGGATGCAAAGCTTCGTGTAGCCATGAGAACAGAGCTCATCGAGTTACACCACAGATTAAAAACAACGTTCGTATATGTAACACATGACCAGACAGAAGCGATGTCAATGGCTGACACCATCATTCTTATGGATGGCGGAAAGATCCAGCAGATGGCTGCTCCAGAAGTGATTTACAATGACCCTAACAATATCTTTACAGCACAATTTATTGGAACACCACCAATGAATGTACACAAGATGAGAGATGATGTGAATTACGTTGGATATCGTCCAGAAAAGGTTCAATTATTCCGTGAGAAACCAACTGACTGTACATATGTAAGAAAAGTGAAAGTAGTGACAAGAGAAATGCTTGGTTCAGAAACACTTTACAAGTTACATATTCTTTCAGATGCAGAGAATGAGAAAGAAGCAATTATGTCTAAGTCATTAGATATGAGCTTTGCTGTTGATGATGAAGTTTATATTGGAATTCCAAAGGAAGATTTATATTACTTTGATAACGAGAAAAACCGTATCCGCGATGCGGCTATCTTAGAAGGCTTATACGGAGCAACAGAAGGAGAGGAATAGGAATGAAAAAGAAAATACATATTGGCAGACTGGTTCTTCCATATGCAATGGTTATGCCAGCCATTATTCTGTTATTAGTATTTACGTTCTGGCCTATCGTTAATATGGTTTACCTTAGCTTTTTCGAGAGCGGTTTAAAAGGAAATGTATTTGTTGGTTGGGCAAACTATCAACGTCTGTTTATGGGAGATCAATTTACAAGTGCATTTAAGAACACACTTATTTACATGGCATTTGTAACATTTTTTGTAATTTTTTTAGGATTAGTATTTGCTCTTTCTCTTCAGAGAGATAAGAAAATTAATGCGATTGCACAGAGAGTGATGTTCTTACCACATATCTGTTCGATGCTTGCCATTTCCTTAATCTGGCAATGGCTGATGGATGATGAAGGTTTGTTGAATGCATTGTTTAGTTTCTTTAACCTGCCAGCATTTAAATGGCTGAATGATTCAGCAACATCATTATTGTCAATTATGCTTGTTGTTATTTGGAAAGGTCTTGGATATTATGCACTCTTATTGTTATCATCCGTAAAATCCATTCCAACAGAGCTTTTGGAAGCAGCTGATTTGGACGATGCAGGAAAACTTCGTACCTTCTTTAAAATCACACTTCCAATGCTTTCACCACAGTTGTTCTTCTTACTCATTACAATTACCATGAACTCCTTCAAGGTATTCGACGTAGTAAGACTTATGACTCAGGGTGGACCTGGTAACTCATCAGACGTATTAGTTTACTATATCTACAGATATGCAAGAGAATACAACCAGTACGGTATTGCCTGTGCAGCCGGTTCTATTCTTCTGGTTATTTTATTAATCTTAACCTTTGTATACTTTAGAGTGGTAGAGAAGAAAGTACATTATCAATAGAAGGAGGTGGATGTAAATGGCAAAAACATATAAAAAACCAAACAAAAAAGTATTAAAAGTAAAACGAATTACAGGCGACGTCATTGACTTCATCTTAAAAGCATTGCTTTGCCTCTTATTTGCATTCCCATTCTATTGGATGATTATTACATCTTTTAAGACATTTTCAGAATCCATTTTGTATCCGCCAACCATGTATCCACATGAGTTTACAATCGATTCATACATTAAGATTTTTGAAGAGATGCAGATTGGAAAATACTTGAAGAACTCTTTGATTGTATTGTTCTGGACCACAATTGGAACCATGCTTACAACGGTTCCAGCGGCGTATGCTTTTGCAAGATATAAATTCAAAGGAAAAGATTTTCTTTTCAACTTTATGATGATTGCCTTCATGGCACCTACCTGCTTAACATTCATCACTGTATTTAAGATGTTTGCAGGTGCAGATTTATTAAATTCACTGATTCCTCAGATTATTCCATGTATTGTCAGCGTGTTCAACATTTTCATGTTAAGACAGAATTTTATGCAGATACCGGAGGAATTAATCGAATCGGCGAAGCTGGATGAGGCAAATGAATTCCAGATTATTACAAAGATTATGCTTCCAATGGCAAAATCTACAGTAGCAACGATTTTGTTCTTACATGTAATCGGTTCGTGGAACTCATACTTCTGGCCATTAATGATGACCATCAGCGACGACTACAGAACACTTCCTGTAGCAATTGAAGGTCTGAAGAGCTTGGAAGGACAGATGCACTGGCCAACTATCATGGCAGGTAACATGATTATGCTGTTGCCAGTATTAATTGTATTCGTGATTGCAAGTAAGAAGATTATTGCAGCAATGGCGTATAAGGGCGTTAAATAGACGAAAGGAGTTTATTTATGAATAAGATTCGCAAAAAAATATTCTTATTCTGTCTTCTTTGTGTATTTATTTTGACAGGACTCACCGCATGTAGTGAGGAAGGTGTAAAGGTAAATTCAGCAAATGCACTGGCTAAGAAATTAGCCAGTGGTTCTGCTGTTAAAATTAATGTTTCTGAAGACATTATTCTGGAAGAACCAATCGTAGTGAGCGGAGAAAAAGAGATTGTCGGAAAAGGAAAAATTGTAGCAGCAGTTGAAGACGGCGAAGAATTATTTATGATTACAGTAACTGACGGTGGCAAATTAACTGTCGGTGGTTCTGTAAAAATCGATGCAGCTGGTCTTATGGGTGCTATCCATGTACAGGATGGCGGCTCGGCTATCGTTCAAGATAAGGCAGTTGTAATGAACGCATCTGATGCATCGGCTAACATTTTAGTAGAGGGTTCTCTCGAAGTGGCAGGCGGTACACTGAAAGATGCAAAAGGACATAATATTTACAATAAGAAAGAAACCGTTATTTCTGGCGGTGAAATAATCGGAAGTGGAGAGAAGTATGCGGGTGTTTATAACGAAGCAACTCTCACACAAAAGGGCGGTACTATTTCAAAAGCGTACAATAACATTTCAAACGTAAAAGGTTCCACTTTTACATTTGAGAGCGGTACAAATACAACAAGTACAAGAGACGGTGTTTTTGTAGCAGAAGGTGCTGCTATGAAAGCAACGGACAAGGCAGCAGTCATTGAGAATGCCAGCGGAAGAGGTATCTTACTACATGGTCAGGCAGACATCAAGATGATTACTGTGCAAGGATGTGGAGACACATTAATCAAGGTTGGTAAGACAGGTGTCCTGAATCTTGGAAATGGTATTCTTCAATCAGGTAACTATCATGGTGTAGACAATGCAGGAACCATGAACATGCTTGGCGGAAATATTCAGGCGAATGCAAACTGTGGTATCGTTAACACTGGTACATTAAAAGTGACATCTGGAAGTATTGCCAGCAATGAGAACAAAGGTATCCTTAATAAGCATGAAGGTACAGCAGACGTAACCAGTGCAATGGTTACATTTACTGCAAACAAGACTGCAGTTGCAAACGAAGACAAAGCAGTATTTGAATTTGCAAAAGCAAAAATCATGATGAGTACACAGACAAACATTTATTGTTATGACGGTACAATTAATATTCATGATACAGCATTAAATGCTTCAACAAGTAACAACGTGCGTATTATCGACGGTGTTATCAATATGAAGGATGTTGAGGTAAAAGGTAACAGCCAGTCAAGTGGTACATCCCATCACGGTATCTATATGGAAGGCGGTATTATTAATGCCGAAAACGTTACAGTCAGCATGACAACAGGTAACGGTATCCGTAACAAGGGTGGGGTATTCAAGGGTAAAAACATTGTAATGCACGACATCAACCGTGTGGGTATTTCTCAAGGTAAGCACGATTATCTTGATGTAGAAGGATTAACTGAAATTGACGGACTGGAAATCCAGAGTACAAACTATGCAAATATCTGGAATGAAGGCGGCGGTACAATCAAGATTACAGACGGTAAGCTTGCAGTGGCTTCTTCTAACAGTGTTCGTTCTAACGACGGTGTTACAGAACTTACAAACGTGACTATCCCAGGTCATAAGGAAGGTTCCAAGGATAATATCCATGGTATCTACTTAGAAGGTGGAAAAATTGTTGCGAAAAATGTAACAATTAAAGATGTATCTGGTAATGCACTTCGTAATAAGAATGGTACATTTATCGGAACAAACATCAAAATGACCAATATCAAAGGACAGACAGCGATTTCAAACCTTCCTTTAGATGATGATAACAAAAACGGAATTATTAATATTGATGGTCTTACAATTAAGAATTCAGTTAGTAAAAACCTCACACTCGACAGTGGTGTGACAACAATTAAAAATGCTACATTAGGACAAACTGGTGGTAACAACATCAAGATGCAGGATAATGCGGCAACCCTCAACCTTTATAATGTAAAGATTGAAGGACAAATCGAAAAAGCTACAGCTAATACACATGGTATCATGGTCGAAGGCGGTAACGTATACGGTGATGGCGTTCAAATTGCCAACACGGAAGGTTGTGGTATCCGTTGTAAGCTTGGTAAAGTAGACCTTAAAAATGTAACCATTACAGAAACAGGTCAGGCTGGTATCAGTAACAGTAAGATGACTATACTGGGCGTTGAAACAGGTGTAGGTAACGTTACAATCGATGGTCTTACAATTACAAAAGCAGGTATCCAAAACGTTGTATTAGATGCTGGTAAGGTAGTCCTTAAAAATGCAACTCTCGGCAAGGTAGAGACAGACAACCATAACATTAAGGTTAGCGGAACTGGTTCCCTTTCACTCAACGGAGTAGAAATTCAAGGAACTACATCGGCCAGCAAGTATGGTGTGATTGTAGAAGGCGGAGAAGCGTCTATTAAAAATACGAAAATCTACGACCTTGCAAAATCAGGTATCCATACAAATAGAGAAAACAGCAAAATAACTGGTGAAAACGTTACAATCGAAAATGCTGTATACGGTATCACAGGTTCAAACGGAAGCGTTACGCTTAGCGGCGTAACAACATCGAATATTAAAGAGAATAACATCCTTGCACAAGGCAGCATTCAGGTAACAGTAAGTAATTCTACAGAAAAAGCGGGACTTGGCGTAACAACAGGTCACAACGTAAAAACAGAAGACAAAGCTCTCGTTACTTTGAATAAAGTTGACATTAAGGGTGTAACAACAGATGGTAAGTACGGTGTCATGGCTGAAGGTGGAAATGCGAATCTGAAAGATGTAACCATCAGCAATGTGAAAGCAACAGGTATTCGTATCAACAGAGTGACAAGCCAAGTAACAGGTGAAAATGTTACTATCAAAAATAGTGCAAATGCGGTTACAGGTACAAATGGTAAGGTTGTAATCGATGGACTTACAACAGAAAGCATTACATATAACAACATTCTTTCAGACGGTGTTGCGAATTTTACAATCAAGAATGCAAATCTCTGTAAAGTATCCGGAGACGGCCACAACGTAAAAGTAAATGACAACGGAAAGCTTAAGATGACAGATTCTGTTATCAATGGTACAACCTCTGACAGCAAGTACGGTATTATCGTAGAAGGCGGAGAGGCAGAACTCAAAAACATTGAGATAACAGATTTGGCTAAATCAGGTATTCATGTAAATAAAAATTCAAGTATAGTAATTGGTAAAAATATTACGATTACAAACGGTAACGGTGCAATTACAGGTTCAGCAGGAAACATTGATATCGAGAAATTAAAAACCTCTGATATCTCAGACAGAAACATTTCTGTATCTGGAACATGTAATGTAACGATTACAAATTCGACAGGAGATTATGGACTTGGCGTATCAGGAAGCCATAGTGTGGAAGTAAAATCAGATGCTCTTGTTACATTAGATGATGTAGAAATTAAAGGTGTAGCAACAGCCGACAGACACGGTGTTCTTGCAGAAGGCGGAGAAGCAGTCCTTAAAAATGTTACAATCGCAAACGTAGCAGGTGCAGGTATCCGTGTCAACAGAGAGACAAGTAAGGTTACAGGTACTAAAGTTACGATTAAAGATAGTGACCTTGCAATTTCTGGTAATGCCGGTGTTGTTGAGCTGTCTAAACTGAAAACATCTGGTATTGCAGAAAGCAACATTACAGCATCTGATACATGTAAAGTTGTTGTGACAAATTCAGCAGGTGGTTATGGACTCGGTGAATCAGTAAACCATAGCGTGAAAGCAACTGGCGATGCTCTTGTTACTTTAGATACTGTGGAAATCAAAGGCGTAACAACCTCTAATAGACATGGTGTTCTTGCAGAAGGCGGAGACGTTGTCCTCAATAACGTTTCTATCCATGATGTAGCAGGTTCAGGTATCCGTATCAACAGAACAGCAAGTGAAATCACAGGTACAGACGTTGTTGTTAAGAGTAGTGAAAATGCTCTGACAGGTACAGCTGGTACTGTTGAAATCGATGGGTTTACAACATCAAGAATTAGCAATAATAACATCTATGCAGGTATTAGTGAGCCAGAAGAAGGAGTGACAGATATTTGTTCTATCACAATCACAGACGGCGATCTCGGTCATACATCTGGTCACAACGTAAAATCTGCGGCCAATGGTGAAGTTGCATTAGTCGACACAACAATCAAAGGTGTTATCGTGAGCGATAAACATGGTGTCATGGCAGAATATGGCTATGTCAACTTAGATAATGTAACGATTAAGAATGTAGTAGACTGTGCTATCCGAAGCAACAAAGAATCAAGTAAGGTAGAAGGTAAGGTTGTTGAGATTCTTAAGAGTGGTTATGGCGTATCTGTATCAGCAGGTAATGTTACAATTGAAAAACTGACGTCAACGGCAACAACATCGAATGTAACTGTTTCAGGTGGTACAACTACAATCAAAGACAGTAGTGAACTGAACAAAACTGGAGATTCCAATGTAACGGTAAGCGGTGGAACACTTACCTTAGATACCACAAATGTCAATGGTACAAGTAAGAACTACGGTATCCTTGTTTCAGGTGGTAAGTTAGAATTAAAGCCAAACGTAGTGGTAAAAAATACAGCGGCAGAAGGTGTTTACAACCAAGGCGGAACGATTGTAGATGACATCCAGAAGAAAGATGAAGGGCTTAAAATTCAAAATTCAGGAGCTACAGCACTTTCAAATACAAATGGTGGTAAAACGACACTTAATTATTTGACAATCAGTGATGTGAAAAGCGGAAATAACATCTACAATGCTGGTGAAAACAGTAGTGTTTCTGTTTTCGGCGGAACATTAGAAAAATCAATTTCTAACAATGTAAATGTAGCAGGTGGAAAAGTCACATTAAAGAATACAACTGTAAAAGGAACTACGGGAGCTTCTAGTGTAAACAGACACAACATTTTAGCAGCTGGCGGAAATGTCGAACTTGAAAACGTAACACTTATGAATGCTTCTACAGCAGGAATTCGTGTGAATAATGCTGCAAGTACGGTAAAAGGAAAAGATGTAAGAATCAATTCTGCAGATGTTGAATCAACATGTCATGTTGGTATTTCAGCAAGTGCGGGAACAGTAACGATTGATGGATTAACTACCACAAGTGTTGTGGAAAATAATATTCTTACATCAGGTTCAGCAAATGTTACAGTAAATCCATATGAGGATGAAACAAAGTCTGTATTATGTAAGACAACATCAAGTAATGTTAAGGTAGAAGGTGGAACAACTACACTTAACAAAGTAGATGTAAATGGTTCGACGAATGCAGCAAGCCTTGATGTGTCCGCTGGAACTTTGAATCTGCAAGGAAAGATTGCTATAAAGGAAGCAGATGATAAGGTGGCGAATATTTCAGCAATCTATAACGGTGGCGGAACAATTGATGGTAGCACAGCGACTGAAATAAAAATACAAGATGTAGCAGCAAATTGTATGGCGGTATGGAATAAATCCGGTGGTATTACGACATTAAGGGAACTTAATATTTTGGATGGTAATCATCATCATGGAATCAAGAATGAGAATCCAAACAGTACAGTTACAATTATTGGTGGAACAATTGGAAAATCAAAATCAAATAATGTCCTTGCAAGTAATGGGATCATTCGTTTAGAAGGTGTAACAATTAACGGAACACAGACTAATTATGGTGTAAGAGCAGATGGTGGAGATATTGAACTCATTACTGTGACAATTAATGGTTGTAGTAATGCTGGAATTAACGTTAATAAAGCCGAGAGTAGTGTAACAGGAACAACTGTAACTGTTGGAAATTCACCAGTGGGACTTAGTGTTTCAGCAGGTTCTGCAGAAATTACAGGATTTACTTCAAGTGCAACGAATTCAAATGTTACTGTATCTGGTGGAACAGCGACAGTTAGTGGAACATTGAACCAGACTTCTGCAGCAAATGTAGTAGTAAGTGGTGGTGAACTTACTTTAAATGGAGCAAATGTAAATGGTTCGACGAATGAGGCAAGTCTTGATGTGTCAACTGGAACTTTGAATCTTCAAGGAAAGATTGCTATAAAGGAAGCAGAAGATAAGGTGACAAATACTTCCGCAATTTATAATCATGGTGGAACAATTGATGGCAGCACAGCGACTGAAATAAAAATACAAGATGTACCAGCAAATTGTATGGCAGTGAAGAATGCATCTGGCGGTATCACGACATTAAAGGAACTTAAGATTTTGGATGGTAATCATCACCATGGAATCAAGAATGAGAATCCAAACAGTACAGTTACAATTATTGGTGGAACAATTGGAAAATCAAAATCGAATAATGTTCTTGCTGATAATGGAACAATCAGATTAGAAGGGGTAACAATAAGTGGAACTCAATCTAATCATACCGTTAGAGCAAACGGTGGAGATATTGAACTTGAAGATGTAACAATTCAAAGCAGTGCAAGTGCAGGAATCAACGTAATTAAAGACACAAGTACGGTAACAGGAACTGATGTAGAAATCCATAATTCAAAGTACGGAATTTGGGTAAATGCAGGAGAAACAACGATTAGCGGCTTGACTACATCTAACATATCAACTAACAATATTCTTTCAGATTGGAGCGACTCAACAAGTAAAGTTTCAGGCACAGGAGTGGTAACAATCAACGGATATGCAAATGGAACGAAATCTACGTTAGGAATAGCAGGGGCTCATAACGTAAAGGCGTTACCAGACGGAGATGGCTTAATTACTCTGAATAATGTTTCACTTCAAGGTACGTCAAGTAATAGCCATCATATTGTCATGGCAGAAGGTGGAGATTTTGTTCTTAATAATGTTGACATTATAGGAAACGGAATGAGAACGGGTATTCGTGCTAAAGATGGCAGTGTAGTAACAGGATCAAATGTTTCAATTTCTAAGGTTGCCGAAGGTATCAGTAATTCAGCTACTGTTGAAATGGAAAATTTGACAATAGCAGAGATAAGTGGAAATTATGAAATTTGGAATGAGGACACTTTGAAAATTGCTGGAGCAATTGATGCCGATATTCATAACAGCGCTACGGTAACGGTGGAAGCTACTAAAGCATTAACAGGAAGCAATATTACAATAGACTGGGATGCAGATAAAGTTCCTTCAGATCGTATTGGTATCAAATTTGCAAGTGCAGAAAATGCAGCTGAGATGGAAGGAAGCATTACTCTTGGCGAAGTAGTTAGTGCGTCATACATTTCAGACTTTGTCGATGACAAGATGATGTTAGTATCGAGAGAAAATCTTACTTTCGAAGTGACAAATTATGCTGAACTTGATGAAGCATTAGGTACAATCAAAGCACAAAAGGTAACTAAGGCAACAATCGAAATAGCAGGAAATATTGTCATTTCGGAAACAGTTTCAATTGAAGCTGACATCACGTTGATTGATGATGGCACTGCAAGAACAATTTCAAGAGGAACACCATTTACAGCTGATAGTAATGGAAATGGAATTATGTTCAAGGTGGCAACTGGTGCAACTCTAACATTCGAAAGCACAGGAACGGATGCAAGTCCAAGACTGACAATTGATGGAAATAAAGCAAATGTTACTTCAACAGGTAAAGCAGCAGTCGTATATAGTGTTTCGGATGCAATAGGTGTCAATGTATCTGAAGGTGTGAAAATTATCAATAATAAGTCAACTCAGCCAGGAAGTGTTTTCTACATGGAAGGCGGAACATTAGATATTAATGGTGGACTCTATAAAGATAATATTTCAACAAACGCTGCTGGTGTAATGTATCTCGCAAGTGGAGTCACTGCAAACATTGAAAATGCTACATTTGATGGAAATGAAGCTACTCATGGTGGCGTTATGGAAGTCCAGCAAGAAGCTACAGCGAATATCACAAAATGTGTATTTGAATCTAATAAATCTACTAAAAACCAAAGTGGTTATGGTGGAGGTGCTATATACGTTTGGGGTGCAACTAGTGATGAAATAATTGACCTGAATATGCAAGATTGTACGTTTACAGATAATAGTGCTGCTACAAACGCAGGAAAAGATGTTTATATAGCATGGAAAAATACAACAGTGAAGTTAGCAGGTAAAATGGTTGTAGATATTTATAATGCGCAGCAATCTCAAATTAATGTAACTGCTGCCCTTACAGATGGTAGTGATGTTGTCGTTGATTGGAAATCAACTTTACCAACAAATAATGTAGGTATTATATTTGCAAGTGATGATGTCATGAATACAAGCAAACCATTTATCTCATTAGGTGGAAATTATAATAAAACATTTGCACTCAAATATAATGTTGCTACGGATTCTGTTGCCGCAAATGCAACACTTGTGGAAACGACAGCAATTTCAAGCTTGGATGAATTCACAACGCAGTTAAGCGCAAGTGAAGGAGAAACCGTTTTCCTTAGATTGAAAACAGATTTGGCAATCGGTAGTAAGATTACGCTCCCAGAGAACAGTGATATAACTATCTTGGATGACGGAGAAGCAAGAACTGTTACACGTACAAGTAGTTACACAGGATATTTGTTTAGTATTCCAACTTCTTCAAGTTTGACACTTATAAGTACAAGTAACGATAATAATAATCCTACACTTATTGTGGATGGTGGAAGTAAAGCTGATGACACAGGAATACAATGTGGAGAAGGATGTACTTTACTTGATAACTCTGGTACGTTGTCTGTTCGAGCAGGAGTTCAGTTGTCCAATAATTATGGAACAAATGATTCCCAAGGATATGGAATCTACTCAAGAGAGAATAGTACAACTACATTTAGTGGAGTTATCAGCAATATGACAGGAACTCATTCAAATGCGAAAGGTTCGGCTATTGCGGTCAGAGGTACAGTAACCTTAAGAAATGCAGTTGTAAAAGATTGTTATACAGGATTATCAGGTGCTGTAAGAGTAGAAGGTGGTACACTTTATGCTGTAAATTCTGATTTTGCCAATAACCAATCAGGCAATAGTGGAGCAGCGATTCTTGTTGAAGAGAATAGCAGTGGCGTTGCTGGTACCGCGCAAATTACAGATTGTAGATTTACGAAGAATTATGCAGGTGCAAATGGTGGTGCAATTGCAATCAGAACTGGCGAGACAGGTAATGTAACAATTACCGACAGTGAATTTACTGAAAATGAGGCGGCTTCTTGTGGCGGAGCAATTTCAATTGAGGAAAATGCAAAAGGTGCGATGACCATTATGGGTAGTGAATTTTCTAAGAATAAAGCTGCTTGGGGCGGTGCCATCGAAGTTAATAAAGGTTCACAGGCTGTCTTTACAGTTGATAATTGTATATTGAAAAATAATAACGCAATTACATATACAAATAGTAATGCAGGAGCAATTAATGTAGATAATGCAGTAAATAAAAACACAATCAAGAATAGTATGTTTGATACCAACAGTGCTAAAAATGGGGGGTCATCAATTAGTGTGACAACTGGAGGTTATGTGAATTTAGAGAGTTGCGAGTTTAAGAATGGTACAACATCAACATCAACGACGGAGTCTAAGTGTGGATACGGAGACGTGCGTCTAGGTGGTAATAATCAGAGTGGTGGAATCACTATTTCTGGTAAGATGATTGTAGATATCTATCTGAATCAAGCTGGTAAGATTAACGTTTCTGGTCCATTAACAGAAGGCAGTCAAGTCATTGCAAACTGGAGACTCGGAAAGATTACAGCAAGTAGCTGGCCAGGTATTACTTTTGCAAGTGAAGACGTAATGAATGCAAGTAAAGATTATATCTCATTAAGCAAAAACTATAGTGATACTTATGAATTATCATTCAGTGGTACTCAAGGTATTCTAAACGAGAAATAAGAAAGGAGAAGTGATAATTTATGGAAGAAAATAAAGTTCAAAAACCAAAAAAGACGTGGCTCTTCATTATTATTGGGATGATCGCCATTGCAGCAATTATCATTCTTCTTTTGTTCAGTTGCGGTAATAATCAAGGTGGCGGGGACAAGGTCCCTACCACCAATGAACCAAAAGTGACATTGACAGTGGACGCCCGTTCTCTGTTAATGAAGAGTGGTGAATCAAAGCAATTAAAAGCATCTATCGAAGATGCAACATTCACATCTAGCAATACAAAAGTAGCGAAAGTAGATGACTCTGGAAATGTAACAGCAGTTGCAAAAGGAAATGCCTTAATTACAATTGCTGCTGGTGAAGAGACCGCTTACTGTGGCGTTATTGTAGATGGCTTAGGAACTATGGTTGACGTTTCAAAACAGAAGGCAAAAGTGGTTTTCTCAGATGTGTTATTAGAAGAACCAGAGGCAATCACAAGCTTAGCAGTAGATATCGCAAATAATGCATATTATCTTGCGCAGCCTTATGCAACAACAGCCTATGAAATTCTCCCTTCAGACGTAGTCGTTAGCAAGGTAACAAAGAACGACAAAGCTGTTTGGGAAACAACAGAGTGGATGCGTTTCTATGAAAGTGGAACAGGAACAATTGCAATCGAAAAAGATGGTATCGATACATACCTGTTACTAGAAAGTAATGGTTCATACTATGGAAGTGGAACTACACTTTCTAGCGTAGCGTGGGAAAATGAAGGATTTGGACAAGAAGAATACGGAGAAACCTTTGCGTTTGAAGATGTGAAGGGGAGTGCAAGTCCAGCAGTAGATACCTTAAATAATGTGGTAGTTGTTTATGATAACGCTAAGAAGAGTTATTTATTCTATGACCGCGAAGCATTAGAAAACGGTGAAAATGCAGTATATTTGCATGAAGCTGTTTGTGAAAACGGTCAAGAACCAGTAGCTGGTGTGGATGAAAGCCAGGGCTTCTATAACGCAACGATTAGAGATTTCGCAGTGGCAGATGGATACATTTATCAGATCTGCGGTTCATCTAGTATTTATGTCAGCGTTTTTGACTTAGAAGGAACATTACAATATTGCTATCGTGTACCAGATTTCGATGATATGGAAGTTCGTACACCAGGCGGTATTGCATGCGAAGGCGGAAAAGTCTACATAGCTGTAGGTTCTGGAAATAGTTCATACTATTTTGGAAACGTTTGGATGTTTGAATAGGTGGGGATTTTATGAAAAAAATGTGGAATAAAAAAATAAGAAACATTTTTATGGCATGGATTCTGGTAATCAGCATGGTGGTTCCAATGTTCGCAACAGGAATTGCGGCTGAAGCAGCAGATAACTCATCTGTGAAAGACTACAATGCCATGAAAATGGAAGATATTTTAAAATCAGATGAATCCCTTACTTGGGTCTTTGCGGGTGATAGTATCACCCACAATGGCCAATGGTCACAAGGGATGAACAGTTACTCTGAATGGTTTGAACAATATCTTTATGATATTAACAGAGGAGATGACTCTGTAGTTCTAACTGCTTGGGGTGGCGCGGATATTTATGATTTCCAGTATGAAGCTAATACACCAGGAGAGACTTCCAACGGTGCGGAAAACAATGCTGGTATGGGTCTGGAAAACATGATTACAAAATATAACCCTGATGTAGTATTTATCAAACTTGGTATGAATGACCGTGGTAAATCTACAGCAGAGTTTACGAAGTATTACAACATGATGCTGGATGGCGTCTATGCAGAAGGGTTAAAGAATAATAAGATTCCAAAGATTGTTCTTTTAACACCAACTCCTCTTTCAGGGGAAAACTTATATGATGATTCGGTATATCCAAATCCATCAGGAGGTATTCAAGATAATACACTTCGACATAGAAATGTAATAGAAAAGATTGCAGCAGAGCGTGGATTATTGTTCTGTGACCTTCGTACCGCATTTCTGGAAGAACAACTGAGACTTGGAGAAGAATATCGTCGTACGTTCTTTAGCGACCCATCTGATGGTGGTATCCATCCGAATGCGGCTGGACAATATTTGATTTTCAAGACGCTTAGTAAGACACTTGGAATCTATGATGAAGAGAATGAACTTTATCAGATTGAGTACGAGGATGCTGACAGCGCGGCTTTGTATGTAGATGGAACTTCGGGTGTGGCTTATACAAATAATTACGATGTTCCGTCTTACACAGAGGAAGTGAGCAATGCTGATGGAATTGAATTGCTGGCGTATGTGGACTTTACAAGTGGGAATGGTAACTTTGTCGGTGGTGCGGATTATGATAAAGCAACAAAATTTGATTTGACAGATTCTGAGGTGTTGGGTGAAGGAGCATTAACCTTAGAAGAAGCTCAAAGTTTAGACAAAGAGTTTACTGTTGTTTTTCGTGCGAAATTGGAAGCTGCATATAGAGATACGCAAGGTGTACTTTGTGTGTCACCAGATGGCGCAAAAGATTGGTCTAATTCGATTGTGTTAGGAGTACCAAGTACAAGTGACAAATGTTATTACCGAATCCAGTCAGGCGGTTCCGATATAACAACGACTGGCGGTGGAATTGATATGACAAGTACAAATACCACTGTAGGTGACGAGTGGCATACAATTGCCGTAGTGCAGTCCGCAGACTCTTTTACATATTATGTAGATGGGGTAAAACATTTTGCGAAGAGTATTAAAGTAAAAGATGGTTATAGCATAGGAAATACGTTTAAAAATGCAACAACTTTTACCGCTTATATTGGTGCTTTGACTGCAAGTGCAGGATCATATAACCTGAAAGGTAATATGGATTATTACCAATTGTACAAGGGTGCGCTTTCTGCTGAGCAGGTAGCAGAACTGGCAGATAGCCATGAAATGGATGAAATCATGGCAACCGTGTCTGGTGCAACTGCTCTTTCAAGTGTTGAATTTACATCGGCAACTGGTGATTTGGAATATAATGATACAAACGTATACGCTTCTACGGTTGACTTAACAACAGCATCAACAGGTGTAGATACGCTGAAAGTGGATGAGTTGCAGACAGTAGGAAAAGAGTATTCGGTAGTATTTCGCGCAAAATTGAATGCGGAAAAGGCAAACCAGCCAATTATTTATCTGTCAACAAAAGCAGGTGTAGCTTTTGGCAGCGGTGGACACAATCTGTTAATGCTTGGTGTTCCAGGAACTTCGAATTTATATTACGCAGTGCGTGAAGATGGCTCAGCAAAAGCTGCTTTAAATAGTTCTACTTCAAAATATGGCACCTTGCAGACTGCTATGAATGATGACAAGTGGCATACGGTAGCTATGGTACAATCAGAGTCAGGCATGACAGCTTACGTGGATGGAGTGGCATATCCGGTAAAAACAAATGATGGTGCTGAGATTGTACTCAATATGGATGTGAGCGAATTATTTGACGATGTCACAGATAGACAACTAGATGCAGCAGTTGGACGTTATGATACGACTTCAACTGGATGGAAGACACAGGGTAAATTTGACTACTGGCAGTTCTATGGAAAAGCACTCAGTGCAGATGAAGTAGCAACACTCAATGCAACAAAAACGGTTGAGCAAGAGATGAATTCTACAATGCCAACCCTTGCGCTTACAGCATTTAATACAGTTACTGGTATTGATAGAACAGTTACTTGGAAGGAATCTGTAGATGAAACTTATGTATGGGCAGTAGCTGGTGCAGAACAAATGTCAGGTTATGAAGGACCAGTTGTAAACCGTTCATTATTCCGTCTTTTGGACAATGTAATGCGTGGTGGTGGAAGTCAGGTTTCGTCTATGAGAGATGTTCGTTTGATTAATCTTGCAAAGCCAGGCAATACAGTTGCATCTATGTATGAAAATTATGATGCGACAATTGGAGAGCATAATCATGATGTGTTGCTTATTTTACCAGAAATATCACAAGTATATGCAGAGAATTATGCAGACTTACATTCTGCTGATTTGGTCGATACATATAAGTCGGCACTCAAGAATTTGATTGCTAAAGAAAATGGAATTATTGTTCTGTGGACCCCACTTGCATCAAATGATGCAGTTATTAATAGTTATATTGACGATTATGCAGAGGCAGTTCGTCAAATAGCAGCTGAGAATGCAAAGATTTTATTCTATGACGCTAATAAGTTCATGAACGAAAACATGGCTCAAAATGAAGTTCTTGCATGCAACTGGTTTGAAGAAGATATGTATATCTCGCCGTTATGTGCAGTAGATTTGGCTACATCATTCTATGAAACTACAGCATTGAGTGGAACTGGTAAAGGTGAACTTACAGACCACAACCTACGCCTTACAAGTGATGCGAGAATATTCAAAGGTGAATACGTTCGTGATTATATCGCATCAGAAGTAACAGTATCTGGTACAGAAGTGGCGATTGATGTTTCTGCTATTAAATCAGCATATCCATCAGCGAATGTTTGGTTAAGTGTACTTCCTACAGTAGGAGCAGGAAATTTCAATGAAAATATCGTTGAACTTGACGTTACAGCAGACAGTGAAAATAAATTTACATTTGAAGCACCATGCTCAAATCCAGTGATTGCAGTATATGCTAGTGTTGGTGAATACATTTACAGATTTAAAGATGTGAGAGTAGCTGTTACTACATCGGCAACAATCGATAAGACTCTAAATCCAGACGGAGCATATCTGAATAACCTTGAAGTAGTAGGTGCTCCAGCATTGGATTTTGATGCTAATGATACATCTTATGATGTGACATTATATCAATATCAGAGAAATGCGCAGATTCTTGCAGAAGCACAGCCAGGATTAACAATCACTGTAAACGGCAAAGCAGTAGAATCTGGAGAAAACTCACAATTAATCACAGTTGATGATACAGCAACAGTAACTGTAAAGGTTAGTGGTACTGTAAGTGGCAAAGCAGCAGAAAAGACATACACACTGAATCTGGTTCGCCCAGAATATCCAGATATCATCATTACAGAAGTAATGCAGGATGGATATGGAAATTATGATGTGGCAGGTGGAGATAACTACGAATTGATTGAAATCTACAATGCTTCAGGCAAAGATTTGAACTTGAAAGATTATTCAATCGGTTATAAGAAAGATTACAGATACACAGGCGTGGCTACATCTGGAGATGCAATCAATTACTACTTTACTGGTAATAATCAGGCATTCCAGTCAACAAGTGGTTCTGCACAAACTTATACAGGTATTAACAAGATTACAAAATACTCTAGTTACTGGAGTAATGATACTGTAACAGAACCAGATGTAATTAATTTCCCAGCAGACTCTACAATGGTTATCTGGGTGAAATTTGCTTCGGTCGGTGAAGAGTATGCCAAAAATCTTACATATGACACCCTGATTGCAGCCTTGAAAGAAAATAAAGATACTTATACACTTAGTGTAAATGGAGAAGCAGTGGTTCCTGCATTAGAACAGTTAGTTGTGGCAGAGATTCCAAAGGGAGTTTCAGTAGGTGGAGTACAATCTTCGAATCAGCCAGCCACAAATGTTCGGAAAAATTTTTACATGGATAATCATGGTGCAGAAAACGATGGAAATGCAGTGCGAAGCTGGCTCTTCATCTTAGGCGCAGATGCTACACAATCAACAGTAGGTGCGATTACAGAAGAAGGAAATAACATTATTTCCGCTTCTAAGTTTGGTAGATTGAATTCTACAAATAAGCTTTCAAGTGTATTCTATTATGATACCAACAGAGGTATGTCTGTTGTCAAGGATGAGGCATACTATGACGTTACTACAATTGGTGAAGGTCACACATCTGACCAACAAGGTTATAGTAATCTTACAAGCTTTGGCGCAATTGAGTACTGGCAGAAGCCATACAATTTCTCTGATAAGACAGCTCCAAAGGTTACAAATAATACGAAGTCAGAAGTGACAGAAGGAACAAATACTTCCATTGAATTAACGATGTCAGATGAAACAGATCTTCGTTATGTTGAACTTTATGTTATGAAAGATGGAGAAATTGAGTGGACGAAAGTAACTCAAGACTATGTTCTTGAATCGACAGTGGCAAATAGTGGCCATGCAAAAAATGTTACTGGCACAAAGAACTATTCATTTGATTTGGGAAAAGTAACAGGTACGACACAATACTATGCAGTGGTATCAGATGGTATCAACGTGGTAGAACTTGGTACCATTGAAAATCCATTAGAAATTGGAACATTGAGCAAGAAAACTTCAGGAGAAGTTGGAAGCAAGATTTATGTTGAAGTGGATGGTGATGACGTAGAAGTTATGGTCGGTGACGTAAATGGTGATGGAAAGGTTAATATTACTGATTTCGTACTCGTTAAGGCACATTTACTTAAGAAACGTGTTTTAACAGGTAAATATTTGGCTGCAAGTGATGTAAATTCAGATGGCAGAACTAATATTACCGATTTTGTCCTGATAAAACGTTATCTGATTAATAACTTCTCGGAATCCTGATTAAATGAGAAGTAAATTGAAAATTGACAATTGAATATCGTGCAGGAAAAGAAATTTGAGAAAAATGGACATAAACAATGGACATAGTTGGTACTATGCCTTAAAATTAAGATGATTCGA
>JAFTWA010000043.1 GCA_017465565.1 Tyzzerella sp.
CATATGCGTTCAACAACTTTACGACAGATTCTGGAAAAGGCTACGCAACTGCATTCGGAGATGATATTAGCAAGCGCGCTCACAAACTCGCAAACTCAAACATGTTCTCGCGCTTGCACATTTTCCGAACTGCAGTTGCAAGACTTTTCACAGAATCTCCCGATGTTATTTCACGCATATGCTGGCCGTGGAACTTTTGGCTGTGAGTCCGTTTAAAGTATGTGTATAACTTCTTGAGAATGGGACACTTTAGAGAAACTTACAGCTGAAGGCCTAACTTCACCCAACAGTAACTGTGAATTGAAAGATGAATTTCGTTTTGTAATTTTCCTTATGCAGAAAAACTTATATTCCATGCTAACAATTTTTGCGGATTTGTTGGAATCTAAGAATACTTTTTTGCTATAAAGAAAATCCCAGAATGCTTACATGAATTTGTATGCAATACTGCATAAATCCCATAAAAACAGAGTGCACTCTAAAAAGTTTTACTTTTGCGAATTAAAGGGTTGAAACGATTTGAAAAATGCGATATGATAATCTGTATAAACTTTTACTAAAGGCAGGTAATGATTATGGAATTGAAAGTCGGAATCATTAAAGGAGACGGAATTGGACCAGAGATCGTAACAGAAGCGATGAAGGTTTTAAATAAGGTAGGAGAGGTTTACGGACATTCTTATTTATATAAGGAACTTCTTCTCGGTGGAGCATCCATCGATGTGCACGGAGTTCCACTTACAGATGAGACAATCGCAGAAGCGAAATCCTGCGATGCAGTCCTGATGGGCTCTATCGGGGGAGATGCCAAGGTTTCCCCATGGTATAAGCTGGAACCATCAAAGAGACCGGAAGCAGGACTTCTTAAGATTCGCAAGTCCCTGAATCTATTTGCGAACCTTAGACCTGCAGTTTTGTATGATGAATTGAAGGGCGCATGTCCATTAAAAGAGGAACTGACAGAAGGCGGATTTGACATGATGATTATGCGTGAGCTTACTGGCGGACTTTATTTTGGAAATCGATATACATCCGAAGTTGACGGTGTCATGACAGCATGTGATGAGCTTACATATAATGAAAATGAGATTCGCAGAATTGCAATTCGTGCCTTTGATATTGCAATGAAGCGTAACAAGAAGGTTATCAGCGTAGATAAGGCAAATGTGCTTGATTCTTCGAGACTTTGGAGAAAAGTCGTAGAAGAGGTGGCCAAGGATTATCCAGAAGTGACATTGGAGCATATGCTGGTTGACAACTGTGCAATGCAGTTAGTAAAGAATCCAAAACAGTTTGACGTTATTTTAACTGAAAACATGTTTGGTGATATTTTATCCGATGAAGCAAGTATGATTACTGGTTCTATCGGAATGCTGGCGTCAGCGAGCCTCAATGATACGAAATTTGGTCTTTACGAGCCAAGCGGCGGTTCAGCACCAGATATTGCTGGAAAAGGAATTGCAAATCCAATCGCAACCATTTTATCGGCAGCAATGATGCTTCGTTTTTCATTTGATTTAGATAAGGAAGCAGATGCAATTGAAGCAGCGGTTGCACAAGTTTTAAAAGACGGCTATCGTACCATCGATATTATGTCAGAAGGAAAAGTACAAGTGAATACCGCAGAAATCGGTAACCTTATCTGCGAAAGAATTGCATAAAAATAGAAGTACTTAATATTAGGAGGAAAAGGATATGAGAAGTGATACAGTAACAAAGGGGATGCAGCAGGCACCTCACCGTTCATTATTCAATGCATTAGGTTATACAGAAGAAGAACGCCAAAGACCACTGGTTGGTATCGTGTGTTCTTACAATGAAATCGTACCAGGCCATATGAATCTGGATAAGATTGCAAACGCTGTTAAAATGGGTGTTGCAATGGCAGGAGGAACACCAATCATGTTCCCAGCTATCGCTGTCTGTGACGGAATTGCAATGGGACACGTTGGTATGAAATATTCTCTTGTAACAAGAGACCTCATCGCCGACTCTACAGAGGCAATGGCAATGGCACATCAGTTTGACGCACTCGTTATGATTCCAAACTGTGACAAAAACGTACCTGGTTTACTTATGGCAGCAGCTAGAATCAATGTACCAACTGTTTTCGTAAGTGGCGGTCCAATGCTTGCAGGCAGAGTAAAGGGCTGCAAAACAAGCTTATCAAGTATGTTTGAAGCAGTAGGTTCTTATGCGGCAGGAACTATGACATTGGACGATGTAACAGAATTTGAAGAAAAGGCTTGCCCAACCTGCGGTTCGTGCTCTGGTATGTACACAGCAAACAGCATGAACTGTCTGACAGAAGTACTTGGTATGGGACTTGGCGGAAATGGCACAATCCCAGCTGTTTATTCTGAAAGAATCCGTCTTGCAAAGCATGCAGGTATGAAGGTTATGGAATTATGGGAAAAGAACATCCGCCCAAGAGATATCATGACAGAAAAAGCAATCATCAACGCTTTAACAGTAGATATGGCACTTGGATGTTCTACAAACAGTATGCTTCACCTTCCAGCAATCGCACATGAAATCGGTATGGATTTTGATATTACATTTGCAAATGAAATCAGTGCAAAAACACCTAACCTTTGCCACCTTGCACCAGCTGGACATACATATATGGAAGACCTTAACGAGGCAGGCGGTGTTTACGCTGTCATGAAAGAACTCACAAAGAAAGATTTATTATACACAGACTGCATGACAGTTACTGGAAAAACAGTCGGCGAAAATATTGCAAATGCTGTGAATAGAAATCCAGAAGTCATCCGTCCGCTGGAAAACCCATACAGTGAAACAGGCGGACTCGCAGTTCTTACAGGTAATCTTGCTCCACATGGCGGTGTTGTAAAACGTTCTGCGGTGGTGGAAGAAATGATGGTTCATGAAGGCCCGGCAAGAGTATTTGACTGCGAAGAAGATGCAATTGACGCAATCAAAGGCGGCAAAATTGTAGCTGGAGACGTTGTGGTTATCCGTTACGAAGGACCAAAGGGCGGACCTGGTATGCGTGAAATGTTAAACCCAACCTCTGCAATCGCAGGTATGGGACTTGGATCAAGTGTAGCATTAATCACAGACGGTCGTTTCAGTGGTGCTTCCAGAGGAGCTTCTATCGGACACGTTTCACCAGAAGCAGCAGTTGGCGGACCAATCGCACTTGTAGAAGAAGGCGATATTATTAAGATTAATATTCCTGAAAATAAAATCGAGCTTGCAGTATCTGATGAAGTATTAGCAGAAAGAAAAGCAAACTGGGTACCACGTGCACCGAAGATTACAACAGGATATTTGGCAAGATACGCATCCCTCGTAACATCAGGCAACAGAGGTGCTGTATTAGAAATACCAAGATAGAGAAGGAGAAATGTAAATGCAATTAACAGGAGCAGAAATCGTAATCGAATGTTTGAAGGAACAGGGCGTTGACACTGTATTTGGATATCCGGGCGGTGCAATCCTGAATGTATACGATGCTTTATATAAGCATAGTGATGAAATCAATCATATTTTAACATCCCACGAGCAGGGAGCTTCCCATGCTGCAGACGGATACGCGAGAGCAACTGGAAAGGTTGGCGTGTGCTTTGCCACAAGTGGACCAGGTGCAACAAACCTTGTAACAGGGATTGCGACAGCTTACATGGATTCCATTCCAGTAGTGGCAATCACATGTAACGTAGGTGTATCACTTCTTGGAAAAGACAGCTTCCAGGAAATCGATATCGCAGGCATCACAATGCCAATCACAAAGCATAACTACATTGTAAAAGATGTTACAAAATTAGCGGATACAATCCGCAGCGCATTTGAGATTGCAAGAACAGGTCGTCCAGGCCCGGTTTTAATCGATATTCCAAAGGATGTAACAGCAAATATTTGCGAATATGAAAAAGTAGAAGTGAATCCAACAGATATCGCACGTAAGCCAATTAACGAAGCGGAAGTGGAAGTGGCAGTGGAAATGCTGAAAAACACAAAGAAGCCATTCATTTTCGTTGGCGGCGGAGCCGTTTTATCTGGAGCAAGCGAATCTTTGGCAGAATTTGCGCATAAATTAGATGCACCAGTAACTGATTCTTTGATGGGAAAAGGTGCTTTCCCTGGAACCGATGATTTATACACAGGTATGCTTGGAATGCACGGAACCAAACCATCGAACTATGGTGTAAGCCAATGTGATTTACTCGTTGTAGTTGGGGCAAGATTCAGTGACCGTGTAACTGGAAATGCAAGCAAATTTGCAAATAATGCAAAGGTGCTTCAAATTGATATCGACCCGGCAGAAATCGATAAGAACATCATAACAGATGCAAGCATCACTGGTGATGTAGATACTGTACTTAAATTATTAAATGAAAAATTAGAGCAGCAGGATCACACAGAGTGGAAGAAGCAGATTGATGAATACAAAGCAAAATATCCGCTTACCTATCATCCAGATGCACTCACAGGACCATTTGTGATTGAAGAAATCTACAAACAGACAAATGGAGATGCCGTAATTACAACAGAGGTTGGCCAGCATCAGATGTGGGCAGCACAATTTTACAAATATACAAAACCAAGAACACTTTTAACATCAGGTGGTCTTGGAACGATGGGATACGGACTTGGAGCTTCTCTCGGAGCAAAGATGGGTGTTCCAGAAAAGACAGTTGTAAATATCGCAGGAGACGGCTGTTTCCGTATGAATATGAATGAGATTGCTACAGCAGCAAGATATAACATCCCAATTATTCAGGTTGTTATCAATAACCACGTGCTTGGAATGGTTCGCCAGTGGCAGACCTTATTCTATGGAAAACGCTACTCAGCAACTGTTTTAAATGATGCAGTTGATTTTGTGAAATTGGCAGAAGCTATGGGCGCAGCAGGCATCCGTGCAACATCACAGGAAGAATTTAAAGAAGCTTTTGCAAAAGCTTTAACACTGGGAAGACCAGTAGTCATTGACTGCCAGATTGACAGCGACGATAAAGTTTGGCCGATGGTAGCTCCAGGAGCAGCAATCAGCGAAGCTTTTAGTGAAGAAGATTTAGAAAATAAATAAAAAGAAGGAGGAATAGGTTATGGGCAGAGTATATAACTTTTCAGCGGGACCAGCAGTATTACCAGAATCAGTTTTAAAATCAGCAGCAGAAGAAATGCTTGATTACAATGGAACAGGAATGTCAGTTATGGAGATGAGCCACCGCTCGAAAGCTTATGATGAGATTATTAAGACAGCAGAAGCAGACCTTCGTGAGCTCATGAATATTCCTGATAATTACAAGGTATTGTTTTTACAGGGTGGAGCTTCACAGCAGTTTGCAATGATTCCAATGAATTTAATGAAAAACAAAGTTGCAGATTACATTGTGACAGGACAATGGGCGAAGAAGGCATATCAGGAAGCGGCAAAATACGGAAAGGCAAATAAGATTGCTTCTTCGGAAGATAAGACGTTCTCTTATATTCCGGATTGCTCAGATTTACCAATCTCAGAAGACGCAGATTATGTTTATATCTGTGAAAATAATACAATTTATGGAACAAAGTTCAAAGAATTACCAAATACAAAAGGCAAAATCTTAGTGTCAGATGTTTCTTCTTGTTTCTTATCAGAGCCAGTAGATGTGAGCAAATACGGCATCATTTACGGCGGTGTACAGAAGAACATCGGGCCAGCAGGTGTGGTAATCGTAATTATCCGCGAAGATTTAATCACAGATGATGTACTTGAATTTACACCAACCATGCTGAAATACAAGACACATGCTGATGCAGATTCTCTTTATAACACACCGCCAGCATATGGTATTTACATTTGTGGCAAAGTGTTTAAATGGATTAAAGAGATGGGCGGCCTTGAAGCAATGAAAGAGAGAAATGAAAAGAAAGCAAAAATTCTTTACGATTTCTTGGATGAGAGCAAGTTATTTAAGGGCACTGTAGAGAAGAAAGACCGTTCACTTATGAATGTTCCATTTGTAACAGGAGATGCAGAATTAGATGCGAAGTTTGTAAAAGAAGCAAAAGCAGCCGGCCTTGAAAATTTAAAAGGTCACAGAAGCGTAGGCGGAATGAGAGCAAGTATCTATAATGCGATGCCAGAAGAAGGCGTAAAAGCACTGGTTGCTTTTATGAAGAAATTCGAAGAGGAGAATCTATAAAATGTATCAATATCATTGTTTAAATCCTATTGCAAACATCGGTTTAAATCAGTTTACAGAAGACTATGTAGCAATAGATAAGGTAGAGGGGGCAGATGCAATTCTTGTCAGAAGTGCAGTGATGCATGACATGGAATTTGCTCCAGAACTGAAAGTAATCGCAAGGGCAGGTGCAGGGGTAAATAATATTCCACTGGACCGCTGTGCAGAAGAAGGAATCGTTGTATTTAACACACCAGGTGCAAATGCAAATGGTGTAAAAGAGCTTGTAATTGCAGGAATGCTCATGGCATCGCGCGATATCATTGGTGGAATCAATTGGGTTCAGGAACACGAAGAAGACGGGGATGTTGCAAAGCAGGCAGAAAAAGCAAAGAAAGCATTTGCAGGATGTGAGCTGCAGGGTAAAAAGCTTGGTGTAATCGGACTTGGAGCAATCGGTGTTCTCGTAGCCAACACTGCATACCATTTAGGAATGGATGTATATGGATATGATCCATATCTTTCGGTAGATGCAGCATGGAACCTTTCACGCCACATTCATCATGCGAAAACAATTGATGAGTTATATCGCGAATGTGACTATATAACCATTCATGTTCCAGCAACCGAATCTACGAAAGGTATGATTGATAAAAATGCAATCAGCCTGATGAAGAAGGGTGTTGTGGTACTGAATTTTGCAAGAGATGTGCTTGTAAATGAGGAGGATATGATTGATGCCCTGATTGCAGGAAACGTGAAGAAGTATGTAACGGACTTTCCAAATCCAGTTATCACAGGAGTGAAGAATGCAATCGTCATTCCACATCTCGGAGCTTCTACAGAAGAATCCGAAGATAACTGTGCAAAGATGGCAGTAAAAGAAGTGATAGAATTCTTAGAAAACGGAAACATCCGCAACTCTGTAAACTATCCAAATTGCGAAATGGGCTACAGAGGAGATTTAACCAGAATCACTATCTTACATAGAAACGTGCCAAACATGATTGGTCAGTTCACTGCGATTCTTGCAGAAGAAGGTATGAACATTGCAAACATGACGAATAAGAGTAAAAATGCGTATGCGTATACCATGATTGATGTTGAAAACGAAGTTTCGGCAGATGTTACAAATAAACTTAAAAAAGTTAACGAAGTTTTAAGGGTTAGAGTAATTGCATAATCATGAAAAGTATCTTATAATAATTTTCGACAAATTATGATAAAGGATACAAGTGATGAAAATTCGTAGACGTAGCAAAATGAGATTTATATACAAAAACGAAATCATAGCAGGGCTTGTAATTGTTTTAGCAGCCCTGCTTGTTTTTTTCGGTATAAAAGCTTTTATGGACAGGGCAGTACCGGTTGTAACGCTTCGCGTCGATAATTTGGAGATTCGACAGGACGAAGAAATTCCGGCTGTTCAGGTAAGCGTATCCTGCGATGATGAGAAAGCAGAAGTGGTCTTGGATAAGAAAACGGGCTACACACTGGCAGACTTAATCGCAGATTTTAACGCGGGTAAAGGCTATCTTATTGAGCATGAAGTAAATGCTTCTCAGGAAGGCAGTTATTCCATTAAGGTGAAGCTGGATGAAGAGATGGAAAAGAAGCTTACTTCAGACTGGAGTAAGAAATTTAGTATTACCTACGAGGAAGGTGTACTAACAGTAAAGAGTAAGTATGGTGACTGGGAAGATCATAAGTTCAAACTGCTGGATGGCACATACGCAGCAGGATGGATGAATTTTGCAGATGATACATATTACTTTGGAGAAGATGGCAATTATGTCACAGGTGAATGTGAGATTGGTGGAAGAACCTACTATTTTAAGAAGAATGGAAAGTTTGATACAGAAAAGAACCCTATCAATCCGAATCGTCCGATGATTGCGCTTACATTTGATGATGGTCCTGGTCCATATACGGAGACGCTTTTAACGGCACTTGAAGAGCATGGTGTGAAAGCGACATTCTTTATGCTGGGAACACGTGTAAACCGTTATCCGGAAGTGGTTAAGAAAATGGTGGCAATCGGATGTGAGCTCGGCAATCACTCTACAAACCATCCAGAGCTTACCAAGTTAAATGCGGGTGGAATCAGTGCAGAGATTGATACTACAAACCAGGCTATTCAAAATGCAGCGGGACAGCCGGCAACACTGGTTCGACCACCGTACGGCTCTATCAATTCCGTAGTACGGGCGACAGTGCAGGCTCCGCTTATTCTGTGGTCTGTGGATACTTTGGACTGGGAGTCTCAAAATGTAGAAATGATTAAAGGGCAAATCATGTCCACTGTGAAAGATGGGGATGTTGTTCTGATGCATGATATCTATGAGACCACCGTTCAGGCAATCATTGAGCTTATCCCAGAGTTAAAGGAGCAGGGGTATCAGTTTTTGACTGTCAGCGAATTGGCAGAGATGCGCGGCGTAAGCTTACAGAATGGAGAGAAGTATCGCAGTTTTTATAAGTAACAAAAAAGTCCCTGCTTTAAACAGGGACTTAATTATTTTTGTAAAATTAAGCACGTTCAACTTTGCCAGATTTTAAACAAGAAGTACATACGTACATTTTCTTAGCTCCGCCTTCAGTTTTAACTTTTACTGATTTTACGTTTGATTTCCACATTTTTGGTGTTTTTCTATTAGAGTGACTTACGTTATTTCCAAAGTGTACACTCTTTTCACAAATAGCACATTTAGCCATGATTGCACCTCCTAACGATATTAATAGTTCATATCAGACTCACAACATAAGTTATTTTAACAGAAACAAATTGATTTTGCAAGTACTTATTTAACAAAATAAATAAACGTTTTAGAAGTTGTTGTAAAATTATCAAAAATAGAGTATAATGTACATGTTAGTACGTGAAAATGTATGAAATCCAGAATTTTGAATTGGAGGATTAGATATGAAAGGATGTATGACAACAGACTTAGGGATTGTCTCTATTGACCCAGAAGTAATCGCAAAA
Organism: Tyzzerella sp.; assembly: GCA_017465565.1. Classification (GTDB taxonomy): domain Bacteria; phylum Bacillota; class Clostridia; order Lachnospirales; family Lachnospiraceae; genus Faecalimonas. The sequence goes on from JAFTWA010000043.1 coordinate 9,130, forward strand.
TATGCAGGAACCGTAGCAGTTGAATGCTTTGGTATCGTTGGTATGGCTGCAGTAAGTATGAGAGATGGTCTTGTAAAGTTACTTAAAAAAGAGAGCTTAACTCATGGAATCCAGGTTGAAATTTCAGATGATAATAAAATCACAATCAACTTCCATGTAATTGTAGCATATGGCGTAAGCATTTCGGCAGTTAGTGAAAACTTGATTAATACGGTAAAATATAAAGTTGAAGGATTTACTGGAATGTCAGTGGAAAAGATCAACATCTATGTCGAAGGCGTAAGAGTGATTGATTAGTTTAAGGAGGAACTTATTTTGGCAACAAAAACAATTAATGCAGAATTACTTTCTAAAATGTTTTTAGCAGGTGCTGCGAACATTGAAGCAAAGAAAGAATTTATCAATGAATTGAATGTTTTCCCAGTGCCAGATGGTGACACAGGAACCAATATGTCACTTACGATTATGGCAGCGGCAAAAGAAGTTGCGGCACTTCAAAATCCAAATATGGAAGCGTTAGCAAAAGCAATCTCATCAGGTTCACTGAGAGGTGCGCGTGGTAACTCTGGCGTTATCTTATCACAGCTTTTCCGTGGTTTCACAAAGGCAATTAGAGATACAAAAGAAATCGACGTGTTAACACTTGCAGGAGCACTTGTGAAAGCAAAAGAGACAGCTTACAAGGCTGTTATGAAACCAAAGGAAGGGACAATTCTTACAGTTGCAAGAGGAATTGCTGACAAAGGATTGGAACTTGCTGAGACAGTAGAAGATTTAGAAGAATTCATTCCACAAGTGATTGAGCATGCAGAATATGTATTGTCACAGACACCAGATATGCTTCCAGTATTAAAAGAAGCAGGGGTTGTAGACTCTGGTGGACAAGGTTTACTTGAAGTATTAAAAGGATGCTATGATGCATTCCTTGGAAAAGAAATCGACTATACTCAGATTGCACCAAGCACATCTGTGAACATGACAAAGATTAGCGCTGAGACAAATGCAGAGATTAAATTCGGATACTGTACAGAATTTATTATTATGACAGAGAAAGAATTTACTGATGCAGACGAGATGGAATTCAAGGCATACTTAGAGTCAATTGGTGATTCTATCGTTTGTGTAGCCGATGATGATGTGGTGAAGATTCACGTTCATACAAATGATCCAGGTCTTGCAATCCAGAAAGCGTTAACATACGGTCAGCTTTCTCGTATGAAGATTGATAACATGCGTGAAGAACATGAAGAAAAATTAATTCGTGATGCTGAAAAAATTGCAAAAGAACAAAAAGAAAAAGCAAAAGCAGAGCAAAAAGAATTCGGTTTCATCGCTGTTTCAATCGGAGAAGGATTGAATGAAATTTTTAAAGAACTTGGTGTTGACTATATCATCGAAGGTGGCCAGACAATGAACCCAAGTACAGATGATATGCTCACTGCAATTGATAAAGTAAATGCAAAGCATGTATTTATTTTCCCAAATAACAAGAACATTACACTTGCAGCAAACCAGGCAAAATCTTTAGTAAAAGATAAAGAAGTGATTGTAATTCCTACAAAGACGGTTCCACAGGGAATTACAGCAATCATTAATTTCGTTCCAGACATGACAGCAGAGGAAAATGAAGAGGTAATGCTGGAAGAAATTAAGAGAGTAAAAACTGGTCAAGTGACATATGCTGTTCGTGATACCGTAATCGATGGTAAAGAAATCCACACAGATGATATCATGGGTATCGGCGATTCTGGTATTCTTTCAGTAGGATCTGATATTGCAGAAACTACAAAAGAAATGTTAGCACAGCTCGTAGATGAAGAATCTGAATTAATCAGTGTTTACTATGGTGCAGATGTTTCAGAAGAGGATGCAGAAAGCTTAACAGCAGAAATTGAAGAATTATATCCAGATGTGGATATTGATGTACACTCAGGTGGACAGCCAATTTACTACTACGTATTAGCAGTAGAATAGAAAGACACAAAGGAGATTGCGCAGCGCGTAATCTCCTTTATAGTAATATGGAGAGATTTCGGCATGAACGAATATTCTAAGATAAGTTCCCTCAAGGGAATTGGTGAAAAAACAGAAAAACTATTTCAAAAACTTCATATTGAAACGATTGGTGATTTGATACGATTCTACCCAAGAGATTATGACATCTATGAGGAAGCGATTCCCATTGCAGATGTGGAAGAAGGAAGGATTGTAACGATTACAGGTAGTATCTATGGAAAAGTGCAGGTCGCTGCTATGAAAAATCTGCAGGTGACAACACTTTATGTGAAGGATATTACTGGCACCATGAAAGCAGTTTGGTTCCGCATGCCGTTCTTAAAAAATACCTTGGGGCGCGGTGGTGTTATAACACTTCGTGGCCGCGTGGTGAATCGCAGAGGAAATCTTGTAATGGAGCAGCCAGAGATTTTTTATCCGAGTGCTACATACGATGCAAAGGCAAACACTATGCAGCCAGTTTATCCATTGACAGCAGGGCTGACAAATAACATGGTTGTAAAAGCTATGAAACAGGCAGTGGAATATTTGGATTTGAAGAGAGAATTTTTGCCAAAAAGCATTAGACTAGATAATCATTTGGCAGAATACAATTTTGCCATTCGTCAGATACATTTTCCAGAAGACAAAGAAAACTTTTATCTAGCGAGAGAACGACTGGTATTTGAGGAGTTTTTGATATTTATTCTGGCACTTCGCCAGTTGAAAGAGACAAACGAAAAACATCGAAATCAATTTGTTTTTGATAAATACGACGTTGTGGAAAAGTTGCTTAATGAGCTGCCATACGAGCTCACGAACGCACAAAAGAAAGTATGGGTTGATATTCAAAAGGATATGAATAGTGAGCATGTCATGTCACGTCTGATTCAGGGGGATGTAGGTTCTGGTAAGACGATTATTGCGGTGCTTGGACTTGTTCTTGCGGGCATCAATGGTTATCAGGGTGCAATGATGGCACCGACAGAAGTTCTTGCAAAGCAACATTTTACTTCAATAACAGAATTATTTGAAGAACATAATATTCCATTGAATGTGGAGCTCCTTACGGGCTCCATGACTGCAAAAGAAAAGCGTGAAGCTTATGCTCGAATCGAATCCGGTGAGGCTCAGCTTATCATTGGAACTCATGCGTTAATTCAGGAGAAGGTACAATATCATTCACTGGCATTAGTTGTGACAGATGAGCAGCACCGATTTGGTGTGAAGCAGCGTGAGATGCTAGCGGGAAAAGGGAACGCGCCACATATCTTAGTTATGAGTGCGACGCCGATTCCAAGGACACTTGCGATTATTCTGTATGGCGATTTGGATATCTCCGTGATTGACGAGCTTCCAGCTAACCGTTTGCCAATCAAGAACTGTGTGGTAGATACCAGTTATCGAAAGACCGCATATACATTTATCAAAAAGCAGGTGGCAGAGGGAAGACAATGTTATGTGATCTGTCCAATGGTCGAGGAAAGCGAAGCAATTGAAGCAGAAAATGTCTTGGACTATGCGAAAACTCTTCAGGAAGAACTGGGAGATGCAATCAAAGTTTCGCATTTGCATGGCAAAATGAAGCAAAAAGAAAAGGATGCCATCATGGAAGCTTTTTCGAGAAATGAGATTCAGGTACTTGTTTCTACAACCGTAATCGAGGTTGGAATTAACGTTCCAAATGCGACCGTTATGATGGTAGAAAATGCAGAGCGATTTGGACTCGCACAGCTCCATCAATTAAGAGGCCGTGTTGGTAGAGGAAAACATCAGTCTTATTGTATCTTTATGAGCGCTTCGAAAGCAAGTGATACGAAAGAACGCCTTGGCATTTTAAATAAATCCAACGATGGTTTTTTTATTGCAAGTGAAGACTTAAAAATGCGTGGACCAGGAGATTTGTTCGGAATCCGCCAAAGCGGTATTCTGGATTTTAAAATCGGTGATGTATTCCAGGATGCAAAAGTCCTGCAGCGTGCCAGTGAGGCGGCAGTTCAGCTCATGAAACGAGACCCACATTTGGAAGAAGAAGAAAATAAAAATTTAAAAGCATATTTGCAATTCTATATAAAAGAAGGCATGATAGAAATGACCTTATAACGACAAAAAATGTCAAAAGATGAAAGAACTTCTAGTGTATCATTTTCATTTCGTCACATACTAACATTGTAACAAAAAGTTACAGAAAAGTTATCTAATTAATGAGGAGGAAATGAATATGGCAAGTCGTTCATCAAACAGAGCAGCAGTGCCAGAAGCAAAAGCTGCATTAGACAAATTTAAATATGAGGTAGCAAGCGAACTCGGAGTACCTTTAAAAGAAGGTTACAACGGTGACTTAACATCAAGACAGAACGGTTCTGTTGGCGGTTATATGGTTAAGAAAATGATCGAACAACAAGAAAGACAAATGTCTGGTAAATAGTTAAGTATTGACGGAGAGAAACCTATATGTTACTTTTTATTGTAACATATAGGTTTCTTTTTGAAAAAAGATGTTGATTAATTTCTTGGTTTTGTACATAATATTAGTAAGAAATCAGTTGATTTCATGCAGAGGCGTTTGTCGGAAGTGCCTGTCATAAAAAAACGAAGAAATTGTGAGGCGTTTGTCGGAAGTGCCTGTCATAAAAAAACGAAGAAATTGTGAGGGGTTTGTCGGATGAATCTGTCATAAAAAACCGAGGAAATTTACAGAAAAGAGACTCTAGTAGTCTCTTTTTTTATAGGAGAAAAACTAGGAAGTACAATATTGTTTTATAAAACAATGTATATATACCATTAAGAAATAATTTGGGTGAAGCTGTAAGAAAATATGGGAAAATAGGATTTTCTGTTCCATCAAAGAAAAGACCACAAGCTAGTTTGGATTATCGGCATGCTATGATTATTAATGATGAGCAATACATTGAGTATCATGAAAAGTTAGGAATAAAATAGTGGAGGAATGATAGAATGCAAGATTATACTATGCAAACAGAAAATGACACAGATGGATGTGGCAAATTTTTTGTTTTTTAGCAATCGATTTCATTCAGTTATATAAACTAGTTGATATAATGCTGTGTTTAAATTATAATAGGGCAAGGAATAAAACGAAACAAGAATGGAGCATACCTATGAAAATATATTTTGTAAGACATGGGGAACCAGATTATAAGACTGACACCTTAACAGAAATGGGACATTTGCAGGCGGAAGCTGCCGCAGAGCAGTTGAAAAACTCTGGTATTCAGAAAATCTTCTCATCAACCTGTGGCAGAGCGGTAGAAACGGCTCAGCACACGGCAGACAAGTTGGGACTAGGAGTGGAGTCATTTGATTTTATCCGCGAAATACATTGGCATTCAAAAGATGGACAGCCAATTTTTAAAGGCGGACATCCTTGGTTTATCGCAGATGATATGGTGCTAAAAGGAGAGAATATTTTCGACCCAAATTGGGCAGAAAGTGACCGATTTTCATCTAGCGTTATCGGTGAATACGTAAAGAAGGTTACAGATGGACTCGATGAGTGGCTGAAAACATTAGGGTATGAGCGTGAGGGCGATTTTTATCGAGTGGTTGGCGAGGATACAGACCAGACGGTTGCAATGTTTAGCCACGCAGGGGCTAGCTCGGCGGCGTTGGCGCACTTATTTGGCTGGTCACTTCCGTGGGTAATGACGGCGGTGCGACTAGAATTCACCTCTATTACGGTGGTAGAATTTTCAAATGAAAAGGGAACATTAACTTTTCCAGTCCTGAAATTACTCAATGATGCCAGACATCTAGAGGGATTGGAAACGCAAAATATATTTGGAAATTAAAGTAGCTGATTAATAAGCAGTCACACAAATTTTTTTATAACAGATTTGTGTGGCTACTTTTTTACAGGTACGACAGCACCTCTCAAAAAAATATGATAAAGCATATAAAAATTGTGCAACTTAAAATTAAAAGAAGGAAAAATCTAGTTAAATGTGTACAAATTGTATTTGATAATTTTTAAATTGGATGTGTTATTGGAGAGCGTATATAGCAAGTGATATCATCAAATATGAGCGATAAAATGCATGAAAAGTAATAAGAAGGAGATATTGAGTAATGAGAAAGTGGAACTTTTATACTACAAATGAAATCAAGCCAAACGGATGGTTGAAAAGACAGTTAGAAATTCAAGCAGAAGGTCTTAGCGGAAATTTAGACAAAGTATGGCGTGATGTCAGAGATAGTGCGTGGATAGGTGGTACGGCAGAAGGCTGGGAACGAGTTCCATATTGGTTAGATGGATTTGTTCCGCTTGCGTATTTGCTCGAAGATGAGGATTTAATCGCAAGGTCAAAAAAATATATTGATGCAATCATTGCGCAGCAGAGACCGAATGGGTGGATTTGTCCTTGTAGCGAATCGGAGATTGCTACATATGATACATGGGCGGTACTTTTGATCACAAAAGTGCTTACAGTTTATTATGAATGTTCCAAAGACGAAAGAATTCCTGAGGTTATTTACAAAACCATGAAGAATTATTATGAACTCTTGTCTGTTGGTACAATCAAGTTGTTTGACTGGGGTGCATATCGCTGGTATGAGGGATTTATTGCAATCAACTTCTTATATGAGAGATATCAAGAACAATGGCTAGTGGAACTTGCTAAGATATTAAAGAAGCAGGGAACAGATTATGCAAAGATTACAGAAAACTGGAAAAGACCGCTTAACAAATGGACCTACGATACGCATATTGTCAACCTCGTAATGATGCTAAAGGCTGAAGCAGTTTCGAATGATTTGCTAGAAGAAGAATATACAGATAGGGCAGAAAAACTTTATGAGATTCTTTATAAATACAATGGAACACCAGTTGGATTATTTACAGGCGATGAATGCTTATCTGGCGTAAGCCCAATTCAAGGGACGGAATTATGTTCCGTAGTAGAGCAGATGTTTTCATATGAGCACCTGTTTGCTTATACTGGAGATAACAAGTGGGCGGAAAGATTGGAGACAATTGCATTTAATGCACTTCCAGCTGCCATCAGTGATGATATGTGGACACATCAATATGTACAAATGAGTAACCAAATTTCTTGTGAAAGATTTCCAGGAAAATCATTGTTCCGTACAAATAATGAAGAAGCACATTTATTTGGACTTGAGCCACACTTTGGCTGCTGTACATCGAACTTTAACCAGGGATGGCCGAAACTTACATTATCTACATTTATGCATGCAGGTGACACAGTTATCAGTGCAATACCAATTCCAGCTACAGTTGATGCGGAGGGTGTCAAGATTTCACTAAAAACTGACTATCCATTTAACAATCAATTTGTATATAAGATTGATGCGAAGAAAAATATGAAATTTATTGTGAGGATTCCATCATTTGCAAAGAATATTGTGGTGAATGGTAGTACAGTTTCAAATAATGGTGAATTGATATTTAATATTTGTAAAGATGAGAAAAGAGAAATAAAAATCTGTTTTGAAACAACACCAGAATTGTTAGACAGACCATATGATTTAAAAACAGTAAAATGCGGTTCCATTGTGTATTCGTTGCCGATTAAATTCGAAAAGTTAATGCATGAATATGAAAAGGATGGTGTGGAGAGAAAATTCCCATACTGTGATTATGAATACGTTGGACAATCAGATTGGAATTATGGATATTGCAGTGATGAATTTGAAGTAATTCCACAAATTGTAAGAGAGATTCCATTTTCATCCAAAAAACCACCTGTGATTGTAAAAGCAAAAGTGGTGAAGATAGATTGGGGATTGGAAGATGGATACGAGACAGTCTGCGCCAAGGTTCCTGAATCAATGAAACCAGTTGGACATGAAGAAAATGTAACACTTTATCCATATGGATGTGCAAAATTAAGAATGACGGAGATGCCGTTGATAAAATAATAGATTGGCAGATAAAAAGGAGGGGCGCTGGCGCGCTAACGAATGAGAATTCGTAAGTGCGCCAGCACCTCTTTTTTGCTATAAATTTCAAATTGTAATATACAATCCTAAAATTTAAAATGATAAAAAAGGCATAAATTTTAAACTATGTCTAAAACAAAAAAACGTAGCAAATCATTCGAAAAATTGTGCAAATTAATACAAAAAGAACAAAAAATCCAATTAATTGTGTGCAAATTGTATTTGACAATTTTAAAATTGGATATGCCATTGGAAAGGATATATATGAAATGGTATCATTTTATTATAAATAATGAAATTTTAAATTGCACAATTGCGGATGCCAAAGAAAGGAGAGAAGGAATTGTGTTAGACCTAATTTTACCACAGTATGAGTACGAGGATGTTAAATGTTTTGCAAAACCAATCGATACGCCACCTTTTTGGATTGAAATGACAGGGATTTCAAATTGTGATGAGAGGTATCGTATTTCCAGAGAAGACTCACCTATTGCAGTGTGTGAGTACATCATAAAAGGTTCTGGGAACTTGTGTATGAATCAAAAGATGTATCATCCAAAGGCAGGAGACGTTTATATACTTTCGCCGTACACAAAGCATGAGTATTATACGAATCCTGACGAGCCTTGGGTTAAAATGTTTTTTAATATTTACGGATCGAGTGTATCGCCTTTGATACAGTCTTTTGGGCTGAAAGATAAGGTTGTTTTTTCAAATTGTGAGGAATTGAGAGAGTTGTTTGAAGCATTTTACAAGAAGACGCAGGAGCATGTACCAGTAGAATGGATTATGGAGGAATGTAATATCATTTTCATTCGACTTTTATCTAGGTTACGAAGTCGCATTGCTGAGAAGAATGAGAATTCCATGGAGGCACAGGCAATCAAACATTTTATTGAAAGCAACATTCACCGAGAATTGACGATGAAAGAAATATCAGCTTCTATTTATCGTTCTGCAGATTATACAAATCGACTATTTAAACGTTGTTATGATATAACACCGTATGCATATTACATCAATTTGCGTATTGAGAGAGCAAAAGCTTTATTACAACATACATCCTTATCAATCCAAGAAATTTCGGAAAAATTGGGGTATAAAAATGAACAGTATTTTTCGAAACAGTTTCGACATGTAGCTGGAATGACTGCATCTTCTTATCGAAGAAATGGACAGGGTTAAAAATAATTTATATATAACAGGAGGTAACGATATGATTTCCTTTCAAGCACACAGAGGTGTTCAATGTGAAAAACCAGAAAATACAATGGAGGCAGTAATTGCTGCAATCGAGCAAGGATACGATGTGATTGAAGTTGATGTAGATGTAACAAAAGATATGCAGTTCGTTTTACTTCATGATCATTTTATTAACCGAACTGGAAGACATCAGGATGGAAGCGAGATAGAAGAACAAATTGCTATTTCTGATATTACATACGAAGAAGCATTACAATATGATTACGGAATGTTTTTCTCAGAAGAATTTAAGGGAACAAAGATACCGCTATTGGAGGATGTTCTGAAGGTTGTTAAGGCACATGGTTTAGAGTTGAAAATTGACAATAAATATCAAAGATATAACAAAGAACAGAGACTTACATTTTATCAACTTTTAAAACCATATGAAGATATGGCGTGTCTTACTTGCTTTGATGTGGCAGGTATAGAAGAAGCACTCGAATACTTGCCAAATATGAGTTTCCATTATGATGGTCTGGTAACAGAAGAAATATTAGAAGAACTTTCAAAGAAGATATCAAAGGATAGGTTAACCATTTGGTTTCCATACCAGAATGCAAGTACTACATGGGTACAAGTGCCATTTGTAGATAAAGCTTCTGCGCAGTTGACAAAGCAATATGGAAAACTTGGAGTTTGGATTCTGTCTGAGGAAGCAGAACTAAAGGATGCTGAGGAACTGGGGGCAGACATTATTGAAACCGTTGGGACGTTAAAACCAAAGAGGAAATAGATATGAATCATTTTTGCGCATTAGATTTGAGAAAGTATGTAGATAAAAAGGCAAATTATCATACCCATACAGCGAGATGTCAGCATGCAGGTGGAGAAGATAGACAATATATTGAAGAGGCTATTGAAGCAGGATATGAGATTCTTGGATTTTCAGACCATGCACCACTTGTATTCGAAAATGGTTATGTGTCTCCAGTTCGTATGAAAATGAGTGAGTTAGACGAATACGTGTGTTCGCTTGAACGACTTCGCAAGGAATATGAGAAGGATATCAAAATTTTTATAGGACTTGAAACGGAGTACTGGCCGAAAATATTTGATGCATCTTTGAAATACTACCAGGAGTATCCAATTGATTATATGATTTTAGGTCAGCATTATACGGATGATGAAGCTTCTGGTCAAAGCGTTCAGAATGAATCAAGAAGTGAAACAGAGCTGAAAAACTATGTAAAACGAGTAACGGATGCTATAAATACAGGATATTTTATGTATGTAGCACATCCAGATATCTTTCATTTTGTAGGAGACTGCAATGTATATGATAAGTACATGAATCAACTTATCGAAGAATGCAAGAACCACAATCTTCCGATTGAAATCAATTGTACGGGGTATCGAAAAAAAAGAGTATATCCGAATTTACGGTTTGTGGAACTTGCAGCAAAGAAGGAATGTGATTTTATTATAGGCATTGACGCACATTTCCCAGAGCAGATTTTAGATTCTGAGAGCGTAAAAGGATGTGCAGAAATGGCGATGCAATTTGGCGGAAAAGTGATTAGCTTATAAAGGTATAGGAGGATTTTACTATGAATAATAAATGTCCAAAATGGCTAAAGGATTGTGTGATTTACAGCTTATATCCACAATCATTTTATGATTCTAATAATGACGGGATAGGTGATCTTAGTGGAATTATTGAAAAGTTACCATACATCAAAGAGTTGGGATGTACAGCTATCTGGATGAATCCCATTTTTGAAAGTGATTTTCTTGATGCTGGATATGATGTAATTGATTTTTACAAAATCGCACCGCGCTATGGAACGGAAGAGGATTTGATTCGCTTATGTGAAGCAGCTCATAAGATGGGAATAAAAGTGTTATTGGATTTGGTTGCAGGACATACCTCAGACAAGTGTCCATGGTTTTTAGAATCTGCAAAGAAAGAAAAGAACGCCTATTCAGATAGATATATATGGGCGCCTGAAAAACCAGAGAATTATTATAATTTCAAAGAAAATGAAGAAGGCAGACAAGAGCATTTCATGTTCAACTATTATGATGTCCAGCCTTCTATCAATTATGGTTTTGCAACTGTGACAGAACCTTGGCAACTCTCGGTGGACCATCCGGCGGCTATAGAAAATCAAAATGAGTTAATACGCATTATCGACTATTGGTTTAAAAAAGGTGTCGATGGCTTCAGAGTCGACATGGCAAAGAGCCTGATTAAGGACGACCCTGAAAAAATTGAATGCCAAAAATTATGGCGCAGAATTCGTAAATGGATGGATGAGAATTATCCAGAACATGCACTCATCTCTGAATGGAGTGTACCAGACCAGGCGATTCCAGCGGGATTCCATATAGACATGATGCTGCACAATGGAAATACCTGTTTGACATCACTATTTAGATATGAACATTTTGCTCATAAGATGTATGATCAAATATTTGGTGAGAGTTATTTTAGAAAAGAAGCATTAGGGTCATATGATGAATTTCTAAAAGAATATTTACCACTTTATGATGCTACAAGAGAAATTGGTTATATGTCATTTATAACAGGTTCTCACGATATTAAACGATTGAAATTGGGAAGAGATATGGAAGATATGAAAGCGGCATATACGTTTATTATGACTATGCCGGGAGTTCCGATTAACTATTATGGTGATGAAATCGGAATGGAGTATTTGAATCTCACGTCAAAAGAAGGTGGACGTGACAGAACTGGTTCTCGAACACCTATGCAATGGTGCAAAGGAAAGAACTGTGGATTTAGTGAAAGTGATACACCATATCTTCCAGTTGATGCATCTGAAAAAGCACCGACCGTTGAAGAACAGTTGGCAGATGAATCTTCACTGTTGAATTTTGTGAAATCCTTGATTACATTAAGACGCAGTCACTCCGCACTGTGGGCTGATGCGCAGTATCATACGGTTCAAAGCGGATATCCAGTAGTGTATGACAGATTTTCTGAGGATGAAAGAATCCGTGTGATTATTAATGCATCTGCGGAAGAAAAAATGTATGCAGATACAGAAGTATCTGAAATTTTATTGAAGCATAATGTGGAGTTGGAGGGTTCGCAGATAAAGCTAGGTTCTAGAAGTTGTCTAATCTATACAGTGTAGATAGAATCGTTATTCCTACAGGAAGCATGATAAAAGAGAACAAGGCCAATGGGGCTTCGTTTATAAATAGGTATTTTCATAATGCCTAAAACCAATAAGAAGGAGGAAAAGAAAAAGATGAAAACAATGAAAAAAATATTAGCAATCCTTTTAAGTCTGGCAATGGTATTTGCTTTGACTGCGTGTGGAGGAGATGACACAAAAACAGGTGGTGGAAAAGGTTCTGGTGATGGTGATAAAAAAGAAGCATTACAAGTATCTGAACCAGTAACTATCGAATTCTGGCATACATTAACTGCTGATGGTGCAGCAGCACTAGAGGCTATGACAAAGGAATTCAATGAAACAAATGAGTATGGAATTACTGTAAATGCAACGAATCAAGGTGCATATGATAGTGTTCTTTCTAAAACAATTGCATCTCATGGTACTGCTACAGCACCAACCATCTCGTTAGTTGGAGCAGGTGGTATTGAACAACTTGCAGAGTCAGGTGTTGTTGCAGATATGGCTGCCTATGTGGAAAGAGACAACTATGATTTATCTAATATTCCTGAATCATTACGTTACTATATGGAATATTATGAAGGACAGGTTATTGAATTCCCTTACCTAGTGTCATCAGCCGTTTTGGTATATAACAAAGATTTAATACCAACTGCACCAACGACATTAGAAGAATGGGTTGCTTCAGCAGAAGCTGTTACAAAGGCAAATCCTGGAGTTTATGGAATGACACTTGCAGTTGACTCAGGATTTTACCAAAGACCAATCCTTACATCACTTGGTGCACCAGGACTTACGTCAGAAGATGGTCTGTCTCCAGCAGGTCTAGATGATGGCGCTTTGGAAAAACTTTTGACAGACTGGAAAGGCTGGATTGATGACGGATTTTGCTTGAGACCGAGTGTTACCGATTTTGAAACGAAGTCATTGAACCAATTTGCAGATGGAAAGTTAGCTAGTTATGTTGTTTCTTCAGCAACTTTACACAATTTAAGAACAATTGCGAAGGATAAAAATATTAACTATGGTATTACAAAAGCAGTAGGTTATGGTGGCTATAGCGCTGGTATTGGCGGTGGTGGCTTAGTTGTACTTGATAGTGCAACCCAGCAAGAACAGGCAGCAGCCTGGGAGTATATCAAATTCTTATATGAAGATGATAATATCGTTACATTACATAAAGCAACTTCTTATCTGCCATTTACATATAGTTCACAAAAATCAGAAGAATTGGCAGCATACTGGGAAGAAAATCCAGAGTTTGCTGTAGTAGTTGAGCAGTTGGAGTGGGCAACTTACAATATTTGGTCTGGATATCTTGCGGAATGGAGAACTCAGGTTAAAAATTGTACTACATCTGTAGTTGTTGATGGCTCTATGACAGTAGATGCTGTGATTAAATTTTTACAGCAACAGGCAACAGTTATTTTCCCTTAGATATACGTGGGCTGCTAAACTTTGAGTGTAGCAGCTCATTATAAACTACAAGAAAGGAACTATTAAAAATGGGAGAAATCGTATTTAAAAATATATGTAAATCTTTTGGAGATACAAAGGTTATTGAAAATCTTGATTTAACAATCAAAGACGGTGAATTCACAGTATTAGTCGGTGCATCAGGATGTGGTAAAACAACACTTCTTCGTATGATTGCAGGAATTGGTCCTGCGACATCTGGTGAATTATATATTGATGGAGAAGAAGTAACAGATATTCCACCTGGAAAAAGAGGAATTGCCATGGTATTCCAAAACTATGCAATCTATCCAACCATGACAGTTCGTGGAAACATCGAATTTGGTTTGAAAAACAAAAAAATTCCGAAATCTGAGAGAGACCGTTTAATTGCAGACGCAGCAGAAGTAGTTGGACTTACGCCATACCTCAATCGTATGCCGAGTCAATTATCAGGCGGACAAAGACAGCGTGTTGCCCTTGCTCGTGCGATGGTGAAAACACCTTCTGTATTCTTACTTGACGAACCACTTTCTAACTTGGATGCAAAGCTTCGTGTAGCCATGAGAACAGAACTTATCGAGTTGCATCACAGATTAAAAACAACATTCGTATATGTAACTCATGATCAGACAGAAGCGATGTCTATGGCTGATACAATCATTCTTATGGATGGTGGAAAGATTCAGCAGATGGCAGCGCCGGAAGTAATCTACAATGACCCTAATAACATCTTTACAGCACAGTTCATCGGAACACCTCCAATGAATGTACATAAAATGAGAGATGACGTGAACTATATCGGATATCGTCCTGAAAAGATTCAAATCTTCCGTGACAAACCAACGGATTGTACATATGTAAGAAAAGTAAAAGTAATCACAAGGGAAATGCTCGGTTCAGAAACACTATACAAGTTGCAGATTCTTTCTGATGCAGAAAACGAAAAAGAACCAATTATGTCTAAATCATTAGATATGAGCTTTGCAGTAGATGAAGAGGTATATATCGGTGTTCCGAAAGAAGATTTATATTACTTTGATGCAAATAAAATGCGTATTCGTGAAACAGATATGTTAGAAAGATTGTATTGTACTACAGAAGGAGACAAATAAATGAAAAAGAAAGTGAATATATTAAGGAAGCTTTTTCCTTATGTAATGGTTATTCCAACCATGATTCTTTTAGCAGTGTTTGTATTCTATCCGTTGGTAAACATGGTTTATCTGAGTTTCTTTGATTACAACTTGATAAAAGAAAAAACATTTTGTGGATTGGATAACTATTACCGAATATTTTTTATTCAAACAGATTTTAGAGATGCATTTTTAAACACGCTCATTTATATGGCAGGTACAACATTTTTCCTCTTATTCCTAGGGCTTGTATTTGCACTTTGGCTGCAAAGGGATTCTAAGTTCAATGCAATTGCACAGAGATTAATGTTCTTTCCAAATATCTGTGCAGGTTTGGCGATTTCATTGATTTTCCAGTGGCTCATGGACGACGAGGGACTCTTCAATATGGTATTAGGATTTTTTGATATTGCACCACTTCGCTGGTTGAACGATTCAACCACTTCATTACTGTCTGTAATGATTGTTGCAATTTGGAAAGGAATCGGATATTATGCTCTGATTTTGTTGTCATCCGTAAAATCCATTCCGACGGAACTCATTGAAGCGGCTGACCTTGACGATGCAGGGAAAATACGTACATTCTTCAAGATTACTTTGCCAATGCTTTCACCACAGTTGTTCTTCTTACTGATAACACTTACAATTAACAGCTTTAAGGTGTTCGATTCTGTAAGACTTATGACTGGTGGTGGACCAGGTAATTCATCCGATGTACTCGTATACTGGATTTACAGGTATTCTATGGAATATAACAAATACGGATTGGCGTGTGCAGGAGGAACTGTATTATTAGTAATTTTATTGATTTTAACAGTAGTCTACTTCCGAGTAATCGGAAAGAAAGTACATTATCAATAAGGAGGGAAATAAAATGACACAGTATAAAAAGCCAAATGTAAAAGTGCTTAAAGCAAAAAAAATGGCAAGTTCATTCATTAGCACAATTCTGAAACTAGGCGTATGTATTATGTTTGCATTCCCATTTTTCTGGATGATAAGTACCTCTTTTAAGACATATGCTGAATCTTTACAATTTCCACCGACTTTATGGCCGGAGGACTTTACGTTACAAGCTTATATTACCGTATTTGAAAAATTGGAATTGGGTAGTTATTTGATGAACTCCATCATCTTAGTAGTGGCAAATACAGCACTCATGGTGGTTATTATGGTACCTGCAGCGTATGTTTTTGCAAAGTATGAGTTTAAAGGGAAAGATTTCATGTTCAGCATCCTTATGGTTGCGTTTATGGTACCAACTTGTCTTACCTTTATCAGTATTTTCAGAATGTTTGCTCATGCAAATATGTTGAATTCTCTATGGCCGCAGATTCTTCCTTGTATCTGTAATGCATATGGAATTTTCCTATTAAGGCAAAATTTTATGCAGATACCAGAGGAACTTATCGAATCAGCAAGACTAGATGAAGCAAATGAATGGCAGATTATTACAAAAATTATGCTTCCAATGGCTAAATCGACGATGGCGACGATTATATTCTTGAGTGTTACAGGTACATGGAACTCATATTTCTGGCCATTAGTTATGACAATCAGCGATGAATATAGACCACTTACAATTGCGATTGAAAAATTAAAAGGATTAGAAAGTGGTTTGGTATGGCCAAATGTTATGGCAGGTAACTTAGTTTTACTATTACCTGTTATTGTAGTATTCCTTTTTGCAAGTAAAAAGATTATTGCATCTATGGCATATCGTGGAGTGAAGTAGAGAAGGGAGGCACGCTATGTTAAATGTTAAATGGAAAAGCCTTCTTGTGTTTTCATTGATTGCAGTGTTGCTTTGTGGGTGTCAACCAACGGGTGCAAATGCTGAAGTGGGACCAGATGACACACAGGATGCAGCCATGCAGGAGAAGACAGACGAAGAAGAGGCAGAGGCAATTTTAGCGAGCATGTATGATTTTACATCGGAATCAGTTTTTAATAAGAAAGATTTCTTTGAATATATGCCGACTGCAGAGATTGTCGGTATAAAAGGGGATGACTGCGTAGCGGTTCCGAAAAAGGATTTGTATTATGTTATGCAAGGCGGCTGTACAGATGGAACCTATGTATATGTAATCCTGGAAGCACAAGGTGGCTTGGATACCGAGACTAGAAACAATCCAACGCTACTACGCAAGTTAGATATGTCTACATGGGAAATTGTGGCAGAAAACAGGTTAAATCTGGGACATGGTAATGGTATGACTTATAACAGTAGATTAAATCAACTAGTTGTAGCCCATTACAGACCAGGGAATCAAGTTTCTTTCATAAATCCGGACACCTTAGAACTTGTAGAAAGCAGGACTATAGATTATGAGATAAGTAACATTGGTTACAATGCTACTTACGACAAGTATGTTGCATCAGCAGGCAGAATGGCATTCTATATTCTAGATGCCGATTTTAATCAATTGCTATACTCAAAAGGAGAAGGTATTGATGCAGCTGTACAAGGTATAGACTGCGATGATAACTATATCTATATTGGAAACTCTATCGTAGAAAAAGGGTACGAAACCGTGAGAGTATATGATTGGAATGGGGAATACAAATTTGCTTATCGTATAGGTTCTGGTCAGGAACAAGAAGCTATATTCCACTATGGTGATAAGTTTTATGTAACGTTCTATACAGGAAACGGCGGTACTATTTACGAGATTAAATATGATTTTAGTTTGATTACAAAATAGAGAGGAGGTTCCATTTGTGAAAAAGTTTTTAATATGCTTGTTTTCTATATTTATGGTACTTTCTCTTTCAGCCTGTGGTACTGATGCAGAGAGTGTAAGCACTGCAGGAGAACTGACGAGAAAGTTAGAAAGCAAGTCAGATAAGAAAATTGCAATTTCAGAAGATATCGTATTGACGGAAACAATCGAAATTGTAGGAAATAAAGAAATCGTAGGCAGTGGAACTATCACTGTATCGGTAGCTGATATGGAAGAAAGCTATGTGATTGGCGTAGCAGATGGTGCACGATTGACAATTGGTGGAGGAGCAACTATCGATTTGTCAGGCTTGACAGGTGGTATTCACGTAAAAAACGGTGCAACACTGGTATTGCAAGAAGAAGCAGTGGTAACAGGCGCATCTGTAAAAGCATCGAATGTGCTTGTGGAAGGTTCATTTACGATGAATGGTGGTTTGCTGCAATTGGCAAATGGACATAATCTTATTAATAAGAATAAGGTCACAATTGCCGGTGGAAAAATTAAAGGCAGCGGCAGTGGTTATGTAGCTGTATATAATGAAGGAACATTTACACAAGATGATGGTGCAATTGTAGGCGCTTACAATAACGTGGTATGTGCTTCTGCTTCTTCTTTTACTTGGAATAAGGGTGAAATTAAAACAGCTGTAGGTGATGCCATCATTATTGAAGAAGGTGCTTCGATACATATTACATCATCGGATGCAAAATTGACTGATGTATTTTCAAAAGGACTTATTGTCAACGGAGAAGGTGTTATTGACGGTACAACTATGACAGATTCCATGTCATCTATGATTGAAGTAGGGCATAACGGAAAACTTACTATAAATAATGGAAAGATTTCAGAAGCCGGAGTTCATGGAATTGATAATGCCGGAGAGCTGCTCATAGCAGGAGGAATTATATACGACAACCGTGAAAGTGGTGTCTGTAACACTGGTACATTTGAAATGACTGGTGGCTCCATCATGAACAGCGAAAATAAGGGTGTCCTGAATAAAGCTGGTACTGCGAAGATTGTCAGTGAAGATGTTATTTTAAGCGGTAATAAGTTTGCAATTGGAAATGAGGAAGGTGCCTACTTTGAACTTTCTAAAGCACAGCTTATTCAGAGTGCTACGTCAAACATATTTGCATATGGTGGAGAAATGTATATCCACGATATAGCACTTGCACCATCAGCAAGTACCAACACGCGTGTCATTGCTGCGAAGCTAATTATGGAAGATGTAGAAATCCAAGGTGTTAGCGAAAGTGCTGATGGCGGTTCACATGGTATCTATATGGAAGGCGGAGCAATTACAGCGGAAAATCTTATTATCAGAAATACGACAGGTAATGCACTCCGTAATAAAGGCGGTAATTTCCAAGGTGAAGATATTACTATTCAAGATATAAAGGGTGTTGCCATTGGCTGTATGAATCAGGCCGAAACTGATCGAGAGGGTATTGTTAACATCAAGAATGCGACAACCAAAAATGTGCAAAACAATAATGTGTTTGTAGAAAGTGGTACTTGTACATTAACAAATGTAACTTTAGGAGCATGTGCGACTAACAACGTAAAGACTCAAGATGGAACATTAATCCTAAAGAAATGTACTGTAAATGGCAATACAGCGCAGGGAAATGGCTCTAACCATGCTGTTTATATGGTTGGTGGAACAATCAAAGCCACAAACACAAAATTCCAGAATGCTACAGGTGCGATAATTCGTACAAGCGGAGAAGAAGCATTCTTTTATGGAAAGAAGCTTACATTTAAAAATTCAAAAGTATTTGGTATCTTCCAGACAGATGGAAATATTTTTATAGATGATCTCACTACAAGTAATATGGGGCAAAATAATATTATGATGGACAAGGGTGTGATCGAGTTAACAAATGCTACATTAGGTGCAACAACAAGTAACAACATTCGTCTGAGAAATAGTGGAAAGATTGTTTTAAACGATGTAGAAATACAGGGGCATGTAGAGGGGACAAAAAATTCTGAACATGTTCTTTTCCCAACAAATGGTACACTCATTGGAAAGAATTTGTATATTCATGATGCAGCTGGTTCAGCTGTCCGTGTCAATGGAGAAGATGTAAAAGTAACTTTAGAAGATGTGGAAATTGATGGGGCAACGATTGCTTACAATCTTACACAGGGAGAAGTTACGATAAAGAATACATCGACGAAAAATGTCAAAGAAAACAATGTTATGACCTGGTACGAAAATCTTAATTTCACTATGACAGATGCAGTGCTTGGCGAAACAGAAAGTCATAATGTAAGAATTCAAAATGGAATAACTCACTTAGAAAATATTGATATTCAGGGTGTGAAGGAGAATTCAAAAGGTGACTATCACGGAATCTTCGTAAGCAAAGGAACTGTTACAGGTGAAAACATTACAATTTCAGATGTAGATGCAGTTGCTGTACGTGTAAACGACGAAGCAAATGTTACATTTGATGGAGTTGAAATTAAGGAGCCAGGCAGCCATGGTGTATTTGTGAATGCTGGTAAGACAGAAATTACAAACATGACAACGAAGGGTGTTCCAGAATTCAATATCTGGATAAACGAAGGCGGAGGTCTGAAGGTAAAAGACTCTGTTCTTGGAAAAACGGCAAGCCATAATGTGAGAGTGAATGGTGGTACAACTACTTTTGAAAATGTTGATATAAAAGGTACATTAGAAGGACGAGAAGGTGATTTCCACGGACTCTATATCAACAAGGGTACTATTTCAGGTAAAAATATTACAATTTCAGACATAGATGCATCCGCAGTACGTGTAAACGGAGAGGCAGATGTTAAATTAGATGGAGTTGAAATTAAAAATCCAGGAATGTATGGCGTATTTGTAAATGCTGGAAAGACAGAAATAGCAAATATGACAACTACAGATATTCCAGTACACAATATTTATATAAATGCTGATGGAAACCTGAAAGTAAAAGATTCTGTTCTAGGAAAAGCAGAGAGTCATAACGTGAAGGTTGAAGGCGGTACAACTTACTTTGAAAATGTAGCTTTAAACGGTACATCAGAAAGTAAAGAAGGAGATTTCCATGGACTCTACGTTACGAAGGGGGCTGTTTCAGGAAAGAAAGTTGCAATTTCGGATATAGATGCATCCGCAGTGCGTGTAAACGGAGATGCAGATGTTAAATTAGATGGAGTTGAAATTAAAAATCCAGGAATGTATGGAGTATTTGTAAATGCTGGCAAGACAGAAATAGCAAATATGACAACTACAGATGTTCCACAACACAATATCTGGATAAACGAAGCAGGCAGTCTGAGTGTAAAGGATTCAGTGCTCTGTAAAACTGAAAACCATAATGTGCAAATTAATGGTGGTATCACTTCTCTTGAAAATGTGGATGTGCAAGGAACGCTAGAAGGTTCAGAAGGCGATTATCACGGAATCATTGTAAGCAAAGGTGCTATTACAGGCAAAAACATCACAATTTCAGATGCAGATGTAGCGGCAGTACATGTAAATGGAGATGCAGATGTTAAATTAGATGGAGTTACAATTGAAAACCCAGGTTTCTATGGTGTGCATGTGAAAGCCGGAAAGACAGAAATTGCAAATATGACAACTACAGGCGTGCAAGCCAATAATATTTGGTCAACAGAGAAAGCTAATTTGACAGTAAAAGATTCCGTTCTTGGCAAAACGAAAAGTCATAATGTAAAAATCAATAGTTGCTCAGAAATTTACTTTGAAAATGTTGATATTCAAGGTATAGAAGATGAGGTGACAGGTGATATCCATGGTCTTATCGTAGATGCGGGTTCTGTTTCAGGTAAAACGATTAAGATTTCAGATGTAAAAGGCGCAGCAATCCGTGTAAGCGGAGGAGAATTCACAGCTAATGATGTAGAAATTGGAAATGTTGATAAATACGGAGCATTTGTGAGTGGTGGTGTAACAGAAATTACTGGTATGAAAACCACAGGCGTAAAAACACATAATGTTTGGTCGAATTCGAACGCTGATTTGACGTTAATAGACTCTGTTCTTGGCAAAACAGGAAGTCACAATGTTTGGATGCAAGACGGAACACTTGCTTTAGAAGGAGTTAAGGTTGAAGGTACAACAGGAGCAAATGATAGACATGGTCTTCTTTTGCAAAACGGAACCACAACGGTAGATACACTCACAATTAAGGGCACAGCTGGTTCAGCAGTGCGTATATCTGGCGGTAGTATGACAGGAAATGATGTTACTATCGGAAGCGAAGAGGCTACTATCGGAGCAAGCGGTATTGCAGCAACGGGTGGAACGGTTGATTTAGAAACCGTCACATTTAATAATGTTAACAACTTTAACGTTCAGGCAACTGACACAAACTCTGCTTCTGTAACTTTGAAAAAAGCTACATTGAATGCAAGCAAAGGAGCTTACAATGTAATCTTGGACGGTGACTCATCGAATGCAAAAATTGTATTAACCGATTCTTCTGTAATAGGTAGAACAGATGGTGGCAATGATGGTGTTTATGCAAAATCTGGTACAGTTGAATTGAACAATGTAACAGCTTCTGGATATAGAGACGGTGTACGTGTGTTAATACCTGCAACTGCAATTTTAAATGGAGTTACAGCAACAGGAACTACAGGTTATGGTGTTTATAACTTGTCAGAAAACCTAAAACTTAAGGGTGTCATCAAAGCAGATATTTACAATAATGCTGCAGTGACAGTAAATGCAACTGCTTCATTAGCAGGAAGTAACATGACTGTGGATTGGCCATTAGACAAATTACCACATGGTATGGTAGGTATGCAATTCGTAAATGCAGAAGATGCACAGGGAAGTAACACAGTTATCGCACTTGGTAGTGCGACAAGTGAAAAATATGTAAAATACTTTGACGGAGCACAGATGCTTCTCGTTGATAGAAACGCTGCAGTTTATACAGTGAAGAATTATTCTCAGCTTGTGGCAGCAATTGCACATATGCAGAATAATAACATAACAGATGCTATTATTACGGTAGCTGGTAACATTGCAATTACTGAGGAAGTGACAATTCCTGCTAACGTAGGTGTTACATTGACAGATGATGGAACGGAGAGAACAATTTCAAGAGGTTCAGACTATACTGGTAATATGTTCTCAGTTTCAGAAAATGCAAGCCTAATTGTAAGTGGCGCAAATCTGGTAGTTGATGGATCTAGTGCGAATGTGGAAGCTTCTAACAGAGTAGATATCAATGTTAAGGAAGTAAGCGCAGAACTTTCCATTTCTGGAAGTGTGATTGCAAATGTATCTCATGC
This sequence comes from Tyzzerella sp., assembly GCA_017465565.1. Lineage (GTDB taxonomy): Bacteria > Bacillota > Clostridia > Lachnospirales > Lachnospiraceae > Faecalimonas. The sequence goes on from JAFTWA010000043.1 coordinate 32,005, forward strand.
CAAAGGCTCAAAACTTTATGTGGCTGGAGCACTTACAGATGACAGTGCGGTTGTGGTTGATTGGAAATCAGATATACCAGCAGATTGCGTGGGTCTTGAGTTTGCAACAGAAGATGTAAGTGAGGCAAGTGAACAATATATTAGTTTGGGCAATGCAACTCTTGATAAATACTACCTTAAATATGTGGGTACAACAGGTGTACTTATAGGTATTTATGAAGTTGATACTTTGGGCAAATTAAATAGTGCATTAACAGCAATAAATGGAACGCCAAATAAGATTGGTCTTATCCGTGTGGTTGGAAATATTACAGTAGATAGTACAATTACTATTCCAGCAGGATGCAATGTAACCATTGAAGATGATGGTACAGGAACAGCTCGTAGCCTGAATAGAGGTTCTGGCCTAACTTCGACTGCTATGATTCAATTAGGAAATGGTGCAACCTTGACGCTTCAAAGTAGTGGAAAAATAGTTGAAGAGACAAGCGGAAATACCGTAACAGAAACAGGATGTAAATTAATTCTGGATGGAAAGAACATTGTATCAGATAACGGCAAAGCCACACCTTTGATATTGTTGGACGATGAAATGAATGCAAAGGTCAACATTGGTAAGGGTGTAAAATTGCAAAACAATGAGTCAAAAGGCGTTGGTGGAGTTGTACGTGCAAAAACAAATGGCGGAACAATTAATGTTGACGGAGCTTATTTTGTAAATAACAAGGCAACCGGCAATGGGGG
>JAFTWA010000044.1 GCA_017465565.1 Tyzzerella sp.
ATTGTTGATGGCTCTGTCTTGGGCAACAAAAAAAGACCCCGGACAGGCTTATCAAATAAGCCCATACAAGGTCTTTCTATATTCTGTTTCAGGATAAAGTTGTTTGCCTGTTAGAGGCTAAATCACTTTGCCCCATGACATTAACTTTTATTCCCACTCAATCGTAGCAATCGGTTTCGGACTCATATCGTAACACACTCTACAAACCCCATCAACTTCACTTAAAATACGATTCGTGATTTTTTGAAGTACAGCCCAATCAATCTCTGGAACTGTACAAGCCATAGCATCCACCGTATTTACGGCACGGATGATTACTGGCCAGTAGTCAAGTCTCTTTCCGTCTTTAACACCTGTAGATGTGAAATCAGGCACTACTGTAAAGAATTGCCATACTTTTTCTGTTAAACCAGCAATGTCAAATTCTTCTCTTAAGATAGCATCTGCTTCTCTAAGTGCATGTAAACGGTCTCTTGTGATTGCTCCTAAACATCTTACACCAAGTCCTGGACCTGGGAATGGTTGACGGTCAACCATTTCTGCTGGAAGACCAAGCGCTCTACCAACTACACGAACTTCATCTTTATAAAGAAGCTTCACAGGTTCTACCAAACCTTCGAATTGGAAATCTTCTGGTAATCCACCAACATTATGATGTGCTTTCACTCCATCACTCTCTAAGATATCTGGATAAATAGTTCCTTGTGCCAAGAAAGAAATCCCTTCTAATTTGCTTGATTCTTCTTCAAATACACGAACAAATTCTTCACCGATAATTTTACGTTTCTTTTCTGGTTCAGCAACTCCTGCTAATTTATCAAGGAAGCGGTCTGTTGCATCAATGTAAACTAAGTTTGCATCCAACTGATTACGGAACACTTCGATTACTTGTTCACTTTCACCCTTACGCATTAACCCGTGGTTAACGTGTACACAAACTAATTGTTTGCCAATTGCTTTGATTAAAAGTGCTGCAACAACTGAACTATCAACACCACCTGAAAGTGCTAATAATACTTTTTTATCTCCAACTTGTTCTTGAACCGCTTTCACTTGTTCAGCAATGAAGCTTTCTGCAAGTTCTGGTGTTGTGATACGTTCCATTGTATCTGGTCTCTTATTTGAATCCATAGTTCTTCCTCCTGTTGTATCATATGACTTTTGCCATAATCTTAAATTTCAACTCTAACAAAATAATTATAATGAATGTTTATATAGAAATCAATTATTTTTCCAAGTATTTTTCTCTTAATTCATCATATGCTGTGTTGTAAACTTCACCCTGCTTTTGTTGTAAGAGCATCTGTCTGATAGATTCCTTTACTTCTTCAAATGATGCCAAAGCTGCTTCATTTTTCTTTTCTACTTTAATTAAATGGTAGCCAAATTGTGTTTTCACTGGTCCAACCACTTGTCCGATTTCTGCTGCAAATGCAGCTTCTTCAAATTCTTTTACCATCTGGCCCTTACCAAATTCACCAAGGTCTCCGCCTCTCTGTCCAGAAGGGCATGTTGAAGATTCTTTTGCCGCATCTTCAAATGCTTTTTCACCACTTGTAATGCTCGCTAAAATTTCGTTGCATTTTTCTTCAGAATCTACGAGAATATGTTTTGCACTTACTGTCGCATCTTTCTTATAGTAATCTCTATTTTCTTCAAAGAAAGTTTTTACTTCTTCATCTGAAACAGCAATATCCTTCAAAAGCTCTCTCATCGCCATTTGTGCTAAAACATCTCTCTTTGCGTTAGCAATGATTTTTTCAAATTCTGGTGTTTCGTCTAATTTTTGTTCTTCCCCCATTTTTGCAAATAAATGTAAAGAAACTAATTGTTCCAAACACTGTGCTTTGAATTGTGGGTTAGAAGCGTATGCTTGCTGTTCTTTAGGTAAGCCTAATACAAAGGCGTCATATTCTTTTTGTGTAATTTCTTGTCCGGCAACTACTGCCAATACCTCTTGACTCATATGTTTATCTCCTTGTGATTTACTTTTTTCATGAAAAATATAATACTATATCCCTAAACTATCACGCAACATAATTTTAAAAAATATGCGAAAAGCAGAAAGAGAAGGAACTCCACAAATGAAGTTCCTCCTCTATATTTTCTTCTAATCTTTATTCTTGTATTCGAAATTGCTTGTTAACACCTCTTGCAATTTAGGAATTGAGGCTTCTGCCCCTTTTCTTGAAACAGCAATTGCGGAAGCCATTGATGCTATTCTTAACGCTTCCTCTGGACTATTGTTTAGAATGCTTGCAAAAAAATATCCTGTAAAAGTGTCACCTGCTGCAGTTGTATCCGCAGCTGGAACTTTATAAATTCCATGCTTTAATCTCACTTCCCCATCAGAATATATCGCCCCTTGTTTGCCAAGTGTAAGAATAATCTTTGTATTTGGAAATTTTATCGTCAGAGCATCCAGTATGTCCTCTGCTGCTTCCTTACCACATAAATCTGAGGCTTCCACCTCGTTAAGAATCAAATAATCTAGATTTTCCAATGGCAAATCAAGTATATTGCTTTGCATTGGCGAAGGATTTAACACAATTACCATACCTTTATCGTGTGCTTTTGTCATTATGTAGTCCAACATATTTATCTCATTCTGCAATAAGATATAATCCCCTTGTGAAAAATGTTCAAACACAAAATCAATATGTTCCTTATCTATCATCTGATTGGTTCCACCATAAAGAATAATACAATTCTGTCCAGATGAATCGACCTGTATTAATGCATGTCCTGACTGTGCATCGTGTATCTTGATAAACTCCGTATTGATATTGTTTTCAGCAAGAGTATCGATTAAAATTTTTCCATCTTTTTCTCCTACCGCTCCGGCATGATAAACATCAGCACCTGCGCGAGCAAGAGCAATAGATTGATTTAATCCTTTCCCACCACAAAAGATTTCCATCTTATGAGATGAAAGGGTTTCACCTGGTCTGACAAAATGCTCGACATCATAAACATAATCAATGTTAAGTGAACCAAAATTTAAGATTTTCATATTTCTCACCTCTTTTTGTCCAAGTCTCTTTACTTGTATATTGGTAGCCAATTACCGTGCGCCACAATCATCTCATCTACCATTTTTATAATGTCATCAATTGATAATTCACTTGCAGTATGTGGATCTAACATGGCAGCATGATATATATGTTCTTTTTTCTTAGTTCTTGCAGCCTCAATAACAAGCTGATGTACGTTAATATTTGTCATATTCATAGCAGCCAACTGCACTGGCAATTTCCCAACATAGGTAGGATGTATTCCTGTATTATCAACCATACAAGGAACTTCTACACATGCATCTTGAGGAAGATTTTCTATCAAATATCCCGTATTTAATACGTTACCTCCTATTTTATATGGTTTTCCTGTAATCATTGCTTCCATAATATAAGATGCATATTCATGTGAACGTACATGTCCAATACTTTTGTTTTCAACAAGTTCTTCTCTTTGTATAGACCAATCTTGAATTTGCTTAATACATCTTCTTGGATATTCATCTAATGGAATATTGTATCGCTCGATTAATTCCGGATACTGCTTTTTAATAAAAAACATATTATATTCTGCATTATGTTCGCTAGATTCTGTGCAATAATATCCAAGCTTATCAATATATTCATAGCGCACCATATCGGAATGCTTTTCGGTGAGATTCTTCTCGCGTGCACGTTTTCTTATTTCAGGATACAAATCATTTCCATACTGATCTTTTATCTCGAGAAGCCATGCCATATGATTAATTCCTGCTATCAATTCTTTCCTATTATCAAGTTTGTCTTCCATGCCGAGTGCTTTCAAAAGTCCATCTGAACAAACCTGCACACTATGGCAAAGCCCAATTGTTTTCACTCCTGTATACCTTTGCAAGTATCCACTTAACATTGACATTGGGTTTGTATAATTTAACAACCATGCATTCGGACATACTTCTTGCATGTCATTAGCAATCCCCTCCAAAACTGGAATGGTTCTAAGCGCCCTCATGATACCACCAATGCCTGTCGTATCCCCAATTGTCTGATTCAAACCATATTTTTTAGGAATTTCAAAATCCGTTATCGTGCATGAATCATAACCACCAACTTGTATTGCATTGATAACAAATGTTGCATTTTTCAATGCTTCCTTTAGATTCTCAATTCCTAAGTATGATTTAACTGTCGCCTTTCCATTATTAATGTTCTGATTCAGACTATTAATAAGCAATGTACTGTCCGCAAGCCTCTGTGCGTCTATATCATATAATGCAATCTCAATTTCTTTTAATGGTTCAGAACACATTGTGTCCCCTAAGACATTTTTTGCAAAAATGGTACTTCCAGCTCCTAAAAATGTTACTTTCATCACACATTCCCTCCTGCTATATTCTTGCAATGTTCTCCTATTTCTACAAATTGGTTATTTCTTTCCTTATTTTGCAATGTATTTTGTTCTAACAAAACGTTGGAACAATGCTCTATCTTAACTACTGCCACATCATCTGTTACGCTTTCGTCAAATCCAATACTGTTTGACTCTATTAAAACATTCATTGCACAAGCCACATAGATTCCTCTGAAAGCGGTGTCTTCAATTGTGTTGTTTCTAATAACAATATTCTTATGAACACCAATTCCTCCAAGTTTATAGTCTGTCGTATAGCTAACAACAGAAATATCTCCTTGGCATTTTCCTATTGCATGATTGTTATGAATCAATTTGTTATTCTCAATTACAATGTTCCTTGTTCCAATACTTTCATAAAAAGAAATATCTTCTGAAAACACTAAGATGCCTCCGCCTGAAACATTTTTAAAAATATTATTTCTGATTATCGCATTCCTGGTTTGCACCAGGATGCCTCTGCATCTCTTGTTTTCGACTATATTATTTTGGTATATTAATTGAATATTCCTCGTTGCATTTGCAAGGTAATCGCCAATTTGCAAAGCACCGCCAGAAGTGTGTTCTATTTCCAAAACAACACCTGCTTCAGAATGCCTTGCAGATTTGACAACGCCTTCTCCATAAGGAAGCAATACACCTGCTTTTGTAAACTCAACGATGTCACCAGTTCTAGGCAGTAAGTTGTATCCTTTCGGATGTACCGCTTTAATTATAGAACCGTCAGTTTCCAACACTTGAAGGAACATTCCATGTGAATTAAAGGAATCATCACCCAAATATGCGAAATAACAGTTTTCGACCATAACTTGCCCCGAGCAATTCATAAGATGAATTCCATCACCCGTTGTCGACATAAGTCTTCCTGATTCTTTTTCAGGTGCGATTTCTAGATTAAGAAACTTCAAATCATCGCAGCCATATGCACATATCCCCATGCCAACTGCACATCTTATTTTTACGTTTTCAACCAAAATATTCTTACAATCATAGAATGTAAAGCCATCATAATCATATATTTCATGTCGCAGCACAACCAGCGTTCCTACTGGCGGAATAGAATATTGGTTGTTAAATGTAATTCGGATTGTCTGTTCATCAATCTTCTCAACACTTTTGCAATCCCAATAAATATCATTTCCATCCTTTAATGGCGCAAGCGTGTATCTGTCATATTCTATGTAGGCTTTCACCTCTGGCACTTCATCAGCATTTTTTTCGTATAGTTTAATCACGAAATTACAACCATCACTACTTACAACCTCTCCGTGTGTATATGGAGGATCCCAATAATCAATTGTCATATTTTTAATGGTTATATTTCGGCAATTTCTAAATACAAAAGGTCTTACTTTTCCAGCAAAACTGATTGTGGAATTCATACCATCTATAACAATATCATCCCTATTCTCAAATACAAATACGTTTTCTTCTTCCGTATGGACTATGTATTCTTTCTCAGGAATCTGTATAACGTCTCTTACTAGAAACTTCTCTGTTAAATATAAAAAATCACTTTTTGTCTCTACCATGCATGTCCCTCACAATAGGAGAAGTATTTTGTTAAAATACTTCTCCTTAATTATTAATTTTTTGGCTCAATGACAAAATCATCGATTGTGAATTTTATACCAGGTTCTGAACCTCCAAATATCTGAATAAGATTTTCTGCTGCTTTTAGTGTAATATTTACCAATTCACTGTGTCCTGCTTCTGAATTTAATTGTTGCGAACCTTGTCCTGCTCCAAGTTGGATATACAGCGGTCCATTAATCAGATTTTCAATGATTTTGTATCTAAAAGAAAGACGATAGTCTTTCCCCGCCTCCATTGTGAAATTCTGAGGTACAAGTATCACACCACCATAAGCTGATTGTGATGTAACCATAAGTGAATTGTTTGTTGCACCATTTGGTCTCAGATTTGGATTAAAGCATGAAGAAATCGTTGCTTCATTATTTGGATTTACAATAAAGTTGTTCGCAGTATCAAAATTCGCGAAGAATACTCCACTAGTAACTCGCTCTATACTCAAATCGTCTATTACTAATTCAAGACCTGCTACACTCGAGAACATCTGCAGTACATCCGTTGTTTCTGCAACTAACTGTACTTCATATGTACCCTGTGAATTAGGCGCAGCATCCACCGATTGGAAATTGCTGCCGTACTGAATATAAAGTATGGAACCATTTGGATTATTAACAATTCTATACTTCATCTTAATCACGTATTTATCTCCTAATACGAGTGCTTCTTTTGGTACAACTTGAATTCCATCAAAGGCATTCACACAATTGATATACAACCCTTTTCCAGAACCCGCATCAGGTACCTCACTGCTTTCGCTGAATTGTCCACCATTATTAGGAGACAACACTACATTTAATGCATTAAAATCTTCAAAATCTTCAAAGACACCTTGCTCAACATGCGGCTTTATCGACCAGTTGTCAATTGTAAATTCTAATCCGCCTACACTAGTAAATAACTGTATAAACTCAGCCTGAGCTGTCAACGTCACTTCCACTCTTTCATCCATGCCTGCTACAATAGGAACAAGTACAAAATTACCGCTTTGAATATACAAACCTGCATTTGCTGGAACATTCAACGCCTTTATATCAAAGCTGATATCATAGCTTTGACCACTTTGAACAGCTGTATGTATTGGTGTCATTATAACACCATCATAAATACTTACACAGTTCACATACAATGCATTCCCATCTCCTGCTGAAGGAAGCTTGCCTGTAACTGAAGTAAGGTTTACAATACCACCGTTGTTTGGTGCCCAATTATATAATGGAATCTCATTGAAATTCTCATCAAATGGTGTAGTTGGTGTGACAAATTTTTCTATTCTAATGTTGTCGATTATCATTTTCAACCCTGCTTGGTTTGCGAAAAGTTGAAGTACTTCAGGATTTCCATTTGCACTGCCTACTGTCAAGGTCGTCATTACGCTTCCTGTGGATCCTGCCACTGCACTTACCTCTTCATAATCTACACCGCCAATTTGAACATAAAACGCAGCATTATTTGGATTTTCTGTAATTTTGTAATCGAAGAATATATTATATTTTTCACCAGTCTCAAATTTTACTCCATTCTTAAACTGAACCCCCGAAAATGCATCTGGCACTACAACTTCAAGTCCCTTACCATCAAATCCTTCTACGATACTAAATGTACCCGTGCCTTGTTGATTTGGTGTAATGCTGCCGCCATATAATCCAGTTTCAAAGTTTTCTGTTATTGATGAGTCTTCTGTCACATTCTTCTGCTCAAATACTGGTGATTCCGGGTCTAATCTCTCGATTGTAAAATTATCAACAATCACAGAATTGTTACCCTTTGCAGCCCCTGGGAACATCTGCATCAGCACTTCTTCCTCTGTGTTTAAAACAAAGATTTGGTCAAAGGTTCTCATACTATTAAGCGGAACAGTTCCATCACCAAATGACATGAAACTTGTGTAAGCACCTGACTTTGATACGAATTGGAAATAGAAAATATCTTGTCTTTCCATCACTTTATAGTCAAAGCGAACACGATAAATTCCTTTGCCATCGAGAGTAATTCCATTGATATAAACACATTTATATTCTCCATCACTATTGAAGATTAAAGAATTACCATCAATCGTATTATCGTTACTTTCAACCTTTGTGTTTGGAACACTTCCTGTATCTAACACCAACCTATTGTTATCATCAAAATCATTTACGTATTTATCACCAACATTTAATTCAATATCCTTCGGTATTGATTCCTCATCTGCAACTATGATTTTTAGGTTGTCGATATTAATAACCATGCCTGGCTGATTTCCGAACATCTGTAATGCGACTTCTTCATCATTCGCATTTCCAGCTGTAATCATGGTTTCATAGTTTCCTGCTTTGCCTTCCGTAAGGTCAATCAATTGACCATAATCTACGCCGCCAGTAAACTGAACATAGAAAGCACCTAAAGAAGGGTTTTTCACAACCTTGTAATCGAAGCTGACTTTGTATTTCTGCCCTTTTGTAAGCTTCAAACCATCCACAAATTCCACTCCGCTAAATTGATCTGGTATCGTAATTTGGAGCACATTACTCTCATCCTTCACAATATTGTATAAACCTGTGTTATGTTGTGACGCAAGAAGATGCCCCTTATAGAGTCCGTTTTCGAAATTCTCAACGACAGCTTTTTCCTTTGTCGGAGTCTTTCCTGTAAACACTGGCCACTCAGATGACATGCGTGTCACCTCAATATTGTCAATGGTTATACCTGACTTTTCATTTCCAGCCCCTGGGAATATCTGCAACAAATACTCTTTTTCGTCACCACCGATTTCAAAAATTCGGTCAAACGAGCGAAGTTCTTTTGTCGCCACTGTACCATCTCCAAACGAGTAGAATTGCTTAAATTCTCCTGATTTTGAAATCATCTGAACATAGAAGTTGCTTGTCGGGTCATTTATCACATAATCAAACTTTATTCGGTATTTTTCACCAGAAATAAAATTGAATCCTTTTAGATAGATGCACTGATATTCCTTATCGGATTCTATGTATAATGATCTTCCTTCAATGGCCTTGTCTCCAGTTACGAAGCCTGAATTTGGAACTAATTCTTTATCAAGTTCAAAATACATGGTTCCATCAAAATCTTCTTTGATTGTATTTCCGACAGCTAACTCATTATAATTTTCAGCAAGTCTAGTAATCTTAATGTTATCAATTGCTATTTTACCCGCTTTGTTTCGTGGGAATATCATGATGCCATAATCCTGAAAATTATCCAGTTGTGCAACCCATCTAATACTTCCCGTAGCACCTGTTTGACCTTTTATTGTTACAAATTTATCTCCTGTTCTTACCCCAGATTTTCCGTCACTATCTGCTCGGAACTGGAAGAAGAAATCGTCTGATTCCTTGATAATCTTGTAGTCAAATTCAACTTGATAGATACCATTTGCTGAAAAGCGCATTCCCTTTAGATATACACCCGTATAAATTCCAATTTCACTATCTATAATGAGACTATTCCCTGTTCCTGCACGCAAGCTATCTTTGCTAGATAATTCTGCGGTAACACCGTTTCCCATAGTCTGTGCTCGGAGTCTTGTATCAAAATATTCCCTATCAAATGTTTCGATATAACTCTCACCAATTTTTAATGGTATCTTAGATGCCTGCAGACGTTTCCACACAGCATCTTTTGGAAAAGAACTTGTATTAACGCCTTCCCCGATGTAGCCTTTTGCAAGAGGATCATTTAATAATTCATATGTAGTCAGAGCTTCTACCTTGTTTTCTATTTCCGTATTGCTGCTTGGCAGCTTTGTCACTGGTGCATCATCATCTTTTTTTATTTTTACCAATGCGATTACACCTAAAAGGATCGCCACTGCTACCAGGATTCCAAGGACTAGGAATAACTTCTTTTTATCACTATTTTGTTTCCGTTTTTCATCCATTTTTCATCCCTCCATTATTTCACAAACTTCACTGATGGCATACGAGCTGGAACATATTTGTTATACTCAACTGGATGTGGCGCATTTGACACTTGAATCTGCAGATTACCGCTTTCACTATCTGCAATACGGATAACAAATTTCACTTCGCTTCCGTTATCAATTGCCTCCCTCAAGCCAGGTACAGCATCAATAGGAATGCTTCCTTCACCACTGTAACCATCCTTCTTTTCCCACAAATTCAGTTTGAATTTATCTGCTGCATTATACACTGCATCTGATGAACGTGTGTTAACTACCATACAGCCACCAGTTGGCGTTCCCCCCATAAATAGATGTACGCAGCCTTCCGTCTCATATTTCACTAATTCCATCGGCTGACTCGACTCTGTATTCGTAGTCATAAATACTTCTACACCATCACCAAGCCAGAACTGTTCTGGAACCCAAGACAGTTTGTCATCATGTACATCATATGCAAAGTAAACATTGTCGTTATCCCATGCGAGTTTCATAAGGTTAACCCTCATACTATTGTCATCCAGCGTAACTTCGTTCTGGTCTGCATCCGAAATACCATTTACACCCATATCTGTTCCAATATTGGTCCAATCGTCCAAACTCTTATCCGTAACATCGATAGTGTCTGTAATCTGAGCAACCTCCAATGTTTCGATTTTTGCATCCTCTAATTCAGAACCATCAATGCCGATATTATTGGCTATCTTCGTATTTTCCGCATTGACTGCTGCGCCAAAACTAATTCCCTTAAAATCTGCAGAACTATTCGCAACCACTTCATTATATTCAACTGTCATATTCTCGGCATAAGATGCCACAATGCCAGCATTGTAATAGCTGCTTGTATCTAATCCTGAAGACGCAATGAGATTGTTTCGTATAGTTACCCCATCTGCAGAATTAATACAGATACCAGAACTACTTGTATTTGCTATAAAATTATTCTCGATAGTAAGATTCTTAAACACCCCTGGCGGCCCATAAATATCGTTTTGGGCAAGTGCGATTGCTTTAATTCCCATATCAGTACCAACAAACTTATTGTTTCTGACAACGACGTCATGGGAGCCCAACGATTCGAACCATGCACCAGCATCAGTTGTAATAAGAACGCCTTCATTTGTAAGGTTTGCAAATGTATTGTTTTCTATCAGCGCATTTCTAGTCTGAATCAACACTCCACGGCAACGCTTATTTCGAATCAGATTGTTTTTATATTCAAGCTGCGGGGTTCTAGTTGCATTTGCAATCACATCATTCAAAGCAATCTCTTTTGATAATTCCTGGTCTAACTCCAGAACAAACCCCTGTCCCTTATTCGATGTATCTGACGAAACTACCGTTGCACTCATTTCAGGAAGTAGAGTACTTGCCATAGAAATTTCAATGGTATCCCCAACATTTGGCTGAAAATTGTAGCCTCTCGGATTTTCTGCATACACGGTGTTCTTATCTATGATTTCTTTAATCACAAGGTATGCTCCATGTGCATTAAATGCATCATCCCCACAATTTTCAAAAATAGAATTGGTCACCTTTACTTCTCCACCACAATCCTGCAAATGTATCGCATCTGCCGTCACCGACATTAGCCGATCCGTATCTGGTTTTAACATTACATTAAAGCGGTTGAAGTAAAGATTATCACTACTATATCCCATTACACCCATTCCAGGTGCAGAATATATATTCACTCCTTCAAAGGTCATATTGTTACAGTTTCTCAATGTAATTCCATCGTAACTGTATATTTCATGTCTTAATATAACCTTCGTTCCCTTTGGAGCTTCATTATATTTTGAATTAAACTTAATCCGAAGTGTTTGCTTTCCAAGATATTCCACCGAGGCAACATCACCATAAATATCGTTACCATCAACTCTTGGGGCATTTGTCTTTGCATCATACTCTAAAAAGGCTGCTATCACGGTATTCTCATCTACTGGATATCCTTCACTTACCTTTACTTCAAAAGTCTGTCCATCATTTTTACCAATCACACCCATTGAAAACGGTGGTCGGCCCCAATCGATGTTTACTCCCGTAACCATAATATTCTCACAGTCTGTAAACTCAATTCCTTTCAAAATACCGTGAAATTGAAAAGTTGTATTGTTTCCCACAATAACAAGATTTTCAATATCGGTAAAGGTAAGAAACTCCTCTACATTCACCTTCTCGCTTCCCATACCCTCAACAAAATCAAGAGTTCCTTCTGGGAAAATGACTTTCGTAAGTGCTCCTTCCTTTTTAACAACTTCTGAAATTATTTTTTCGAATGCAGCTGTGTCATCATATCCATCGTTTTCCTTCACACCGTAATCTGCTGCATTCAGTGTAAATTCAATATTTTCAGGAATTTGGTATACTACTTCTTTATTCAGTTTCTCCTCGTTCACACCTATATTATAGGAATCACTCAATCCTATGTTTTCTTCAGGTTCGACGCTTTCAGAAACTGGCTCCTTTTCAGCCACATCATTAGAAGGTTTTTCCTCTTTGCACCCTACGACAGAGATGATAAGTGTTACACATAAAATAAGTAACAATAATCTTTTTTTCATACTGTACCTCCTACTGTTCCAGATAGCGGGCATATGCATCATTATAAATTTCTATAAGCGTTTTCACATTCATTTGTTCTAAGGTTTGGAGATGCGCTTGCCAGTTCTCATCATTCAGCTCTTTTTTCCCAGTAATAAAATCAACCTCACAGGTCTGCATATAGGTTTCAAGATCAGTCTGAATAATACCAATCTGCTTATTTTCATCTGATGTAAATATCATTTGTGGTACTGGAATCTTCAGATAATCCATATAACCAGCTGCCTCCACCTGTTCGTTAATTCGTTTTACGAGAGGTGTACTTTCCATCAAAATAAACTCCTTGTTGGTATAAGCAATTGCGCCCAGACCTACCGCTGGGGTAATAGTCGCACGATATTGTTCTGGATCCATGTTTTCAGGAACATTGAATGTCCAGCTTTGTTTTGTTTCATCATCCCAACTCCAATTTTCCCCTTCTTTTCCATAAGTCTGTAATGCCACAGCCTCTTCACTATATAAATAGTCAATCCATCTGAGCGTTGCTCCTACATTTTGATTACTTTTTGTAATAATGAAACCTGATGGCCAGATACTCTCAAAACCGAGCCACATTTTTTCGTTATTAATATCACTCGTAATTGGTGCCATAGCAACATAATCGCTATCCTGCGCAGTTCCTACAACAAGATATGGCGCTGCTCCATCAAACGACCCAACAACTCCTTGATTTCCTTTACCGGCAAGGTCCGTACTTGACATCAGGAATGTAGAATTGTCTAACAATCCTTCTGAATAAAGTTTATTCGCATATTTTAAATATTCACGATAATTATCCGTTTGAGGAACGTAGATAATTTCCCCATCTTTTTCCTCCAAACCAGTACTAACAAAACCAAATGCACTCATCAAAAAGTTTCTTGTCTGATACAAGGAAGCAGATGAAAGCGGAATTTCATCTTTGATACCATTTTCATTTGGGTCCTGCGTCTTAAATGCCATTAATACAACATAATATTCCTGCACAGTCGTCGGCATTTTAAGCCCCAGATTGTCCAACCATGTTTGATTAATATACTGTTTAAAAGTCTGATCTCTTGGAACTTCATTGATAATTGCAGTTGAATAGATATGTCCGTCTGGCAAAGTAGTCAGTTTCTTGATTTCTGGATATTTCTCCATAATCTTTTTGTAATTCGGCATATATTCATCTATCAAATCTTCAATCGGTACTAAAAGTCCTGCTTCTGCATACTTTATCTGCTCGTCAATTTCATTCCAAAGGAAGAATGCATCCGGCAAATCGTCTCCGTTCCATGCCAATGCTCTAAGTTCTGCATAGTTTTCAGTGGAAGCCAAAGTCCAGTTAATATCAATATTCGTAATGTCTTCCATTTCTTGAAACAGTACCATCTCAGAATAATCGCTATGCATTGCATGTTTCGGTGCGAAGAAGTCAAGTGTAATTGTCTTATCAACAATTGGATATCCCTCTTTATTTGCATTTCCAATATCCCATGTTGCATTTCCTCCGCCTGAGCATCCCGCCATCAAAGACGCCACAACTCCAGTTACTATTAAAACCTTCAGTTTCTTTTTCAATTTTCCCATAAAATAAACCTCCTATCCTTTTACGGAACCTATCATTACACCTTTTTCAAAATACTTCTGCGCAAATGGATATAAGAACAGAATTGGTGCTGAAGCCAAAACAATTGTTGCATACTTCAAAGATTCGGACAGCATGCTTTGCTGCGCAATACTCTCCATTGCACCGCCAGCACTGCTCATCATATTACTCATATCGGCGCTGATTAAAATCTTTCTAAGCACCATTTGTAATGGATATAAACTTTCATCTGTGATATAAATCAAGGCATTAAAATATGAGTTCCAATAACCAACAGCATAAAAAAGCACCATAACAGCAATAATCGGCTTACACAATGGAATAATGATTCTCAAAAACAATTTCATGTCACTGCTTCCATCGATCATCGCTGCTTCTTGAATCTCCAAAGGAATTGTACTTTGCATATATGTCTTTACTACGATAACATTCCAAACAGACAGACATCCTGGAATTATAAATCCCCAGATAGTATTTGTCATATGTAGTTTTTCAACTACAAGATAGGTAGGTATTAGTCCTCCATTTACAAACATTGTGATTGTAAATAATAATGTCAGGAAACGACTGCCCACAAGGTCCTTACGAGACAGCGGATACGCTGCTGTGAAAGTCAAAACCATACTCAAAACAGTTCCCAACAAGGTGTAGAAAATGGTATTCGCATATCCCCTTATAATCTCATCGTCCATAAAAACACGCTCATAAGCTTCCCATGTAATTCCTTTTGGAATTAGGAAAATTTCTCCTTGATATACCAGTTCTGGATTACTGATGGAATTCACTACTATGTACAAAAGAGGCACTAATGTAATGAAAGAAAACAAGGTAAGAATGATTGTCACAATAAAATCGAATCCTTTTTCTGTTTTTATTTTTTTCATCCTGTCACCTCCTACCACAAACTCTCTTCAGTCGTCTTTTTAGACACATAATTTGCACTAATCAGCAATACCAAATTGACAACTGTATTGAAGAGACCTACTGCTGTTGCGAAACCAAAATCCTTTGTTGCTGAACCCAGACCTACTCTATAAGCATAAGTAGCTATAATATCTGATGACTGAATGTTCATTTGATTTTGCATCAAATACACTTTTTCAAAGCCAACACTCATAATACTTCCAACACTCATGATAAATAAGGTTACGATGGTAGGAACAAGTGCTGGAATATTAATATGCCAGATACGCTGCAGTCGCCCCGCACCATCAATGGAAGCTGCTTCATGGAGACTTGGATCCACGCCTGATAAGGTAGCAATATAAATAATTGCCCACCAGCCTGCACCCTGCCATAAACCAGATAAAACATACACCGTCTTAAACCATGTATTTTCTCCCATGAATGTGATTGATTCTCCACCAAACATTTCTATGATAGAATTAATAACTCCTGTATCTGGGTCTAAGAAACTGTAACACATACCTACGACTACAACCACTGACACAAAATATGGTGCATAAGAAATGGTCTGCACTGCTTTCTTAAATTTAGCATTTTTCACCTCATTGATTAATAAAGCAAGAATAATTGGAACTATCGTATTAACAACCAATGAATATAAGCTAATTCCCAATGTATTCTTAATCAACATCCCAAAATAATAGGAGTCAAAAAATCGGGCAAAGTTGTCCAGCCCAATAAATTTACTTCCCTGCAGTCCTACAGCTGGAATATAGTCAAAAAAAGCTATTACAATTCCATACATAGGTGCGTAACACATTACACCCAAATAAATCAGCGAAGGTAGTAACAACAGATATAATTGCCTGGATTTTTTCATTTTTCTAAACATTTTCATTATGAAACTTTCATCTCCTCTCTAGTCGACGACAAATAACTTAGGAATCTGTCAACCACAAAGGTTTCCAATTCTCCATCACTCTGAATATCCGTTAGAACAGTGCACATTCTTCCGTCTTCATCTTCCACCGTCATCTTATCTTTTGTAACTTTGATATACAGTTCTTCCTTTTCGAACCAGTCTTGATTATATAGATATAATACGGGCGGAATATCGAACAGAATACTGGTACTTTCTTCCACATCGAACTTTCTTGCACCACCAGAATAGTCCGTCTGCCATATCTCATATTGTTCCAATACAGTTCTACACAACGGATTCTTAGAATGTTTCATTTTCTGATAATTGTCTCCATCGATGATGAATTCTCTGCAGGCATCCAATGGAACCATTGTAATTTCCCATTCTGATTGCATCAGTTTTTCAAATGAATCTAAATCAACATATACATTGGCCTCGGGACATGGCTTATCGCTCCCAATATATCCTTTTCGCACACTCCCATACATTCCAATAATTTCACTCTTGTATTGTGCTTCTGGATATCGTTCAAGCACTTTTACAAGATTCGTTGCTGCTCCAATACTGATAATCGTAATCTTCTCTTCCGATTGTTTGATGCAATCAACGATTGCTTCAATTCCATCTTGGTAGACTTCGCCACTATAATCATCCCAAGAAAAGTCCTCCACATATCGCTGCAGAGATGAACCTGCCTCTTGCAAATTGTTATACCCAATTGCAATCGGTATATCGGTTCTCGATAAATTTGTTAAAGTTTTGGCTACAACCCTTGCTCTATACTCGGTATCTTGAAAACATGTCGATATCAATTTTATATCTACATTTTCAAGAGTGAGTAGTAGTCCAAGTGCAAAACTGTCATCAATATCGTTACCGATATCCGTGTCTAATATTACCTTTTTCCTCTTTTTCATGATAATCTCCTCCTTTCTACACAGTATTTTCTATTGAATTATTGGGATAGGTATATTATACTATTGTCAGAAAATGCGAAATATATATTTTTGGCTAATCTGTATTCCATATTGGTCAATCAAAGGAGAAAACATGGCAAAGACTTCTTTTATATTTTTTATGACACAGACAAACAATGTTCCTTTCCGCGCCGCTTCGCACAACCATACCTGTTATGAGTTGGTATATTATTTGAGTGGAAGGGGAATATTGACGATTAATTCCAAAGAATATGAATATGGTCCAAATACGTTTACTATCATTGAACCTCAAGCTTATCACGGTGAAAAAGCAATCGAAGATACTGAAATTATGTATTTTGGCTTTTCAAATATAGATAATGAGAAATATATTAAATCAGGGTTGTACAAGGACTTCGATTCTCAAGACATATTAAATGTATTGCATATCATGAAAAACGAAATACAAAACCAAAAGAGTAACTATTTAAAGCGCATGGAAATTCTCACACAAGACATACTTGTTCTTTTCGAGAGACTAACCCAGGACGACAATGCGTATAACTTATCCAATCCTTTAGAAAATGCCGCCCATTATATAGACCTCAACTTTACAACTAATATTGATATGCATGCACTTGCAAGTTTGTCAGGATATAGTTACCATCGTTTTCGCCACATTTTCAAAGAACATTTTGGGCTTTCTCCAAAGCAATATATCTTAAATAGACAACTGGAATATGCCACAGAACTTTTAAAACATTCTGATAAATCGATAGAGGAAATTAGTATAGATTGTGGCTTTAGCTCATGCGGTTTTTTCATCCAATGCTTTTCAAAACGCATGGGCACAACACCTAAGAAATTCAGAAAAGATTATTTGGGTAATCAGATGAATATTGAATATATTGATTCATAAACAAAGGCGCGCTGCAATCGCAACGCGCCTTGATACAATTTGTAATTATTGTTCTTCCTGCAACTCTGCCACAATATCTTTGATAACCTCAATATCCTCTTCAAGCATATCAGCGATATCTTCTATTGAGCATCCTTTTGCAAGTTTCTTTTCCACCTGTTCTTTTAATTTTAAGAAACGTCCTTCTTGAAGACCTTCTTCTCGCTCGTCATTTAACAATTCCTGAAATGTCATATATCTTGCCCCCATTTCACGGCTTTCCTTCACTTCTCTCACAGAATTCTGCAATTGGCGAATAAAATCGTCTTCAAAATCCCGCTCACTTTCTGAGAGTGGTGCCGCTACAAAATCTAAAAAGCGAACTAACTCATCTGGTACTTCTTCTTTATTTTTACCCTTTGTACTAAGAAAAATAGTATGTGCTCCATCTTCCATCGATATCGCTGGACACTCTTCACATATTTTCTTCAAAGTATAACGATACTTTCCCTGTCCGAATGGATCAAAGTCGCAAATGAATATAACATATGTATCTGGCAAATCTTTGTATGGCAATCCGCTCAAAAGAATCTCCATATCAAGCTGTCCATGATAATATCGAGCTCTCTTCTTGATTGCCGCCCTCCTAAGCACTTGAATCTCCACGTCGTAATGTGTATTATTGTCATCCTTAGCATACACATCCAAACGAATGCCTTTATACTCTGGATTATATACAATGCTTTTTTCTTTACTTACCTCTACGCGTTCAATCTCTATACCAAGACTTCTTTCCAATACTCCTTTACAATTTTTAGGGTCTAGCATCACTGCACCAAACATGAAATTACTTTTAAATGTTAGTTCTTGTAAACTTTTCTTTTTACCCATATTGTGTCTCCTTTATTTTATCATAATCTGTAATTCTGTGGTAGTTGAAACATAAAAATACACAGAATTTCAACAATCATAGGCATCAAACCTCCGTTCTTTAGTTTTTCATCATTTCGGAAATCTTTGGCAGAACTGCCTAGAAAATAAGATTTGTTTTTTGATGTAAACTTAGTCTAGCATAATCATTCACTCTGCTCAAGTCTAATTTGTCTATAATAATAAGGTGTAGCGTTGCCACACCTTATTTATGCTTCTCCACACCCTTCTTCGGGCAAATATCATTCAAACAACATTTATCACAATATGGACTCGTCCTCGCTGTACAAACCTCTCTGCCATGGTACACAAGTCTGTGACAGAAATCATTCCCTTCTTCTGGTGGTATAATCTTCCAAAGCTCCATCTCCACCTTCTTTGGATCCTTGATTCCATCCACAAGCCCCATGCGGTTTGTAAGCCGGATACAATGTGTATCTGTTACAATGGCTGGCTCTCCAAAGACATCACCCATAATGAGGTTTGCACTCTTTCGTCCAACTCCCGGAAGGGCCAAGAGTTCATCAAATGTCTTTGGCACATTGCAGTCGTATTTATCTCTCAAAATTTTCATGCAGGCGCTGATATCTTTTGCTTTGCTCTTGCCTAATCCACAAGGGCGGACAATTTCTTCGATTTTATCCACATCTGCAGCCGCTAACGCCTCCACATCTGGGTATTTCTCATATAACTTTTCCACAATAATATTCACGCGTTCGTCTGTGCACTGTGCTGCAAGGCGGACACTTACAAGCAATTTCCACGCTTCATCGTAATCCAAAGAACAGGTTGCATCTGGATATTCTGCCCGAAGACGCTCAATGATTTCCAACGCTAATTTTTGTTTCTTCGTTTTAGCCATTTATTTTTCTCTCCTTTAACTTTTCCATCAACCACTTTACAATGCGATGTGCAAAAACACTGCACACGAACCCAACAATACAGCCCGCGATGATATCTGTCGGATAATGCACCCCAACATACAGCCTTGACAATGCCACTAACGCTGCCAGACAAAGTGCTGGAATTCCTATTTTCTTTGGCACCCATTTATACAGGGCAAACATCGCCGCAAACGAACCACCCGAATGACCCGAAGGGAATGACCTGTAAGGTGACACGTTGGTAATAAGTGGTGTAATTGCTTCATTGACAACAAATGGTCTTGGTCTCGCAACTAAGCCCTTCAAAGTTACATTGATAATCAGATAATCAAACAAGAGCGATATTAACATGGTAAATCCAATCGGTCTCGTTTTCTTAAAGAACAATAATGCAATTCCAATCGCAATCCAGAGCAGTCCATCGTCCCCGAGATGTGTGATAAATAACCAAAAGCCATCCATTGCTCCCCGCAAATTTTCCTGTATCCATAAAATAATAGACGCTTCAAACTGATTCATATTTCCCCTCCTAAATCTGCTTTCTCACAATCTGGTACTCATCGCCGAACTGGTAATAAGGGCAGTCACGAAACTCCCCTTTTATGAACCGGTACATCTCATCCTCATCCAGATTTTTGGTGCATACATAATATTCATATTCTTCATCATATTCATAATTCATACAAGACTCACAATTGGCTGCCATAATCCATCCTCTCTTTCAAAGACTAAACCATATTTCTTGTATTTTAACATACTTTTCTTAATTATAACAGTGCGAGTAAAAAATAGCCAGAAATGGAGAGGAGCCACCGCATTTGCGATGACTCCTATAGGATACATATATTCTAACTTATGACGATTTTTCTATTTATTCACTAAACTTCAGCTAACTTTCTTCCAAGTGCTTCACATGCAGCAAGTCCTTCTGCATCTGGTGCATCCTGGTATGTAAGACCTTCGCCGTTTAATACAACAGCGCCAGCATTCTGCATACGTGCTGTCCAGTCTCTCATCCATTCGCCGTCTCCCCAGCCATATGAACCGAAGAGTGCGATTGTCTTTCCTTTTACGTGAGCTTCAAGCTCTGCTACGAATGGTTCCATCTCTTCTTCTTCCAAAACTTCAGCGCCCATGGCAGGACATCCAAGAGCAAATACTGCTTCATCCTTGAGTGCGTCAACAGATGCATCTCCTACTCTAATTAATTCTGCCTCTTTTCCTGCAGCCTGAATCCCTTGTGCAACAGCTTCTGCCATTGCTTCTGTATTTCCAGTTGCGCTCCAATAAATTACTTTAATACTCATTATTTCCTCCTAACCTATCGCATATTGTATTTTATTTTCACGATAAGATTTAATAATTTGCTGCATGCTGATGCCACTTGAAAGCATTCGAATTAATGTTTCTTTTGCATGCTCAAACTTTTGAAACAATAATACCGTCTCTTGTTCATTTTCATAGACTTTCCAGTAACCAGAGTGCAGGAAGTTCTTTCCTTTGTGTTCGATAAATCCTTTCACATCTCCGATTGGATATCCCAGAATAACTCCCATCTCATGGGGAAAATCATTTTTCTCATGCATGTGGTCCTTGTAACGTTTTTGAAATGTTCTCAGCACCTTTCCAAGAGAAAATTCAGTATACCCTTCTTCAGCCAACAACTCGCGCGCTTCATTTTGCAATAAATACTGCTCTAATTGTTTTCTATTGAATAGCAAGAAGATAACTTTTGAATCTGTTCTAAGCAAACAGTAGTATGAAATTTCAGCTTTTTTTAGGAAGGTACGCACCATTACTTCAGTTTGTATTGCTACGTTTAGAAGGTTTGATATTTTAAGGCCGGTTATTAATGGTGCGCACTGAAGCGCGAGCTGTGTCTCAATATTTTTTAAGTCCATTCCTTGAACAATTGCAAATACTTCGTGGCTCATGTTACCTCCTTGAGTTAGTTCTTTCTAACTTGTGTTAATCATAACTAATCTTTGCAAATTTGTCAATACCTTTTTGAAATCATTTTTACCAATATTGTTTTTTTTATTCTCTTGTGTTATTCTAAACTAAATGTAAGTTTTGGAAACCATTTTACTGGAGGTGTTTTATGGGAATTACGGTAAATGAATCAGCAGAAAATTATTTAGAAACGATTTTAGTGTTAAGCAGGACACTTCCAGTTGTCCGTTCTGTAGATATTGCAAATGAATTGGGATTTAAGAAATCAAGCGTCAGCGTAGCTATGAAGAATCTACGTGAAAAAGAACATATTACAGTAACCGATGCAGGTTTTATCTATTTAACTGAGTCGGGCCGCGCAATTGCAGAAATGATTCGCGAGCGTCATCAATTATTGTCATCATGGCTCGCAAAGCTTGGTGTGCCAGAAGACATTGCTTCAGAAGATGCTTGCAAGTTGGAGCACGTACTGAGTGTAGAAAGTTTCGAAGCGATTAAGAAACATGCAAATGCGCAATTTAACAAAGAAAATAAATAATAAATGGCAGGGTTTTGACCCCAGTGTCATTAAGTTAAGGAAAGTTCTAGCCACAATGGCTAAAAACAATTGAATTATAATCAGAAATATGAATCCACCGCTTCATCTTGAAGTGGTGGATTTTTACTTGGGTAAAAAATTGAGATTTTCCATTATGCG
>JAFTWA010000009.1 GCA_017465565.1 Tyzzerella sp.
AATATCTGTCCAGTTTGTAAAGAAAGTCATTGACTTGATTGAGGCTGGTACATATGCATACGTTGATGAACAACAGTATCGCGCGGCATCGTAATTATGTGTCAGGCTGAATATCCAGCACGACGGATGAATTAAGGAAAAATGAATATAGAATTAGAGGCGGTCCATCAGTGTTTGAGGGGTGCCGCCTCGCAAAAATATTAACGAGGTAATGGATTATGAAAACATTATTAAAACGAATTATGAAAGTAAAGAAGGAGAAAAAATATGGAAGGAATTCAATACAGTATGAAGAGTTTGTTAGAAGACAGACGTGATTTAAAGGAAATGTGGAAAGAATGTTTGGAAGGTATAGAAGTCAATTGGATGGCTCTTTTACAGATGGAGCAGTTTCTCAGAGACAATATTGGCGCGTTACAAGACACATACAGTTGCCTACTAGGATTAGACAAAGACATTGACGATTTGAGAGAATTAAAAAGGCAGGAAATCCTAAGGCAATTCCCGGCAATAAGAAAGGAATGGCGAATACATAGTGCAAAATTTCAGCGTGCAAAACAAAATGATGAGCCATATTTCGAGAAGATGGATGGAGCACTAAATGGTACGGAGAATGAAATAGATGCGACATCTTCACACATGATTGTATTAGGAAGTATCGTGTTGTTATATGACAGGGAAACCAAAAGCCAAATGAAATACACTATCGTTGACACATCGGAAGTTAATAGCCAGGAACACATGATTTCGGACGAGTCCCCTTTGGGGAAGGCATTGCTGGGAAAGAAAAAAGGGGATGTTGTAAAAGTTATAGTAGCAGATTGCGAGACCGAGTATGAGGTTCTTGACGTCGAAGGGATTCTTTATAGGTATGAAGAAAGAAGGATTCGAAAGGGTGATAACCTTGGGAACGGGGGAAACGCAGAAGTCAGGGAGATATCACATACACAGTTTATCACTCGCGTCAATATATTTAAATGTACAAATGCGAAGCATAAGGTGATTGATGTTTGGTGTAGCATTGAAGTTATGAATCACAACGGTGACGTGTACCGTTGTATGACTCCAGGGGGATATTGCAAAGAATGCGACAGGTATTTCATACTCGAAGAGGATTACAGAAAGTTGAAAGAAAAAGGCATTTTGATGTGTAAGGTTGTGGAGCAAGACTTTTGGATAAAGCGGGAGAAACAAATAGATTATACCAGTTTCAAGCAGGAATCAGTGCTTCGTCTGATGGGATACAACGTAAATGTCTTAGACAATTTGACTGAGATACAACGACAAAAGATATTAATGTTAATTGTAGATGAAGGTGTTTTAAGTGTCGCAGAAATTCGGTCATACCTGCAATGGCTTATAAATAGAGGTAATAAGACTCCTAGACTTAAGAATGCCTGTTTAAAGTGGGAGGCAGATAGCGAATTCGTAAAACAATATGGTATAGAGAAAAGGACGGTAATTAATGCAGACACTATTGTTGCTAGGAATTATCGAAATCGTGTAAGTGTGGGATTAGTTGATGAACAAAACTCATTAGAGAGTGCTGTTTCAGCATAAAAAACGAGAAGGAAAGGAGGAATCTGTATGCAGAAATTCAGAGCAAGAATTGAAGAATGCTATGTAGAAGTTTGTGATATTGTCGCAGAAAATGGTTATGACGCACATGAAATCGCGAAGGACAAGTATTATAGCGGGAAATTTGTTCCTGACAAAAACAAAGGTTGTTCGTATCATCTTACTGTATATCAAGCAGATAAAGAAGGCATGAGCGAGATTGAATTGTTGATGGAAGAAAAAGAAAACATATTAAGATATCTTGAAGAAATCAATGAGCAGATTGAGAAATTGATTGCGTAGAAACGTTTGAGAGAGGAGCCGTTTGGTCATACGAAGTATGATCCAAAACGGCTCTTGCTCGTTTTGGATACGCTTGCTATTAACAATAAGAGAGAAAAATGGTATAATGAGTAGGAAGCAGAAGATGTGACTTGTTACAATAGTGGAAGAATCATGAGAACAAGAGGTGCAGGAAATGTTGAATGAGTTTATTTGGGATGGCACAATGGATTATGGTTGGGAGGACCTTTCTGAATTATTGGTGAATACTTGCCATAAGTTTACAGAAATTATGTTGAATACGACAGAAATATCTCCTAATGCTGAAAGCAGAGAACTGATAACAAGTAACTGCATGGAACGATTTGAAGGTATTGCAGGTATTTTGGCAGATATTATTAAAGATGGCTTGTACTATGCGTATGAGGATTTAGAAGGTGAAACTGAAAATGCCTTGAAACTTAATGCTTGGATTCTACTTGGGTCTTTAACTGAAACAACCCTTCAGATGTTTCTTGCTTTTTACATTGATGATTATAAAAACGCAAAATGGAAGCAGTGGGAAGAATTTGAGACGGAAGAAGTTAAAACGCCTATTTTTGAGTGTATTCAGAAATTAGTAGAGAACAGTATACTTGAATCAAAACAGGCAAAATCATTAAAAGAGGCTATTAAAGAGAAAATAAAGGAACATACAAAGGAGCATCAGGTTCAAAAAGTTATGTTGGATGAGTTAATACAATTATATCAACATTTGGACTTAATGACTCATGAGGAAATATCTTATTTGAAGGGGATTCAGTCAAATAGAAATGGAATACATTCGTTTCAACATAGGGAAATGGGGAATTGGAATGATTTACAGTTCAGTGTGCGTTTCTTTTGTTATTTGTTAGAATGGGTTCTTAATCATCTACCAGACATTCCAGATTATGAATAGTTATATTGCATGAATGTAATGCATAGTTGATTAAAGATTGCTTTGTGGAGGGAAATATGGGATTTTGGAGTAATTTTTTAAAAAGTTCATTTGAGATATGGCTTGAGAGTGCCTCTGATGCGGAACTTGAAGAAGGCTATGAAAAAAGAAGGAAACAATGGATAAAAGATGGATTCGGCGGAGATGGTGAGAAAACCTACGAAATGAAGAGGATTGATACTGAAATAAGCAAACGTTCGGCAGAAAAGTGGGAAAAGGACCCGAGACGGAATACAGACCCAAACTTCCGGTGGACTGATGCTAATAGATGGGATAGGGATTAAGAGAATCTGAAATATAGGAGGACACCATGAAAAAGGACGGGATTTATAAGATTTTATACGCAGTATCGGTAGTGTTGCTTGTTATATTTGCTATTGCATTAGGTGTGGATTATTCCAAATACCGTACATATTCCGCACCATTCTATATTTATGTTGTTACAAGGGCAGTTGAGTTTGTAATTCCGAGCATTATTGTCTTTGTGGCTGCAAAAGTGATGGAGAAAAGAGTAGATAAAAATAATTAGGAGAAGAAATATGCAAGAAGCAGAAGTGAGTTTATACATAGCCTTACATTATATTCGAAATGGATTGACCAATGATACAGTTAAGGTATCTATTGATGGTGCTCATGTGAAGACCAAAGATAAAGTGCATTTTGATATATATCAGTTTTTGAAAGAACATAATTGCTATAAGAGAGATGGCGATATGGAACGCTGGCAGGGTGTGTATGATATTGAAGGATATGCGCCTAAATTGGAAATTTCTTCTGTTCCGGGAATTGGTGATGTCAATATTTCGTTATTATCCGGAAAACAGTTGTGGATTGAAAGCAAAAAGGGAAAAACAAATAGAAGCGGACAAGAGTATGTGTTGATGAGAGAAGCCATCGGACAATTGATGACCAATGAGCATATGACAAAAGATGCCATTCCGGTGGTTGCAGTGCCGTACTCCGCGAAAAGTTTTGCGTTGGCAACAAAATGGTCTCAATTGGAGCAGATGAAGAAGAGTGGAATATGCTTCTTTTTAGTGAAAGAAAATGATGAAATAATCGAAATTTAATTGCAAGTAATCGAGATATAGAACAGTAAGAGGAAAAGACAATGGCACAGAGAACAATGTGTATGTATAATGGCCAAACGATTGGTATAGAGAGTATTTACACAATCCGAGAGGGAAAGAAAATTAACATACCTGGCAAGGTGGAAGAATTAAGAAAACTTGGACGACAGAATCAGTTGTTTTGTCCGTGCGGTTGTGGTGCGAATTTTATCCTTGTGGCTGGTGACAGAAACCTAAGGGAGCAACATTTCCGAATTAAGGAAGGAACTGGAAAGGGTAAATGTATTGCATTAGAGGAAACAGATATATCTATAAACTCTAAGATTATGTTAAAAGGGTGGTTAGATTTAAAGTTGCCATCCGCGAGAATTGGTACTCGTGTACAATTGAAAGAAATCAGTGATTCGGAACGCAAGTTTGAGTTTACTTTGTATGATTATACCAACAGGATTGGAGTGTGTTATTGGCACGAACGAGCAAATATTGAGTCTGATAAAGTCAATATGTTTGAAGATTTTAACGGTGTTAATAAGACTTTGTATGTTACTGATATTCATAATGCTGGCAGTACAGGACAATATCCGGAGTTTATGATAAAAATTCAGAACAAACAAGGCTATGTATTATATCTCGACTTAAAAGACAGTATGTTCAATGCAAACGGTTATGAAAAGGTGACTTTAGACGCAAGAGTATTTGTACAAAATCGTTATCAAACATGGCAAGAGATGCTTGTTATATCGGACAAACTAGATGCATATTCTGTCTCGGCAGATGGAGATTTGATACATAATAATCTGTCTGTTAAAGATGTGGTTCGGGAAGCAATTGAGAAATTTCAAAGTGAAGAAAAAGAGAAATTGCAAATTGAACAAGCCAAGCGAGAGGAAATATTAGCAAAAACTCAAGCGAAAGACAAAGTGTCTGTTCCGACAAAGGTAAATCCACCAAAAAGTAGAGAAGAAATACAAAGAGAAATTGAAGAAGAGTATAAGAAGAGGAGAGGATTCACGGAGGACGGGAAAGAAATCAGTTCATTGGATTTTGCGAATTGTGACAAAGTGATACGCGACAGAAATGGTGACCGATGGGTGCAATGTAAAGTGTGTGGTGAGAAGTCCACAACGAATTATTTTGTTTCATATGGTGGAAAAGATACATTGAATCTGGGTGTGTGTTACACTTGTCATAAGGATGGAAAAGACAATGTGGAAATGCCTGTGATTTCAGATAAAGAAAATAAAAAGGCAAGGGAACTGGTCTGTCCTGAATGTGGAGGAAAACTGGTGGAGAAGCGAGGCCGGTATGGAACATTTATGGGGTGTCAAAATTATCCTGAATGTAGGTTTACTATAAATTCTCCAAGAAAATAGAGAAAAAGTAATAGAAGCCGTTTGGTCATGCGAAGCATGATCCAAAACGGCTCTGCTCGTTTTGGATACGCTTGCATATTAACAAGATAGGAAAGAGATATAATTATTCATCAAGCAGATATTAGACTGGAATACCATGAATATAAGGAAAATAGTGAAAAGGAATCTCTGTTTTTGAGACTAAAGGATATGGAGCCGATTGATTTTGAGTGGTTCGTATCTAACTTTATAGAAGAAGTTGAAGAAATATTTTCAATAACAACTTCTTGTTGTAAAAAATATTTAGAAAACCAAACATAACAGAGTTGACATTTATATAGCAATGAGTTGGTTGGCAAGAATCGTTATAACTCATGAAGATTGCTAAAAACTGAAAAAAATGCTATAATACTACAAATTCATTTAGGAGGTTTATTATATGAGTTTACGTGATGAAATCAATCGCGTCGCAAAAACAAGTGCTGAATATGAGAAAGACCAAGAACAGAAAGCAAAAACTGCAAGACGAGAAGAGGATGAAAAAAACGGCAAAAGATTAATTTATAAATTGGAAGTATTACTAAAAGAAGCGGCAAGTAAAGGAAAAATCAATAGAGGTAGACTTTCAGGAACATTGACATTTGATAACAAAATGACTATTAAGGATGATGGTCCCGACGGATTCCAATATGTTGGTGCAAATCTTCCGCCGCACACAGAAACAAGACGAGTACATCGCGGATTAGGTATTTTTGTAAATGAAGAAGTTGATAAAATAACTGTCACACCAACCAAAGCAATTTTAGGTGCGTACGACGTTCTTAAAGAGTTTGCCAAGAAAGAAAATATAACATTAAGTGATTTGTATATCATTGATTCTGATGGTTGTACATATAACAGCACAACGGCAACAGTTACCGACAAAAAGTTCGGTCACAAGACCTTCGTTTATGCGGTTGATTATTCAATGATGATATAATTCTTCATTTTTTTATTTGTCGTAAATATGTCGTAAATTGGTTTTTGTGGGGTTACGAAAACCCTGTAATACCGCTATTTTACAGCATTTTCTTAATCAAGGGTCTACATCGTGGGGAACAGAAACTTTGAATTTTATGGAGGAAAGTTATCATGAAAGGCATTAAAAGAATATTATTTGGAATATCATTGATTTTATTAGGCTTCTTTTGCATGTACGCCTCATCTCTTGGCGAATGGGGGTTAGGAGAGGTTGTAGGTTTAATTATACCTATTGTTGGAATTGGTTTTACAATTAGCGGACTATTTTGCAAAGATTAACAAAGTACAATTTGTGTAACTGAACAACTAACAAAAAGTAGCCTGGAACATATTCCGGGCTATTGTTACATAAGCCTATAATAAAGGGCTTCACAACAGCAGGGATGTTAACAAGCCGACAAGAAGCATATGACCTAGCCATCTAATAGCCTTCCACTTCTGCCTATAACTCCTTTGCTTATGTAACAAATACAAGCACATTTACATATAAACAACCAAGTGAGAAGGCTGTTTACATATGGCTCATTAAGTATATAAGAGAGCAGTCAAATTATTCTTTATTATATAATATAGATATGGCTAAAATGACTGGAGCGTAACCTACAATTTAGAGTATAGGCTTCCTTTCGTGGAGCCAACAACCTAGCGTCCTCACAATGCCCCGGCGTAAGAAATTTTCGTTCACGGATGTTCTGCAGTGAGTGATAAAAAGTAAAAATGGGCCTTGCGCTTTAGTTGTCTTAAGCATATAATTGACCTACAAGGTTTTACTATATGTCATGGGGCAAAGTGATTTAGCCTCTAACAGGCAAACAACTTTATCCTGAAACAGAATATAGAAAGACCTTGTATGGGCTTATTTGATAAGCCTGTCCGGGGTCTTTTTTTGTTGCCCAAGACAGAGCCATCAACAAT
>JAFTWA010000010.1 GCA_017465565.1 Tyzzerella sp.
ATCTAAAACCTCGTGAACCTAGAAATCTAGGGTGTGCATTACACGATTAGGAACTGTAGGAAATGACAGTTAGGTAATGTGCTAACAGGGGAAGCAGAAATGTTATCCTGTGCTAAGTTTCGTCACTTCGCAATAATTAAAGGAGTGATTTTAATTTTAACAATATATAAAATAACATGTTTAGTGAACCAAAAAGTGTATATTGGGCAAACATCGGAAAAGATTGAAAAAAGGTTTGCCCGACATATGGGGTATCAAAAAGAAATCTATTATATTAATTTATATGATTCGGTGAAAAAAGGATATAATTCGAAAGATAGCATTGGAAAGTGCGGCGGAGATACATTGTCCGAACATCACAATCTTAAAGAGATAAAAGAAAAGATACGCCAAAGCAAACTAGGAGAGAAAAATCCAATGAGAATTTATGGAGGATTAAGAGGTCCTAGAAATGGTATGTATGGAAAGAATGGCAGGGAAAACCCATTTGCAAAAAAATGTAAAGCAATCTCGATAGATGGAACTGATATAAAATATTTTGATACGCTTACGGAACTTAAACAATATTTCAATGTAACTACACTTGGTATGGTTACGATGAGATGCAGGGGAAAAACAAAATCCCCATATAATGGTTATTATTTTAGATATTGCGAAGATGACGAAAAAAGTCAAACGACTATCGAAAGGATAGCAACAGAATAATTAGGGTTTCTGTTGTGAGTAACCGAGTAGAGTACCCATGGGATGAAATGCCCATAGGGAAGTGCGAGGGCACGACCTAACGTGTATGATATAGTCTGATGCGAAAGCATCGTGTAGAGCGTTCCTCTCGCCTTGGTACGAAAGAGGAGGCATGTATCCAGCAGATGACAATGACACACCAATATTCGTAGGAAGATTCAATATCGGAGCAGTGAGTCTTCATTTGCCAATGATTTACGCAAAGGCAAAACAAGAAAGCAGAGACTTCTATGAAGTACTGGATTACTATTTAGAGTTGATCCGTCAGCTTCATATCCGTACTTATGATTATCTTGGAGAGATGAAAGCGTCCACAAATCCATTAGCGTACTGCGAGGGTGGATTCTATGGCGGAAATTTAGGTTTGTATGATAAGATTAAGCCATTATTAAAATCTGCGACAGCTTCATTTGGAATCACAGCATTCAATGAATTGCAACAGCTTCACAACAAAAAATCACTTGTAGAAGATGGAAAGTTTGCAGTAGAGGTTCTGGAATATATCAATAAAAAGGTAAACCAATTCAAGGAAGAAGACGGACATTTGTATGCGATTTATGGAACACCGGCAGAAAATCTTTGTGGCGTTCAGGTACAGCAGTTCCGTAAAAAATACGGAATTATTGAAAATGTTTCAGACAGAGAATATGTAAGTAACAGCTTCCACTGTCATGTATCAGAAGATATTACTCCAATTCAAAAGCAGGATTTGGAAGGTCGTTTCTGGGATTTATCAAACGGTGGAAAGATTCAATATGTAAAATATCCAATTAACTATAACAAAGAGGCAATTAAGGCGTTAGTGCGCCGTGCGATGGACTTGGGTTACTATGAAGGTGTAAATTTATCGCTTGCATACTGTGATGATTGTGGACACGAAGAGTTATCTATGGATGTATGTCCAAAATGTGGCAGCAAGAACCTTACAAAGATTGACCGTATGAATGGATATTTATCATATTCTCGTGTAAAAGGTGATACACGTCTCAATGATGCCAAGATGGCAGAAATTGCAGAAAGGAAGAGTATGTAATGAGATATCATAATATTACGAAAGACGATATGCTGAATGGTGATGGACTGCGCGTTGTATTATGGGTAGCAGGCTGTTCTCATTGCTGCAAAGAATGTCATAATCCAATTACCTGGGATCCAAACGGTGGATTGGAGTTTGACGAAGCTGCAAAGCAGGAGATTTTTGATGAATTAGAAAAGGATTACATCCACGGAATTACATTCAGTGGAGGCGATCCTTTACATATCAATAATGCTTATGATGTGGCTGAGCTTGCGAAAGAGATTCGTGAAAAATATCCAAACAAAAGCATCTGGTTGTATACAGGAGCAAAATGGGAAGAGGCACAGTATGCAAGGGTAGTGCCATATCTGGATGTTCTGGTGGATGGCGAATTCGTGGTTGAGAAGAAGGATGTGAACCTCCACTGGGTAGGAAGCTCAAACCAGAGAGTTATCAATGTGCCAGCAACATTAAAGAAAGGAAAAGTTGTATTCCATGAAGATTAATATTAAGAAATTGACAGATACAGCCGTGCTTCCAGAGAGAGGAAGCGCATATGCGGCAGGCTACGATTTGTTTGCAGATATCAAAGAAGCAAAAGAAATGCAGCCACATACAACCGCTATGATTCCAACAGGTCTTGCAATGGAAATTCCAGAAGGATACTGGGGAGGCATCTTTGCAAGAAGCGGTCTGGCATCGAAGGAAGGACTTCGCCCGGCAAACTGTGTAGGCGTTGTGGATGCAGACTACCGCGGAGAAGTGAAAGTAGCACTTCATAATGACAGCGATGCTGTACGTACAATTGCAGTAGGACAGAAGATAGCACAGATGGTAATCGTACCATTCTTAAGTGTAGAATTTGATGAGGTAGAGGAGTTGAGCGATACCGTAAGAGGTGTCGGGGGATTCGGTTCTACGGGGAAATAATAAAAATGCGATTAGTTTATAAAATGGTGCTTGAGCTAGGCTCTCGCACCATTTTTGGATACAGGAGAGTTAATGAGAATGAAATTTAAAGTAGATACACACACGCATACCCTTGCAAGCGGACATGCATATAGCACAATTCGGGAGATGGCAGAAATGGCACTTGAACACGGCATGGAAGCCATTATTTTCACTGAACACGCACCTATGATGCCAGACACCTGCGGACTATATTATTTTGAAAATCTGAAGATTCTCCCAGGAGAACGCTGGGGAATTCGTTCTTTATGTCAAAATTAGTTTCATAAACTTGACACCATTATGTGGAAAATATTATACTAAAACACAGCACAGAGGATAAAATCTAAAGAAAGAAAGGTAATTTAAAATGAATTTAAACGACGTTAGTAAAATTAATTTATTTTTATTTGATATGGATGGAACACTCTATTTAGGAGACCAGCTTTATCCTTTTACAAAGGAATTACTCGGAACGATTCGTGCAAATGGAAAGAGATATCTTTTTATGACCAATAACTCTTCTAAGAGTGTACTTGACTATGTGAAAAAGCTTGCAAAACTTGGAATTGAAGCAACAGAAGAAGACTTTATCACATCTTCACAGGCAACAGCATATTACTTGAAACTGAATCATGCAGGAGCAAGACTCTACGTATGCGGAACAAACTCTTTGAAGGAAGAACTTCGAAAAAATGGATTTGTGGTAACTGAAAATTTAGATGAAGTAGATGTGATTGTTATGGGCTTTGATACAGAACTTACATTCAAGAAACTGGAAGATGTGTCAAAACTCCTTCTTACAAGAGAATTGCCATATATTGCTACAAATCCTGATTATGTTTGTCCTACAGAATATGGTAGTGTGCCAGACTGTGGAAGCGTATGTGATATGATTTATAATGCGACAAAGAAACGTCCACTTGTTATTGGAAAACCAGAGGCACTTATGCCACAGCTTGCGATGCAGGAGCATGGATATTCAAAAGATGAGACAGCAGTAATCGGTGACCGCGTTTATACAGATATTAAGAGTGGTCTGAATGCAGGTATTATGACAATTTTGGTTATGAGCGGTGAGACAACACAGGAGATTCTGGATGCGTCAGAAGACAAACCTCATCTTGTACTAGGGGATGCGGGTGAAATGATTCCAGTAATATAAAAATAAGCCCGAACGGTAGAGAAATCCAGCGTTTGGGCTATTTAAAATGAAAGGGTGATTTTATGAGTCAAACGTATGAGAAATTAATGAAAAGCTACGAATATTGCAAAAGTAAAATTAATATAAGACCAAAGGTAGCCCTTGTTTTAGGCTCTGGTCTGGGGGACTTTGCGAAACAAGTAGAGTCTGTAACAGAAATTCCTTACAGTGAAATTGAAGGGTTTCCTGTGTCGACGGTAGCAGGACATGATGGTCGCTTCATCTTTGGGTATATTGGAGAGGTACCAGTTGTACTCATGAAGGGAAGAGTGCATTATTACGAGGGTTATTCTATGCAGGATGTTGTGCTCCCAATTCGTTTGATGAAGCTTCTTGGAGCAGAGATTCTATTCCTGACAAATGCATCAGGTGGTGTTAATAAAGCGTTTTCAGCAGGCGATTTTATGTTGATTACAGACCAGATTTCGTCTTTTGTTCCATCGCCGCTTATCGGTGCAAATCTCGAAAAATTAGGACCAAGATTTCCAGATATGAGTGAAATCTACAACCAGGATTTGCAAGAAATTATCCGCGAAACTGCAAAAGAAGAAAACATCCCATTACAAGAAGGGATTTATCTGCAGTTCACAGGTCCTAATTATGAAAGTCCAGCAGAGGTTCGTCTGGCAGGAATGTTAGGGGCTGATGCAGTTGGAATGAGTACTACCTGTGAAGCCATTGCAGCAAATCATATGGGCATGAAAATATGCGGAATTTCTTGTATCACGAACATGGCGTGTGGAATTTCTGAAAATCCACTAAACCATGAAGAGGTGCAAGAAACAGCTAATTTAAAAGCACCACTGTTTCAAAAACTGGTGAAACAGTCGATTATAAAAATGGGATAACAAAGGAGAAGACAGAGAATGATTCGTTTTAATTGTGATTATCTTGAAGGTGCACATCCACGTATTATGCAGGCGCTCATGGATACAAACATGGTGCAGACTGTGGGATACGGAGAGGATGAATATTGCGAAGAAGCCAGAGAAAAAATCAAGGAAGCCTGCAAATGTGAAGAAGCAGAGGTTCACTTTCTGGTAGGCGGAACACAGGCAAATATGACGGTCATTGCATCTATCTTACGTCCTCATCAGGCAGTACTTTGTGTAAAAGAAGGGCACATTAATGTGCATGAAACTGGTGCGATTGAAGCTACTGGTCATAAAGTGATGGCAATCGGGGGCAAAGATGGAAAGCTTACCGCAGAGCAGATTCGTGAAGCACATAAGAATCACTGGGAAGATGGGGCGCACGAGCATATTACACAGCCGAAATTAGTATACATTTCAAATCCAACAGAGCTTGGAACCATTTATTCAAAGGCAGAACTGGAAGAAATCCGTAAGGCATGTGATGACTGCAATATGTATCTCTTCTTAGATGGCGCAAGGCTTGGTTATGGACTTATGTCCGAAGAAAGTGATTTCACTTTAGAAGATGTTGCAAAGAATTGCGATGTATTTTATATTGGAGGAACAAAGGTTGGCGCTTTATTTGGGGAAGCCGTTGTGATTACAAATAAGGCACTTCAAGAGGATTTCCGCTATATTATCAAACAAAAAGGTGGTATGCTTGCAAAAGGACGGCTGCTTGGTATTCAGTTTCTGGAATTATTTAAAGATGGCTTGTATTTTGAAATCTCAGCACATGCAATGCGCCTTGCAAAGCTGTTAAAAGAGGGTCTTATCAAGGCAGGATATAAGTTCTATGCGGATAGTCCAACGAATCAGCTTTTTGTCATTGTATCGGATGATAAACTCAAACAGCTTGATGAAAAGTACAGTTATGAGTATCAGATGCGGTATGACGAGACAAGCAGCGTGATTCGCTTCTGTACAAGCTGGGCAACAAAGGAAGAGAATGTTCTTGCTTTATTAGAAGATATGAAATAGGAGATGCGTATGCTGGTAAAGATTTTTACGGATGGTGCGGCAAGAGGAAATCCAGACGGACCAGGTGGATATGGAACGGTTTTGGAGTATGTTGATACAAAAGGACAACTTCACACAAGAGAGTATTCCTGTGGATATAAAAAGACGACGAATAATCGTATGGAATTAATGGCTGCGATTGTTGGTTTGGAAGCATTGAATAGACCATGCACAGTGGAATTATATTCAGATTCTAAGTATGTGGTAGATGCGTTTAATCAGCATTGGATAGATAGTTGGCTGAAAAAGGGCTGGAAACGTGGCAAGAATGAGCCAGTAAAGAATGTTGATTTGTGGAAACGTTTGTTAAAAGCGAAAGAACCTCATGCTGTGACTTTTATCTGGGTAAAGGGACATGATGGACATCCGCAGAACGAAAGATGCGATGAGCTTGCAACGACAGCAGCGGATGGGGAAAATTTAATAGATGATGTGATTATGGAATAGAATTCCTAGACAAAATCCTTTACAAGTTTTCAAAAAAGTGGTAGAATCACAAAGTATTTGAAGTAAGACAGACGGTCGCAGCTGCAAGTGCCGAAAGGCCGCAGGTGAGGAAAGTCCGGGCTTCATAGGGCAGGATGCCGGATAACGTCCGGTGGAGGCGACTCCAAGGCCAGTGCAACAGAAATGAACCGCCTTAAGTGTAAGGTAAGGGTGGAAGGGCAGTGTAAGAGACTACCGCCTCGGTGGTAACAACGAGGGCACATGTAAACCCCATCCGAAGCAAAACCGAATAAAAACCATGTGGCGGCCCGTCACGTTTTAGGTAGGTTGCTTGAACCTGTTGGTAACAGCAGGTCTAGATAGATGACCGTCCAACGACATAACCCGGCTTATCGTCTTGCTTCAGTATGTTTATTGTTTCAATTTATAATACGGGCATAATAAAACTCACAGATTTTAAAACCTGTGAGTTTTTCATTTCTTAGTGTCTGTGTCCGTATTTTTCTTCGCAGTATTGACAACGATATACTTGATTTTCTACGTCTGTTAACACGAATACATGCTCAAGTTGCTGTTCAACAGAAGTGATACAACGAGGATTCTTACATTTAATTACATTTGTAATTTTCTTTGGAAGTTCCAAGCGTTTCTTTTCAACGATTTTTTCATCTTTAATGATGTTAACTGTGATATTGTGGTCGATAAATCCGAGAATATCTAAATCAATAACATCAATAGGACATTCGATTTTGATAATATCTTTTTTTCCCATCTTTTTGCTAGATGCATTTTTGATAATTGCAACGCAGCAATCTAATTTATCTAATTTCAAGTGTTTATAAATTTCCATGCTTTTTCCGGCCTGGATATGGTCTAATACAAAACCTTCTGAAAGAGTACTGACATTTAAAGAATTTTTTACCATGATGTTTCTCCTTTCTTTTCCCTTTAAGAAACCTTGATTTCAAGCAAAGTAAGAATCAATGCCATACGAACATATACACCGTATTGGGCTTGCTTGAAGTAAGCAGCACGTGGGTCGTCATCAACTTCAACAGCAATTTCATTTACTCTTGGAAGTGGATGAAGAACGAGCATGTGCTCTGGAGCTAATTCCATTTTCTTTGCATCTAAGATATAAAAGTCTTTCATACGAATGTAGTCTTCTTCATTGAAGAAACGTTCTTTCTGTACACGAGTCATGTAAAGAACATCAAGTTCTGGAAGAGCATCTTCTAAACGTTCCACTTCTTTGTATGGAATGTTTTCTTTGTCTAATACATCTTTACGGATGTAACTTGGAAGACGAAGTTCCTCAGGTGAAATCAGAACGAACTTGACATTTGAATAGCGAACCAATGCCTGAATTAGCGAGTGAACAGTACGTCCAAATTTCAAGTCTCCACAAAGACCGATTGTTAAATTATCCAAACGACCGCCTAATGAACGAATTGTTAATAGGTCAGTAAGCGTCTGTGTAGGGTGTTGATGTCCGCCATCTCCTGCATTGATAATCGGAATAGAAGAGTAACGGCTTGCAACCATTGGAGCACCTTCCTTTGGATGTCTCATAGCAATGATGTCAGCATAGCAAGAAACCATGCGGGCAGTGTCAGCAACTGTTTCTCCTTTTGATGCTGAACTTGAATCTGCTGATGAGAAGCCAAGAACGCTTCCACCTAAGTTAAGCATAGCAGCTTCGTGGCTAAGTCTTGTTCTTGTACTAGGTTCAAAAAACAAAGTTGCAAGTTTTTTTCCATCACATGCATGTGCATATTTTTTAGGATTTGCTTCAATATCGTTGGCTAAATCCAAAAGTTGATCTAATTCTTCGACCGAAAAGTCTAAAGGACTCATTAAATGTCTCATAGTAACCTCCTAAAATTTATCGATATGTTAATAAATCTTCTACAGATTTTCGTCTCGGTGCATCTGGTGCAATATCTGGATAACCGATTGCAATTAATGCGGCTAACTCTTGTGTCTCTGGAATCTCTAATAACTCGGTAATTCCATCTTCATCCCAAATCCCCATGATTACTGTACCAAGTCCAGCTTCGTGTGCTGAAAGACAAAGTGTTTGGCATGCAACGCCAACATCAAACATTTGCCAGCGGTCTTCCTTTTTCGTAGAGAAAGAGCCATCACGTTCAAAACCACAGCGACCCTTAATAAAAGTCACAGCAATTAAAACAGGAGCTTGTCTAATAATATTAGCGTTAAATTCTGGGGTGAAATCATCTGCAATTTTTTGAATAATAGATGTGTCTTCAATTGCGATATAACGAGTGATTTGAGTATTTTTCCAGGATGGAGAGAAAGATGCATTAGAAATAATAGATTCTAAAATAGAATGATCAATCTTATCATTCTTATACTTACGGATACTTCTTCGTCCTTTGATACATTCTGTTGCGTTCATCATATATCCTCCTATCAGAAAATCTTCACAAATAATAATATACCAAAAAAACATGTTTTTCAACTCTTATCTTTACAGAAAATGTAGATTTTAGCAAACAATTGTATTATAATAAAGTCTAGTTTTTGTGGAGGATAAAATATGGCTACATTATTAGAACTTAGAGATCAGTTAGATGTGATTGATAAACAAATTGTTGAATTATATGAAAAGAGAATGGCAATCTGTGAAGAGGTTGGCGAAACGAAGATTAGAGATGGGAGAAAAGTATTTGATAAGCAGCGCGAAAATGAAAAGCTTGCTGCTGTAACTGCAAATGCATCCACAGAGTTAAATAAAAAGGGAATCAGAGAATTATTTGAACTTCTTATGTCTACAAGCAGGAAGTTACAATACCAATTATTGACAAAGAATGGTGCTCTTGGAAGACTTCCTTTTATCGGAGTAGATAAATTAGACTGGGAAAATTCCCGAATTGTATTTCAGGGAACGGAAGGGGCATACAGCCAGGCAGCTATGGAACGCTATTTTGGCAAAGATATTAATAGTTTCCATGTACAGACATTCCGTGATGCAATGGAAGCAATTGAAGAAGGCTCTGCAGATTTTGCAGTACTTCCAATTGAAAATTCTTCGGCAGGTATCGTAAATGAAGTCTATGATTTGCTGATGGAATTTGAAAATTATATTGTAGGGGAAGTAGAGCTTCCGATTGACCATACATTGGCGGGACTTCCAGGAACGAAGCTTAGCGATATCGAAAGAGTGTATTCGCATCCGCAGGCACTCATGCAATGCGCAAAATTTTTGGATGAGCATAGAGAATGGCAGCAAATCAGTGTCAGCAATACAGCAGTTGCAGCAAAGAAGGTGCTAGAAGATAACAATCTTGCGAAGGCTGCAATTTGTAGTGAATATGCGGCAGAATTTTATGGGCTTGAAGTGTTGGAAGAAAAAATCAACCACAATAGCCAAAATACTACAAGATTTATCATCGTTACAAACCAGAAGATTTTCCTCAAGGATGCTTCAAAAATCAGTATCTGTTTTGAAGTAACACATGAAAGTGGTTCCTTATATCATTTGTTGTCACACTTTATTTATAACAACCTCAGTATGACAAAGATTGAATCAAGACCAATTGAAGGACGCAATTGGGAATACTGCTTCTTCGTGGATTTTGAAGGAAATATGGCAGACGGTGCAGTGAAGAATGCAATTCGTGGCATACGTGACGAAGCAAGAAGTCTTAAGATTTTAGGAAATTACTAATTACGATTAATTTTAGAAAAGAAGGGTAAAAAATGAGAACAAACGAATTAATGTTATATAAGCATATGGAACATGAAAAGATTCTGATGGATATGACATTTTTGATGAATAATTGCCAAAATGAATATTATAATAAAGATGATTTGAAAGCTTTGCTCTTCGAGTGCATTAATCAGATTTTAGAGTTAACTAGTAGTCATGGATTCGAAGGTAATCTTTGGCATAATTATTTGACATTTTTATTAGCTAATGATGAAAATGCATATAGCAGAGAGTGTGAAATTGTTGGTGAAGTAGATGGTTCAATTAATCAAGTCGCATTACATGATTTTGAAATTTTCCAAGAATTATTTAAGTACGATTTTCGTGTATTATCAGATGCTTTAGAAGTAGATTGTCTTTCGGTTTTAGAAAACTATCAAAATGTAAAAGGACATGGTAAAGTATTCAACAAAAGGATTCGTGACAGGATTTGTGAATTAACATTACATCTTTCAGCGTGCAAAAATGCGGAAGAATTTAAGGCGACTTTGACCCAGTTCTATAAGGAATTTGGTGTAGGTAAATTTGGCCTTCATAAAGCCTTCCGTGTGGAGCATACAGATGACGGCGCGGAGATTGTGCCAATCACAAAGATTTCCCATGTCCATTTAGATGACTTGGTAGGATACGAGATTGCAAAGCAGAAGCTTATTGAAAATACAGAGGCATTTGTAGAAGGCAGAAGAGCTAATAACTGTCTGCTCTTTGGAGATGCAGGAACGGGGAAATCAAGTTCTATCAAAGCAATTTTAAATCAATATTATGACCAGGGACTGCGTATGATTGAAGTATACAAGCATCAATTCCAGGATTTAAATGACATTATTGCGCAGGTGAAAAACAGAAATTACAAGTTCATTATTTATATGGATGATTTGTCATTTGAAGAATTTGAAATTGAATACAAATATTTGAAAGCAGTTATTGAAGGTGGACTTGAGAAGAAACCAAACAATGTTTTAATCTATGCGACTTCAAACAGACGTCATCTTGTAAGAGAAACCTTTAAAGATAAGGCCGACAGGGATGAAGAATTACATACGAATGACACAGTACAGGAAAAATTATCCCTCTATGCAAGATTTGGCGTGACGATTTACTTTGGAAGACCAGAGAAGAGAGAATTCCAGACGATTGTTAAAGAGTTGGCTGCGAGAAATGGAATTCAAATGGAAGAGAATCAGCTTCTATTGGAGGCAAATAAATGGGAGCTTAATCACGGTGGTATGACGGGAAGAACTGCACAACAGTTTATTGATTATTTACTTGGAAAGAAATAAGAATGTGGAGCCTTGTAGGCTCCATTTTTCGTGCATATCTAAAGAATCTATAAATTAATTTCCATTCCCTTGCAAAACATAATTTAATATGGCAAAATATCCAAGAAAAGTAAAAGACGTAAAAAAATAGGAGATGTTTTACACATGCTGCAAATCAAAAACATATCAAAACAGTACAAGACGGGGGATTTGATTCAACACGCATTAAATGATGTAAGTTTGAATTTTAGAGATAACGAGTTTGTGTCAATTCTTGGACCTTCTGGTTCTGGAAAAACTACGTTACTTAACATCGTTGGCGGTTTAGACCGATATGATAGCGGTGATTTGATTATTAATAATGTTTCAACGAAGGATTATAAAGACAGAGACTGGGATTCATACCGAAATCATACGGTTGGATTTGTATTCCAGAGTTATAATTTGATTCCGCATCAAACTGTTTTAGCAAACGTAGAATTGGCTTTGACAATTGGTGGTATTTCAAAAAAAGAACGTAAGAGAAGAGCACTTCAGGCTTTGGATGAAGTGGGGCTCAAGGAGCAGGCACACAAAAAGCCGACACAGATGTCTGGTGGACAGATGCAGAGGGTTGCGATTGCCAGAGCATTGGTAAATAATCCAGATATTCTTCTTGCAGATGAGCCGACAGGCGCTCTTGATACAGAAACAAGTATTCAGGTTATGAAGCTTCTGAAAGAGGTTGCAAAAGATCGTCTGGTAATTATGGTTACCCATAACCCAGAGCTTGCAGAGGAATATTCGACCCGTATTGTCAAATTAAGAGATGGAAAGATTATAAACGATACGGATCCATTTATTCCAGATGAAAAAGAATTGGCAAAGCCAGAATATAGAAATCTTGGAAAAGCATCCATGTCCCTTCCAACGGCATTTTCTCTGAGTTTCAATAACTTACTTACGAAGAAAGGGCGTACAATCTTGACTGCATTTGCAGGTTCAATTGGTATTATTGGAATCGCATTGATTCTTTCTTTATCGACAGGATTTCAGAATTATATCGACCAGATTCAGGAAGATACTTTGACTTCTTATCCACTCACAATTACATCAGAAACAGCAGATACCACAGCGATGTTATTGTCTATGGTTTCTGATTCGGGAGAAGAGGCAGAAGAGAATGCAGTTAAAGAAAAACAATACATTGCTACTATGTTTTCAGAAATAGGAACCAATGATTTGACTTCTCTGAAAAAATATCTGGAAGACAACTCGGATGAAGTAGATGATATGGTTTCTCTGATTCAATATAAATATAGTATAAGTCCATTGATTTATACAACGGATGCAACAGGAGAAGTATCGCAGTTAAATCCAAATACAATGCTTGCATCTATGACCGGAATGAATGCGGCAGTTTCTACAAGTATGGCAGGTATGGGAAATTCTGTTTTTTCGGAAATGATGGATGACCCAGAAGCAATTCATTCACAGTACAATGTGCTTGCGGGAAAATGGCCAGAAGCTTATAACGAAATGATTCTTGTCTTGCCAGAAGAACATGGAATGCCAGATATGTTAGTGTATATGCTTGGTCTTCGTGATAGTGATGAGCTTCAAGATATGATGGCTAAAATTATGTCGGGCGAGAAGGTGGAAAATAAAAATGAGCCTCTAGAGTGGACATATGAAGACTTAATGAATCTTCCGCTGAAGCTAGTAAATGCAACAGACACATACAAATACAATGCAGATTATAACATTTACGAAAGCATGGTAGATGATAAAGAATTCATGCAGGAAGTATATGATAATGCTGTTGATTTGAAAATTGTAGGTATTGTTTGTGCAAAAGATGGAAGCACATCCGCAAACTTATCACCGGGTGTTGCCTATACAAAAGAGTTGACAGAATACGTAATTGAAAAGGCTTCAGAATCAGAAATTGTAAAAAAACAATTAGCAGATAAAGAAGTGGATGTATTCAAAAACAAACGTTTTGATGATGAGAGTACAGAGTCTGGACTAAATTTTGAAGACATGATTTCGATTGATGAAGAGTTGTTAGCATCAGCTTTCGGTGGAAATGTAAGTGAAGATGATATTGCCGCAATGACACAGGGGTATATGACTGAGATTTCTTCGGCAATTACAACAGATACTAGCGAAGCTGAAAAAAGAGTAAGCGAGCCGTTGGTAACATTTGCAACAAATATTCTGAAAAACTATTTTGAAAAGAATAAAGTTACAATACCGATGGTAGGTGAAGTGGCGCAAATCCAAATGAGTCAAGTTGATTCAGTGGTAGATAGTTTTATGGCTCTGGAAGAGAATCGGGCAGTTTTAGCAGCTCTTGAAACAGATTATCTGGTGCCTAAAGAAACGTTTGAAAACATGTATAGCCAATTGTTAAAGGGAATGTTACAAGCATACATTGGAGCAATGGCAACTGACAAGGAAGCAGAGGATTTGACTGCGCCAGTCGTTCTGGAAGCAGTTACACCTTTTGTGGCAGAATTTGTAAAACAAGATGCAATCACTACTATGGTGGAACAACTTGGTGCTGCCATGACAGAAGCTGTTATGCAAAAGACAATTCTCACGAAGGTTGGAGAACTTACTGGCGAATTAATGGGTTCCATCGCGGGTGCATTTAATGTGGATCAAGAAAAGATTGCCGCAGCGTTCAAGTTTGAAATGGATGAAGATGAGCTGACTCGTCTGATGACAACCATGTCTTCAAGCAGTGTAGAAACGACTGCGCAAACCAATTTAATTTCATTGGGTTACCAGGATATTAATGAACCATCTTCCATTTCCTTCTATTTTGAAGATTTTGATTCGAAAGAACTGTTTGTGGATTACTTGGAAGATTACAATGAAAAGATGGAAAAGGAAGACGAAGAAAAAGTAATCAAATACACAGATATCACTGGAATTTTAATGTCTTCTGTTAAGACGATTGTTGACAGTGTAAGCTATGTACTGATTGCGTTTGTAAGCATTTCATTGGTAGTTTCATCAATTATGATTGGTATTATTACTTATATTTCTGTATTAGAACGTACGAAAGAAATTGGTGTACTTCGTGCAATTGGAGCTTCAAAGAGAAATATTTCTTCTATCTTCAATGCAGAAACATTTATTGTTGGTTTCTTGGCAGGTTTGCTGGGAATTGGTGTTACACAGGCGTTGGTTCCAGTGATAAATCATATCATACATTCTGTGACTGGAAATACGGCGATTAATGCAGTTTTGCCTTTGAATGCAGCAATTACTTTAGTGACTTTGAGTGTTGTTCTTACTTTGAT
The DNA here is from genome assembly GCA_017465565.1 of Tyzzerella sp. GTDB lineage: Bacteria > Bacillota > Clostridia > Lachnospirales > Lachnospiraceae > Faecalimonas. Next base: position 14,584 of record JAFTWA010000010.1, read on the forward strand.
TGGAGGATTAATTCCATCAAAACAGGCGGCGAAAAAAGACCCAGTATTGGCACTTAGAAGTGAATAGATTAGAGGAGCAGATGAAGAAAAGAAGCAGTTGCTGAAACCGAGGAGTAAAAGAATAAAAGTTTACAAGATACAGTCCGCCAGAATGGACTTAAATCTGGCGGACTTTTTTTATGCAAAAAACTCAAGCAATGCTTTATTTACAGCGCGTACTACAAAGAATATACGATTGATTAAAACAATGTTTTTGTTTATGATTTTTTTAAGGAGGATGAAATTAAGATGTTCAATATAAAAGTTCTTAGTGAAAATATTAAAAAGAACCGAAAAGCAAAAGACCTTACGCAGATAGAGCTGGCAGAAAGAATCTTAGTCAGTGCACAGGCCGTATCAAACTGGGAGAGAGGTATCACGCCACCAGATATAGATAATTTGTGTAAATTATCTGAATTGTTTCAGGTTTCAATAGATAGTCTTGTGGGGTGCAGCAACAACGCTGGAAAACTTGTCATGATAGGAATCGATGGCGGCGGAACAAAAACTGAGTTTGTGTTGTTCACGGAAAATGGGAATGTATTGCGGAGAATTAAACTTTCTAGAAGTAATCCAAATGACATTGGCATTGAAGGGTGTTGTGCTGTTCTGGCAGAAGGAATTAATACTCTGCTGGAATATATGCCTGATGTATGCTGCATTTTTGCAGGAATATCAGGTGGTACAACCGGTGATAACAGAATAAGAATAACAGCTTTCTTAAAGAAGAAATATGAACGAATCAAGGTTGTAGTGGATAGTGATGCAGTGAATGCGATTTCTAGTGGCATAGCTACAGGAAATGGAATGGTTTTGATATGTGGAACAGGTTCTATTTTATTTGTTAGAAAGAATAACAAGATGCACAGAGTTGGCGGATGGGGGTACTTATTCGATGAAGCAGGAAGTGCATACGATATCGGAAAAGATGCAATGCGTGCGGCACTCGCAGAAATAGATGGTTTGGGAGAAAAAACGGTCATTACTGATTTACTAAAAGAAGAATTTAAAAGTGATATATGGGATTCTCTGAATGTTGTATATGACAAAGGCAAACCTCATATTGCAGGGCTGGCAGCTATTGTTTTTAAGGCCTATGTTCTTGGTGATTTGGTAGCAGAAAGAATTCTTCAGAAGAATGCAGAAAGAGTCGCCTCACTTATTACGGTAGCAATGCGTGACTATCAATGTGGAAGAAAAATCGTCGCAGTTGGTGGGGTTTTTGACAATTATAAGGATGTATTTGTTCCTATGATAAAAAAAGCTCTTCAGGCAGAAGTCAACCTTATTTTTCCTGAATTACCGCCAGTATATGGTGCTTGTGTGAAGTGTTGCCATATTATGGGGATTCAAATTGATCAAGCATTTTACAATACATTTCATAGTGATTATATGTTGTTGCAAGGCGGAATAAAGGAGGAAAAAACATGTTAAACACGGAGAAAAGGAATCCCAAAACAATGCATATTGATAAAATGACAACAATGGAAATGCTGCAGGTTATCAATGAGGAAAACATGAATGCTGTAAAGGCCGTAGAAGCAGAATTAAGTCATATTGCAGAAGCGATTGAAGCAATCGCTGCTTCAATGGAGAATGGCGGCAGATTGTTTTACATTGGAGCAGGAACTTCAGGCAGACTTGGTGTTGTTGATGCGGCAGAATGTCCACCGACTTTTGGGGTGCCAAAAGGCTTGGTAAACGGAATTATTGCAGGAGGACTTCCTTGCATGGCAAATGCCAGCGAGAATGAAGAAGATATTGAGGAAAGCGGCGTAAAAGATATATTGAATGCCAAGATAAAGACGGGAGATGTTTTGGTTGGAGTTTCTGCGGCAGGCGGTGCGGCTTATGTATTAGGAGCAATGAAAATTGCTAGAGAATTAGGGTGTGTGACTGTTTCACTTACCTGTAATGCAGGAAGTCCAATTGATGCGTTTGCAGATATAAAAATCTGTGCGAATACCGGCGCTGAAGTTATTACTGGTTCTACCAGAATGAAGGCGGGGACGGCACAAAAATTGGTTCTTAATATGCTTTCAACCTGTGCAATGATAAAAACTGGTAAGGTATATGAAAATCTTATGATTAACCTTTCGCCAACAAATATTAAGTTGAAAAGCCGAGTCATTCGCATAGTTATGGAAATTCTTTCCTGTGACAGCGAAAAAGCAGAACAGCTTTTGAATGAGAATGAGTGGAATATAAGAAAAACTGTGGAGGCAAACAAAGCATGAATACTTTAAAAATGAATCACAGAGGAACAGTACAGTTGATTGCACACCGAGGAGTGTGCGACCTTGAACGTGAGAACACTGCAGCAGCTTTTATGGCTGCAGGTAACCGTAGCTATTTTGGTATTGAAACGGATATTCACGAGACGGCGGATGGCAAATTTATCATTATTCACGATGATACTACTACCAGAGTGGCAGGATGTGATTACAGGGTAGAAGAGACAGACTTTGATACACTGCGCAGCCTAAAACTTTTTGACCAAGGCAGTGAAGCGAAACGTGCAGACCTAGTTCTTCCAACTTTGGAAGAATACATTTCCATCTGTAAACGTTATGAAAAGGTTGCTGTTTTAGAATTGAAGAATGAGATGAAAGCAGAGACAATTCTTAAGATCGCAGGTGTTATTGAAGAGATGGATTACCTTGCTTCCACAATCTTTATCTCATTCTCTCTGAACAATCTAGTCACTCTAAGAGAAGCATATCCACAGCAACAGGCACAATATCTCGTACATAAAATAGAGAATATGACGGAATTACTCGCAACACTGAAAAAGTATCACTTTGACATCGACGCAAAGTATACTTGCATGACAAAAGAACTTGTAGAAGAGTTTCATCGCAACGGAATAAAGGTTAATGTTTGGACAGTCAATAAAGTTGAGGCAGCGGAGGAGTTGGAAGAAATTGGCATCGATTATATAACAACCAATATTATAGAATAAAGCAAGGAGGAAAAAGGATGAAAAAGAGTAACAAAATCATTTTGACTGTGATAATCATTTTGTTGATGGCTATGCTGGTAATCTCTGGCATTACCTTGTGGAACAGACATCAGCAGTCGAAACCAGTCACAGCAGATGTCAGCTGGTATGATGAGAGTGGTGAAGAATTTATAATTACCACTGTCGAGCAGCTCTATGGATTTGCACAGCTTTCTGAAAATTATGATTTTAATAATCAGACCGTTAAGCTAGGTACAGATATTGTAGTAAACCGCGGAGATGCTGAGGATTGGAGAAGTAATGTCCCGGGGCGCAGGTGGACTCCGATTACTGGATTTTTCGGTACCTTCGATGGACAAGGATATACAATCAGCGGTATTTATGGAGACAGTGTTGTAACCAGTCTTGGTTTGTTTACGGATACGAAGGCTGATTGTGTGATTAAGGACCTGAAGTTGGTAAATAGTTATTTTAAAAATAATACTGACAAAGGTACAGGAAGTATTATCGGAATCGGCGGAGGAACGCTGGAGTCTATATATAGTGATGCGATAATTTCCAGTGCCGGAAGATATGTTGGAGGTCTGATTGGCCGTGTAACAGAAAAAGGACAAAATCTAATCAGTAACTGTTGGTTTGACGGAACAATTACCATGAACGGGGCTGATACATATGATGTAGGCGGACTGGTAGGAGCCTTTAATGTTTCAGATGCAATCAATACGGTAGAACATTGTCACAGTACAGCTGATATTGCCTGCAAGGGAGACCGCAACGGAGGTATTTTTGGTAATGTAGGAAATGGTTCCTTTGTAAATCTTACCGACAGTATGTTTAATGATTCTGTGGTTAGAATAAAAGTGGCATTGAAAAACATGAGGAGTTATCGGACATTAATTTGCCGATAACTCTTTTTGCGTCTATTCATTTGATTGGAATTTGATATACTTCTTTTTTCTTGTATATTTTTTAAAAGTATGTTAAAGTGGATTTACTTCAATCGAAAGTAGGATTCACATCGAGTCGTTCTTACACTTTCGAGATATGGCATGCAAGGTATTCATGTCAGAACATCAAGGCATTTCTGCTAAAAAATCATAGATAGCAATTTTATATCGAGAAAAGGAGAAAAATGAATAATATTACGAGAAAGAGATATTCTTTGAATAAGTTTGGATTTGAAGAATACACAGAACATGAAGTCAAGAATTTCAGTAATGGAAGAACATTCTTTGCAAAAAACGAACAAGATATTGTAGATTATGTCAAAGAATACGTACATAAGAAACCGTATTCTAGAATTTTAATTGGGAAAATAGGAAAAGACCTTGCCAATAGAATTTATGCAGATACGGAAGTAGATTTAACAAATTATAATGTAGCAATTACAAGCGAGTTTGAAAACTCCCATGCTAATGAACAAAAGGAAAGAAACAGAGGACAAGTACCTATTACACCTGAAATTGTTGCAAAACTTCCTGAACTGATATCGGAATATGATAACGTAAGTAATAAAGGCTATAATAAGCAACAGCAAAAGGTATTAAAATTTGAAAAAAATATTAATGGAAGAAAAATTGCAATTGAATACGTATCTAAAGGAAGAAAGACTATTGATTTGCAGACCATGTATGGATGGGAGAATGAAAAAGAAAAAAACTCTCACCAAGCGTCATATGCAAATGCTCATGACAGAACGTCCGAAACGAACTTGGATATGAGTTCTTCTACTGGTAGTATATCAGAAAACGGAGAAAAAACAACAAAAACTATAAAAGATGTTTATTCAATAAGTTGAATACTAGAAATATCTGAATCTATCATGAGAGAGTAGTTGGTATAATAGACCACAAATCCAGGCTTCCCACCGCTTGGTTTTTTGACATGTTTTTTCTCAATATAGTCAATTTCAACTTTTTCAGCACCGCGATTCTTAGAATAATAAGCCGCCAGTTTTCCAGCTTCTTCAAAAGTTCTGTCTGGTAATTCATCGCCATTGGTTTTGACAATAACATGAGAACCAGGACAGCCTTTTGCATGGAACCACCAGTCGTTTCCATTTGCAAAGTGAAAGGTAAGTTCTTCGTTCTGAATATTGTTCTTGCCGACATACATATGGTAACCATCACTGGAAATGTAGTGAAATGGTTTACTTGTGATTTTTACTTTCTGTTTTGTGAACTTGCGTTTTACATATCCTGAATGAATCAATTCTTCCTTAATCTGTGTCAAATCATCTTCACTGAGAGCGATATCTAATGAATTTGAGACCGATTCCAGATATTCAATTTCGCTATGGGTTTCCTCGATTAAAGATACAAGCGCCTCGTAAGTACGTTTTTGCTTATTATATTTATCAAAATACTTTTGCGAATTTTCTTGTGGTGTCTTCGTGGTATCCAAAGGAATTTTAATATTTTCATTGGTATAGTAATTCAAACATTCCAAATATTTTGCATTCGGTTCCAGACCATATCCATATACATTGATAAGTTCACCATATACACGGTATTTATCGCGGTCTTCGGTATCACGGAGCTGTTTGGATTGTAAATCATATTTCTTGCGATTACGCTCTAGAGCAGTTTGGACAATTTTTCGCAAATCAACTGACTTCTGACGAATACGGGTTACTGTGTTTTTTGTGGCATAGTATGATTCTAATAAAGTTGATATAGAATCATAATTTTTAGTTTCATACTGTCCAAAGTGTGAAAGTGGAAGAGCAGCAAATTCTTTTGGTTCAGCACCTTTGTAGTAGATACGAGGTTTAAATTCTTTTGTTGACACACTGTCAAAGAATAACGCAAACTGTTTATATAAATGTACTAGTACATCTTCAGACAATTCTTTTGGAGTAATCGAAGAGTCTACACTTGCTACATAGCAGATTTCCTCTGCAACTACAGGACTCACACCTGTAAAACTTGTGTAGACTGCTTTTGCAAGTCCAGTCGGCTTTCCAGTCAATGCAGTTGAAAAATCAGAAAAGCTCACGTCCAAAGGATTCAGCTTTTCAACGGTTTCAGGGATAAAATAATCTCTTCCAGGTAACACTTCACGCACGGAACTCATCTGTGCAGAAACATGCTTAATACTATCAATGATTCTATCATTTTCATTGCAGAAAATAATATTACTGTGTTTTCCCATGATTTCCACAACCAGATACTTCTTACATAAATCACCCAGTTCGTCCAAGTGTTCAACTTCAAAGCGGATGATTCTCTCTAGTTTCGGCTGAGAAATATCTGTAATACGACCATTATTGATATGCTTACGAAGGAGCATGCAAAAATTCGGTGCATTCATAGGGCTCGGTTTATTTTGTTCTGTTAAATATATTAATGGGAGAGAAGCGCTGGCTGATATATAGAGACGTTTCTGCCCAGATTTTGTTTTTATAGTCAAAAGCAACTCGTCTGCCTCTGGCTGGGCAATTTTGTTAATACGTCCATCTAACAGTGTTTCTCTTAATTCATGTACAATATTTGCAATGGTAATTCCATCAAATGCCATCTTGTTAAACATCCTTTCTGTTTTCAATATTCACAGTATACCACAAAAAAGTCTTTGGTTGACGATAATTTAGAAATGAATTATAATAAAGTTTAGCTTTAACAAAGACATGAAGATAAAATGAAGAGGTTAAATGACATGATTAAAAGTATGACAGGTTTCGGCAGATGCGAAATCACAGAAGGGGAACGCAAGTTTACCGTAGAATTAAAAGGCGTAAACCACAGATATTTAGATGTAAATATCCGTATGCCAAAGAAATTGAACTTTTTTGAAAGTTCTATTCGTAACTTATTAAAACAATATGCGCAGAGAGGAAAAGTAGATATTTTCATTACATACGAGGATATGTCGGAGACACAGGTTTCTCTGAAGTATAATCCAACACTTGCACAGGAATATTTATCATATTTCAAACAGATGCAGGAATCCTTTAATTTGGATTATGATATCCGCGTATCTACATTGTCACGCTGCCCAGAAGTATTGACTATGGAAGAGCAGGTGCTGGATGAAGAAGAATTGTGGAATGGATTGGAAAAGGCACTGAAAGGTGCATTTGAGCAGTTCCGTGACACAAGAATTGTAGAAGGGGAAAACCTCAAGAAAGACATCGTAGAAAAACTGGACGAGATGCTTATACTTGTTGGGTATATTGAAACACGTTCCCCAGAAATCGTTACAGAATACCGTGCAAAATTAGAAACAAAAGTAAAAGAATTGTTAGAAGATGCTCAGATTGATGAAGGAAGACTTGCAGCAGAAGTGGTTATTTTTGCTGATAAGATTTGCACAGATGAAGAAACAGTACGTCTCCGCAGCCACATCGAGCATATGAAGAAGACGTTAGAAGCTTCGGAAGGCATCGGTCGTAAGCTGGATTTCATCGCTCAAGAAATGAACCGTGAGGCAAATACCATCCTTTCCAAAGCAAATGATTTGGAAACATCAAATCACGCCATCGATTTGAAGACAGGAATTGAAAAGGTTCGTGAACAGATTCAGAACATTGAGTAAGGGAGAAGCAGAATGAATAGAAGAGGTATCCTTATTGTAGTATCGGGCTTTGCTGGTTCTGGCAAAGGAACAATTATGAACGAGCTTTTGAAACAGTATGATAACTATGCGCTTTCTATTTCCGCAACCACAAGAAAACCACGTGGTCAAGAGGTAAATGGGAAAGAATATTTCTTTAAAACAACAGAAGAATTTGAAAAAATGATTGCACAAGGCGAATTAATAGAGTATGCTAACTACGTGGGAAATTATTATGGAACCCCAAAGGCGTATGTAGAAGAGCAACTGAATTCTGGAAAAGATGTGATTCTTGAAATCGAGATTCAGGGGGCCCTCAAGGTGAAAGAAAAGTTCCCAGACACACTTCTGTTATTTGTGACACCACCGAGCGCAGCAATTTTAAAAGAACGTTTGGTAGGGCGTGGTACAGAGACGATGGACGTGGTAGAACAGCGTATGCGTCGTGCTGCAGAGGAAGCAGAGGGTCTTGCATCTTATGATTATATTTTAATCAATGATGATTTACAGACATGTGTATTGCAGATGCATAATATTATCCAGAGTGAGCATTACAGAACATCTCGCAATAGGGAATTTATGTGTCAGATTAAAGATGAATTAAATGGAAATGTGAAAGGAGAATAATACATGTTACATCCATCTTATACAGATTTAATGAAAGTAGTAAACCAGGACGTTGAAGAAGGCGCAACAAAGATTGTTAACAGCCGATATTCAATTGTACTTGCAACATCAAAAAGAGCTAGACAGCTTATTGGTGGAAATAAGGCATTAGTGGAAACAAAATCAGGCCAAAAACCACTTTCAGTTGCAATTGATGAATTAAATAATGCAAAAATTAAAGTTATTTCAGACGATGCAGAATAAGAAAAAAGCAGGGCAGATGCGAAAGGTATCTGCCTTGATAAATATTTAGGAGAGTGAATGAATGAACATTTTATTCGTGTCATTAGGTTGTGATAAGAACCTTGTCGATACAGAAGTGATGCTCGGGCTTCTTGCAAAGAATGGACACCAGATGGTAGATAGTGAGGATATGGCAGACGTTATCGTTGTCAACACCTGTTGCTTTATCCATGATGCAAAGGAAGAAAGCATCCAGACAATTCTTGAAATGGCAGAATATAAGAAAGAAGGCTCATGTAAAGCTTTGATTGTAACAGGATGTCTTGCACAGAGATATAAGCAGGAGATTTTGGATGAAATCGGAGAAGTAGATGCGGTACTTGGTACAACATCTTATGATAAAATTGTGGATGCCATTGAAGAAGCAGTAAAAGGGCAGAAATCTTTAGAAATGGAAGATTTGGATGCGCTTCCAGTCGTAGAAAGCAAACGACTGGTAACAACAGGAGGTCATTTCGCATACTTAAAGATTGCTGAGGGGTGCGATAAGCACTGTACTTATTGTATAATTCCAAAGATAAGAGGCAATTTCCGAAGTGTGCCAATGGAACGTTTGCTGAAAGAAGCAGAGGAATTAGTGGAGCAGGGTGTTAAAGAATTAATCCTTGTAGCTCAAGAGACTACTTTATACGGTAAAGATATTTACGGAAAGAAATCACTACACGTTTTATTAAAAGAACTTTGCAAAATCAGCGGGCTTCGCTGGATTCGTATTTTGTATTGTTATCCAGAAGAAATTTATGATGAACTGATTCAGGTCATTAAAGAAGAAGATAAGATTTGTAAATATCTGGACCTTCCTATTCAGCATGCATGTGATGATGTGCTAAAGAGAATGGGAAGAAGAACTTCAAAAGGGCAATTAATTGAGATAATAGGGAAACTTCGAAAAGAAATTCCGGATATTGCAATCCGAACAACGCTCATCACTGGATTCCCAGGAGAAACTGAGGAGCAGCATGAAGAACTGATGGCGTTTGTAGATGAAATGGAATTTGACCGGTTAGGGGTATTTACCTACTCACCGGAAGAAGATACACCAGCAGCAATCATGGCAGACCAGATAGAAGAAAGTGTGAAGGAAGACCGTCAGGCAGACCTCATGGAGCTTCAGCAGGAAATCGCTTTTGAGTTAGCCGAGGATATGATTGGCAGAGAAGTGATGGTCATGATTGAAGGTAAGGTGGCAGACGAAAATGCTTACGTCGGACGAACCTACAAAGATGCACCAAATGTAGATGGACTTATCTTTGTAGAATCTGATGAAGAATTAATGTCGGGTGACTTTGCGAAGGTAAGAGTCACGGGCGCTTTAGAATACGATTTGATAGGAGAGATAGTATCATGAATTTACCAAACAAATTAACAGTATTAAGAGTAATTATGGTTCCATTTTTTGTAGCATTTATGCTTTATCCTTTGGCAGGTGATGTAAGTAAATATGTTGCATTAGCGCTTTTTTGTATTGCAAGCTTTACTGATTTTCTTGACGGATATCTTGCAAGAAAAAATAATCTTGTAACAAATTTCGGGAAATTTATGGACCCATTAGCAGACAAATTATTAGTATGTTCCGCAATGATTTGCTTAATTCCATCAGGCAAACTTGCAACATGGATTGTACTTATTATCATCGCTCGTGAATTTATCATTAGCGGTTTCCGTTTAGTTGCATCTGATAATGGAATTGTTATCGCAGCAAGCTACTGGGGAAAATTCAAAACAGTATCACATATGGCTATGATTATTTTATTGATTCTTGATTTCCAGAATCCAATCATGGCAATCATTACAAATATTGTTGTATGGGTAGGACTTGCACTTACCGTAATTTCGCTTGTAGATTATGTTTGGAAAAACAAACAAGTTTTAACACAAGGCGGGATGTAATATAAGAGTTTATAAACCTGGCAGGAAGAGATTCTTGTCAGGTTTTTATGAAAGAGGAAGTTTTATGAGCTTAGAAGAAAAAATCGTTAAAGAATTGCAGAAACGTGCATTTACCATTACAACCGCAGAATCCTGCACAGGAGGACTTTTGGCCGGAAGAATTCTGAATGTATCGGGAGCATCTGAAGTTTATAATGAAGGATATATTACTTATTCCAATGAATCGAAGGAGAGATTGTTAAATGTTTTACACGATACGTTGGAAAGATATGGTGCAGTAAGCAGGCAGACAGCAGAAGAGATGTCTAGAGGGGCAGCACATGCTGCAAAGGCAGATATTGGACTTAGCACAACTGGAATTGCAGGACCTGGCGGAGGTACACCGGAAAAGCCTGTAGGACTTATTTATGTGGGATGCTCTATAAATGGTGCTGTTACGGTACAAGAATGCCGTTTTCAGGGGAATCGGGAAGAAAACCGCAATGGGGCAGTGGAGGCTGCGCTGGAGTTACTTTGGAAAATTTTGTCGGAATCTTAAAAAAATTCAAAAATAACTAGACGAAATACAAACTTTATGAGAAAATAAGCCTATATGGATGTTAAACTTATGACGAACACCATGAGAACAAATTATACATACTTGAAAGGAGTTTTTATCATGATTTATTCACATGAAGTAAAAACAATGTGTCCAGTAGCCATTGGTGCTAATCACGGACCAGCTCCAATCCCAGAAGAAGCAAAATGGGTAAAAGCAAAAGAAGTAACAGATATTTCAGGTTTAACACACGGTATTGGTTGGTGTGCACCTCAACAAGGAGCTTGTAAATTAACATTAAACGTAAAAGAAGGTATCATCCAAGAAGCATTAGTAGAAACAATTGGATGTTCTGGTATGACTCACTCTGCAGCTATGGCTTCAGAAATTCTTCCAGGTAAAACTATCTTAGAAGCTTTAAATACAGACTTAGTTTGTGACGCTATCAACACAGCGATGAGAGAATTATTTTTACAAATCGTTTATGGTAGAACACAAAGTGCTTTCTCAGAAGATGGTCTTCCAATCGGTGCAGGTCTTGAAGACTTAGGTAAAGGCCTTCGTTCTCAAGTTGGTACAATGTACGGAACATTAGCGAAAGGTCCACGTTACCTTGAAATGGCTGAAGGTTATGTAACAGGTATCGCATTAGATGAAAACAACGAAATCATCGGTTACCAATTCGTAAGCCTTGGAAAATTAACAGACTTCATCAAAAAAGGTGATGATC